>MWFC01000006.1 GCA_002071415.1 Bacteroidetes bacterium ADurb.Bin012
TGTCTTTAGAAGGATGCAAATGCGCCAAAAACTTCTTGTCGTGCATTTTTGCTTCACTAATCCTCGCAAAAACAGGTGTCTCGTTATGGATATCGGTCAACATGTGTACTTTCAAACCTCCTTTTTTCTTTCCTTCTCCTTTTAGATGACGACCTACTCCTTTCATTATATCGGGAAAAAGTGTTATGGTCGTGGAATCAAATGCGTAAAACTCGTCAAAACTGACCTTTTCTTTTCGGCTGACCGATAAAAGAGGACGAAAATAACTTATTAGCTCGAAATAATATAATCTGAAAATTTCTTCACTGCGATCCCGTAAAGCATCTCCTGCCGTACTTTTGGAAGGGGCACAATCCATACCCAAATAATTGAGCTTGCCTGATAATGCTCGCATCCCGTCGCATACCTCACCCATTGAATCACAACGAGAGAATATCCCGAAAAGCATCACAATTAATTCATCCCACGAAAAAAAGTCTTGTAGTAGCGATCTCTGCCATATTCTTTAACTAACAAATCGAACCGTTCGCGCGGCAGCATTTTTATTAACTGTTTGAAGATCGGCTGATCGACTAAATTTTTTGTTATATCTTTGCCCATGGTTGTTAATTTAGGTTTACTACACAAATTTACAACTGGGGATGAAACTTCGGTTTTGTCCTTTCTTCTTTTTATCCAATTTTTTTGTCGGTCAGTAGTGATATTTTTTAATAAATAGACCCGATTTTATATTGCAGATGGCCATAATTGCTCTTGAACCAAAATACGAAGGATACCTGATTTCGAAAAAAGCCGAGGAAGAGGGTTTGGTAGCCATTGGAGGCCATCTTTCGGTCAAATCGTTGTTGTGTGCATATTCATCCGGTATTTTCCCATGGTACGCAGAAGGGAAGCCCATTATGTGGTGGTCGCCCGATCCACGGACTATTCTTATTCCTGAAAAGTTTAAACCCTCACATAGTCTGCGACAATTAATCAAACAACGAAGATTTCGAATTACCTGCGATACGGCATTCAGAGAGGTTGTTCATCATTGTGGGATTGTACCTCGCAAGGGCCAGGACGGCACATGGATAACTCCTGAGGTTAAAAAAGCTTATCATAAACTACATAAGGCCGGATATGCACATTCTTTCGAGACCTGGTTGGGCGATCGCTTTGTGGGAGGTCTATACGGAGTTTCATTAGGAAGAGCCTTTTTCGGTGAATCCATGTTTTATCTCGAAAACAATGCATCAAAAGTAGCTATGTATTATCTGGTGGAATTTGCCAAATGTCATGGCTTCTTATTTATAGATGCCCAAATAGAAACCACTCATCTTTTAAACCTTGGGGCCGAAAATATACCGCGCAGAGAATTTCTCGCGGCTCTCCATCATGCTTTACAGTTCCCAACTTTGAAAGGGGAATGGAGAATTCCTGACGAAAAGTAATAACAACCCGGGTATCTTTGAAATCAACCAGACATTTGGCAGTTGATATATGGGTAAAAAATTCGACTCGATTAAATACAGGCCTATCTAATCCCTATTAGGATTGTATCTTTTCTAACTTTATCTTTATTTCCTGAATCTCTTCCGAGAAATTTTCCATGTGTTGGATTAATGTTTCTATTTCTGTTTCCGATTTTTGATTGATGTGGTAATCATGTTCGGCTCTGAGTTCTGAATGCCTTGCTTGCAGGTTTTGACCCACCATTATCAGAGGCATGAGAAGAATTTGAATCATATTCGAAATAAAAAGCCATAGTACGAATGCAGGATAAGGATCGAAGCGCAGATGAGGTGGGGAAAGAATATTCCATGAAAGCCAGAAAACTGTCCAGCAAAAAATAATCAAAAAAAATCCCATACTTCCTACATGGATGGTAATCCATAATGCAAGCTTATCAAGGACTGATAATTTTTCCCTGTATTGCTCATTGACATTATGAATCGGATGATACTGCCTTTTGATTTCCTCGAGAGATTTGATTTCGTGATATTTCATTTTCAATCATTTTTTAATGAAAACAATATTATAAAGATGTAACTCGTTTTTCGATAAAGGGAGAAAAGTGATTTAGGGCTATGAAATTATAACTTTTTCACGCTTTGCGAATATGCACCTTTAGAATTTTGATTAAAACCTTATTGACATTATAATATGCAGATAATCAAAATTTATTCATCAATCAAATAACAATCGACCATTGCGTTCCGGAATTCCCTTTACCTTTGAAGACAGAAATAGATAGTGATTTTTATTTTTTAAGCTATTATTAATCAGCAACATAATATTTTATGACGAAGAGAAGAATTTTAATCAGGGATTTAACCTTACGCGATGGACAACAGTCATTATTTGCTACGCGGATGACGCAAGAACAAATAGATGAGTTACTTCCGTTGTTCAAGGAAGCAGGTTTCTATGCCATGGAAGTATGGGGAGGTGCTGTTCCTGATTCAATTATGCGTTATTTGAAAGAAGATCCATGGGAGAGACTCGAAAAAATAAGTAAGGCGATCGGAAATTCTTCTAAGCTCACTGCTTTGTCGAGAGGAAGAAATCTCTTCGGTTATAATCCTTATCCCGATGAAGTCATTGAGGGATTTTTACGAAATGCTGTCGAATCGGGAATTCGAATCATGAGGGTTTTCGATGCCCTGAATGACACGAATAATATTGAATCATCCATTCGATTTTTAAAAAAATATGGTGCAACGATAGATGCCGCTCTATGTTATACGGTAGATCCCAAATTCTCGACACGTGCACGTGTTAAAGCTTTTTTACATGGCAAATCTTTACCCAATCGCATCTTTACCGACGATTATTTTGTCAACCTGGCCAGGGAACTCGAAGCTATGGGTGCCGACATGCTTACCATAAAAGATATGGCAGGCTTAATCACTCCTATGAGAACTTATCGTCTGATTAGCCGATTGAAATCGGAGCTTTCGATTCCAATTGACTTCCATACTCACTGTACACCGGGTTATGGCTTGGCTTCGTCTTTGATGTCACTTTTGGCCAATATCGATATTCTCGATACCTCGATTCTGAATTTTGCCGGAGGTCCAGGAGCCCCAGCCTTCGAAATCATCCAAATCTTCTGCAACAAATTAAACATAGAAACAGATTTGAATTTGAAAGTTATAGGTAATATCAACGAGAAACTCGGTGAAATCAGAAAATCGCTTTCGACTTACGATACTGCTCCTTATCTCCCTCGGCCTTTCCATATTGCTACCGATGATATCCCTCTCGAAATTCATAACCTTTTCGATAAAGCGATAGCGGCTGCCCAGAATAAAAATCAGGATGAGCTTCTCGAATCCTGCCATGCCATCGAAGATTATTTTCAACTACCTCCTCCCGACGAAAAAATTAGAGAAGCAGAAATTCCTGGCGGAATGTACACCAATATGTTATCGCAGTTAAAACAGGTAAGACTCGAAAATCTTTTACCACGTACACTCGAATTAATTCCCGAAGTTAGGTTGGATGCAGGGCTGCCCCCTCTGGTTACGCCTACCAGCCAAATTATCGGTTCGCAAGCCGTAAATTGCGCGCTCGACGAAACTAAAGGCCAACCTATGTACACAAACCGCTCATTGCAATTCGTCAATCTGGTGAAAGGCATTTATGGGAAAACGCCTTATCCAATAGATCCTGAATTCAGATATAAAATTGCCGGCGTTAGAGAAGAAACACCTTACGATTTTCGATTTTATAAAAAACAACCTAATCCCGTATTCGAAGAATATGGCGGAATAAAACTGGCAAATAATGAAAAGGAAGAATTATTACTAGAACTTTTTCCCAACGTAGCTGCCGATTTCCTGAAAAACCGGGTCGAACAAATTTATATGGCAAAAATTCATCAGATTGAAGAAGAGAAACATAGGAAATTAGAAGAAGAAAAAGCAGCTTACGAAAAATTAACTCCCGAAGAAAAGCGCCAAAGATTGCTTAATGGGTTATATAATTATAAATGGACTTCTTATCAGGATGATGAAGAAGAAGCTTTAGGCCACTCATAATTGAAATTTAAAAACATTGATCTTACAATGCTGAATTCGATTGGTTTTTTTAACTTGATTGAGTTGGCTTTCTATGTATTTCTGGAGGAAGATATAATCTCTGTTCCTCGTCCTGAATGTTGAGATACAATGATATAGATAATCAGTCTATTCGAAAGAGGCAAGAATTTCATCGGTGAGGCTCATATTGTGATATACATTCTGAACATCATCGTCTTCTTCGAAAAGGTCGATTACCCTCAATAATTTCTTAGCAGTTTCTGGATCAACTTCTATCGTCGAGACAGGGATGCGTTGTAATTGGGCATTTTCTGGGTCTATGTGAAGAGATTCGAGTTTTTTAATCATTGAGCCAAAATCTTCCATTGCTGTATTGATAGTCACGATCCCATTTTCTTCATCCACATCAATATCCTCGGCACCTGCGTCAATCACTTCGAGTTCGAATTCTTCCATATCTTTGATTTGAGATATTGGGATGGTGAAGATTCCTTTCCGTTCAAAAATATGAGCCAGAGAACCATTGACGCCAAGACTACCACCAAATTTATTGAAAATGCTACGAATGTTCGATACCGTGCGCTGAACATTATCGGTAGTGCATTCTATGAAAACAGCAACGCCGCTGATGTAACCTTCGTAAGTGGTTTCCTGAAAATTGGCGGCATCCTTATCGGAACCTTTGTTGATGGCTCTTAGTATATTTTCTTTTGGCATGCTAACGCCCTTAGCATTAGCAATAGCAAGACGAAGCCGTGGATTCGATTCGGGATCAGGGCCATTTTCTTTGACAGCTACTGTGATTTCCTTGATGATCTTTGAAAACATTTTCGAGCGTTTCGTATCGAGCGCTCCTTTCTTTCTCTTAATCGTTGACCATTTATTATGACCTGACATAAAATGAGTTATTAAAATGTTTTGAACGGAAAAATGGGATTCAAAATTACAAAAAAAATGGGTCGAGACTCATAAAGGCATTTATGAAGTGGAGGAATTTATATTTTATATGTCTGTCTCCGTTTATGGGGCAGACGTATAAAGTTTGCCCTTTTTTAAATAATGGACTGCATACAATAAATTTGGCGTACAGTGTGCATTCAGCATCTATTTATCCTTGTTCTCTTCTGGCACTTTTTGCTTCAATACAGCAAAATAGCAAAGATATATATCTGCCCTGTCTTTACTTGAAAGTTCGGAAGGAGGATTTCTCTGGTTGGCAAACTGCTTTTCGCTGACAATTGAACATACCAAAAATAGTCTTCCTGCCCGAAAAGGTTGGAGCTCTATAACCGATTTTGGATGATTATCAATGAGCCATCTTATAATTTTCCATATTCAAATTCCCTGGTTTGGGCTGTAGTAGAGGGGGGATTAATACATTATTGCTCATTCTTGTCTTGTTTTGTTAATTGAAGCTAAGTCGATATTCCATGATTTTAAAATCTGAATGAATATTACTGTATCATATAAAGATAAAAGATCGCAGATCCGAAATTTTCATCATGATATTGTATGGTAAAGTCTAAAGTCGAAATGAGCGCCGGGCTTTGCCCAGCGCTCATAAACATTCAACATTTCAAACTCAGCTTAAAAATAACTCCAAATCCTCATCAACAGTCCCTATTGGGCTTATTCCAAAATTATCTACCAATACCTTAGCTATATTCGGTGATAAAAATGCCGGCAAGGTCGGTCCAAGATGAATGTTCTTCACTCCAAGTGAAAGTAATGCCAGAAGAACAATTACGGCCTTTTGTTCATACCATGCAATATTATAAGCTATAGGAAGCTGGTTAATATCTTCCAATCCAAAAATTTCCTTCAACTTGAGGGCAATCATGACCAAGCTGTACGAATCATTACACTGTCCTGCATCGAGCATTCGTGGAATTCCGTTTATATCCCCAAGAGACAGTTTGTTGTAGCGATATTTAGCACAACCTGCCGTAAGTATTACTGTATCTTTGGGGAGTTTTTGGGCAAATTCTGTGTAATATTCCCTGCTCTTGAGCCTTCCATCGCATCCGGCCATGACAAAGAATTTTCTGATGGCACCAGATTTTACAGCTTCTACGATTTTATCGGCAAGTGCAAAAACCTGTTCATGAGCAAAACCTCCTGTAATTTCACCTTGTTCGATTTCAACGGGAGGTTTGCAATTTTTTGCATGTTCGATAATCTCACCGAAATCTTTGGGCTTCCCGGCTATACGATCAGGAATATGCTTGAAGCCCTGATGGCCAGCTGCACCAGTAGTATAAACCCGATTGGAATAAGTAGAAGTGGAACGTGGCGGTACTATGCAATTTGTGGTAAACAGAATAGGACCGTTGAAAGTTTCGAATTCTTCATTCTGTTTCCACCACGAACCGCCATAGTTGCCCACAAAATGCCTATATTTCTTGAATTCTGGATAATAATGTGCAGGCAGCATTTCGCTATGTGTATAGACATCGATACCTGTTCCTTCTGTCTGTGCAAGTAACTCTTCTATATCTTTCAGGTCGTGACCGCTGATGAGAATACCTGGATTTTTTCCAACACCAATGTTTACTTTCGTTATTTCGGGATTCCCATAACGAGTAGTATTTGCCCTATCGAGCAACGACATGGCCAAAACTCCATGCCTTCCACATTCTAAAATAAGAGAAGTGAGTTCATCTAAACTAAGATTGGGATTCAATGTAGCTTTCAATCCTTCTTCAAGAAAAGAAAACAGGGCTTCATCTTCAAATTCAAGATTCATTGCATGTTCAGTGTAGGCCGACATACCTTTTAAACCATATATCAACAGCTCATGCAATGAACGAATATCTGGATCCTCGGTTTTCAAAACGCCTACCTGTTTCGCAATAATCTCATATTTATCCTCTACAGCCAACCATGTGGCTGCATCATGATCGGAAAACTCGGGATGCAATCCCAATTCATTTGCACGAACCTTCAGTCTGTCACGAATTTGCAATCCTTTTGTAATGCGCTCACGTATGGCATCAGCATCAAAATTGGCATTAGTAATCGTAACAAACATTCCTTCGACCAAAAAGCGATTGGGAAGGTTCTTTTCTCCCGCTCTACGTAAGGCAGAACTATAAATCGCTATGCCCTTCAATACAAATAACAAAAGATCTTGAAGATTAGCAACTTGAGGCGTTTTGCCACAAATTCCTTTTACTGTACATCCTACCCCTTTGGTAGCTTCCTGACATTGAAAACAAAACATCTCAGGTCTGGAATTCGATAGATGGTTTCCTTCGGTTTCTTCTAACCGTAAATAATGAATAAAACTCATAGCATTAAAGTTTGAAGTTAAAATAATTGAACGATTAAGTTTATAAACGTTTATACATAAGATCAATCAAAAGAATCAACGCTCAATCATGGTTAAAAGCATTTTGAATCTATCGGGTGCATTCACTGCATGTGCGATTCCAGCGGGCATGATAATAGAATCGCCAGCTTTTAGCATAAAAGATTTTCCATTGATAATGATCTCAGCTTCCCCTTCGATAACCTGCACAAGGGCATCGAAAGGCGCCGAATGCTCACTCAAGCGCTGACCCTGGTCGAACGCAAACAAGGTAATCGTTCCCGATGATTTGTCAATCACCACTTTACTCACGATTCCTTCTTTTGAATACTCTACTTTTTGGGTAAATTGCATGATTTCACCAGCAGAAAATAACGTGTTTCCCATTTTTGTTATAATTAATTGTTATTTAATTGATTATAATACAACTTTCTTTCTTTTTCATTCTGAGAAAATTTTCCTAAAATTGAAAAATTTGATTTCAATCCATTGCTTAATAACGTGTTATAAATTTTTTTATATTTATAATAATTCGGTATTTCAATACGCAAATATATAAAATATTCAATTACCAAACGATTTTGAAAATTTATTTAGAAAAATTAAACTTCGTGATTTAAAGAAAGTCCGATAGTTTTTTCCGAGCGAAATAATCTTTGATTAAATAAGTTGCTTCGTGAATAGTACCTTCCATAAGACAGCTTCCCATGGGGCAAATTTTATTTCCCACAGGGCATTCCAAAAGTTCGATTGGTCCTTCTATACATTCGTAAATGTCGAGCAGTGAAATTTCATTGGCAGATTTGTTCAATACAAAGCCTCCCGAAGGCCCGCGGGCTGATTTCACAAATCCTCCCTTCACAAGGCGCTGCATGACTTTAGCCAGATGATTACGTGAAGAATGCATTCGCTGAGCCATAAGTTGAGCATTGATGGTATTGCCTGAACGTCCAATGATTACCATAGCATGTATTGCCAATGAGGCTGCTTCCGAAAGGGTGACAACTTTACTCATTCGAATGAAAAATGAAAATGAATGATAGTAATTCTGTACACAAATTTACACACAAGGGAGAAATTTTGAGTCAATTCTGCTTACGTAAGTATATATTTAATTGATTCACAGCAGTATAAATTTCTTAAAAAATGATATTAGATGGAAATCTTACTTCTGCATTTGAGAATCGGAAGCGGAGCACTTAAATGATTTATCTTGGAATAAGATTAAAAAGATGAGCCGAAACGATTTACGATGTCCTTTATCACGATAATTCATTTTAATCGTCTCAGATTCTCCTATTAAAAAGCTCAAAATTTTTTTATATTTATTATGAATCATTCAGATCATTTGTTTGGGTATTGGGTGTTTCTGATGGAACACAAAAGCAGTTTACCGGTATTGAGGAGGCACAACCGCCATAGGGAGGAAATTTCATTTTTCTAAGTTTTCCTCGGGATTTTGTGTAAGTTTGCAATGTATTTTTTGAACTATGAGAGACGATTTTGAAGAAGAGGATGATAGAGATGAATTGTCGGAGCTCTTAGATCGTTTTGAGAAGATGATGGAGGAGCAGGTGGAATATTTTTTTGATGCAGAAGATTTCGAGGACATCATCGACTATTATCTCGAACAGCATGATAGCCCGCGAGCCCAGGCAGCAATTGAGGCAGCTCAGCATCAGTATCCTTACAATAGCATATTCGAGCTGAAAAAAGCTCAACTTTTGGCTTCTACCAATCAGGAAGAGAAGGCGCTCAAAATTCTTTCACGATTGGAACGGATTTTTCCCAATAATTTCGAGATTCATTATACTCGCAGTTTTATTTATAGCAAATTAAGCCAGCACAAGCTAGCTATCAAAGAATTGAAAAAAGCCCTGAAACTTACTGACAATCCTTATGAAATATTAGTTACTTTAGCTTTCGAGCATGAAAAAATCTGGGAATATGAGGAAGCCATTCGACAGTTGGAAAAAGCGCTCGAATACGACTCGACCGAAGAAACCATCATCAATGAGCTGGCATCATTTTACGACATGGCTGAGAATCTTGATAAAGGCGTAAGTTATTTTCAAAAGTTCGTTGAGAAAAATCCATATAATGTTCCTGGCTGGTTCAATCTGGGAATTTTATACAATAAGCTGAGTCTGTATGAAAAAAGCATCGAGGCTTTTGATTTTGCCATTGCCATAGACCCCGAATATTCGCCTGCATATTTCAACAAGGGAAATGCTTATGCCAGTGCTAGCATGTATGAAAAGGCCATCGAAACTTACAGAGAAAGTTTACAACACGAGGCTCCTGATGCGAATGCCTATTGTTGTATAGGCGAATGTTATCAAAAGCTCCAAAACTATGATGATGCGCTCTTTTATTTTAAATTGGCTACTAAACTCGATACCGAGACTTATTATGCCTGGTACGGAATAGCCTGTATTCATTATTTGCAGGGAAATTTAAAACCTGCATTGGTTTATGTACAAAAAGCCCTCCATTATTTCGAAGAGTTCGAAAGAATAAAGTACCTCGAAGGGGATATTTTCATGGCGTTGGGAAAATATGACAAAGCTATTGATACATACAATCGGGTGGCAGCGAATATACCAAAAAATCATGATATCTGGTTTGACCTTGCTTCGGCCTTCGATGCCATCAATGATTCAGCTTCGGCCATTTCTGTTTTGAAGGAAGGTTGCTCTTATCATCACAATGAAAATATCGACCTGCTCTATTATTGTATTGAATACATCATCGAGCATGATTCTGTGGCTCATGCCCTCCCTTATATAAAAATAGCCTACCCGTTACAACCATCCATCATCGAAATCCTTTTCATGAAATTTCCCATGCTAAAGAACAATAAAGAATACTTGTCTTTCCTCAATTCCCTGTTTGATAAAGGCGATAATTCAATCTCTGAAAAAGACGATTCTTCACCTTCAATAAATTGAGATAATTACTTCCATGCGGCTCGATTCGTTCGAACGAAAATCTATTGGAAGTCTTTTCATAATACAATGGATAATGGATTTAGCCATATTTATGGATTGATAGGATATCCCCTCGAACACTCCTTCTCTCCGGCATATTTTCGCCAAATATTCGAAAAATCAGGGATGAATAATTGCGATTACCGCCTTTTCCCAGTTCGCGACATAGAATCCTTTTCATTCATTCTTAATGATATTCCTCATTTATATGGACTAAATGTTACCATACCCTATAAAGAGGCTATTATACCATGGTTGAACGAATTATCGCCCGAAGCCAAACTGATTGGAGCGGTAAATGTCATCAAGATAATTCATAAAGGAACTAAAATACAGACGATAGGGCATAATACAGATGCGGCGGCATTTATTCGAACACTTCTGCCACTGTTAAGAAGTCATCATAGTCAGGCAATGATATTTGGATGTGGAGGTGCCACAAAAGCTGTTGCATATAGCTTGAGTTTGCTAGGTATTCCATATATCATCGTATCGAGGGGGAAAAAGGGTCCGCATATCATTTCGTATGAAGAGCTCAGCATTTCATTGATTAATAAATATCCTGTTTTGATTAATTGTACACCTGTGGGGATGTTTTCTTACCCCGATGAAGCTCTCTCCATTCCTTTCGAAGGGATAGGTCCTCGTCATCTGGTATACGATTTGACCTACAATCCACCTTTGACTCAATTGCTGAAAATTGCTCAGCAAAGGGGTGCTACAACGGCAAATGGATTACAAATGTTGCACTATCAGGCAGATTTGTCGTGGGAATTTTGGAACGATCGGTGAAAAGATTAATTCACCCGAAGGACTTGACCTGGTTTAATGATATTTTTTGGTCGAATATTATTGAGCCTGCAAATTGCAGCTATGGTAATTCCATATTTTTGGGCAATTTTACTTAAGGTATCACCTTTCTTCACTGTATGAAAAATTTCTTCTGAACCGACGGATTCTACCTGTGGCCTTGATTTAGCTGTCAAGCGTGTGCGTGTAGTTAGAAATTCATCGTCCAAATATATGGATGATGCTTTTAGTTCTCCTGTTTCGAAACAGATTATTTTTTCGGGATCGAAAGCCTTGTCGAAATATCGGACTTCGAAATGCAGATGAGAGCCACGGCTTCGGCCCGTACTGCCTCCTAAACCTATTATATCTCCCGCTTTTACCTGATCGCCAGGTTTTACATTGATCCTGGAAAGATGGGCATAATATGTTTCTAATCCATTAAAATGCCTGATGACTACTATATTGCCATATCCATGCCTATTTCTTGCAGCATGCCTCACTACTCCGTCGAAAGCCGTCTTTACAGGGTCTCCATGGTTCAATCCAATATCTACACCCTTATGTATCCTTGTTCCTCTGGGACCAAATCCATTCCATACTTTTCCTTCTACCGGTAAAATAAATGAATGCAGTGAATCGACCAATTGAATACAAATATTGAGCGGAATTTCTTTTACATCTCGATAGGCAAAAATTTGATTCACAATCCAATTGCTTGCAATCAAATCATCAATTTCTTCTGAATCGGTATCTTCGAGTGAATCAGCAAAATGTAAAGTATCTTTCAACACAATCTTGTTAGAATCTACAGGCGGCATAAACATACAGGCCGAAGAACTCGACGAAAATGCAATCCCTCCTTTCATCATCAAGATCATTGTAAATATTCCGGGGATAGCTTTCATTCTTCTTTTAAGGTTCATCAGTCAGTATTTTTTTATTCGAGTGATTTTTTAGTATGTGATCGTTTTATAAAAATTTTTCGCAAAGTACGAATTTTTTTAAAATCCAAAACATTTCAAAATATTTTAGCCTTAGAATATATCTTTCGGAATTGTTGATAACCGAAATTTGGTAAATTTTCGAGAGGCGGCTGTACTGTTCTCGTTTTACAACGATATCGAATTTAACAATAGATTTAAATGTAAAATGGATGTTCTGGCTCATTTCAATGGCATAAAGCGTATGAATGGATAAATTTCCCAAATGAGGAAAATCGATGTTGTTAAGCGAATGAGCATCAAAATTTTATAAAAGTCGTTTCATCAATCTCAATTGATGTGTATAGGTTTTTAATGATAAGTTATAGATTCCCTGATGATCGAAAGCATCTATTCGAACTTTGCCCGAGGCATGAATAATTCGACTGTTGTCGATAAGAATCCCCACATGCGAAATATGGCTTTCGTCATTGGAGAAAAAGGCTAAGTCGCCAGGCATGGATTCGGAAACGAAATCTATATCAATACCCAATTCGGCCTGTTGATAAGCATCGCGAGGTAATTTTTGTCCATTGCATCGGAAAACCAGTTGAACGAAACCTGAGCAATCTACTCCTAAAGGTGTTTTTCCACCCCATAAGTAGGGGGTATTCAGCCATAATTTTGCCGAATTTATAATATCGTTGCTCGTCGTTTTTCTAAAAAAAGGCATGAAATCGTCATGTTTATAGTATTCTGAACTCCCCACTTTAACCTTGCCATTTTCTGCGGTAAGCATTGTTCCAAAAGTGATGAGTTGTTTTTCACCTGTTATGCAATGAATGAGAGAAGAAAGCAATTGATGGCATATTAACAGATTATCTTCGTTAAATTGTGGAGTTTGGGGCATAATTTCCAATTGTTGTGCATCTACCCATCCTTCGTAATAATCAATTTTACTTTTTATCAAACACCATGGCGGACGTCTTTCGATTATTTCAACCGGTTCGCCAAAGAGCAACTGCGAAATCATCTCGGCTTTATGCAAAGGCTCTACCCTCAGGGGTGCAGCACTAAGCTGGCAAACTGCATTTTCCATCTTCAAAAAACAATGTCATAGTTGAAACATACATGTGAATAAGCGTAAATTTTGGCTACTGTTTGATAAATTTTGCAATCGAACTTTTTTCGTCCGAAGTAATACGGATAAAATAGATACCCGGGCATAAATGGCTAATCTGAATAGGAACGGGATGAATTCCATCCAATTCTATTTTCATTACCTTTTGACCTGTAGGATGAAAAATTTCCACCATTATTTTCAAGGTCGAAAAGCTGTCGGGAAGATGTAAAGAGATATTCTGACTGGAAGGATTGGGAAAGACAGAGAAAATTAGGATATCGAAGGTTTGGTCTAATCCTAAGGTCATTCCTTCGAGGGTGGTCATTCCAATATGATCGGGATCGAGAAAGGGTTGGAGTCGCAAAGTATCGGCTTGGCCATTCAAATCCCAGTGTGCAGAGAATTTTCCGAAATAATCGGGTTGATTGAGGTTGGAGGAGTCGCAAGAAGACTGGCCTCCGGTTAAAGTACCCATTAATAGGCCATTACTGTTGAACAAGGCGCTTCCCGAAGAGCCTCCTTCGGTTACGCCATGACCATTTTCGGTTGCCGACCAGCTCACCTTCCAATGAGAATTACTCATGTTTTCCCAGCTCGATGATAGGGTAGGTGTGGTATAGGTTGATATTTTTTTGATGTCGCCTTGCGGATGGTGAATGCAAACCCCTGATGCGGAAGGGTAATCCAACCTTGACCAACCAGAAAAGAAGGCATTCACATTTTCAGGGATACCCTGATTGAGAGTCAATAAATAAAAATCGCTCCCCAAATTTGAAATGCTCACATCGGAAGCCGCCTTTTTCGTTCCTCCCACAGAAGGTTTCAACTCTGGCTCTAATGCAGGTTGCGAACAATTTGCAGCCTCGTAGTTAAAGAAAAACTGCCATTGTTTCAGATTTTCTTTCGTGGCTCCTTTGCCGCAATGATTTGCCGTTAAAATATAAGGTGTTCTATCCTTGCGCCCATTATTCATCAATGTCCCGCTACACCAGTAAATCGAGTTTACATTTCTTATCAGTATCCTTACGGTAGCATTCTTTTGATTTTTCCATTGTAAACCTTCGTTACAGTTTACATTTACTTCGCAGCTTCCCGAACCACCATACCCTTTTTCGCCCTTGGGTATGATTCCAACCCCAGATATGATAATATGAGGTTCGGCACTACAGTCATAAGGCACAAAAACTCTGAGTATTATGTATTCTCCATCAATCATCGGAATGCTGTAGCTACCGCCCTGTGGGTTGTCAACGAATGAAAAGGTATAAATATTATCGACATCCCTACCGGTAGTATATAAAAAACAACTTTGCGGTAGATATAAAGCGGAGAAATACAAAATAAGGGCCTCTACTCCGTCGATATGGATCCTTAAATCATAAATTCTCCCTTCTCCATTTTCGTCATACCGAGCCAGTTTCATCACATCGAAAGTGGTATCATAAACTTTTCCAATGATCTGAGGCAAAGCCGATTTTGGACTTTCACTTCTATGCAATAGTTCGCTGGGAGGGTGTAAGCATAGCGTAGGGAGGTTTCCCGGTTCTTCTGAATGAGGAAACAGTTTGGAATTCTTTATTTGAGCCATTCCATAAGAGGAGAGAAGTAAAAAGATTATTAAAATTGGATGATGCCTGCGCATGGTAAAAAATTCGAATCGAAGTTTGTAATGGCAAACCTAATATTTTTTGTTGAAATAGGAGTAATCCATTTCTCAAAATTCGAATGATCATAATCCAAAAATACTATACGACTGAATGAATTGATATATTCCGATATCCATGATTCATATTTTATTATTTTATACGTGTTTTATGTGATTCTTGAAAGAGGAGTATTTCACTTTGTGAAGATTATTCATTTTTTGGGCGGTTAAAACAGGAAAAATTTTTCAAGCATACCAAATAGTTTTAAAATTCTATAATATAGAGAAAATCAATATAATATATTCGATGGTATAAAATTTATCCAACTAAAGAAAAGATTAAAATGAAATGGTCTTTGCTTTTCGTAGGGTGGAGTTAAATATTTCTTAAGAGTTTGAATTTATTTTTCAGGAACTTTATTGCATAAACCGCAATATTTAGGAATTTTGAAACCAAATAAACCGTTTACATTTATGGAAGAAAAATCACCAGGAATCAAATCAAAGCGTTTGGCCTCTCTGGATGCATTAAGAGGTTTCGATATGTTCTGGATCATGGGAGGCGAGTCGTTATTTATTGCGTTGGGGGCTGCCACAGGTTGGCCTGTATTAGTATGGTGGGCCGAGCAGATGGAGCATGTGCCATGGCATGGTTTCCATTTTTACGATATGATCTTTCCTTTGTTTCTTTTTATTTCGGGTATTTCCTTTCCTTATTCGCTGGCTAAAAGGGGAGACAACAAGCATGGTATTTATCGGCATGTGATTCGCAGAGGCCTTATTTTAGTTTTGTTGGGAATTGTTTACAACAATGCCATTCGGTTCGATTTCGCCAACATGCGCTATGCAAGTGTATTAGGTCGTATTGGACTTGCATGGATGTTTGCCGCTCTTATTTATATAAACACAGGATTTAAATTCAGGGCATTCTGGACAGTTTTTCTTCTACTGCTTTACTGGGGGTTATTGGCATTTTTCCCTGCTCCCGACTTGGGCTCTTCCGATCCTTATTCGATGGAAGGAAGTCTTACAGGATATATCGACCGATTGTTATGTCCGGGCAAGCTTTATCTGGGTATTCTCGACCCTGAAGGAATTTTGGGCACAGTGCCAGCTATCTCCACTGCTTTATTAGGGATGCTTACTGGTTCTTTCGTCCGTTCGGAATCTTTCGTGAAAAAAACCAACCAAAAAGTTATTTTCATGATTGTTGCTGGTGTAACTCTATTAATCATTGGAAAAATCTGGGACAGTGTCTTCCCCATCAATAAAAACCTGTGGTCGAGTTCATTTGTTTGCTGGACGGCTGGCATTAGTCTTTTATTATTTGCGGTTTTCTATTTCATCATCGATGTGATGGAATATAAGAAATGGGCTTTCCCATTGGTGGTCATCGGAATGAATTCCATTACCATATATCTGGCTCAAAGAGTATTTTATTTGGGATATACTTCCGATTTTCTTTTCGGAGGATTTGCAGCCCTCTTCAATCAAACATGGCAGCCAGTCATTATCCATCTGTCGTATGCATTGACCTGTTGGCTTCTATTGTATTGGTTGTACAAGAAGAAGATTTTTTTGAAGATATGAGTGTAACATTTCGGCCCCGGCTATTCCATGAGATATAGAATTATTAGGCTTTTTTGAATGATAGGATTTTTGCTTGATGTCGCTTGATGTCACATAATAAGAGGTAGTTTCAACCCATCAAAATCTTTATTCTGTAATATTTGGGTGGGTTGAAAGCCTTTTGTAGAGAAATTCAGAGGGTTCTTTAGAAGTCGAAAGTCTGATAGGTGCAAACCAAGTTTCTATCTCCATAAGCATCGTCGATGCGGCTCACAGGGGGGAAATATTTATCGGTTTCCATTCCGGGCAAGGGGAAGGCCGCCTTTTCGCGGGTATAAGGATAATTCCATTGTGAATTTACAACCATGGCCGCGGTATGGGGAGCATTTTTCAAGAGGTTGTTCTGGCGGTCTGCCTGATGGTTTTCTATACTGGCAATTTCTTTTCTGATAGCAATTAATGCATCCACCAGTCGGTCGAGTTCTTCGAGAGGTTCGCTCTCGGTGGGTTCTACCATTAGTGTACCATGTACTGGGAAAGCAACGGTTGGGGCGTGAAAGCCATAATCGATCAAACGCTTGGCAATATCGATGACCGATACATCGGCTGAAAGCTGAAATTTATTACAATCGAGAATCATTTCGTGGGCTACACGACCATTCTTGCCCGTATAGAGGATTTTATAATGATTTTCGAGGCGAGCCTTTAAATAGTTTGCATTGAGAATGGCATATTTACTGGCATTCGTAAGTCCGTCTCTTCCTAAAAGTTTCATGTAAGCATAAGATATGGTAAGAACAAGAGCGCTACCATAAGGTGCAGCTGCTACGGGCGATATCCCTTGCTGGCCACCAGTTTTTACGATAGGATGCTGAGGCAAGAAAGGAATCAGATGGCTGGCGACTCCTACTGGTCCAACTCCAGGCCCTCCTCCTCCATGAGGAATAGCAAAAGTCTTGTGAAGGTTCAAATGGCAAACATCTGCTCCTATGCGTCCTGGACTCGTCAATCCTACCTGTGCATTCATATTGGCTCCATCCATATAAACCTGACCTCCGTTTTGATGAATGATATTCACGATTTCGAGGATTTCTTCTTCGAAAACTCCATGCGTGGAAGGGTAAGTGATCATCAAAGCTGCTAGATGATCTTTATATTGAACGGCTTTTTCACGCAGACAAGCGATATCGACGTTTCCATTTTCGTCGCATTTAACAACCACAATATCCATTCCGGCAAAGTGAGCCGAGGCAGGATTGGTTCCGTGAGCCGATGAGGGAATGAGACACACATTACGATGGCCTTCTCCTCTGCTTTCATGATATTTACGAATGATCATCAATCCGGTATATTCTCCGTTAGCTCCTGAATTGGGTTGAAAAGTAAAAGCCGAAAATCCCGTGATTTCCTTTAGGAGAGCTTCCAATTCGTTGATCATCAAATGATAACCTTCGGCTTGGTCGGCGGGTACAAAAGGATGCAAACCATTGAATTCGGACCAGCTCAAAGGGAACATTTCAACACCAGCAGTGAGTTTCATGGTGCAGCTTCCTAGGGGAATCATCGTTCGATTGAGAGCTAAATCCCGATTCTCGAGTTTTTTTAAATATCTCATCATGGCAGTTTCGGAATGGTAAGAATTGAAAACAGGATGAGGGAGGTATGCACTTCGACGAATAAATTCCTGAGGGAAAGTAACTATATTTTCACATTCGACCGGATTGCATTTAAATTCCTGAAAAGTTCGATTTGCAGCTAAGGAAAGAATTTCGAGTATCTGATTGACTTCTTTCAAGGATGTGGTTTCATCGAGGCTAATGCCAAGTGTTTGATCATCGATATAGCGCAAATTGAATTGGCGCTTCAACGCAAGGTTTTTAATGGTTTTGATGTTTACTTGTTCAGGAAGGCGGAGTCGAACAGTATCGAAGAAGGCCGAATTGAGTTGGTTGTATCCATATTTGGAAGCTTCATTGGCCAAAACGCCAGTAAGGATATTGATATGGCGTGCAATTTTATGCAGGCCTTCTGGCCCATGATATACGGTGTACATACCTGCCATGATGGCAAGAAGAGCTTGCGCGGTGCAGATGTTGGAAGTGGCCTTTTCTCTTTTGATGTGTTGCTCGCGAGTTTGCAAAGCCATGCGTAAGCTAGGACGCCCTTGTGTATCTATTGATATGCCGATAATTCGACCCGGTATCGAGCGTTTGAACTCTTCTTTCGATGCTAAAAATGCAGCATGTGGCCCACCATAACTCATGGGAATTCCAAAACGCTGGGTCGAACCAATCACAATATCGGCTCCCCATTCTCCTGGGGGCGTTAGCAGAACCAATGAAAGAATATCTGCTGCAACAACCACCAGCGCTTCCACGGAATGTATCTTCTCTGCAAAAGCTCTGTAATTGTTAATTTGTCCAAATCCATCGGGATATTGAACTATGCCACCAAAAAAACCATCATCCAGTTGGACCTTATCGTGATTGCCAATGACCAGTTCTATTCCCAATGGAACTGACCTTGTTTGTAGAAGAGCAATACTTTGAGGGAAAAGGTTTTCCGAAACAAAAAACTTGTTTGCATTGGTCTTCATTTTTGAACGTGAGCGGCAGTTGTATGCCATAATCATAGCCTCAGCAGCAGCGGTGGCTTCATCGAGCAATGAACTGTTGCTGATGGGCAAACCCGTTAAATCGGCTACCATGGTCTGAAAAATGAGCAATGCTTCTAAACGCCCTTGCGAAATCTCGGCTTGATAAGGTGTATAAGAAGTGTACCATCCCGGATTTTCGAGAATATTACGCTGAATTACACCGGGCAGGATAGTATTGTAATATCCCATGCCAATAAAACTTCTATAGAGTTTATTTTTTTGTCCTAAAGTTTTTAAGTGATGAAATACTTCATATTCGTTCATTCCCTGTTCGATATGAAGTGGGCCTTTTAGTCGAATTCCCGAAGGAATGGTCTGAGCTATCAATTCATCCAATGAGGAAACCCCAATATATTGAAGCATTTTTTCAACATCCAGAGGGGTGGGCCCTATATGGCGCTCTGCAAAATTATTGGTTATCATGCTTATTTATTGTTTTACAGTTGTTTGAAAGCAAATCCAGAAAAATTTATGCTTTGGCAAAATTAGACATCCTAGTGCTGCAACACAAATTTTCTTGTCTATGCCATAATCCATTCATGGAATAACTTCAGCTATTTACCATACGTTTCGTTTTTTTAATGCCTTTATTTTTGATTTGTTGTATTCTTAATGGGTTGGCTCTGTTTTTATGAATATAAAGTGATAAACCAATCGAAAATCTGGTGAAAGATGCTATTTTTGTCGAACGTAAATAGAAAATTATGATGGACTATAAAAGACACCTATATTTTTCGATGACTCCCGAGTCATTGATTTCTTCGATGCTTCCGCCCGAGGAATTTGGGCATTATCTTGCTGTTGGCGCCAATAAGAGAACACGTGGGCAGGCATTGTTTTTCGAGATTGATCCTAATTTTCAATCCGATTATTTTGATTTGGCCAGTATAGAACGACGTTGTGTCCCTCATGTCGATGGACAGCCCAAACGTTCGGTCTATCTCTCGACTTATAGAGTACTCGAAAATTTACCTATCGAGGTTTTCAGCAACCTCTATCTTACTACCTATGACGGGAAGGTTTTAGAACTTCAGCCTGGAGATTACCCTGAAGAAGAACCTTTCACGCTTCATCTTTATCAGGAATTGTCTCCGGTACCTCCTCGTGTAGCCAGCAAGCTAAATCCCAGGCAATTCATGAATTATGTAACTGATCAGAGGAATCCAGTCTCTTTCCCAAAAGTGGTATTTGCTGAGCTTATTCTCAATGGATTGGCCGAAAATCCTATCACTGGCATGTCGAACAATCTCCCTTATCAAAATATCAATCATTTACGCGACTGCCTCATCGGTTTATATTCAGGCTACGAAAAACCCAACAAAACCGTCGAACGTTTTTATTATGGAGATTTGCTCTATCGTACCGTTAAAAATGGATTTTTTCTTGGTGATCAGGATCATTTCGTATATTATCCTTTCCCTCCGGTCGATCAATTACAAAAACTTTATTATCCGTGGTGGCGTTCGGCCCTTAATCTCGAATTTAACGAGAAAAAATAGATTGATATATTGAAATTCATTAATTCTCTCTGCATTCCATCAAGCAAGGATGAATATATTAACGATTTTATCGAATTACCAATGATGCTGTTGTCTTATATTCATTTTCGTATGAAAAACCATGCATTGAAAAGGCTTTTTTATCATATATAAAAAATAAAAATCATACGACTTTTGGATTGCGATTTTTTATTGTGCCTTATTTGTAATGATTAGAATTATTGTATTGCATTTATTTTTTTGAGTATCGAAAATCCGACAAATTAAATAGTTTCAGAATTTATCAATATTTTTTTGTTGATAAAGTTTTATTTTCGAAAAAATTAAGGGTTTCTTGGATATTGCCATATAATTTTTTACCAAGTTCACGCAATGGATTCCTTTTTGGTTTATATTTGTAGAAGTTTTTCAATCATTCGAAAATACCTTTGAGATATGAAACGTATTCTTGTTCCTGTTGATTTTTCCGACCATACTTTTGTTACAGCCTCATATGCCTTCTCGATGGCAAAGGCTACGGGAGCCGAAATTTTGTTGTTTCATGCGGTTTTCGATCAATTTATCATGCCTGAGGGGTATTCTCCCGATTCTATTATTACTCCCACCATGTTAGATGTAGAATTTATAAAGGAAATTCGAAAGGAAGCGGAAGAAAAAATGGCACAATTGTTTTTTCGGCTAAAAAATCAATGGGGAGAGGATACTGTATTGAATGCGAAGATAGAGTCGGGTGCACCCGATATAGCTATTCAAGCTGCTGCCGAAGATTTTCAGGCCGACCTCATTGTTTTAGGAGCAGTTGGTTTGGGACGTAAAGACCATTTTTCGGGAGGTACGGCCGAATATCTTATGAAACATTCTCAAAAACCCGTTTTGGCCATTCCAGTTAATTGTGGTTACAAAGGATTGAACAAAGCAATCTATGCTGTCGACCCGGCACATTTTCATAAAGCTGAACTCAACCGAATTCAGGAATTCTTCAAACCATTTCATGCCGAAATCCATTATCTTGTATTGTGTTATAATCCCAAGAATCGTCCTAATGACTCTACCATAGCTGAGTGGCAAAATTTAGTGAGTAATCGGGCTTCGTTCCAGATCGTCGATTGCGATCATCCTCAGGAAGGTCTTCATCTTTCTATTCGAAACATACAACCCGACATCATTGCATTTCATTTTTTCAGAGAAAGCCTCTTTTCACGCTGGTTTAAACCAGCCCTCTCGCGTAAAGATCTATATAAGGCAAATCTTCCGCTTTTGTCATTCCCCGAAATTGAAGAATGATACAAATAGGTTTACTTTCCGATACGCATGGTGTTTTATTGCCATTTGTAATCAAAGCTCTCGATCATGTAGATGAAATTTGGCATGCCGGCGATATTGGTCACGTAGAGGTTTATGAACAGCTTCGAAAAATGAAGCCTTTAAGGGCAGTTCATGGAAATATTGATAGTTGGACTCTTCGTTGTCAATGCCCCGAATATCTTTCATTTATGATTGAGGATGTAAAAGTATTAATGATACACAAAGCTGGAAGTCCAGGAAAGTATTCTCCTGCATGCCGTAAACTTATTATTTCGGAGAAACCTGGTTTGCTGATTGGTGGTCACTCTCACATCTTGAAAGTAATGCAGGATAATTCGAACAATTTACTATTCCTTAATCCTGGTGCTGCAGGACTCGAGGGGATCCATAAAGTAATGACTCTGCTCAGATTTTCCTTGGATAAAGGGAAGGTTGTGAACATGGAAATTATCGAAAAAGAACGATCTCCCTCGAGAATATAATCTTATGAGCTAAGATAAAAAATAAGGAATCAATCGGTGTTTTATGGGTTGAAGTGAAACCGACAAAGTCAGGAAAGCATGACCTGAACACTTTCCTCACACTTGCATAGCCCAGATTTCACCTACGTTATTGCCTCGATACCAAATATATATTCATTAAAGTCAATGCTTGCTAAATCCTATTTATACGAGAAAGACTTGAGTTCGACATCAGAGAAATCCGAACTTTCACCTCCCTATGATCGTTAACTTAAATAACAGATTTTTCCTGAGACCACCATCATTTGTTCTTATAGATTGCTTCCATTGGGCAAATTAAAGTAAACTTGAGCCTTTACTCGCTTAGTTATAATTTCCGGCTCACCTAACTATGCCGATACTGATTCCTATATTATTCGTCAACGTTTTGAATTGCGGCCGATTCTCCTGCAATCCAACCGGTGGAGAAGGCAATTTGAAGATTGTATCCACCGGTATCTGCATCAAGGTCAATTATTTCGCCTGCGAAGAAAAGCCCCGAGACAAGTTTCGACTCCAATGTTTTGGGATTTATTTCGAGTGTTGAAACACCTCCAGAAGTGATGATTGCTTCCTTGAAACCTCTAATTCCTGTGATTTGGAATCGAAAATCCTTAAGCCATAATCTTAATTTTTTACGTTCTTCTGCCGTAATTTGATGAGCGGGTTTTTTAGCTTCTATCTGTAGCAAATCGAGGCATACGGGAATCAAGCTCGAAGGTAATAATCCTTTTAATATTGTTTTGGCTTGCATTTTGCCATGTTGGGTAAAATCGCGTAGCAGGCGGTGATCGAGAGTTTTTTCGTCGAGGGCAGGTTTTAGATCGAGGCTAATATCTACTTTGTTGTTTTTAAAATCTATACGGTTTAATTTTCTACTGAGGCTCAATATAATAGGCCCAGAAAGTCCAAAATGTGTAAAAAGCATTTCACCAAATTCATCGGCTATTATTTTGCCATTATTATAAACAGTTGCTTTTATATTTTTCAGAGTAAGTCCTCGAAGAGTAGGAGCAACCCTGCCAGCTACATCTATTGGGACGAGCGCAGGAACTGGTGTGCGTATATGATGACCTAATTCGGCGGCCAATTTGTAACCATCTCCAGTCGAACCTGTAGCGGGATAGGAGCTTCCTCCGGTTGCAAGAATAATTTTATGCGATTGGATAAAGGTTCCATTTTCGAGTCTTACTCCCTTTATATTTCTATTGGTACATATAATCTGTTTGACAGGTGCTCCAAGGATAATTTTCACACCTAAACGCTGCATTTCCTTTACCAAGGTGTTTACAATCTCCATGGCCGATACATTTTCGGGAAATATTCTTCCACCACGTTCTTCTATTGTATTGATTCCGAGTTGCTGGAAAAAATCGATAATATCCTTCGAGAAAAATCGTGAAAAAATATTGAATAAAAAATTTGGATCGGGGTCGATATGTGTAAGAAATTCTCTCAATGAATCGGTATTAGTGATATTACATCGACCTTTTCCGGTAATACTCAATTTTCGACCAGGTTTATTCATTTTTTCTAAAAGAATTACCTGTGCTCCCTTGCGCGCTGCAATTATAGCTGCCATCATGCCTGCAGCTCCTCCACCTATGATTACAATTATATTATTGGCCGGCTGATCCGTCATAATTCAAAAAAATAAAAAAATGATTTGTATCCAATTTATTTGTATATATAAATCATGATATTTTCAGGTATTCGGTTCTCTTTAAGTTAATCCCCAGCAAAACAGTCATCAATACTAATTTCTTTCATACAAATCGTCTTCTTTTAACATTAATAAAAATTTGTAAACTTTCATTTTATAAATAATGTTAAATGATAAGTTATTTTGTAGTGATGAATAACAAAGAATGGATTTAGTTTTAGTAATGAATTGAAAAATAAAGAATCGATTTGTTTTTTATTTTTTCTGAAAGTTTTAATTTTTGAGTGAGCAATAACGTTTGATTAGATTATAGGCATTGGCAATTCCAAGTTCTCCGGCACGACTAAGGTCTTGGCAGGCAGGTTGGTTGTTATGTTGATAGATGAGGATGAGAGCTCTATTATAGTAAGCCTGAGCCAGATTGGGTTCCAGTTGGATGGCTATGGAATAATCCTGGAGTGCGCTTTCATAATCTGCAATTCTTGCTTTTATGTTAGCTCGGTTGAACCATGCAAAGCTAAAGTCGGGGTTCAATTCGATCACTTTGTTATAATCGTTGATAACTTCCTGATATTCTGGTAGTGGGGTTTTTTCTGTAATACGAGGCTGCTGCATGTTGTTTCCGAAGGAAATTGCCACAGGTAGAGGTTCTTGTTCCTTCAGTTCTTCGAGCATCTCTAAACGAGTATTGGCACGATTAAAATAGGCCAGTGAAAAACCGGGATCGAGTTCCAGGGCCTTATTATAGGCATCGAGAGCACTTTGGTAATTTTTAATCATGCCATTTAATATACCCATAAAAAAGTAAGCAAGCGGATCGGATGGGTTGAGTTTTGTGCTCAGGTCGATATTTTTCAGATAAAGTGCAATTTGTTCGGGTGTAAGCTTGGTTTCTTTGTTGGTAAGGCCAAAGCTGAGTTTATAATCCACTTTTTTACCGATGTCGTCGATTTTTTTGAGCCAGTATTCGCCTCGTTTTTGTTCTACATATAGGGAGTCGTTGTAAAGATAAGTTACGATGAAATTCTGTTCGAGATCGACATAAACAGGTTGATATTGAATTCTTCCATCGACGGCGGAAGTTTTTCTAAAATCGGCTTCGAATTCGATGATGCTGGCTAAATAGGTAGAATCGGTGTAGAGTCGAAGTATGGAGTCATTGGTTTTAGCGATGGTTTCTTCAATTTGTATGGCTTTATTGCGATCTTCGAAGGCTCCTTTTTCATCTTTGAGCATTCGCTTGGCCTCGGCACGCATAAAATAGGCTTTCGAGAAATCGGGGAAAAGGTTGATAGCTTTAGTATAATCTTCGATGGCTCCATGATAATCTTCGAGTTGATGCCGAGTAATGGCGCGGTTGTAAGCTGCCAGAATATTGTCGGGATTTAGTGCAAGTACGTGGTTGTAATCCTCCAATGCTCCTTTTAAATCGCCCAATTCTCCTTTGATGATGGCTCGATTGTAATAAGTAAGTGCATTATATGGATCGAGCTCGAGAACTTTATTCAGATCGTCAAAGGCGGCATTTTTATTTTCGAGTTTAATCCATGCAATGGCTCTTTGAAAATAAACTGCAGGATTGTCGGGTTCCATTTTGATAGCCTGAGTGAAGTCATCTATAGCTCCCTTATAATCTCCAATATCGTATTTAATGCTTCCTCTTCGTATATAAGCTTCGGTAAAGAAGTAATTGAGTTGAATAGCCTTGTTGATGTCGGCGATTGCTCCCAGAGTGTCGTTGAGTTGATGTTTGATAAGACCGCGGGCAAGATAAGCCAGAGGGATGTCGTTTTTGATTTTGATGGCCGAATCGACATCTATCAAAGCATTTTTATAGTCTTTCAAACCCATTCTGGTGATGCTTCGGTTTACATAAATTTCTGCGCTAAGAGGCGCTATTCGGAGAGCTTCCTTGAAGTCATCCATAGCAGCCTGATAATTGCGAAGCCTGTTGCGCGTAATAGCCCTGTAATGATAAGCTTCGCTGAACATAGGGTTGATTTCTATGCTGCGAGTAAAATCCTGTTCCGCTCCCTGATAATCGCCAAGATTATATTTTGCAATACCCCTATAAAAATATGGTTCGAACATGTCAGGAGCCGCATTGATGACTACATTCAAACTTTTGATGGCATCTACAAATCTCCCTTCCGAAAGATGATGCATCCCCGAAAAGATGAAATGGGGAATGTTGATTTGTGCTTGTGAAGATATCATGAAACCCCAACTAAAAAATAAAATGAAATAAAATTTCGATTTTTTCAACTTAGGCCTCTTTTTCATCGGGGGATGATTTTGTTTTTTCCACCAAGTGAATATTTCCCATACACATTGTTTTGTCCACTGCCTTACACATGTCGTATATGGTGAGCAAGGCTATACTTACAGCCGTGAGAGCTTCCATTTCGACTCCAGTTTGCCAGATGGTTATAACTTTCGATGTTACCTCGACCGATTGTTCATGAATTCTTGTCGCCACCTCGACGTCCGAAAGAGGCAAAGGGTGGCACAGGGGGATAAGCATGCCAGTTTGTTTTGCTGCCTGAATGCCTGCTATCTCGGCCGTAGTCAATACATCGCCTTTTTTTATCAGATTTTCCTTGATTAATTGAATGGTAGAATTCTGCAGGAAGATTTGGCCTGTCGCAATGGCTATGCGTTTCTCCAAAGGCTTGTGACTAATGTCCACCATAAGAGCTTTGCCCTTGTCATCGGTATGCGAAAGTTTTCCCATGACTGTTTATAATGAAAGAATTTTGCAAAAGTAATTTATTTTGAGGAGAAAAGGAGTACGCAATTGGAGCTTTAGGGTATTTTGCTGAAGGGGTTGAAAATGGCTGAGTTTTTAACATCAGATATATTCAGATATTTAATATAAAGAACCATTTTGTTCGATCATTTTCAATCTCTTAATCGTTCTAACTAAAAAACTCTGTATAATAATATCATTGAGAATCAATATATTTGTTTGGAGAAATTTTATTTATAAATTAACCTTATTTTGAAGACATAATGATATTTCAAGAGGTAATGGAATCGTCATTCAAACCCGTAAATATCTTTATCCTTTCTGCAATATATACACTCCTATTGATAAACAATTAATTTATAAATGGTTCCCGTATAAATTTTTATGTGTTTACTATAATAGTGTCAAAATAATTCAACAATTTAAAATGTTTTCTATCCTTTATTTTTTATTATTTTATTTATTCCTTGCATTACAATTTTTGTGGCTCCTGTATTTTGTAAAACATATTCTTTGCATATTTTAGCGACTTTATTCCTATTTTTCTCGAAATCTGCATTTAAAATAATCCTCAATAGATCATCAGAAGAATTTATGGGGAATGCTCCGCCTCTTTCGATTAAATCGCATGCTTCCTGAAATTTTCGATAGTGGGGTCCAAAGAAAACAGGAATTCCATAAACAGCAGCTTCCAGAATATTGTGAATTCCAACACCAAATCCTCCTCCAATATAGGCAACCCAGCCAAACTGATACACCGAAGAAAGTATTCCCACTATATCGATGATAAGGATTTTTTCATCGTTTTGTGGTCTATTCTTGAGAGCAGTATAAGTGATTGCCTTATCTCCATAATGTTCAAGCAATCCCGATATAATATCTCGATTTACTTCATGGGGAGCTAGTATAAATTTAAAATTTTCACTGGCTTGCTGGATAAAAGGTTCTAAAATTTTCAAGTCGGCAGGCCAAACACTACCACCAATGATCACTTTTTTATCGGCACAAAATGTTTTAATCTCGTGCAGAGGCTGAGAATTGGCAGCAATGGTTTCAACACGGTCGAAACGGGTATCACCCGATGCACTTACATTGTCGAATCCGATATTTTTTAATAATTGCGCAGAAGTCTCGTTTTGAACATAAAAATGTGAAAATGCCTTTAATTGTTGTCTGAAGATTTTTCCATACCATTTGAAGAAAACCTGTTGAGGTCTGAAAATTCCGGAAACCAGCAAGAGAGCGATATCACGAGCATGTATTTCTTTTAGATAATTTAACCAGAATTCATATTTAATAAAAATGACCAATTTGGGTTTTATTATTTCGATGAATTTTTTTGCATTGACTGGAGTATCCGCAGGCAAATAGAAAATATAATCGGCTCCTATATAATTTTTTCGAACATTATAACCTGAAGGTGAAAAAAAAGTTATCAAGATTTTAAAAGATGGATAGGATTGGTGAAAAGCCTCGATAAGTGGCCTTCCTTGCTCGAATTCGCCCAAAGAAGCACAGTGAAACCAAACCAGGGGTTTGTCTCTGTCGATTTTATCTTGAAGCCTTTGGAACAGATTTTTTCGACCCTTAATCCATTCCTTTGCCTTAGGATTGAAAATTGAGGAAACCTTAATCAAAAATGAATAAGAATAAATTGCGACATTATAGAAAGAATGCATTGCTTAGTAGTAATAATAATCTTTGGGTGCTCTCGAATAGATAGGTAAAATCCAACCTGCTTTGAGGCCTATCATCATATCGAAGCGGTTTCCCTCGGCAGGAGCCATACGGTCGAAATCGTATTCGCGAAGCGAAGAGGTAAATCCTTCGATTAATTCGAGACCTACAAAAAAATTATAAATCCTTTTCGAACTTAGATGTTGATATCCAATGAACTGATTCAACGAAAAACCACCGGTCAATCTATCATAACCTTTTTTATAATCACCTCTCAGTTGAGGTGCCGAATTATTGAGAACCGAAATATTGACCTTATGAAGAAGATAGCCCATCCCAAATTCCACAATCAAACCCGAATTAGGATTAGGCCCCCATATAGGGAATAATTTTCCCGAGGAGACATAAAAATGATACCCTCTTTCCTGGACTGCAACATCGGCCGGCACGCCTTCCTGGTCGATGATAAATTGATGCGAGGTCGAAATAAGTCGAAATAGCGAATCCTTTATCTTGACGTCGTTTCCGAAAATATAATCGAAGCCAGCATCCCATATCCAGTTTTTGTTTGTTTTATAAGTAAATGCAGGCCCTACCGTATAGCTGATTCCAAAACGCTCAGCCATATCGGCAGCTGGAAGATGACTTCCCAAACGGGCCGAAACTCCAAAGATTCGAATCATAGAATCAGCAATATTTACTTGTCCTTCAGCTTTTTGAAAAGTAAAAATCGAGCTGATGAGAATTAAAAAAATAATAGTTTTCCTTTTTTGCATTCAGTCTTCTTTTTTTCTGTGAAGATTAAAATAAGCAGCCTATGTCGAATGAAACGCAAAAGTAAGTAAAAACGTATCTAATGCACGAGAATGATTTATTGGTTGAAATTTTAATTTTATTATATATCATTCTTGACATCGAATTCCTGAATCCGATCGAATGGGGCAGGAATAAATCGAGTGTATCGGATAGCAGTACCGGTTCAAATGATAATGCATATATATTCTATTGGCTTCGCGCTGGGTTGTATAAATTCTCTACCTTTGCGCAATGCAATGTAAAAACAATTAGAAATTCATGAGAAAGATACAAATGGTGGATTTATACTCTCAGTATGTGAAGATCAAACCGGAGATTGACCAGGCCATTCAGGAGGTAATAGATTCCACGGCGTTTATTAAGGGCCCTGTAGTAAAATTTTTTCAAAAAGATCTCGAGGAATATCTGGGAGTAAAGCATGTGATTCCCTGTGGAAACGGAACCGATGCGCTTCAAATTTCCATGATGGCTCTTGGTCTTAAACCAGATGATGAGGTCATTACGGCCGATTTTACCTTTGTAGCCACCGCAGAAGTAATAGCTTTACTTGGTCTTACGCCAGTTTTAGTGGATGTTGACCCTGATTATTTCAATATAATTCCCGAAGCTATCGAAAAAGCCCTAACTCCACATACAAAAGCCATCGTTCCTGTCCATCTTTTTGGTCAATGTGCCGATATGGATGCCATCATGGAAATCGCCCGCCGTCATCATCTTTATGTAATAGAAGATGCCTGTCAGGCTATAGGATCCGAATATCACTCAACAGATGGCAGTATAAAGAAGGCTGGGACAATAGGAAATATTGGATGCACATCTTTTTTCCCAAGTAAAAATCTTGGTTGTTATGGTGATGGAGGGGCAATCTTTACAAATGATGACGAGCTTGCAAATATGCTGAGAGGTATAGCCAATCATGGAATGTTTGCACGGTATTATCATGATTTTGTTGGAGTGAATTCACGCTTAGACAGCATTCAGGCGGCTATCTTGAAGGTTAAATTGCCCCATCTCGATGAATATATTTCAGCCCGCCAAAAGGCCGCTCAATATTATGAAAGGGCTTTTGCAGACATTCCCTACCTGAAGTTACCGGTTCGCCATCCCAAATCATCGCATGTTTTTCACCAATATACCTTGATTTGCAATGGTATTTCTCGGGATGATCTAGTGAATTATTTGGCAAAAAAGGATATTCCTGCCATGGTTTATTATCCTGTCCCCCTTCATTTACAAAAGGCTTATAAAAGCGAACGCTATGGCAAGGGCGATTTCCCTGTAACAGAGATGCTCTCGGCCAATGTTTTTTCCTTACCCATGCATACCGAGCTCGATGAAGAACAATTACAATATATTTGTGATCAGGTTTTAGAATTTATTTCACGGGTCAAATAATAATAAAAAATCTGTCGAAAATGGCCAAAGATTATTTTGCGCATGAAACTGCTGTAATCGACAAAGGATGTGTGATTGGCCAGGGCACTCGCATCTGGCATTTTTCGCATATCATGTCGGGTTGTACAATTGGAGAAAACTGCAACCTTGGACAAAATGTAGTGGTTTCGCCCAAGGTAGTTCTGGGAAACAATGTCAAGGTTCAAAACAATGTTTCCATTTATACTGGGGTAATTTGTGAAGATGATGTTTTTTTGGGTCCTTCTATGGTTTTTACCAATGTCATCAATCCAAGGAGTGCTGTCAATCGCAGGGGACATTATGCTCAAACGATAGTAAAACGAGGAGCTACCATTGGGGCTAATGCTACTATTGTTTGTGGACACAATATTGGAGAATATGCCTTTGTGGGAGCTGGAGCCGTTGTTACTCGCGAAGTACTACCTTATGCCCTCGTAATTGGAAACCCAGCCCGACAAATAGGATGGATGAGTGAATATGGTCATCGTTTGCATTTCGACGAAGATAATATTGCTATTTGCCCTGAAAGTCACGAAAAATATAAATTAGAAAATAATCAGGTATTCAAGATTTCTTAAATTTTTAATTTTATGGAAAATTTAATTTACAATTTTGCCTTGATAGGTGCAGGGGGTTACATTGCACCCAGGCACATGAAAGCCATTAAAGACACGGGCAATCGTTTGGTAGCAGCTCTCGATCCCAACGACAGCGTGGGGATTATCGATTCTTTTTTCCCGGAAGCCGATTTCTTTTTACAACCCGAGCGTTTCGACCGTCATTTGGATAAATTGCGCCGACAGGGAGAAAAGAAAATAGATTTCGTAAGCATTTGTTCTCCAAATTTTCTGCACGATTCTCACATACGACTGGCTCTGCGTAATCAAGCTAATGCTATCTGTGAAAAACCCATCGTGCTGAATCCTTGGAACATCGATGCCTTAGAAGACATTGAAAATGAAACCGGATTCAGAATCTATAATATTCTTCAATTGAGGCTTCATCCTCAAATTATTGCATTAAAAGAGAAAATCAAAAATGGCCCTACCGATAAAATCTATGATCTTGATCTTACCTATATTACCTCAAGGGGTAAATGGTATCATTATTCATGGAAGGGTGATGTGGAAAAATCGGGTGGTTTGGCCACCAATATTGGCGTTCATTTTTTCGATATGCTGGGTTTTATTTTTGGAAAGATTAGATTGGTGGCCGTTCATCATTCGTCACCTACAGTTGTTGCTGGTTTTTTACAGTACGATAAAGCCAGAGTGAGATGGTTCTTGAGTATCGATTCGAAATATTTGCCTAAAGAAATTGCCGCTAAAGGTCAGCGTACTTATCGTTCAATATTAATAGATGGTGAAGAGTTTGAGTTTAGTGAAGGTTTTGCCGATTTACATACTCGAGTTTATGAGGATATTTTGTCAGGTGGGGGCTATGGTTTAGAAGATGCACGCCAGAGTGTGGAAATTGTCTATCAAATTCGTAATGCAAAGCCCTTTGGACTTACAGGCGACTTTCATCCATATTTGCTGAAGGTGGATTGATGGGTGGTTGGTGATTAGTGAGTTAAAATTTGAAAGTTAAAAGTTTATAAAGTTAAAAAGGAGGAAGGGAGGAAAGGAGAATGGTGGATGGTGGATGGTGGATGGTGACTGGAATTTGGAGACTGGGCGACTGAGAGACTTGAATTTATAATTTAGTTGAAATTTGAAACTTGTAATTTGGAGTTTTTTAGTTGTAAGTTGTTGGTTGTCAGTTATCAGTTGGATTTTGTCGATGTTTGTTTGTGATTTGGGATTTGTAATTTGGAGTTTAATAGTTGTTAGTTAAAAACGGAAAACGGAGAAAAGGTGAATGGAGGAAGGGAGACGAGGAGACAAGGGGACGAGGAGACAAGGGGACTGGAATTTGGGATTTGTAATTTTGTAATTGTAAACTGTAAATTCATAAAATTAGAATATTGAGAATTGGGCGATGAGCAGAATAATTTCATGAAGTCAAAAGAATAGTTGAATTTTGTAATTTTGTAAAATCTGTATTTTTCGAAGAATGTTTGAGTGGTATAAATGGAATGCAATGAATTGGCTTAATTGAACATCACTTATGAAGATTTTAGTGACGGGGGGAACGGGATATATTGGTTCACATACAGTGGTTGAACTGCAACAAAAAGGATACGATGTGGTTGTAGTTGACAATCTTTCCAATAGCCGGATTGAAGTTCTTGATAATATAGAGGAAATAACTGGCATTCGGCCTGAGTTTTATCAATTAGACCTGAGCGAACAAGAACCTACCTTCCAACTTTTCAAAGAACACAGTGATATTGCTGGAATTATTCATTTCGCCGCTTACAAGGCTGTGGGAGAATCAGTTGAAAAACCACTGCTTTACTATCGCAACAATCTTCAATCCCTGATCAATATTTTAGAAGGAATGCTCGATAATAGGATTGCTAATTTAGTATTCAGTTCTTCCTGTACAGTTTATGGCCAGCCCGATGAACTTCCTGTGCGCGAAACTTCGCCCATCAAAGAGGCCATATCTCCTTATGGCAATACAAAACAAATCTCGGAAGAAATCATTCGTGATACCATACATGCATTCCCGCAATTAAAGGCTATTTCGCTCCGATATTTCAATCCCATTGGGGCCCATCCATCGGCACTGATTGGGGAATTACCTTTGGGTATTCCCAGTAATTTGGTGCCTTTTATCACGCAAACCGCTATTGGAAAACGTGAAGTTTTGCGTGTTTATGGAAAAGACTACAATACACCCGATGGCACGGCCATTCGCGACTATATTCACGTGGTCGATCTTTCCGAAGCCCATGTGGTAGCCCTCGACCGTATGCTCCAAAATAAAATGAAGAATAACTACGAAATCTTTAATCTGGGTACAGGGCAGGGACATACAGTGTTAGAAGTCATTCGGTCATTCGAAAAAGTGTCGGGTGTTAGATTGAATTATGTTTTTACCGATCGTCGGCCAGGTGATGTGGAAAAAGTGTGGGCTGATACTTCTTATGCAAATCAGGAATTAGGATGGAAGGCCAAACGTTCCCTCGACGAAATGACTCTCTCAGCCTGGCGTTGGGAACTTCGACTGGCCGGAAAATTAAATGAATAACATTATTATTGAATTGTTTGGCTATGGAAAAGAAAATACTTATTACGGGTGGAGCTGGGTTTATTGGTTCGCATGTAGTGAGGCTTTTTGTGAATAAATATCCTCAATATCATATTTTTAACCTCGATAAACTTACCTATGCTGGAAACCTCGAAAATCTGCGCGATATCGAAGATAAACCTAACTATTCCTTTATCAGGGCGGATATTCAAGACAATGACGCTATAATGAAACTATTTGTGCTTCATCGGTTCGATGGGGTCATCCATTTGGCCGCCGAGTCTCATGTAGACCGTTCTATCTCCAATCCCCTCGAATTTGTCATGACCAATGTGGTGGGTACGGTCAATCTATTGAATGCTGCACGTTTTATCTGGAAAGGAAATTTCGAAGACAAACGATTTTATCATATTTCAACCGATGAGGTCTATGGTTCTTTAGGTTCAATAGGACTTTTCACCGAAGAAACTCCCTATGAGCCCCATTCCCCTTATTCAGCCAGCAAAGCCAGCAGTGATCATTTTGTGAGAGCTTACCACGATACTTATGGTTTGCCAACGGTTATTTCGAATTGTTCGAATAATTATGGCGCTTATCAGTTTCCTGAAAAACTTATTCCTCTGTGCATCAATAATATACGTTTCAATTTGACCTTGCCAGTTTATGGGAAAGGCGAAAACATAAGAGATTGGTTATGGGTTGAAGACCATGCGGCAGCTATCGATTTGATTTTTCATCGAGCACCTAATGGCGAAACCTATAACATAGGCGGAAATAATGAATGGAAGAACATCGACTTGATAAGACTTTTATGCAGAATAATGGATCGTAAGCTGGAAAGGCCTTCCGGAACCTCGGAAAAGCTGATTGCTTTTGTTAAAGACAGAGCTGGCCATGACCTGCGCTATGCCATCGACTCATCCAAGTTGCAGGAGCAATTAGGATGGAAACCCAGCGTAACTTTCGAGGAAGGCCTCGAAAAAACCATAGATTGGTATCTCTCCAATCCTGAATGGCTTGCTCATGTAACTTCTGGAGAATATCAAAAATACTATGAAGAGCAGTATATAAAACGATAAAACCTGCTCCCCTCATATTCGAGTTTTTCTTTTGAAAGGGTTAAATTCTCTATTTAATATGGCAACTGGCCAATATTTTCCTTAAAATTTGGAGAAAGTTTCGACTATTTTTCTATTTAAAAATAGAAGCGATTTTGGAGAAGCCCTCCTTAAACGAATCCATGGCCGATGAAAAGGTATCTTTAACCTCATCCCATTTTTCGTCGGTTGCTTCGCTTAGTGCTTCATATTTTTTTTGAAGCTCGTCTTTTTTTGCCTTCAATTCGTTGATCTTAGCTTCGTATTCGGCTCGAGTTTCAGCTTTAACCTTGTCCTTTTTGGCTTCCATTTCGTCGATCTTGGCAAAGAGATCGTCTATGTTCTTTTTTGCATTTTCCTTGAATTTTTCTCTATCCATAATTTTTATATTTTTAAATGTTTGACAGTGAATGAGATATATGATTATTTGATAATATCAGGCAATGTAGTACAAAATTATAGTAAATTTTATTTTTTAAAAATTGTCCGAATGATTTTTCGAACAAAATAGAAATTTCGATATAAAGAAATTGATTTTTCTTGATCTGTTCGGAAAATACTCATGAACGGATATGAATCAATCTATGAAAATAGCATCGGCCTCGTAGCGTAGGTTTTCTATGATGAATGCCTGGCGTTGGGGAGTATTTTTTCCCATGTAATATGCGAGAATTTCGTTGATAGCTTGGTCTTTGCGAAGAATTACGGGGTCGAGGCGCATTTGTGGGCCAATAAAATGACGAAATTCTTCGGGAGAAATTTCTCCCAAGCCTTTGAATCTGGTGATTTCAGGATTCTTTCCCGTTTTAGCCAAGGCTTCTTCCTTTTCTTCTTCATTGTAACAATAAAATGTATGTTGTTTGTTTCTTACCCTGAACAAAGGAGTTTGCAAAATGAATAAATGTCCGGCTTTTACCAGATCGGGGAAAAACTGAAGAAAGAATGTGAGCAGGAGCAGTCGGATGTGCATGCCATCCACGTCGGCATCGGTGGCAATCACAATCTGATTGTAACGTAGATTTTCCAAACCATCTTCGATATCGAGGGCTGATTGCAAGAGGTTAAATTCTTCGTTTTCGTAAACGATTTTTTTTGAAAGCCCATAGCTGTTCAAGGGTTTGCCTTTCAGGCTGAATACGGCCTGAGTATTGACGTCGCGGCTTTTAGTGATCGAACCACTTGCTGAATCTCCTTCGGTGATAAAAAGAGTGGATTCGAGTTTGCGAGGGTCGTTCGAATTGTAATGAATACGACAATCGCGTAATTTTTTATTGTGAAGACTAACTTTCTTGGCACTTTCGCGAGCAAGCTTCTTAATGCCTGCCATTTCCTTGCGTTCCTTCTCACTTTGCAGAATTTTACGCTGAATGGCTTCGGCCGTAGCAGGATTGATATGAAGATAATCGTCGAGATGTTTTTTTAGAAAATCATGAATATACTTGCTGACGCTTTGTCCTTCGGGTTCCATAAGGGTAGAACCGAGGCGTGTCTTGGTTTGAGATTCGAAGATGGGTTCCTGAATTTTAATGCTAATAGCGGCAATAAGACCAGTGCGAATATCGGAGGTATCATAATCTTTCTTGAAGAAATCTCGGATGGTTTTTACATAAGCTTCTCTAAAAGCCTGCTGGTGCGTTCCCCCCTGAATGGTATGCTGCCCGTTTACAAAGGAATAATACTCTTCTCCATAATGTGAGGAATCATGTGTGAAAGCGCATTCAAAATCAGCATCTTTCAGATGGATGATGGGATAAAGAGGTTCGGTTTCCATGTTTACTTCGAGCAAATCGGCCAATCCGTTTTTTGCCTGAAGTCGCTGGCCATTAAAGAGAATGGTAAGCCCGTTATTCAAAAAAGCATAGTTCCATAGCTGTCGTTCCACATGTTCGTTGAGAAAATGATAATTACCGAAGATTTCTTCATCGGGTATAAAACTAACAAGAGTTCCTGAACGTAAATCAGAGGATTGTTCTATCTCTTTTATCAGCAATCCTTTATGAAATTCAACAATCTTTGTCTTTCCATCGCGAATGCTTTGAATCTGAAACCATGATGACAAGGCATTGACGGCTTTACTCCCAACACCGTTCAGTCCTACCGACTTTTTAAAAACCTTCGAATCATATTTTGCGCCGGTATTGATTTTCGAGACACATTCAAGCAGGCGTCCCAGGGGAATACCCCTGCCATAGTCTCTTACATTCACTCGCCGATCCTGAATGTTTACTTCTATGGTTTTGCCAAATCCCATCACGAATTCATCAATGGCGTTGTCCATGATTTCTTTCAGGAGAACATAGATGCCGTCGTCGTGTGAAGCCCCATCACCCAGCTTTCCAATATACATTCCGGGCCGCATGCGAATATGTTCACGCCAGTCGAGTGAGCGAATACTTTCTTCATTATAACTTGCTGATTCTATAATTGAACTCATTATTTCATCCCTTTGTTGCAAAGATAAGGCTAATTCGCGCACGGAACTATGGATAACCGAAAAGAATTCGAGATGCATTTATGGAGGAATTCAAAACCCTTAGAGACTTTTCCGTAATTTCGTGCTGTTTTATATCTAAACCTTTAAAGATTTTCGATGAAAAAATTTTTACTCATTATCAATTTATTGGCTTTTAGTTGGACCTTTGGTCAGGGAAATTCGAAATATGTGAATCCATTTATTGGAACCGACAAAATGGGGCATACTTTTCCAGGGGCTACGGTTCCATTTGGATTTGTGCAGTTGAGTCCCGATACCGATACAATTCCTTATAATGATGGGAATGTCTATAATCCTCAGGTTTATCAGTATTGTGCAGGTTATCAGTATAACGATCCGACCATTGTGGGGTTTAGTCATACTCATTTGCATGGTACGGGTCATTCCGATTTGGGCGATTTTTTATTGATGCCTGTTTCAGGCAAGATAAAAATCAATCCCGGTATAGCTTCAAAACCAGGGAGTGGCTATAGAAGCCGATACGACAAAAGTCGTGAAAAGGCCGAAGCGGGTTATTACCGGGTTTGTCTTACCGATTATGACATAGATGCGGAACTTACGGCTACCCAGCGCACTGGCGTACATCGTTACACTTTTCATCGTGCCGACAGCTGCTACCTTTTACTCGATATGACGCATGGAATTTATAATTACGACGGCAAAGTCGTGTGGAGCTCATTACATGTAGTCAATGATACACTGGTTACGGGTTATCGTCAAACCAACGGATGGGCCCGTGAGAGGTTTATCTATTTTGCCATGACATTTTCTAAACCCGTTCAGGAATATAATTTGCTCAATCTTGATAAGGAAATCTATACAGGTTTTTGGCGCAGATGGAAAATGGACCATAATTTTCCAGAACGTAGCGGTCGGAAATTAAAGGCCATTTTTAAGTTCGATATTCGATCGGGTGAACAATTGGTTGTAAAAATGGGTATTTCAGGAGTGAGTGAGCAAGGTGCCATGAAAAATCTTCTTACCGAAGCAGCTCCTTTTACCTTCGATGAGATTCGAAAGCAGGCAACACAGAGCTGGGATGCTGAATTGAACAGAGTTAAGATCGTAGCTACGAATGAGGAAAAAATTGTGTTTTACACTGCGCTGTATCACAGTTTATTGTGTCCAAATATTTATCAGGATGTAGATGCTCGGTATCGTGGCCTCGATCATGAGATTCATACTACCCAAGGATTTACCAATTATACGGTTTTTTCATTATGGGATACTTTTCGTGCCTTGCATCCTTTCCTTTTGCTCTATCATCCATCACAAGCCAACGACATGATTCGCTCCATGCTTGCTCATGCCAGCCAGAGTGTGCATGGCATGCTTCCCGTTTGGTCGCATCATGCCAACGAAAATTGGTGTATGACAGGTTACCATGCCTTACCAGTCGTTGCCGATGCCTGGGTAAAGGGCATTAGAGATTTTCCGCCCGACCAGGCCTTAAAGGATATGCTGCAAACGGCAACCTACAAATCTTACGATGGATTGGGTGAATATATGCAGTTGGGATATGTTGCCTCTGAAACATCCCCAACTTCGGTGTCAACGACGCTTGAATATGCTTACGACGACTGGACACTTTCACAAATGGCCTTAGCCCTCGGCAAGGATAGTCTGGCAAAAATCTTCAAGAATCGTTCCTTGAATTACCGTAATGTATTCGACTATGAAACCGGAATGATGCGCCCTAAAAAACGTAATGGACACTTCGTGAAACCTTTCGATCCTCTGTCGACGCATAATCAGGGATTTATAGAGGGGAATGCCTGGACTTACAGCCTCTTTGTACCTCATGATATCGATGGCTTAATCCAGCTAATGGGCGGCGCAAATAAACTCGAAGCCTATCTCGATACGTTGTTCACCATGTCGTTGCCCGAAGAATATTACGAAAATACTGAAGATATTACTAAAGATGGGGTAATGGGAAATTATGTCCATGGAAATGAACCCGGGCACCATATTCCTTATTTGTATAATTACACTTCGCATCCTTGGAAAACAGGATTGCAGGTCGAAAAAATTTTGAAAACATTCTATAGAAATTCTCCATCAGGCCTTTGTGGCAATGATGATTGCGGTCAGATGTCGGCCTGGTATATCTTTAGTTCATTGGGTTTTTATCCGATTTGCCCGGGTAGCACCGAATATACCATAGGCAGGCCTGCTTTTGAGGAAATTAACTTCCAGCTTGAGAATGGTCATAATATTCATATCGTTACGAAAAATTTTCGGTCTGATATACCTTATGTACAGCAGGTTCTCCTCAACGGCAAACCCCTTTCAACCCCATTTATTCATCATTCTGATTTGAAAGATGGAGCTCAGATAGAATTTATCATGGGGAAGAGTCCTAAAATTTGAAAAGTTTTCGATGATTTGAATCCATCTGGGATTCTGAAGTATCAAATAAATAGAAAGATAAAAGAATGCAATTCATTTTGATTCTGGAGCTAATGTGAGGATTTGTAGCTTGGGATTGATATGAATGCACAATTCGAGCAGGCTGAAAATTTTTATAGACGGAGATTTCAGTATGATGAGGATTTTGGAAATTTTTAATCCCCTAAAGATGTAACCATAGGAATCGAGTAAAGTATTTAATTTTACTTCGGCAAAACGAAAATCTTATGAAAAAGAAGGAAGAGAGTAAGAGTATTCATCAATGGGCAGAGGACGACCGGCCTCGGGAAAAGATGCTGAAAAAGGGACCCGATTCATTGAGCAATGCAGAATTACTGGCTATTTTAATATCTTCAGGTAACATTGAAGAGAGTGCTTTAGATTTGGCAAAGCGCATCTTACAGGATCACCAGAACAATTTAACGGCTCTTTCCAGACTGGAATTATCGGATTTGATGAAATATAAAGGAATTGGAATGGCAAAGGCCGTTACCATAAAGGCCGCTTTGGAGCTTGGCAAGCGCCGACTCTCCGAGGAAGCCTTTGAACAGGGGAAAATTCAGTCGAGCAAGGATGCTTATCTGATTTTCAGGAAATATTTAGAAGATAATCATTATGAGCGATTTTATGCATTGTTCTTGAACAAGGCCAACAGTCCTTTAGGCGAACCGATTTTGATAGGTGAAGGAGGGACGGATGGAACGGTAGTTGATCCCAAGCGCATCATGCGGTTGGCCCTCGAAAAGTTTGCTTCTTCTCTCATCATTGCACATAATCATCCCTCAGGGAATCTTCAACCAAGTGCCGCCGATATTAATCTTACCGAAAAGATTGCTGCCGCAGGTAAGTTGCTCGATATTGTTCTTCTCGATCATCTTATTATTGGAATCAACAATTATTACAGTTTTGCCGAAGCACGAAAACTTTGAAATTCTGCTTCATGGCATATTTCTCGAAAGGAATGGTTGTTTGAAAAAGAAACGTATTTGTGGAGGTTCTTCGAGGTGTTGAATGTGAATTTACCTTCCTGAATAAGAGTTTGTTGCCTTATGTTTTCGATTTAGTCGAGTGGGATCAAGAAAATCTTCTTGTCAAAAAGAAAGCACGGAAATCTCATCAGATAAGGGAATTCGATTGTCTGTCTGAATTATTTGATGGATTCGCAGGAATGATAATTTCAATGGTTCGAACATTCATTGAGAATGAAGTTTGCCGAAATCATCCAAACGAAGGGAAAATTATTTAGGTTTGTGGTTCGAAAAATCAAGATTAAAATTTTCGTGATATGGCCAATTTGAATACGAATTATATGGGCTTGAATTTGAGAAGCCCTATTATAGCTGGTAGTTCAGGATTAACCTCTTCTCTAAAGAACATCGTCGAGATCGAGCGGCAGGGCGCGGGTGCGGTTGTATTGAAATCCATTTTCGAAGAACAAATCAGGTTTGAGGCGCATCAGGCCCATTCTTTTCAGCAATCGCCTTATCCTGAAGCATGGGATTATATTCATCAATACACTCAATCGCATGAACTCGATAAATATCTTCGATTGATTTTTGATGCTAAGGAAAATACGTCTTTCCCTATCATTGCAAGCATTAACTGTATTACTGCTGCTCAGTGGACGAGTTTTGCCCGGCAGATCGAACAAGCGGGTGCTGATGCACTCGAATTAAATATATTTATCCTTCCTTCCGACCCTTTCAGGAGTAGTGAAGAAAACGAGAAACTTTATTTCGATATAGCAAAGGCTGTACTCAGGGAACTGAATATTCCTGTAAGCATTAAGCTGAGCTGGTATTTTTCGAGTTTGACCAGGACGTTTTTACAGTTATCATGGACAGGAATCAAAGGGATGGTACTTTTCAATCGTTTTTACAGTCCCGAGATTGATATAGATACCTTGGAAGTAACCAGCGGGCATGTGTTCAGTCAACCTGGTGAGCTCAATCTCCCTTTGCGCTGGATTGCCATGCTGAGCGACAGAATGCATTGCGATTTGGCGGGTTCGACGGGTGTGGATAGTGGCGAAGAGGCTTTGAAACTCTTACTGGTTGGCGCAAAAGCCGTACAAATGGTGTCGGCTCTCTATCGTTATGGTTTTTCACGTATTGCCGATACTAACCAGCAAATTGGTTCTTGGATGGACCAGCGTGGATATGAATCACTTGAACAGATTATTGGTAAAATGAGTCTGAAAAATATAGAAAATCCTGCTTCATACGAACGTGTCCAATTTATGCGTCATTTTGCAGGAGTAGAATAGATTTTTCATGATTCTTATTGATGAAATATTTATTCGATCATTTATATCTCAGGTCTTTTTACCGCAAGAAAGGTAATGACAGGCAAGTGATCGCTATATCCACCTTCGTATTTCATGCCGTTATAAGTACGATAGATTTTTTTCCCAGTATAATTTTTGTCTTTTGTCAGCATGAAAGGGGGAGCAAATATTTTTGCTTTTCGGGCTCTCAGGTGCAATTTGCCTTCGTATAAAGTTTTCGAAACGATTATATTATCAATAATATCCCATTGACCTTGAAATTTATGACTACCTGCATTTTGCGTTTTCATCAATGGAGCCATCAGATTGATAAGAGATGATTCGCAGTTTGCTGTATCTATGCAGGCCTGAAGCACGTCTTTCACCGAAATGTCGAAAGGATTATCATTCAAATCGCCCATAATCAGTATATTGGCTTCGCCTTGATGAAGCAAAGAATCTACTTGTTGTTTAAGTGTAAGCGCGGCGGCAAAGCGCCGAGGGAGTGAACCTGCCACGCCTCCATATTTCGATGGCCAGTGATTCACGAAAATATGCAGAGTATCTATATCCCTTACCAAGCCTTTCACATAGAGAATATCTCTGGTCTGCAAAAGCTCTCCTTTTTCGTTTTTTACCCGTATGGGCCTTGAAATCAAAGGCATAAAATCATCGGGATTATATAATAGAGCAACGTCGATTCCTCGCGGATCAGGGCTTTCGTAGTGGATAAAACGATATCCAACCGATTTGAGAGCCGTATATTGGGTGAACATCTGCAAAACGTTTCGGTTTTCCACTTCACAAAGACCAATGATTGAAGGATTGTCCCATTCACCTGAAGCAAGAATCACACGGGCTAGATTATTCAATTTTTTATATAGCCGGGCTTTCGTCCAATGATAGTTTCCTTCGGGGGTAAAGCCTTCATCCGTTTTTTCCGGATCATCTTCGGTATCGAAGAGGTTTTCGGTATTGTAAAACATTACAATGAGCTGATTCTCTTGTGCACGAGCGAGTAGGCAAATTAAAATCAGCCCAAGGATGAGAAGTTTCTTCATCTTTTCGAATGTTTCAATTGGTGGATGGCAAGCTGGGGATCGGATTGAGAAAAAATGCTGTTCCCTACCACTAAAATATCGACACCTGCATCGATCAAGGACTGAGCATTGTCCAAACCTACGCCTCCATCCACTTCGATCAACGCCTTCGAGCCTGACTCGAGAAGCATTTTTTTTAGTTTTCTGATTTTTTCGATTGTTTGAGGAATGAATACTTGCCCACCAAAACCTGGATTCACCGACATTAAAAGAATGATGTCTACTTGGTGAAGTACATTTTCAATATTTACTAGAGAAGTGTGAGGATTGAGTACTGCACCGGCTTTCATTCCCAGTTGCTTGATAGTAGTTAGATGGCGATGCAGATGCGGAGAAACTTCGACGTGTACACTTAAAATATCGGCCCCGGCTTCTCGAAATTCTTTGAAATATTTCTCGGGTTCTACCATCATTAAATGCACATCCAATGGCTTGGTAGTGTGTTTCCTAATTGCACGAATTACTGGAAAACCAAAAGTAAGATTGGGAACAAATACCCCGTCCATGATGTCGAGATGAATCCAATCGGCTTCGCTAAGCTGCAACATAGAAATCGTATCCGATAATTTGGAAAAATCAGTAGTCAGAATAGAAGGTGCAATTAAAGTCATAAGCAGATTGTTAGAATGCAATATTCATAAAAATTTTTTAAATAGAATGCATAACATCGAAATTCGATTCAAATGATTTGTTTTAAATGATGAATAATGAATAATAATAGATTCGTTGCACAGGCATAGGACAATTGCACTCGCTTCATGCTACATTTCGACCTTTCCGAAGTTTTATTTCGGTAGGAAACTAAAGGATAATTTGCTGTATCTTTAAATTTGCAAAAATATAGGACACGAACTTTACGTTTTCGTTTCATGAAAATGACCTTTCCTTCCATTCTTTTCATTCTTTTTTTATATACGATGCCATTTTCACAGGTGCAATCATTACCTGTAGAAATAAAATGCAGTGAAGTGGCAGCGAATGGCGATGTTACCATTTATTGGCAGCCAGGGGGGAGTGTTATTGATTTTCAGCGAAATGAAGTTTACTATTCATCCGATATTTTTTCTTCTTTCGACCTCATTGCTCAGATTCCGGATTTGGAAATATTGCATTATCGACATATTGGAGCAAATGCCAATGCTGTTCATGCTTATTATTTCGTTAGGACTATTACTACTACGGGCCTTTCGTTTGATTCGGATACGATTGCAGCCATTTTACCGGTTGGTTCTATCCTCGACCAAACTTATATTCAACTGCAATGGAATGCTTTGATGGATACTTTGCCATCGAGTTGTGATGGGTGGTACAGAATTTTTTGCCGGGAAGAGGGTGGAAAGTGGACAAAAATAGACAGTACAACTGATTTGAGTTATATACATGAGGTTCGTCCCTGCGTGGACAGGTATTACAAGATTGAAGTGGATGATAGTTATTGTGGATCGGTTTCAGCTATTGCAAAGGTTGATCATGATATCGAACAGCCACCTACACCCATTTTCGATAGTGTAAGTGTTGTGAATGGCCGGATACATTTAGGCTGGCAAGAGGTGAATGCTCCCGATGCAGCGGGTTACATTGTTTATTTGCAAGATCAGGGCATTTGGGATACACTGGCGTTAATTCCAGATGCTCATACCACTTTTTTTATCGATACGCTGAATGATCCTTCAGTAAAATCATGGAAATATTCTGTTGCAGCCTTCGATTATTGTGGCAATGTGAGCGAGGACATGGGAATTTCCCAAGCCCAGGGATCGATTTTATTGGCTGAGCCTATTTTTGAAGTATGCTTAGGACGCATCCGGCTTCATTGGTCTTCTTATACCAACCTGCCGGGAGGCCTCGGCGGGTATACGGTGTATCTGAGCGAAAATAACAACACGTTTTATCCTTTCGTCCATCTAAATGCTTCGACCTTGACTTATGACTTTATTCAGCCTCAAGATAAGGTAAAATATTCTTTTTTTATCAGAGCAAATTCGATCAACGGACAAATCTCCGCATCGAGTAATGTTCGTTACTTACATGTAAGAATACCCCCTCAACCCGAATACGCTTATATTCGTTATGGCACTGTGGTGAACAATCAATCAATTGCCCTCGGGTTTCATGTAGATACTGCGGCTCCTATTCAAAAATTCTTTCTTCAAAGAATGACCAATTATTCGGGAAATTTTGCACAAGTGAAGGAGTTTACGCAAAAAGATGCTGTTATATATTTTATAGATTCTGCGGTAAATGTTTCGAAAAACCAGTATCATTATCGTTTAATTGTTTTGGATAGTTGTGGCGAAGAGACCTTAGTATCAAATCTAGCTTCGAACATATTGTTGAAAAATCCGCACAGCTCCGATTTGCAGTGGAATGCATATAGAGATTGGTATAATGGCCTCGAAGGGTATGAAGTTTACAGGATAGAATTTTTAGACACTGTTTTGGTAGCAAAACTAAATCCCGACGACACAATATGGAGCGATCCAAATATCGATCGTGAAACAGGTGCTATGTATTTTATACGCGCTATAGAAGCCCATGGCAATCCTTTTTTCTTCAAGGAGATTTCACAATCCAATACGGTAGTCATCGAACCAGATTATCATTTTTATATTCCCACTGCTTTTATCCCTTTTCGCAGCACTGTCGGTCATATTTTCAAACCTTTTATCATGGCCATCGATCCCACAGAATATTATTTTGCTGTTTTCAGTCGAATAGGGCAGATGATTTTCGAAACCCACTCGCTCGATGAAGGCTGGGATGGTACTTGTAAGGGGAAAAAAGTGGAAAGTGGGGTTTATGTGTATTATATCCGTTTTTTAACACGAAAAGGCAAATATTTTGATCGGTCGGGAACTTTCGTATTGCTCGACTGAGCCTATATACTCGTCGGAAAGTGCAGTATCGAGGAGTGTGGAATTTATAAACATGACTGCTTGGTGAGCAATGCTTTAAAATTCCTATTTTTGCAGAATTGAAAAAGAAAGCTATGAAAGAAAGAACTGCGAGAGTCGAGCGGGAAGGGCTCACTTACGATGACGTTCTTCTTGTTCCTTCTTATTCGGAGGTGATACCACGCGAAGTGGATATCTCCTCTTATTTCAGTCGGAATATTGCTGTAAAGATTCCCATTGTGACGGCTGCCATGGATACGGTTACCGAATCGACAATGGCCATTGCCATTGCTCGCGAAGGCGGTATTGGAGTGATTCATAAGAATATGACCATCGAACAGCAGGCCTTGGAGGTTAGGAAGGTGAAACGCGCCGAGGCCGGAATGATACTTCAGCCTATTACGGTAAATGTAAATGCCAGGGTTGCCGATGCCATCAATATTATGCGTGAACATAAAATCGGCGGCATCCCAGTGGTAAACGATGATCTCATCTTGGTGGGCATAATTACCAACCGCGATCTTCGTTTCGAACGTAACATCCAGAAATCGGTGAGTGAGGTTATGACCCAGAAAGTCATCACCACCGAAGAATTTACTGACTTCGAAACAGCGGCAGAGATTTTGAATCAGTATAAAATAGAAAAATTACCCGTAGTAGACAAACAAGGACATTTAATTGGCTTAATTACCTACAAAGACATCATAAAACTCAAGTCAATGCCTAATGCCTGTAAGGACGATAAAGGCAGGTTGCGGGTAGCTGCTGCCGTTGGTGTTGCTAGAGATACACTCGAAAGAGTGAATGCTCTTGTAGCCGAAGGAGTCGATGCTGTAGTCATCGATACGGCTCATGGTCATTCTAAAGCCGTTTTAGAAATGGCTCGTCAGGTAAAATCAGCTTTCCCTGACATCGACATTGTGGTAGGTAATATTGCAACTCGCCAAGCAGCCGAAGACCTTTTGAAGTTAGATATTGATGCCATCAAGGTGGGAATTGGACCGGGTTCCATCTGCACGACCAGAATTATAGCCGGAATAGGCGTTCCTCAACTTACTGCCATCATGGAGGTTTATGATGTGATAAAAGATACCCCTGTGCCTTTGATTGCTGACGGAGGTATTCGCTTTACGGGAGATATCGTAAAGGCCCTTGCAGCAGGTGCGTCCACAATCATGGCAGGTTCTTTGTTCGCGGGCGTGGATGAATCACCCGGCGAAGCCGTAATTTACGAGGGAAGAAAATATAAGACTTACAGAGGTATGGGCTCCATTGAGGCTATGCAGAAAGGTTCGAAGGATCGTTATTTTCAGGATATGGAAGACGATATTAAGAAATTGGTTCCCGAAGGTATAGTGGGAAGAGTTCCCTATAAAGGTTCTCTCAATGAAGTGGTTACTCAAATGGTGGGAGGCATGAGATCGGGTATGGGTTATACTGGTTGCAAAAATATATCGGAACTTCGAAAGGCTACCTTCATCCGTATTACCCAAGCCGGAATCATCGAAAGCCATCCTCACGATGTAACTATTATAAGTGAGGCTCCTAATTATAGCCGTTAATCTTCATGAAGAAAATCAATAAATAAAATTGTATATATATGAGAAGAAAAACTTTTGGGTTTATTGCAGTTTTTGTAGGTCTTTCCTTGATCATTTGTAAAACACATGCTCAAAATTCGAGTGATCCTGTTTTGATGACCATTGACGGACAACCCGTCAGAGTGAGTGAATTTCTCAATATCTATTCAAAGAATAATGTTCAGTCAGAAGTAGCTGATAAAAAATCGATGGAAGAATATCTCGAACTTTTTATCAATTTCAAATTGAAAGTTAGAGATGCAGAAGTTAATGGACTCGACACGGTAAAGGTTTTGAAAGACGAGCTGGCTGGATATAGGAAACAATTATCGGCGCCCTATTTCATCGATTCTGTCGTTTTCCGGAAACTGGTAAATGAAGCTTACGAACGTATGCAATGGGATTTGCGGGCCAGTCATATCCTGCTTCGTTGCGACAAGGATGCTTCGCCTTCCGACACGCTTGCTACCTGGAAAAGAATGGATGAAATATTGCGAAAAGCCTGTTCAGGCGAGCCTTTCGAGCGGCTTGCTATTCAATATTCCGAAGATCCTTCGGCCCGAGATCGCGAAGCCACTTCACAACATCCTTTTATCAAGGGCAATCGCGGCGATTTGGGTTTCTTCACTGTTTTCAATATGGTTTATCCTTTCGAAACAGGTGCATACCGCACTCAACCAGGCAAAATCTCCGATATCGTGCGAACGGATTTTGGTTATCACATCATCAATGTAACCGATAAACGCTCGGCTTTGGGGAAAGCTCAGGTGGCTCATATCTTCTTTCAAATACCACCCAAAGCCTCGCATTCTGATAGCCTTCGCATTCAAGCACGTGCTGACTCAGTTTATCAACTTCTCGCTAATGGAGCGGACTTTTCCAAGTTGGCCAAAACCCTTTCCGATGACAAGGGCTCAGCCATGCATGATGGTGTTTTGCCATGGTTTACATGCAATCGACTGGTTCCTGAATTCGTTGAAGTGGTCTATCCCCTCAAAAATGGCGAAATTGCCAAACCCGTCCTCACTTCTTATGGCTGGCATATCATCAAGATGATCGACCGTAAACCTGTTGCATCATTCGATGAAGTCTATAACGATCTCATCCAAAGAATCGAAAAAGACATGAGATACAACCTTTGTAAACAAAGCTTGATCAATAAATTAAAAACAGAATATCAACTTTCTCATTATCCTAAAGCCTTATCCGATTTTTATAATTTGGTTGACGATAGTATATTTGTCGGTAAATGGCAAATGCCTCCAGCAAAGAAATTAAAAAAACAACTCTTCCGTTTCGACGATAAAAAGTATTCACAAGCCGATTTTGCACAGTATTTATATAAAAATCAGAAAAAACAACCTGCGAAAGACAAGATCACTTATGTGAACAACATGTATAAGGCTTATGTGGATCAAGAAATCTTGGCATACGAAGACGCTATTCTCGAAACCAAATATCCTGAATTTGGCCTGCTGATGAAAGAATATCACGATGGTATCCTTTTATTCGAGATCACTCAGAAAAAAGTCTGGGATAAAGCCATAAGAGATACTACCGGACTTCAGCAATACTACGAAAAAATTAAGCAGAATTATATGTGGCCTCAGCGTAAGGAAGCTACAGTGGTAATGATAAAAAATATTGCCGATGCTCAAACGGCCAAACAACTTGCCAAACAAATTACCGAATGGATTAATTTGGCTGACATGACTACCGAAACCATAAAGGATAAAATTCTACAAGATTCTATGCTACTTGTAGATATTAACCGCGAAAAGTTTCTCGATGGCGATAACCCAATGGTTGATAGACTTCATAAACCTGGCGAAATGACTCAGGATGTCAGTCCCGACGAAAGTGGAAAGTTCAATCTGAATCTGGTGATACTTCACCGAATTCTTGACCCTGAACCTAAAGACCTGGCCGATATTCGTGGACATATTACCGCCGAATACCAGAATTATCTGGAAAATGAATGGCTGAAGGAATTGCGCTCAAAATATCCTGTGGAAGTTGACCACAAGATATTCGAGACGATCTGTGCTCGAAACTGATATTGAAAGCTTTTGATGAACAGGATTTTTCTCTTCATTCATCAGGGCAACCCCTTGGCATTTTCTCACGATGATCACGATGCCGAATTAACCCGATTCTTATAATTATATCATGCATGAGAAGATAAGGCAAATGACTCGAAACCATTCCCGAAGGGATTCGCAATATATAGAGCATGGCGAGGTTATATGCTTGAGATGTTATGTCGAATAAAAGACCTGATTTTTTATGATACAATGTGGATGATGTTTAAAAGTGATAGATTGATTCGAATGAAATGTAAGATTTTTTTGTTTTCGTGTTTAATGATATTGTGTTTTGCGGGATGCAATTACATCAAAAAGAAATTCCGGCCCAATGAAACCATTCTGGCCAGAGTTCATGATGATTATCTGTATAGTTCTGACATAAAAGGAATTGTGCCCGAAGGAACCCCTCGCGAAGACAGTATACTTATTGTGAAAAATTTTATCGAAAACTGGGTACGTAATCGTGTCGAGCTACATCATGCCGAAAAGAACCTTTCCGCTGACGAGAAAAATTTCAAAGAGCAGTTGGACGATTATCGTAATTCTTTGATTATATATACTTACGAAAGCCATCTAATTCGGCAAAAACTCGATACAATGGTTTCTATCGAAGAAATCGAAGATTATTATCGAAAGAACAAACAAAATTTCGTTTTACGAGAGCCCATTGTTAAAATGATTTATGTGAAGATTTCGAAAGATTCGTTGAGAGCTGCGCAATTGGCCAGAAAATTTCTGCAGCCAGATACAATACTCGATTACGACGCATTCGAAAGGTTTTGCCTCACCCGTACCAGTGATTATTATATCAGTATCAATAACTGGTTTTTGTTTCGTGATTTGCAGAATATGGCCCCCATTACCACTTTCAATGAAGAACTTTTCTTGAAGAACAATCGATTGATCGACCTGACCGATGACCAATGGAGATACCTGGTACGCATATATGCCTATGTAACCAAAGATGGTATTTCACCTCTGAGCATGGAGATGGAAAACATCAAAAATATCATACTCAATACTCGTAAACAGGAATTAATCAGGAATATGCGCGAAAACCTTTACGAAAAAGCTTTGAAGAGCGATGATATCGAATTTTATTAACTGTTTGATAAATAATGAAAAAATTTAGAATATTTTTTTTGGATTTGTTTTTGTTCGTAACAAGCGTTGGGCTTTTTGCCCAGGAAAGTGCTGTGATAGATGAAATAGTAGCGGTAGTAGGAAACAAAGTGATTTTACTTTCCGACATCGAGAATCAATACATACAATACAGAGCGCAGGGAAATATCAGAGGGGGAGCCGAACAAACCAAATGCGCCATTCTCGAAAGCCTTCTGTTTAATAAACTGCTGCTCAATCAGGCTGATATCGACAGCGTGGAGGTTACCGATAAACAAGTCGAATCGGAACTCGACAGACGAATAAAATATTTTATTCAGCAAATTGGTTCGAAAGAAAAGTTAGAAGAATATTTCAAGAAGTCGTTGAATGAAATAAAGAATGAATTCAGGGAAATCATCCGTGATCAGATGCGCATGGAAATGGTTCAGTATAATTTGACGAAAAATGTGAAGATTACACCTACCGAAGTTCGTTCATATTTCAAGAAGATGCCCTCCGACAGTATTCCCATGGTGAATTCCGAGTATGTTATTGGACAAATTGTGAAGAAGCCCAAAACGAGTTTAGCCGACGAAATCGAGGTAAAGGAAAAACTGCGCGCTTTGCGCAAGCGAATTCTCGAAGGTGAAAATTTTGCTACCCTGGCGGTTCTTTACAGTGAAGACCCGGCTACGGCAGCCAGGGGTGGCGAAGTAGGACTTTATGGCAGAGGAGAATTATATCCCGAATACGAAGCCGTTGCCTTTAAGTTGAAAGAAGGTGAGATTTCCGATATTGTTCAAACCAAAGCAGGTTATCATATTATTCAACTCATTGAACGCCGTGGCGATTATGTGAATACACGACACATCCTCATGACCCCGAAAATCTCACCCGAAGAACTTCAAAAAGCAGCCACATTTCTCGACAGTGTGGCTCAGCTTATCAATAATAAGAAAATCACTTTCGAAGAAGCTGTGGATAAATTCTCGGATGATCCCAATAAAATGAATGGTGGTTTGATGATCAATCCTGTTACGGGAACTACACGTTTCGAACCCGATCATCTCGATCCCAAAGTATTTTACGTAATCGACAAACTGGAACCCGGCCAGGTTTCAGGCCCTGTCCCATTTAAAACCGACGAGGGGAAAGACGCTTATCGCTTGCTCTATCTTAAGGAAAAAAGCAAACCCCACCGCGCTAATCTAAAAGACGATTACGATCGCATCCAAAATTGGGCTTTAGAGTATAAAAAGGACCAGGTTCTGCAAAAATGGGTGAAAGAACGCATCAGGCAAACCTATATCTTTATTAATCCTGCCTATGCCAATTGCCAGTTCCAACATCAATGGACCGACAGAACTGGCGAAGACTACAAATAGCAACATCTAATAAAGTTAATTCTTTTTCATGAAAACTTACGAAGAAACGGAATCCATACAGCAGCTTCACGATGTTTATGAAAAAATGAAAGCCGAGATTGGCAAAATGATCATTGGCCAGCACGAAACCATCGAAAAGGTAATTACTTGCATCTTCAGCCAAGGGCATTGTTTACTGATTGGTGTACCTGGGCTAGCCAAGACGCTGTTGGTTAATACCGTGGCTAAAGTTCTCGGGCTTTCGTTCAATCGTATTCAATTTACACCCGATTTAATGCCATCCGATATCATAGGTACTGAAATTTTGGATGAAAACCGAAGATTTCGTTTTATGAAAGGCCCTGTTTTTGCACATGTCATACTTGCTGATGAAATCAATCGTACCCCTCCAAAAACCCAATCGGCTTTGTTGGAAGCCATGCAGGAGAAGTCCGTTACAGTGGCGGGCACCACTTATAGCCTGGATAATCCCTTTTTCGTGCTGGCTACGCAAAATCCCATAGAACAGGAGGGAACCTATCCTCTACCCGAAGCCCAGCTTGACCGTTTCATGTTCAATATCTGGTTGGATTACCCTTCCTTGAAGGAAGAGATTAATATAGTGGAAGCAACCACAGGTGCTGGGCTTCAACAACCTTCCCAATTGCTCGATGCCCAACAGATTTTATATTATCAAGATTTAATCAGGCAATTACCCGTTACTCCGATTATTTATGAATATGCCGTGAAGCTGGCTCGTAGTACACGTCCTGGGCCGGGAGCATCTTTGTTTACCTCCAAATATATTACATGGGGAGCCGGTCCGCGTGCTTCGCAATATCTCATCCTTGGCGCAAAATGCCATGCAGCCCTCGATGGAAGATATGCACCCGATGTGGACGATGTGCGTGCCGTTGCTACTTCTGTTCTGCGCCATCGCATCGTTCGTAATTATAAGGCTGAAGCCGAAGGAATTTCTGTGGATGATATTATCCGTCATCTGATGGAAACTCGATAGAGAAAAAATGTTTTAAGAAATCATTACTTATGCTGAAACTTATTCGATTCTTGATGATCTGTGCCCGCCATCGTTTTATCTTATTGGGGATTTTATTGTTATCATTCGGTAATTCATACGCCGATGAAGGTATGTGGCTTCCTCTTCTGTTAGAAAAACTCAACCAGAGGGATATGCAGATGAAAGGCCTGAAGATAACTGCCCGCGATATTTATGATGTAAATCATTCCAGTTTGAAAGATGCTATCGTACAATTTGGAGGAGGTTGTACTGCCGAAGTAGTTTCCGACCAAGGCTTGCTCTTAACGAATCATCATTGTGGTTATGGCTACATTCAACGACATAGCTCGGTACAGCAGAATTATCTCGAAGAAGGATTCTGGGCCCGAACCCTTGAGGATGAGTTACCATGCACTGGATTAAAGGTATCGTTCCTTATCGAAATGCGTGATGTGAGTCAAACCATTCTCGAGAACCTAACGCCCGAAATGAATGAGAAAACTCGTGCCAAGACCATTTCGCAAATCAGCGGGCAAATTACCAAGGAAGCTATTCAGGGAACTCATTATCAGGCGGAGATAGAACCATTTTACAATGGAAATCAGTTTTATCTCTTTATTTATGAAATTTTTAGGGATGTTCGCCTTGTAGGAGCACCTCCATCGAGTATAGGAAAATTTGGCGGCGATACTGACAATTGGATGTGGCCCAGGCATACGGGCGATTTTTCGGTTTTCCGTATCTATGCCGATGCAAATAATCTCCCAGCCGATTATAGCCCCAATAACCGACCTTACCAACCTCGCCGTTTTCTTCCCATCTCTTTGAAAGGAATAGAGAAAGGTGATTTTACTTTTGTTTATGGATATCCCGGTTCTACTCGGGAATATCTCCCATCTTTCGTCATTCGGTCTATTACCGAACAACAAAATCCTGTCAGGATTCACCTGCGCGATATTCGTCTTCGAATTATGGATGAATACATGCAGGTAAATAAAACCATCTGCATTCAATATGCCTCCAAAAGTGCAGGTTTAGCCAATGGCTGGAAAAAATGGACGGGCGAAAATCGCGGCATAACCCGAATAAATGCTATTTCACGAAAACAGGATTATGAAAGTAATTTTTCTCGATGGGCCCAACATGGACCTTACAACGAATTGCTTCCGCTTTACGAAAAAAAATACCTGGAGTATGCCTATTATCGCGTCTCTGAACTATGGCTTTCGGAGGCTGCCTTTGGAATAGAATGTCTTTCGATAGCCCGTTCATTTCAGACACTGGTGGATGCTTCGGTGAAACCTCGACCCGATACGGCCTTCATTCGAAAAACCAAAAAACAACTGCTTGCCAGTCTCCCATCATTTTACAAAAATTATTACCCACCCCTTGATTTTGAAATGATGAAAACCTTACTGGATGAATACCAGAAGAATAGACAAAATATCCTCTTCCCAATCTCGCTGGACAATTGGAACCAGAAATATGGCGGCCGCCTTTCGGCGATTTTCGATAAATCTTTGTTCCCCCATCAGGAACGTTTACTGGGCTTACTGAAAAATTACAAACCCTCCGATGCAAGGAGAATTCTAAAAGACCCAATTTATGAACTTGCTTCTTCATTGAGCTCGTTTCATAAAAATGAACTGCAGGCAAGAGTAAAACCTCTTCAGCAGTCGCTCGACAGCCTCCAGCGGACTTACATGAAAGCACAGATGGAAATGGAGCCCGATCGATTGTTCTATCCCGATGCCAATTCCACGCTTAGGGTTGCTTACGGAAACATTCTCGATTATTACCCTCGCGATGCCGTGCATTATCTTCACCAAACTACTCTGAAAGGTGTAATCGAAAAAGAAGACTCAGTAATAGCCGACTATCAGGTGCCTATCAGACTGAAACAGCTTTACGAACAGAAGAATTTTGGGCGATATGCCGATAAATCGGGTAACATGCCGGTGGCTTTCATTGCCAATAATCACACCTCGGGTGGAAACTCGGGAAGCCCATTACTAAATGCTGAGGGCCAACTCATTGGTCTCAATTTCGACCGCAATTGGGAAGGAACGATGAGTGATTTGATGTATGATCCTAATTTATGTCGTAATATAACTCTCGATATTCGCTATTGCCTGTTCATTATCGATAAATATGCCGGAGCCTCCCGCCTGATCGATGAAATGTCAATCGTTCAATAATATAAAAATGAGTAACACCCACCAATTTATAGATAAACTATTTTCGTCTCTAATGTTTGTGCTTTTATTGGCTGCATGTTCATCCACTCAGCAAACTGCAACTCAAAGAAGCCAGATAAATTACAGCCCTGGGGTAGAAAGTTCTCCTAAAGGAGTTTTGAGTGAGAGCGAAAAACAGGTACTCGACGATTTTATTGCCCGAAAAATCGAGTTAATACGGAAGCAACAAGCATTGGTGCCAGGTGCCGATACAGGAAATGAAGATGATTCGAAACAATTGGCCGAACTCCAAAGGCAAATGCAACAGCTCGATAATGAAATCAATGCCTATCTCATTAGGGGCGAAAGAAGAGATTATTATTATGATGCTTTGCAAAAAGCCATGAAAGATTTTCGATAAATCTAAAGCTCTATTTTGCAATAAATGGGTCGGTGATCGGAAAGCCAGCCCTGTGGTGTTTGATTGAGAATGATTTTGTAGAGGTTTACTTTGGCATTCTGGGGCATCCATATAAAGTCGATATGCTCGCATGAATCTCCATCGAAACCCGTAAATGTGCAATTGTCGACTTCATCTTTCCGTTCTGCTATGGTTTGGGCATCTTTCAGTGAACTTTGCTCTGTTAAAATTCTATAGATTTCTGTTTCTGACGAGGCATTGAGATCTCCCAGAAGAATAACCGGTGCATTTTGAATCATCTCCTGGCAGAGCCTGCTTATCATTTTGGCGCTTTCTATTCGAGCTTTTTCTCCCTGATGATCGAAATGAGTATTGAGCACATACAATTCTTTTCCACTTGATTTTTCCTTCAATAAAACGACGCTGACTAATCGTTTACAGCCTGCATCCCATCCTAATGAACCGGGTAAATCAGGTGTTTCACTCAACCATAAGGTCTTACTATCTATTAATGAAAAAACTTTAGAATCGAAAAAAATAGGGCAATACTCGCCTCCTTGCTTTCCATCGTCGCGTCCAACGCCAAAATGGACATAACCACGTAAACCCTTTGCAATTTCTTCAACCTGATGATGTAAGACCTCCTGAAATCCTATAATAGCTGGATGTGTGTTTTGCAACATCTCGATAACAGCAGCCTTGCGATATGGCCATGCATTCTTACCATCTTCTCGAGTATCCAGCCTTATGTTGAATGTCATCACTCCCAATGAAAGGTTTTCGGATAGGGAATTTTGCGAATATGACTGAATTCCACTTAAAACTGTATAAATAAAAATTAGATAGAAAATTCTTGTGAACTTATGCATGAAAAAAAGTTTTAGGTCATATCAACATATATCTTTTTCAAGGGTATTTTGTGCCCATCATGTTCACAAAAAGGGCAAAAGGTGGCTTTTTCGGTAAAGTAAAAACCACATCGCTGGCACTTGTAACGAACTTCTTTATATGCCTTGATTGGATTGTTGCTTTGATAATAAATAAAACCTCCTACTGGCGTTACTATCACACTGATAATTAAAGCAAGCCACCAGTTGATCTTTTTCTTATAAGCCATGAAGGCAATGACAAAGCATGAAATCAAATAAACACTTATAAATATGATTAAATCCATTGGTAATGAAATTCGATAGATTAGAAATCCGAATGCAAAGCTATGAATGTTTTTAATTCATCAATACCCCATAATTAATGGTTGGTTCCTTCGACCAAAAGACTTGTGTTATTAGCTCATCTATACGCTGACCGTCAATTTTATTCATAATTAACAATGAATAAATTTGAAAATATCGTTGTTTAGAATGAGTCAAAAATATAGATTCTTCATAAAACTGACAGATGTAAACGATCCTTATGGCGAGAGGATGAAAATGTTGAATTATTTTCGGGAAACGATCTTTTCCACAATATGATGTTCGGGTGATGGACATGGTCGATCATGGTTTAAATATATCGATCGGGAAGCAAATTCTTTACATATCGATCTTTTCCACTTTACCATTCAACCGGCTTTTTTCGGCTCTGAAACCCATGATATGGCTTTCGATGGATTGACTTATGGTAGAAGTGAGCAAATTTGGGTTATGCTGGTCTACAGCTTGAACCCAATTGGATACCAGTCGCCAATCACCTCCGCCATGGCCTGCATGTTCGTAATTTTCAACATCTATGGCCTTAGATTCTAAAGTTTCCGATTTATCGGTACGGAAATCGTATAGTGTAAGCCGGTCCATATCTCCTTCTATGTAGCCCATACTCCCCATGATACGTGTGCGACGTCCACCCCAGGGTGTAAGGGCTTCCATACTGAAGCTGGCCGTTATACCTCCTTCAAATTCGATGTTGGTGATATAATGATCGCATTGGTCATTGTCCATATCATACACACAGCGGCCATAATTTGTGCTTCTCAGATATTCCAGTATGGCATCTCCTTCTTTTTCCTTTTCGTCGGGTAAATCGAATACATAAAGCCAGCCTCGTTCACGGTAGTAAATCTTCAGGGCAGAATAAGGACAATTGCGTTCGATGGCGCATCCATCCATACAGCGCGGAGTTGCACCCCGGGGAGCATTTTCTTTTTTAAACCAACTAAGATCGCCAAATGCTTGAATACGTTTAGAAGGCTTAACCACGATCCATCGTAAAATATCGAGATCGTGACATGATTTGGCAAGAATAATAGGCGTAGATTCTTTCGAATTATGCCAGTTACCTCTTACATACGAATGACTCATGTGAATATGTTCGATGGGTTCCATGTGCTGAATGCTGATCAATTCCCCAATGGCCTTCTTCTGCACAAGCTCTTTTAATTTGATGAAATAGGGAGAATATCTCAAAACATGACAAACAGCAACAATTTGACCCGTTTTTTCGGTGAGTTCCAAAATGTCCAAACATTCTTTTTCCGAAGGAGCTATGGGTTTCTCCAAGAGCAAATCATAGCCCATTTTCAGGGCGGCCATGGCCGGACCATAATGCAATCGATCGGGGGTTGTAATGAGGACGGCATCGGCAAATTTTGGACGCTCGAATACCTGCTCCCAGGTTACAAACCGGTTTTCGTCGGTAATATGATGCAGTTTGCTGTATCTTTCGTTACGAATGGGAATGGGTTCGGCCACGCCAATAATCTTCAACTGTTCAGGATAATAAAGGGCATAATTGCCATACACATTCCCCCGTGAACCTGCTCCAAGGGTTATAGCCGTAATGGGTTTGGAAAGAGGCACTGCGGGTTCTTCAGGCAGGATAAGCGGATAAACCGGCTCGTCCCTTGGCCATGAAATTTTAGGTAGTAAGGTCCCGCCTAAGGTGAGACCCAATACTTTCAAAACATCTCTTCTCGAAAATTTTTCTGCCATGTTATTTTTGTTTTTCTGACAAAAATAAAAATTTTGGAATCCCATTCTATTATCAACTCTGTCAGATGTTGAGTGGTTTATAATAGTATATCGAGATATCGGTCATCGAGCGCCGCAAGCGAAGCGAGCAGTGTACCGAGGCAACCTTTTAGCCTAACGCCTCAATCTATCGATTCCCGCCATCCTGAAATCTGGAATTCGACTTTCATCAAATATCCCAATACTTATCGCCTTACCACAACATTGGTTACCGACCTGCTTCCTTTTTTATCGAACATACAAACATGATACATCCCCGAATGTAACTTTTGCATCGAAAGTCGATAACTCGAAACCTCCGACAATGCTTCTTGCATTACCCTGATGCCCTGCATATTGTAAACCTCTATCCTGATAATGGGTTCTTTACTTTCAATGAACAAAACATCACGAACGGGGTTGGGCCAAATTCTCATTCTTCCCGAAGTTGATTCTTCTACTCCTTCGGAAGTGGGGAAATACACTCTTACCGTATCGGAATAATAAGTCTGAGCTTTGGAATAAGTTGCCTCGATGAAGTAATCATACCATCCCTTCGATACTTCAGTATCCATCCAGAAAGTATCGGCAAGGTGTTCGGCCGTCATTAGCTGATAATTCAATGGAAGTGTTTCCTGCCAGCGAAAAATATTGTAAGCTGGTTTTTCTCCGGGTTTCAGAACATAACGCTTGCCTGTTACACCATCCAGTATAGTAAGCTCTATGTAAAATTCTCCATAAAACCAAGATTCGAAATAACCAAGCTCAAAAAAATATCTGTAAGAATGTTTATGTCCCGAAGGTGCCGGACAATTATCACATGTTAAAGCCGGACCAATATCGCGAGTAAGAGTTGGATAATAACCCAGTGGTATTATCATGATAAGAAGTGAATCATATCCTTGAAATTTTTTCAAATTCAAGGGGATATTTCTAACCCAGAGGGTATCGTTAATCATTTGAGGACGAGGAGGGGGTGGAGTGATAAGCGGACCTAAACTATCAATCATTTTCATTGTATGCATGTCCATAAAACCTACGCAAAAATGAGACCTGTTATGGGGTACATAGATATAATGAGTTTGAAGGAAAGAAATAGATTCGATAATCGGGTTTTCGAAAGAATCGAGATGAAAAGCACAGCCTAAGCCAACTGGAGCCAAATAGGGAACGGGTCTTAAGCTACAATAATTGTAATAACGTAACCCAACTTGAGAGCCTTAGGGATGCAATTTCCTTGTATACAGCAAGTTGAATCTTTAACTTTCAACTTTCGGGAAACACAAATTTTTTCCTGTAAAATGGTATCATTTCATATCCCATTGCTTTATAAATTTTTTGTACTTCCATCCTTGGTTTACTGCATATGCGAATATGCACT
>MWFC01000007.1 GCA_002071415.1 Bacteroidetes bacterium ADurb.Bin012
AGCGAAGAAGGACAAATACAACAGAGATAAGGGCGTAAAACGTCTTGAAAAAGCCTATAAGAGCGGGAAAATAACGAAGGAGAACATCAACAGGCGCGGCTACAATAAATTTTTAGAGATATCGGATAATGTAACGGTTACGATAAATCGGCAGTCAATTGAGGATGATGAAAAATGGGACGGATGGAAGGGTTATATAACCAATACCCCACTTTGCTGCGAAGAGGTATACGAGCAATACAATGGATTATGGGTGGTGGAAAATGCTTTCCGGGTTACGAAAGGAGCGCTTCAAATACGACCTGTGTTCCACTTTACTGCGCGAAGGATTGAGGCACATGTCTGTATCTGTTTTGTAGCCTACAAAGTATACAAAGAGCTTGAAAGGAGATTAAGGATAAACGGTATTAATTTGAGTGTGGATAAAGTTTTGAACATAGCCAAAACAATCACTACCCTGAAAATTAAACTACCAAAGAGCGGTGAAACAATGACCAAGACAATGTTGATAACTAAAAAACACAAATTAATCGCACCTCTTTTTGATGAAAAGTTTTGGAAAAATTTTTAGGGTGACGCATTGTCGAAGTCAGGAGTTACATGCAAAACGAATTTGCACTCGAAGGCTGGATGTTTATCAACTACATCGCATTACATTGGTATTATCGGATATACCAACAATTGCTGGCAAAACATGAGCTCAATGGGAAATTTTCACCTAAAGATTTTATTAGCTTCTTAACCGAAATAAAACGAGTAAAAATAAACGATAAATGGTATACCGCAGAAATTACCAAGAAAACTAATGACCTTTTGAAGAAATTAGAACTACCTATTACGTAAATTTTGCGAAGTTAGGGTTTAATCGTAAATTTTCTTATCGAGATTAATTATCTACTTTTGATGAATCGAATTCTTGATATATGAATGATAAAGAAATCCTTATTCAGCTATATTATCAGAAAATTAAAGCATCCAGTAAGGAGCTGACAAAAAAAGAAGCCTTTAAAGATTTATTGAACAGACTTTATTCTTCGGATAAGGAAATTCGGAGTATAATAGATAGAATTACTCTTGGAGCGGAAACCACAGTTGTTAATATTCCCAAAAAGGATAAATTGCACCGTGGAAGTGCCGACACCCTTTATAATAATATTATCATCGAATTCGAGAACGATTTGAAGGTTTCTTATCAGCATGCTAAGGAACAGTTGGCTGGTTATTTATTGGGTCAATTCAGATCAGGTAAAGGCTATAATTTCACACTCATAGTTTCGGATTTTATCAATTGGAAAGTTCTTGCACCTGATATCAGTTGTTTAGATAAGCTGGACGATTTGCATGAAAATGAATTAATCTTGAATGAAATAAAGAGTGCTTCTTTTGTGCTCGATGAGTCGAATGCCGAAGAATTTTACTATTGGATAGACAGGTTTTTATTCAAAGAAGAGAAACAAAAAGCAACGCTTAAAAGCATCGAAGAATCTTTTGGATATCAAAGTTCCGTTTTTATTGAATCATTTAGAGAATTGAACAACTGGTTTAATGAAGCGAAAAAATACGGAATCGTCCAGGTTTCTTTTGAACAATGGTATAAATTTTTAAGCATTGCGTATGGTTCATTCGACGGGAGTGAGAGTATTTTTCTGATTCATACCTATTTGAGCATTTTTGCAAAAATGTTGGCTTATGCCGTTGTTTCCAACGATGATTATATCAGTGATGATGAGATGCGAGAAATCTTGAATGGAAGCATTTTTCAATCTTATAATATTTCAAATTTCGTTGATAACGATTTCTTTCATTGGGTCAATGGTGATCGCGATTATCTCAAATTAAAGAATGTATTCCGTTTGATTGCACAGGAAATCTCGACTTTTAATTTTTCGAACGTTGATGAGGATATTCTGAAGGGGGTATATCAAGAACTCATTGATATTGATACGCGTCATTCTTTAGGTGAATATTATACTCCTGATTGGCTTTGTGAACGAATAGTGAATGAATACGAATTTAAGAAGACCGATAGGATTCTGGATCCTGCATGTGGGAGTGGTTCATTCCTTCGGGCATTTATCCATAGAATCAGGGAGTTGAATCCAGATGCTACTGCCGAGGAAATTAACAATCAGATTTATGGCATTGATATTCATCCGCTTTCCGTTCAAATTGCTAAAACTACTTTATTGCTGGCTTTGGGTAAGGGTATTTCAAGAGCGAGAAGGCCAATTCATTTAAATATTATCCTTGCCAATACTTTACTTGCTCCCGAAGGAGTACAGAATGCTTTCGGCAATGATTTTGTGATGCAGATCGATAAAGATAAATATATTATCAATACCCAGATTTTTGATAATGTTGAAGTATTCGATGCCTTTCTTGATATTTGTGAGGAATTGTCGGAGCAGACCTTAAATAAAAAGGATATCGAACTATCGTTATTTGAAGATATTTTGAAGCATCACACCAATGGTGGGCTTTGTTCCCAATTGGTCGAGAGTTTTTATAAAATCTATCAGGGAGTTAAGAGGGTTAAAGAAAAAGGCCGCAATGGCATCTGGAAATTCATTCTTTCAAATCTTTATAAACCCTTCTTCCTTGCAAATAGATTTGATTATGTTATAGGTAATCCTCCTTGGTTTACCTATAGTTCTATCAAGAATAAAGAATATCAAGACTTACTTGATGAACTTGCGGTAAAATATAATGTTAAACCTCAAAAAGTTGCTAATTATCCGCATTTGGAGATTGCTGCTATTTTTCAATCATATTGTAGCAGTTATTTTTTGAATGATTGGGGCAAACAGGCTTTTGTGCTTCCAAGATCCTTTTTTAGTGCCGATCATCACGAAAATTCGAGAAGTGGCATTGCCAAAGGATTCCGCTTGAGTAGTATATGGGATTTAGACAATGTTTCTCCTTTGTTTAGGATTCCTTGTTGTGTATTCTTCTCTGAAAAGAAGCAAAAAGAAAGGATAATGATGTCCTCGGGCTTAGATGGGAAAATATTTGTGGGGAAATTACCAACGCATAATTGTAATTATGCAATAGCAAAGAATATTTTAGTTGAAACTCCTGTGAAATGGTATTACATTAGGCAAGGTCAATCTTCGGCATTATCGACGAGAAAAATCGAAATGCAAAGGAATGTGAATCCATACAAAAATCTTTTCAAACAAGGTGCAACCATTGTGCCCCGGGCATTTTACTTTGTTGAACTCGATCAGCAAATGCCTGATGATTTCAACGATAGGATCATCAGTTTAAGAACCTCGAAATTCGTTAAGGCCGACTCCAAAGACCCTTGGAAGCTCGAGTTTTCAGGTAGGATGGAGAGCCGTTTTTTGTTCCGAACAGCAATTTCGAAGTCTATATTGCCATTTCATTTGTATAAACCCGATTTTGTGGTCCTTCCCCTTATTATTCAAATTAATGAGAATCAATTTAAGAAAATTGAGATACATACTGCCGATGATATTATGAATATGGGGTATCTGAATGCATCTCGATGGTTTCGCAATGCCGAAAGAATTTGGAATATCAATAAAACGGAAAAGTCGAAGAACATGTCAACCATTGGCCGACTTAATTTTCATAATGGCTTAACTCAACAAAATTTGAATGCAGAATATTTAGTTTTGTACAACTCGTCGGCAAAAGATGCCAATGCATTAGTAGTTAATAGATCAAGTCTCGACCTTGAGTTTATATGCGAAAGCAAATCGTATGTTTATTATTTAAATAATGAAAATGAAGCGTATTATCTTACGGCTTTGTTAAATTCGAGTGTTCCCAATTTTTTAATGAAGGATTTTCAGACAAAGGGGTTATTTGGCCCGAGAGATATTCATAAGAAGATTTTAAATATTTATTTCCCCAAATTTGATGAGAATAACAAATTACATTTGTCCTTAGCCGCTTTAAGTAAATCGTGTCATGATAAGACTGAGAAATATGTGGAAACAAACCCGCCAAATAGTGAATTAACCCCCATTAAGTTGGGAAAATATAGAGTAGATATCAAAAGACATTTATCAAAAGAAATGGCTGATATCGATAAGATTGTTAGAAAAATTATAAAGGAGTGAGGAGTGCATTTAATAAAGATTCCAATAAATATTAAATATTGAAATTCAAAATATTTTATTTTTAAAGATTGTTCTGAGATATTTATATAAATTTGCTTCCAATCATGAAACGACTGAATTTTTTGGAATAGAGAATTTTTGGAATTAATCGGAATTTGAGCATGAAAAAAGGAAACAACACAATTATATTTTTTTGAGGCCTTCAAGGGGTTTACTCACCACTATTACAGCCTCTTTAACTCAAAATAGTTTTCTAAATCACAATGAAGAAACTTTATTGATAGAACCGAGAATAATTCTTTGAATAACTTTTTACCGAGGTTACAACAGAACTTCGAGGCAATAAGAATCAATTGTATACTAATTTTGTTCATTCAAAGGCGAATTTACTTTGCTAAGCTCTGTAAAAATACTTTGAAGTGAGAACCATCAACAAATCATTTAAGCATGAGAGTAGTTATTCAACGCGTAAGTAGAGCCAATGTAAAAATTGATGAGAGGCTGATTTCGGAAATTGGCTATGGCCTTATGGTGTTATGTGGGTTTGAGGAAGGCGATGAGGTAGAAGACTTGAGATGGATAGCTGGTAAGATTTCTCGTTTGAGGATTTTTGATGATGAAGCAGGGATGATGAACTTGTCGGTTGTAGATAAAGCTGGTGAGATGATGGTAATAAGTCAGTTTACTTTGCATGCCAGTACCAAAAAAGGGAATCGCCCCTCATATATTAGAGCCTTAGAACCTGTGAGAGCCAAAGAATTATACCAGCTTTTCGTCGACGAATTGGTATGTTACAGCGGAATCGGCGTAAAAACAGGCATTTTTGGCGCTTACATGATGATTGAACTAGTAAATGATGGGCCTGTTACCATCATTATTGACAGCAAGATGAGGGAGTAATTCAAAGTTTCAACATGAATTTCTCGATGTCGATAATGTATCTTGTATGGGTACCTTGGCCTATAACGCCCTGATGGTCGAACACTCGAACCTCGAAGAACAACTTTTTTCCGTCGATTGTGTTTAGACGGGCTTCGCAATGAATTTTTACACCAACTCTGATGGCTCTTAAATGCTCGACATGCACTTTTGTTCCCACGGATGAATATCCAGGAGCTAAATAATGAGCAATCCCTTCGTAACAGGTTTTTTCCATAAAAGCTATCATGGCAGGTGTTGCAAATACCTCGAGCAAACCCGAACCATAATGTGAAGCAGTGTCTTCTGCCAGTATGATTTTTTTCTGTTCGAAATTGAGAGGTAGAGCGGGAACATGAATGATGTCCATAGATTTCAAATCAAATTAGAAATGAAAATGTACGGTTTTCTTGAGTTGTTCGTTTAGGCTCTGATACACAGGGCAGGTAAAAGCCGAATTGCGTATGATTTGTTTTTCTTTTTCGGTGAAAGGGTGAGGTGGAAAATAGAGATGAATAATAATTTCACCGACTCTTCGTGGATTCGATTCCATAATCTTAGTAATCTCGGCTTTGGTTCCATCAAGATTAAATCCATGCGTGCGGGCGGCAATTCCCATAATGGTCAGCATGCAGCTTGCCAGGGCTGCGGCTAATAAATCAGTAGGAGAGAATGCCTCCCCTCTGCCTTGATTGTCGAGTGGGGCATCCGTTATAATCGAACTGCCCGACTGGAGGTGTGTGGCTTTTGTACGCAACTCACCTAAATAAATGGTTTCAATGGTAGCCATAAGCATTTCATTATTTTATTGAGTCGCAAGATAAATAATAAACCCGGATATTTCAGGTTTATCCATCAAACAAGCGGAAAATTATTTCTTTTCAGGAGTAGCTGGTTTTGTTTCAGCCTGCTTAACCTTATGAATTTCGTTGCATGAAGCTTTTTTCTCTTTTTTGTCGCAGCAGGTATTTTTTCCCTGTATAGGATGATCGCAAGGTTTTATAGGCTTGGGTGTGACAGTTTCTGCTTTGGCATCCTTGGTTTTGGCTTTCTTGGGTGGATCATCATCATTAAGTACAATCATCGAATGATTTCTCTGAATCAACGAAACTGATGCACTTAGGCTCGACATAATAAAGGCGCCTAGGCCAAAAAGCAAAACGAGTTTTTTCATTTTTCTTAGGTTTTGAATTAAGAACACAAAGTTAATATTTCCGTATAAACTCGGGTTAGGACTTGTAAAGTTTGAAAGGCAAAATACAAATTGGTTAAAGTTTCGTATAAGATTAAAAATTGACAATTTTATTTTGCATTGTGCTTCACTTTATTCCTTTTTTTTAATGTATTCGAAGCCAGTTGTTTATTTCTATTTTTACATTCATGATGAAGGCTTTCATTTTACTGCTCCTCATAATTGAGACTTCGAGAAGAAAAAGCATTTTTTCGTCGAATAATAGATAATGATTTTCCTGATTCAAGGGAATTATTCTCTTTTCGTCGATTCGAGCATATCATTTTATCTACTGGTTACTATTTACCTTTGCAAGGAATAAAGGAATGTTTTTTCAACTTGCTTCATCGTAAGATTCTAAGTTTTACCTTTATTTTATGAAGCTCATCCTGTCTTCATGAGTTTATTGTAACGATATATGAATATGAATAAATCGGGGAGAAGCATATTTAAAAGATTGGGTTCCATCATTAAATGGATCCTGATGATTTTTGGGAGTATATATTTCGTTATGATTGTTTTGAGTTTTACCAGTGTTCCCTTTTGGGCTTATTATCGTTTAGGTTCAAAATTTCCCTTGGCCTGCCAACCCAATTACATTATAGTGATGGGGGCTGGTGGAATGCCCGGGCCCGAGAGTCTTTTGCGATGTCATTATGGAACGCAAATCGCAAAAAGATACCCTGAGGCAAAAATCATCATCGCACTCCCCACCATATCTGAAGATATTTATAAGAGCCATGCTCACAAAATGCTTGAAGAAATGGTTATTCATGGCATCGATAGCAGCCGTTTCCTATTTGAAACAGAAGGAACCAATACCAGAGAACAAGCAAAGAACATAGCAAAACTTAAGGGTGTGGGTGCCAAAGATTGCTTTCTTATAATTACTTCTCCTGAACACGTATTTCGTAGCGTTAAAGTCTTTCGCAAGGTGGGACTCGAAAATTGTGGAGGGCTTCCTTCATTTTCTAAAGAACTACCTACAGAACTTTTGCTTTCAGAAGATGAAAATTTGCAGAAACAGCTCCCACCAGATCGTTCTCCTTCTCTTCGATATAATATGTGGAACTATTTGAAGTTAGAAATATCTGTTTTGAGAGAATATGTAGCTATTGTTTGGTATTGGCTGAATGGGTGGATATAAGATTCAAGACAAAGAATGTTCAGTGATAAAGATTTTGGCTGTATCGGCTATAGAATTTCTAATGGGTATGAATGAATAGTTTGGGAAGGTCTCTTTGAATTTTTGATTGGAATAATAATAAGACACGAAGGCCGAGCGAGCGGTTTCTGCGGTGATAGCCGAAGGTTTGCCAGTAACAAGACTCTTGAGTGTGAATAAACGCCAGGCAATCTCAGCTGTAAATTTATTGATGCGCACCATAGGACGAGGCTTGCCTAATGCATCAGCCATCATATCGAATAAATCTTTAAAGCATAAATTTTCTGAGTTGAGGATAAAACGTTCGTTAATTATTTCACTTTTCATCAATAAAATGAGTGTATCGGCCACATCTCGAACATCTACATATCCTGTAACTCCTTCAGTATAATACTTTAAGCCATGATAGATTTCGGTGAATAATTGCGAACTACCTTTTTGCCAGTCGCCTGGTCCAATAATGGTAGATGGATTTACTATTACTGCATTCATGCCTTCGGCAATACCTCTCCAAATTTCTCGCTCAGCAAGGAATTTACTCATGGCATAAGTAGTATTTTTGGGAATTTCATTGAATAAGTCATCTTCGGTTATTGTTTTTTGCTCTGGATTCTGGCCTAACACAGCAACACTGCTTACGTAGGCGAGTTTTATTATTCTTTTAGCCAAACAAAGGTTCACAATATTTAAGGTTCCTTTAACATTTGTGGTGAGGATTTTAGATTTATCCGCTTTCTTGAAAGAAACCACAGCTGCACAATGATAAACTTTATCCACACCGTCGAAAGCTTCTTCAAGAGATCCAATGTCGAGCACATCACCTTCGACCCATTCGATTTGTCTGAGCAATTCATCCGATTTATTCGTGTAAAATTGAAATATTCTTTTTACCGACTGAATCCTATCTTTCGAACGGATGAGTGCTTTTACTCTATATCCTTCGTTCACCAAACGAAATAATACATGAGATCCCACCAGTCCGCTACTGCCAGTGACTAATATCATAAGGCAAAATTAATCATTTAGTTCGTCATGAGGTTTGTTGTTGGGTTTCGTCATATCTTTGCAAAAGTTTTTATAATTTATCTTGATGCAGATAAGTCACGATATTCTGTAGGATTGATATGTCATAGCAATAATTAGAGAAGCTAAATTAATGTTTGTCAAAAATTTTGTTGAGGAGCTACGTTGGAGGGTAATGGTTCATGATATGACGCCTGGGACCGAAGAATACCTTATGCAGGGCCCATCGTATGGCTATATTGGATTTGACCCCACAGCCGATTCCCTTCATATTGGCCATCTGGTGCAGATAATGACCTTGGTTCATTTTCAGCAATGCGGCCATAAACCCATTGCTTTGGTGGGTGGTGCGACAGGTATGGTGGGTGATCCTTCTGGCAGAAGTGAAGAACGTAATCTTTTAAGCAGGGAACAATTAGAATATAATCTTGTTGGTATAAAAAAACAACTTGCCCGCTTTATTGATTTCGAAACCAAAGTGAATCCTGCAACTATGGTCAATAATTATGATTGGTTTAAAGGATACGAATTCCTGGATTTTATACGTGATGTAGGCAAACATATCACAGTAAACTATATGCTGGCAAAAGACTCTGTCCAGAAACGCCTCGATGCGGGAATGTCGTTTACTGAGTTTTCTTATCAATTGGTGCAGGCTTATGATTTTTACTGGTTATTCAATAATATGGATTGTCGTCTTCAGATGGGCGGTTCTGACCAATGGGGAAATATTGTTACTGGGACTGAATTAATCCGGCGTAAGGATGGTGGGACGGCTTATGCTCTTACAACCCCATTATTGAAAAAATCGGATGGGAGCAAATTCGGCAAAACGGCTGCGGGAGCGCTTTGGCTCGACGCCGAAAAAACTTCTCCTTATGCTTTTTATCAATATTGGATAAATACTTCAGATGAAGATGCCATAGATTATATAAAAATTTTTACAACTTTAAGTAAAGAAGAAATAGATGCCCTTTCAGAAGAACATTGGAAAACTCCTCATCTACGTATTTTACAGAAGGCTCTCGCCAGGGAAATTACCATTCGGGTGCATTCAGAAAATGACTATCAGATGGCAGTCGAAGTATCGGAGATTCTTTTTGGTAAAGGCACTGTAGAATCATTGATGCAACTCGATGAAAAGACCTTGTTGAATTGTTTCGATGGGGTGCCACAATTTCACGTTTCTAAAACAGAACTCGAAACAGGCATTCCTGCAATCGATGTTCTTGCTGTGAAAACTCAGATTTTCCCAAGTAAGGCCGAAGCTCGAAGAATGATGAAAGATGGTGCTGTATTGCTCAACAAACAAAAACTTTCTGAGGATACTTTCATTGATAACTCAATGCTTCTTCAAAATAAATATTTACTTATTCAAAAAGGGAAAAAAAATTATTTTCTCGTGATAGCCGAATAATACCATTTTTTCTGAGTTTAATTTGGCCTTCCTATCCTATAATTATAGGTTTTTCATGATTGAGCTCAAGGATAGGGATAAAGAAGATAAATCAATAAAGAGGGGTGAATCTTGTATCTTACCACGTTTTCTAAACATTAGCCATAAAAGTTAGCCAACGAGAAAATTATAATAAATCTTCTATAATGTACCCGGAGCCGGAATCGAACCGGCACGGGAAAATCCCATTGGTTTTTGAGACCAACGCGTCTACCTGTTCCGCCATCCGGGCATGTCAAAGAACTTGCAAAATTAAACATCTTACCATAATTTTCAACCCGTGAAGATATTTTCAGTTTAAAATCATCATCGATATTTTCGACTTCAGGATGTTCCTGCAAAAAGATTCAGTTTCTTTTCCCTAAGTTCGATACCTTTAAAAGATAAGATTCACTCGCAATGATACGAGTTCTTAAACGATTTGAATCTTTTTGAATTATAGTATTTTTGCAGAGAACACCTTCAAAAAACATAACTATCTGAAAAACATGGCCAGAAACAAAGTTAAGATTTTTTCAGGGCGATCGAGTAAGTATCTTGCTGAAGAAATTGCAAAGGTTTATGGGGATGAATTGGGGAAAGTAAATTTGACGACATTCAGCGATGGGGAATTTCAAGTTTCGTTTGAGCAAACAGTGAGAGGGAATGATGTTTATATTGTTCAATCGACATTTTCTCCCGTAGATAATTTATTCGAGCTTCTCATGATGATTGATGCAGCCAAAAGAGCTTCGGCCGAAAGAATTGTTGCCGTCGTGCCCTATTATGGATTTGCCCGACAAGATCGCAAAGACAAGCCTCGTGTAGCTATTGCGGCCAAATTGGTTGCCGATCTGCTTTCCACAGCTGGTGTTGGAAGAATAATTACAATGGATCTGCATTCCGATCAGATTCAGGGATTTTTCAATGTACCCGTCGATCATTTGTATGCTTCCACTATTTTCGTGCCTTTCATAAAAAAATTGAAACTTCCCAATTCAGTCATGGCTTCTCCAGATACAGGAGGAGCGAAACGCGCAGCAGCTTATGCCAAATTCCTGAATACCGAGCTGGTCATTTGTTTCAAGCAAAGAATAAAACCTAATTCTATTGGAAAAATGACTATCATAGGCGAGGTAGAGGGAAAAGATGTGATTTTGGTGGATGATATCATCGATACGGCAGGAACCGTCTGTAAAGCTGCTGATCTGATGATGGAACATGGAGCCAATAGTGTCAGAGTATTTGCTACTCATGCTGTTCTTTCGGGAAATGCACTCGAAAATATTCATAAATCCTCCCTTATTGAAGTCTATGTTACAGATACTTTACCCGTCAAGGAAACCGAAAAGATTAAAGTGCTTTCCATCGCTCCCTTGCTTGCCGACGTAATTGACCGGGTTCATCGTAATAAACCCATTTCTTCACATTTCGATTTCACTACCATACTTTGATTGATTTCTGTATTGTTTGAGAATCATATTTTAATAGCTAATTTTGCAAACTTTTTCAAACCTTATTTTATCATTTAAGTTTTTGATTATGAAAACAATTTCTATGAGCGGTTCTCTCAGAGAGAACGTAGGGAAGAAAGATGCTAAAAAATTACGTAAAAATGGACTTGTGCCGGCTAATATTTATGGAGGTGCAAATCAATTCCTTATTTCCATCGAAGAAAAACATCTGCAAAAAGTTGTTTTTACCCCCGAAGTTTATTTAATTGAGCTGGATATCAATGGTACAAAAAGACAGACCATTATTCAGGAAGTACAGTTCCATCCGGTAACCGATAGGATTTTACATGTGGATTTCCTCGAAGTATTGCCCGGGAAACCTATAACTTTGAAAATACCTATTAAGATTACTGGTAATTCGATTGGTGTTCTGAAAGGAGGAAAACTCCAAAAAAAATTCCGATTGTTAAAGGTAAAAGGCCTTGCTTCTGACATCCCCGACCATATTACTCTGGATGTTTCAGATCTCGATATCAATCATTCCATTAAGGTGAATGACCTTAAATATGAAAAGCTCACTTTCCTCGATCCTGCCAGTGCTATTGTTGTAGCCGTTATACCAACACGAGCCGTGAAAGAAGGTACACCTCAAGCATAACTTTTATTGTTGTTCTTGTACCAAAACTGTATCGTCTTTTCAAAAAGAAGGTACAGTTTTGTTTTTTTGTTTCATTCTTTTAATGAATTATTAAAATTTACAGGAAATGAAATATTTGATAGTTGGCTTGGGAAATCCTGGATCGGAATATGCAAATGACAGGCATAATGTTGGATTTTTAGTCATGGATGCTCTTGCAATTAAAACAAATTCTCGTTTTTCTACCGAAAGGTATGCCGATGTGGCCAAGGTTAAATATAGAGGCCATATACTTGTTCTCATCAAACCCAATACATATATGAATCTGAGCGGGAACGCCGTGAGATATTGGCTCGAAAAGGAAAAAATCTCTCTGCAACATCTTTTGATTGTGCTCGACGACCTCGATCTTCCACAAGGCCAAATACGTTTGAGAGCTAAGGGCAGTGGCGGTTCGCATAATGGATTGAATCATATTATTCAGGTTTTAGATACCGAAGATTTCCCACGCCTGCGTATTGGTATTGGTTCTGACTTTCCCAAAGGTATGCAGGTAGATTATGTGCTGGGTCAGTGGAGTAAAGAAGAAGAAAAAATCATGAAACCCGCCATTCTTGATGCTGCCGATGCAATTCTTACGTTCGTGCATTTAGGCATCGAAAGAGCTATGAATATCGTGAATACGAAAAAAAATTCCCTCACCGATGATAATTAAAAATGAATGAATTTTCGACGTAATCATTTTATCTCATTTCGCATCCACCCTAACTATCCCAAGATGAATCAATTAGCCTTTTCAAAGAATGTATTCTTCAGATTCAGATCAAACTGTAGCTCATTCCTGAAAGCTAACTTTTTCCAAAACTTTGGAGCATTCCTTCATAACCAAGGATGTAATTACAATATACCAATAATCAATAATTTATAATGAATGAAGGAGCTGACCGGAATATTGGCCACCCGTTAAGGAAAATTTTTCAAATTTGTTTTGAAATCGAAGTTCACTGTATGTAAAATATTGTCAAGTAGTTTATCAATAAATTGATTCAAATTGATTAAGGAGGGGAAGTATGTCTATGAGTGAGGTATATAAAAGTTAACATATAAAATACTTTGATGTTTGTAAACATTTAAAAATCAATCTTTTATTTCATTAAGTTTTTTTAACAAAAAAATAAATTTACCTTTGTAAAGGGAAAATTTAAAACCAAATTAATATGCAAATATCACATATAGAGCACATTGGCATTGCCGTTCGAAGCATCGAAGAGAGTTTACCGTATTATCAAGAAGTTTTAGGTTTAAAATGTTATGGAATAGAAGAGGTGAAGGATCAGAAAGTTAGAACAGCTTTTTTTCAGGCCGGTCAGACCAAACTCGAACTTCTTGAATCGACTGACCCTGATGGTGCCATTGGAAAATTCATCGAAAAAAGGGGAGAAGGAATCCATCATATTGCTTTTGCAGTAAAAGAGATAGAATCTGCTCTCGAAGAGGCTCGGTCGAAGGGGATTCGGCTCATAGACGAATCACCGCGATTAGGAGCCGAGGGATTGCACATTGCTTTTTTGCATCCTAAATCTACGCATGGAGTATTGACTGAATTGTGTGAGAACAAATAAAAATAAAATTATACATTTATATGGCTATTGAGGATAAATTATTGGAATTGCTGGAAAAAAGACAGAAAGCCAGTTTAGGCGGTGGTCAAAAAAGAATCGATGCTCAGCATGCCAAGGGGAAACTAACCGCACGTGAAAGAATAGACTTATTGCTCGACGACGGCAGTTTTGAAGAATTCGACATGTTCGTAACACATCGCTGTACCGATTTTGGGATGCAGGATCAGCTTTATTTGTCGGATGGAGTTGTTACGGGTCATGGAACAATAGATGGAAGAGTGGTGTATGTTTTTTCGCAGGATTTTACGGTTTTTGGTGGTAGTTTATCGGAGTCGTATGCAAAAAAGATTTGCAAGATCATGGATCAGGCCATGAAGGTAGGGGCGCCTATTATCGGGCTCAACGACAGTGGTGGAGCCCGTATTCAGGAAGGGGTATTGAGCCTGGCAGGTTATGCTGAAATTTTCGAACGAAATATTCTTGCTTCGGGTCTCATACCTCAAATTTCGGCTATTTTTGGTCCTTGTGCTGGAGGAGCCGTCTATTCGCCAGCTCTTACCGATTTCATCATCATGAGTCAAAAAACCAGTTACATGTTCGTAACAGGGCCAAAAGTCGTAAAGACTGTCACTGGTGAGGTAGTTACTGAGGAGGAATTGGGAGGAGCCATGATTCATGGTGCAAAATCGGGGGTTGCACATTTTGTTGCTGAAGATGAGCGTGAAGGCATACTATTGATAAGAAAACTGTTGAGTTACCTACCGCAGAACAATTTAGAAGACCCTCCCGTGATTCCTTGCAACGATCCAATTGATCGTTTGGACGACAGCCTCAACTACTTCATTCCCGATAATCCCAATAAGCCTTATGATGTAAAAACCATTATCTATAGTATTATTGATGAGAATGAGTTTTTAGAAGTGCAGCGGCATTATGCACCCAACATCGTAACCGGATTTTCTCGTTTCGATGGAATGACTGTTGGCATTGTGGCTAATCAACCCAATTATCTGGCCGGAGTGCTCGATATCAATGCCTCGAGGAAGGCAGCCCGATTCGTCAGATTCTGTGATGCTTTCAATATCCCATTACTTACTCTTGTGGATGTTCCCGGTTTTTTACCTGGAACGGCTCAAGAATATGGAGGGATTATCATTCATGGTGCCAAATTGCTCTATGCTTTTGGAGAAGCCACTGTACCCAAAGTTACCATTATTTTGCGCAAGGCTTATGGAGGTGCTTATGATGTGATGAGTTCGAAACACCTGCGTGGCGACATCAATTATGCCTGGCCTACAGCCGAGATTGCTGTTATGGGTCCTAAAGGCGCCATAGAAATTCTTTATAATAAAAAAATACAAGAAATTGCCGATCCTGCCGAAAGAGAGGACTTTATTCTGAATGCCGAAAAAGAATATAAGGATAAATTTGCAAATCCATATAATGCAGCTCGATATGGATATATAGACGATATCATTGAACCCCGCAATACTCGTTTCAGAGTGATTAGAGCTTTTCAAGCACTGGCTACAAAAAAGGATACTAATCCTCCGAAAAAGCATTCAAATATTCCTCTCTAAATAAATAATATTTATAAGAAACCATGAAACATTTTCGGTTTTTTATTATTATTGCCAGCATTTTACCCTTGATTGGCTTTTCCCAGGGTGTAAATAGTTTAAAGATCAATGAAATACTGGTAATCAACGATTCTAACTATATCGACGACTTTGGGGAAAGAAACGGCTGGATCGAAATCTTTAATGCTAACTATAATTATGTGGATATGGGTGGTATGTATCTGACGAATGATTTATCCAACCCTACCAAATATTATATTCCTAAAGGTGATCCCCGTACAGTAATCCCTCCCCGTGGATTCATCGTCTTTTATGCCAATAATAAGCCTACTCGTGGAATAATGCATTTGAATTTTGAATTGAAGGGTTCAAAAGTCGTTGCTATTTTCAGTTCCGATGGAAAAACTCTCATCGACAAATTAGACATCCCCGAGGAGCAACACCCCGATGTGACTTATGGGCGCTTGAGAGATGGTGGCCCTGAGCTTGGTTATCTCGAAAAGACAACCCCTAAGGCATCCAATGTAACTGAGCAAGTGGCAACACCTGCTGAAATTTTTGGGGAAATGGATCCTCATGGCATTGCAATCACTATCATTGCAATGTCGGTAGTATTTGTTTCTCTTGCCCTGCTATATATCTTGTTCAAGAACACTTCCAAGATTTATTCTCTCGACTTAAGTTCGATATTTAAACGAAAAAAAGGGCCTCAAAAGGAAGAAGAAAAAGCGAAGATTGGAGAATCTATTCCAGGTGAAGTTGCTGCGGCTATTGCTATGGCTCTATATCAATATCATGCCCAGATTCATGACGTAGAAAAGACTGTTCTTACGATTCGAAGAGTCTCCCGTACCTATTCACCATGGAGTTCAAAAATTTATGGACTCAGAAAATCACCTCGTTAAATATTTATTTAGTTCTATTATTCAAAGTCAGTTTAAATAAGATGAAAAGATTCAAGTTTAAAATAAATGGCAACACTTACGAAACCGAGATAATTGATATCGAGGATAATATTGCAACTATCGAAATCAATGGTTCTCGCTATACAGTCGAAGTCGATCAAACCCTTACTCCCGTGAAGACACCGAAACTCATGCGTACACCTGCAGTTCCCTCTACGGATATTCATCCCGCTGTTTCTAAGACGAGTGCACCTATAGGCCCTAAAGGGACGGGTTATATTAAATCGCCTTTGCCTGGTGTAATTCTCGATATTTTGGTCAAAGAGGGTGATTATGTCAAAATTGGCCAAAAGGTAATCGTTCTCGAGGCCATGAAGATGGAAAACAATATCGAAAGCGATAAGGAAGGGCGTGTGGTTAGCATTAAAAAGCAAAAGGGAGATGCAGTATTGGAAGGAGATATATTAATCGTAATTGGAGAATAAAATGGCTGAAAACGAAGGATTCCTGAAATTTATAGTGGATCACTTAGAGCAGTTTTTTAGTTACACTGCTTTTGCTAATATCACTGTTGGCCATATCATCATGATATGTGTGGGATTGTTTTTCATTTTTTTGGCTATTACCAAGGAATATGAACCCTTGTTGCTGGTTCCCATTGGATTTGGAATTTTAATTGGCAATATACCTTTTTATCCAGGATTAAAAGTTGGAATTTATGAAGATGGAAGCGTTTTGAATTATTTATATTTTGGTGTGGTTCAAGGGATATATCCTCCTCTGATCTTTTTAGGCATAGGAGCAATGACCGATTTTTCGGCTCTTCTTTCGAACCCGAAGCTTATTCTCATAGGAGCTGCAGCGCAGTTTGGTATATTTGGTGCTTATATTGCTGCGCTTGCTTTAGGATTTGCTCCCAACGAAGCAGGTGCTATTGGTATTATTGGTGGTGCCGACGGGCCAACCGCAATATTCTTAACTTCAAAATTAGCTCCTGAATTGTTGGGAGCTATCGCCATTTCGGCCTATTCTTATATGGCTCTTGTACCCGTCATACAACCACCTATCATGCGATTGCTTACAACCCCCAAAGAGCGTGTAATCCGAATGAAACCTCCCAGAGTGGTATCGAAAAATGAAAAAATTCTATTCCCTATCATTGGGCTATTGCTTACCTGCTTTATTGTCCCCTCAGGTCTTCCACTCTTGGGAATGCTGTTTTTTGGCAATTTACTTAAGGAAAGTGGAGTTACCAAACGCCTGGCCGATACCGCAAAAGGCCCTTTAATCGATATCGTTACTATACTTATAGGACTAACTGTAGGAGCTTCTACTCAGGCTACTACTTTTCTTACCCCAAAGTGCATTGGTATTTTTGCTCTTGGTGCTTTTTCTTTTATGGTAGCCACTGCAGCCGGAGTATTATTTGTGAAATTTCTCAATCTTTTCTTGAAACCAGAAGACAAAATCAATCCTTTGATCGGGAATTCAGGAGTATCTGCTGTGCCCGATAGTGCCAGGCTTTCTCAAGTTATTGGCCTCGAATACGATAAAACCAATTATTTGCTTATGCACGCTATGGGACCAAATGTTGCCGGAGTAATTGGAAGTGCTGTTGCTGCCGGTATTTTACTTAGCTTCTTGTATTAATTATGGAATGATTGGAAATGACAGAGGGTAATTTTTAGAAAATTATAAAGTGTTGCGCGTTTAGAATTTATTTTGAAATGCAATTATAAAGGATTCTATGTTGACGATAGGAATTGCAGGTGGTTCAGGTTCAGGAAAAACAACAGTTGTCAAGAAAATTACCCAACTACTTCCCCCAGACTCGGTATCTGTATTGTCGCAAGATGCTTATTACTACGATAATAGCCATCTGCCTCCCGATGAAAGGGTAAAGATTAATTTCGATCACCCTTCTTCCATCGAATTCCCTCTGTTGAATCGGCATATCGATTTACTCATGGAGGGTGAACGAATCCCCCATGCCTATATACAGTTATCTTACCTGTAGCAGGGCAAAAGATACTATCACTATATATCCTCGTAAGGTCATTATTGTAGAAGGCATTCTTATTCTTACAGATCCTGACCTAAGGAGCAGGCTCGTTGTGAAGATGTTTGTGGACGCTTCCCCCGATGAACGGCTGATGCGTATTATTCAGCGAGATTTGGTAGAACGTGGGCGCTCGCTGCAACAAACCCTCGAGCATTATCAGAATTTCGTAAAACCCATGCATGAACAATTCATCGAACCTACCAAACGCTTTGCCGATATTATCGTTCCTCAGGGAGGTGAAAATCATGTAGCCATAAGATTGCTTGCCGCCCAAATTAAGGAAAGACTGGGATTGCCATAATTCGATGCATTCTTTTGCACGACTTCATGATGTTGAATAATTATATATGAATATCTGCGGATCATAAACAATGAACCCCGCTGCAATTCCTTATGGATATTATTTATAAACTTGCGCTATCTAAAGGTCTTGCATCGAGTTGAATAAGGTAAGAATACGCGAAAAGCCCTATAGGTGAGTAAAATCAAAAACAGAGGGTAAGTTTATTTTACAGTGAAGCTGGTCTCTCCAAGGAGATCATCTCCAAGATAAACAGCCACCTGATAGGTCCCCGAGATAAATTTTTCTTGTAGAGGCAGTTTGTTGTAATCAGCGCACATTTTCACAGCCTTGTTCTGGTAATCGATATTGGCCATTGTAGAATATTGTAATTGTTCACCTTGGTAAGTAAATGAATATTCATCGCCTCTGCTTCGGGTAAGAATATTTCCATTGGGATCGGCAATTCGTACATAGAAAGTACGTGTGCCGGGTTGTGCAATGCGGTTTTCGGCAATGATAAAGCAGACTCTTATTTTGTCGATTCGTTTTCCTTTGTCTGTAAATTCTTCCTTACCTCCGCTTCGCAATCGTAATGTTTCGGCAGTGAGGCTCGAGATGCTCAATGCCGAGCCTTGTTTGATCTTGGTTGTAAGCAATTCTTTTTCCTGAACCAATTGCTTGGCCTTTTGCTGTTCGGCTATGATTTCTTCTTTCATTTGTAGGTTTTCTTCCTGTAGCTGTCGGTTTACGGTATACAGGCTATCCATTTGCCTGAGATAGGATTGAGCTACTAACCTGAGTTGGTCGAGTTTACGGGAAACTTTGATGTATTCCCATTTCGTATCGAGGAGTTTCTTTATTTCGAGCGCACTTGCCTGAATGATGCTGTCTTTGACCCTCAGGCTGTCGGCAAGCTCGCCATATGCAGCCTTTATTCTTTCGTGCTCGGCCATTACAGAATCGAGCTCATGTCGGAGGATGGCTTTTTCTTCTTCGGCAATCTTCTTGATTTGACTTATCTCTGATTGGGTACTCACCCATTTCCATCCAAAAAATATTGCCAAGAGCAAAATGACTACACCGGCAATGATTATGCCTTTGTTCGATTTTTGATCATTTGTGTTTTCCATTTCTCTAAGTTTTTATTGGTTTTGGCAACTATATTCTCAATTCTTTCGATTTTAATGCAAATATAATAGAAATATTGGCATACTAATAAACAACCCCGGTATTTGGCCGGGGCTGTGAAAAATTTGAAAATATCGGCTAAAAAGTAAGAATCGCTTATTTGATGATTCCCATTTCTTTCCCTACTTTAGTGAAGGCGGCGATTGCTTTATCGAGATGTTCCTTTTCATGAGCTGCCGAAATTTGAACCCTTACTCTTGCTTGACCTTTAGGAACCACTGGGTAGGAGAATCCTGTTACATAAATTCCTTCGTCCAAAAGTCTCGCCGCAAAATCTTGTGCCAATTTCGCATCGTAAAGCATCACGGCGATGATGGCACTTTGTGTAGGCTTTATATCGAATCCAATTTCCGACATACGCTGGCTAAAGTAAGCTGTATTTTTATGCAGTTTATCCTGTAAATCGTTTGTTTCTTTCATCATATCGAACATGCGGATGCCTGCAGCAACAACCATAGGAGGTAAAGAATTGCTGAACAAGTAAGGTCTGGAACGCTGTCGCAACATACTTATAATTTCTTTTTTCCCTGTGGTGAAACCACCGATGGCTCCACCAAAGGCTTTTCCTAAAGTGCCTGTGATGATCTCGATTTTCCCCTCCAATTTAAAAAGCTCAGTGACTCCTCTTCCTGTTTGGCCAACTACTCCCGCAGAATGCGATTCGTCTATCATAACCATAGCATCATATTTATTGGCAAGTTCATAAATCTTGTCGATAGGAGCAACGTTCCCATCCATACTGAATACGCCATCGGTTACGATGAGGCGAAAACGTTGTTTCTGAGAATCCTTAAGTCGTTCTTCCAATTCCTTCATATCGGCATTGGCATATCTGTATCTGACTGCCTTACAAAGTCTTACTCCGTCAATGATGGAAGCATGATTCAAAGCATCACTAATAATTGCATCTTCCTCGCTAAGCAATGGCTCGAAAACTCCACCATTTGCATCGAAACAGGCAGCGTAAAGAATGGTATCTTCGGTACCAAAATATTCGGCAATCTTAGCCTCGAGTTTCTTATGCAAGTCGGTAGTACCACAAATAAATCTTACCGATGACATGCCAAAGCCATGCGTATCCATCGCAGCCTTCGCTGCTTCTATTAATTTGGGATTATTGGAAAGCCCCAAGTAATTATTAGCACAAAAATTCAACACTTTTTGGCCAGTGTTCAGCGTTATTTCTGCCCCTTGCGGACTCACAATGATACGCTCATTCTTTGCTAAGCCGGCCTCTTCAATTGCTGATAATTCTTTACTGAGAAATTCCTGAAATTCTTTATACATAGCTGTATTAAATTAAATGATAAGATGATTTTTTAAAGTTGCAAAATTATAGATTATTTGTAACAGATGGTTTAATCCTCCGTTCTTTCGGGAAATTTATAACGGGCGATTTCATCTCGAATCATCTTTAAATCTGCCTTAGAGATGACGAAAATCCCGTACTTTTGCCGAGCTATCGTTAATAGATTAACATTTATAATAAATTCAAAAATTGCGATATGAAAAAAATTTTAGTAATTGGCTCTACGGGACAGATAGGGTCAGAACTCACCCTTGCCTTACGGAAAGAATTTGGTGGGGAAAATGTAATTGCAGGCATTCGTAAAACTGCACCTTCTAAGCAAATTTTGGAAACAGGGCCCTGTGAAGTCGTTGATGCTACTATCCGTGAGCAAATGGAACGGGCTGTCGAGAAGCACGATATTGACACAATTGTCCACATGGCAGCTATACTTTCGGCCGTGGGAGAACAAAATCCCATGATGGCCTGGAATGTCAATATGAATGGGCTTATCAATGTATTGGAATGTGCCCGCGATCGTAAAATGGATAGAGTTTTGGTTCCAAGCAGTATTGCTGTTTTCGGACCCGGTACCCCTCTCGATAATACTCCCCAGGAAACCATTCTTCGACCAACCACCATGTATGGCATTACTAAAGTTGCCGGTGAGTTATTGGGCGACTATTATGTGTTGAAATACGGACTCGATGTGCGTGGATTGCGGTATCCCGGAATCATCAGCCATGAGACACTTCCAGGCGGTGGAACTACTGATTATGCAGTTGCTATTTATTATGAAGCTGTTAAGAATAAAAAATATACTTGTTTTGTTCGTGAAGATACCCGATTACCGATGATGTATATGCCCGATTGCCTTAAGGCTACTATATCATTATTAAAAGCCGATTTCAATAAACTTAGGCATCATTGCGACTTCAACGTTTCGGCTATGAGTTTTTCGGTTAAGGAATTGGCCGATAGCATTAAAAAGTATATTCCAGAATTCGAGGTTTCTTATGAGCCCGATTTCCGTCAAAAAATTGCCGACAGCTGGCCCAATAGCATAGACGATTCGTATGCTCGTGAAGAATGGGGCTGGAAACCTGATTATGACCTCGATGCCATGACACGCGACATGCTGAGTGCATTACAAAGAAAGCACCAGCAAGGATTTATTTAAAAAATTGATTTACAATAAGATTGAAGCCCTGCATTGCAGGGCTTTTTTCGTCGAACGTTTTTCAGATCGATGATTTTGGATAAAGCAATTTTTTACCAATCGAGAAGAGAATTTTTAATATAAATTATTTTAAATCAGCGATTTATATTATTTCCGATTAATTTGGTTGGATTCCTCCTTCGAATCGTCAAGGTATCTATAGTTTGCAATAATATCATTCATTTAACTTTACCAAATAAAATATTTCTTCTAATATTTGCAGTTCGATAGCTGATTAATTATGTTATGTTTCGATGTCCATACACATCATTTCCGCGCTGATAATCGCTCCATATTTAATCTGATATTGAAAGAAGATGGTTCGATGATTCCAGAAATGTATTTTTCGAGTGGAATCCATCCCTGGTATATTACTGACAAGTGGAAGAAGATTCTTGAAGATCATTTTCGGGAAAATTATAAGCAAAGAGTGGCTATTGGGGAGACGGGCATCGATATGCTCAAGGGAACCGATTTAAAACTTCAGGAATTAGTTTTTATGGCTCATATAGAATGGGCTCTGAATTATAGCATGCCTTTGGTAATTCATTCCGTTCGTTCTTCGCAACGAATCATCGAGATACTTCGTGCAATGAATTTCCAATTTCCTGTTGTTATTCATGGATTTAGACAAAGTAACGAGCTTGCCAAAAAATTTCTATCCGAGGGGTATTATCTTTCGCTGGGTGTTTATGTAAATTATGCAGGACAGAAGTTGACAGAAGCGATAAAATATATCCCTTTAGATAGAATATTGATCGAAAGTGATGATTTTGATGGAGATTGTTGTGAAATTTACCACCAAATAGCTCATATAAAAGGAATAAGTGCCGATGAATTGGACAATGTAGTCTTAATGAATGTGAAGAACTGTTTTCGGATAATCGATGGAAAATTGGCTTGAACGTACAGAACTTCTATTAGGGAAGGAGAAACTCGAGGCTTTGAAGAGGTCGCATGTTTTGGTGGCCGGACTGGGAGGTGTAGGAGCCTATTTGGCCGAAAGCTTATGTCGAGCTGGTTTGGGAGAATTGACTCTTGCCGATTCTGATATTGTTAAACCTTCCAATCGTAATCGGCAACTAATCGCCCTATCAAGTACGGAAGGGAGGTTAAAGGCTGAAGCCATGGCTGAGCGATTGCGTGATATCAATTCTGAGATACATCTCCATATAATAACTCAATATCTAAAGGATGATGTATTGAAAGATGTTGTGTGTCGACCTTATGATTACGTTGCAGATGCTTTGGACACACTTTCCCCAAAACTTTTCCTGCTGATACATTCGGTAAATTATGGCCATAAAATAATTAGCTCGATGGGAGCCGGCAGTAAAATTCACCCCGAAAGAATTATGGTTGCCGATATTTCGGAGACTAATACATGTCCATTAGCCTTATTATTAAGGAAAAGGCTCAAAAAGCATGGGATTTCGAAAGGAATAAAAGCCGTTTTCTCTTATGAAGCTGTAATGGAAGGAAGTAGAAAATATGTGAATGATGAGCTCAATAAAAAAACTATTGTAGGTACTATATCATACATGCCGGCTATTTTTGGCTTGTTCATGGCCTCTGTGATCATCCGCGATTTAACTGGAACGTTGCCTGTTCCTTATTGAATTATGAGAATGTATAATCTTTCGAATAGATGGATCATTTATGAAGATGATTTAGGCGGCAAGAATTCTTGCCCAAGACTATAAAAGTAGTTGCTCTATGATGATTTATTTATAATTTTGCACTGTCAAATGAAAGATAATCCTGTCCTGTAGTGTAATTGGCAACACGTCTGACTCTGGATCAGAAGACTCCAGGTTCGATCCCTGGCAGGACAACAACAATAGAGAAAAGGACTGGCTCAAAAAACCAAGTCCTTTTTTTGTTTGTAATAATCTTTCGCAGCAGTTTTGTTGGTGAAATCTTTCATTTCTTCCTTGATGCCTATTAAAGCATTAGTGCAAAAACTCTAATCTTTCACGAATGGGTAAGGCAGGTTGAGTTTTCTTCGTTTAATAATAAACTTTATGCAAGGGTTTATAACCAACTCTAAGTAATTGCATTTCCATTTCTATAACTTGTATATGTCATAGAATTGTGCAATCGCTATTTTTTGGGCTGTTCACTTGGGTTTTCCCCAAAAGGTTTGATGAAATATTATTTGAGAGCAGACTAGAGAAATTAAAAAAGAGCTGAACACAATGAGTGTCAGCTCTCATTTAAAAAATTCAATCGAGCTAATTACCTTACAATTAGCTTTTGAGTGTATGAAGAGGATTCATTGACTAATTGAAGAAGATAAATGCCTCTACTTAGATTTTTGATGTCGAGGATATAATCATTCCCCGAGGCGAAATTTTCGGAGGGTTTCGAAATGATGGTCTTACCGGTTAAATCCTTGATGTAGATATTATAAACTTCGGGTTTTTCAACACAGATATGCAGAGAACTGGAAGCAGGGTTAGGGAAAATATCGAGGTGATGATTTTTATTGTTAGAAATACCTTCGACGCCGTAGAAATAAATGGTATGGCTTTTAGTGATTTCACAGCCTGAACTATTTACGGTAACTGTGAAAGTGTGCTCACCTAAGCCATATTGATCGAAAGAAACGGTAATAGAAGACGTGGTTTCACCCCCTGGTTGCCAGAGATAAGTAGCCTGTGGGTCGTCGATTGTCGCATCAAGCACGATAGGATTGAAAGGCCAGAAACTTGTATCGCTGGGTGAGGCAGTAATATTGACCAGAGGTCCTACCTGTACATAAGCTTGACGTTCTAATGAATCAATTTGTCCGCCACGGTATACGATGAGTTTAACATTGTGAGAACCACATTCGGTATAGGTAACCGTTGGATTTTTCAGTGAGGAAGTATCGGGAGTAGCTCCTGGGAAGAACCATTGATAAGTTTCAGGAGTACCTATATATCCACCCGTTGTATTATTTGTAAAAATAACGGGTTGATTAATGGGAATAACGGTGTCATTGGCAGTAAAATCGACACGAAGGTCGATGGCGGCTTGTTTAGTTCCTTGGAGGAATTCTTTGTTTTGGGCCTGAATACCGGCAACGAATTCTACATCTTCAATTGGGCAAGTAGGATCGAGGGAAAAATTAAGAGTAACTATAACCACATCACCACCTGAGAAATCAATAGCAGTGCCATTTTGATCGGGCACCATCAGGCGGTTTACGAAATTTACGTGATTTTGACCTTGCCAGTTATATGAAATATGTGATTGAGTTACGAAGAAATGAAGTTTTAATCCAGTTGCTGTATTGGGGGCCACTTTGGTCACGGTAATTACTGCGGTGTAATCGAGTCCTGAATTGGTAATTTGCATATCCATGGTAAAATCGCAGGGTATGGCAATTCTTTGATTGTAACGGGGAAGGTAAGTGGGGTACATGCTTTGGCTGTGATTGCCACCAACTACTTTACTTATCCCATCGAAAATAGCCGTAGGGAATCCGGTAATCCCATAAAAGGAATTTCTTGCATTGCTGTATTGATTAGCAAAAGGATCGCCATTATGGTTTTCGACAACTGCTACCATACAGCCATTTGCGAGAAGATCGTCGGCTCCCATCGCGGCGCCTGGACAATAAGTGCACCATGTACCGGTGCCTATTTCAAGGATCACCATTTCGCGCGGAACTTGTTGCCCGAACACGAAAGTCGCAAGCAACACAAAAACTGAAAGTTGAAAGATTTGTTTCATAGGTTTGTAGTTTTAGGTTATTAAGGTATTCAATTAAAGTAGAGGGCTAAATTAATAAAAACCCGCATTGTATTCAAAAAATTTATTGTGAATAAAATGCGGGTTAAGTTTTTAATGAATATTCAATCTTTTATTTGTTGATAACAAATTTTTGAGTGAAGGTTCGACCGTTAGTTTCGATAACCAGAATGTAAATTCCATCGGGAAGTTGATCGAGGTTGATCTTTTGCAGAGTTTGTGTGTTTATTTTGAGGTTATCGAGAGCAAAAACTTGCTGTGCGAAAAGATTGAGTATTCTCATGTTCACGGAGGTGGGTTGTTTAGCATGAAATTCTATAGTGAAGTTTCCCTGGTTGGGATTGGGGTAAATGCTTATACCTAAGGATGACGCCAGCTCTTCTATACCCGTGCAATCCTTGAAGGTAATGTTGATATTTGCCGAAGCTATGCAACCATCGGAATTATTCACTGTAACCGAAATATTCTTAACACCTCCGATGCCAACGCCAGTGCTATCCACAATTATTGCTGGTGTAGTTTCACCTGTGGACCACAAATAAGTCGAGTTTTCATTCGTAGCATCCAGCGTAATGACATGGTTGTGGCAAATAGTTGTATCTCCACCAAATAAGACTATTGGCGATGCCTTTACGGATATGGACTGGGAAGCAAAGTTTGAACAACCCGTGGTATTATCGGTATATGAATATAGGATTTCGGTTTCGCCTGCTCCTATATTCGAAGGATAGAAGAATCCATTTTCTACGCCATTTCCCGAATAAATGCCACCTTCGGGAACTCCACCGGTTAATTCGATGGGATCGGTGTTATCGCATAAGGGAGTAAAAGGAGCAAGTGAAACTTCGGGTAAATCCATAACAGTAATGGGTTGGGATATAGTAGTAGAACAACCAAATTCATTGGTATAAGTGTATGAAAGTGGATGTTCGCCGGCCCCTGCCGTAGAAGGATTAAAATAATTCGTATCTACTCCAATGCCTTGCCATAATCCGCCTTCCGGGTTTCCACCAGTAAGTTCGAATGGATCTGTATTGACACAAACAGTCTCGAAAGGTGTGAGCGTTACAATGGGATAATCGCTAATGGTTAAGGTTACCATGGTAGCTGGTCCTTCACAAGTACCTGCCGATTGAGTCACGTAGTAGTTGAAAGTCCCAATTTGAGTAATGCCAGTTGGGAAGGTGTTGCCCGAATAAACCTGATTGGTAAGTAAACTATCAGAATACCAGCGTATGTTTTCGCCTTCGGCAATTAAATCAGGTACTGGCATGGCATAGCAGGCAGAAGTGTCATGAGCAATGGGTGCTGTAGGTTCTGCCCATGCAGTGATGAAATTTTCCAGGGTAGTTGTATGACTTTCGGTTCCCTTTGTAACCGTGAGAGTAACAGGATATGAGCCTTGAGTAGCATAAACAATGCCTGTAGGGTTCTGCAGTGTCGAAGTAGAGGGTGTACCTCCTTCGAACGTCCATAACCAGGAGGTGGGATGACCTGATGAAAGATCGGTAAAATCAACCGAAAGGCCTTCGCAGCCAGAAGTTATGTTTGCAGTAAAATTGGCAAGCAGTTGATCGATAGCTACAGTCATTTCGTGGCGATACCGGAAATAATTCTGTTTGGTTGCGACTAATACTAGTTTTTGGCCAGCGGTTAAGGGAGGCAAATTGAATACGATAGGAGTAATATTTGCGGTTTGAACGCCAACAATCTGACCGTCGAGGGTGAGAGCAACTTGTGCGCCTGGTGTAGCCTCTACAGTAAATGTGGTATTGGTTTGATAAATTACTGAATCATAAGTAATATTGATATGTTGGGGCATTTGGGTATAAAGCACACTCCATGATTCTCCATGGTGATGGAAGAGGTAGTAAGTAACGGCTTTGTTATTCGTATTATAAGGCCAACTCGATTGACGCAAGAAATATTTGCCAGCAGCATTCCCAAAAGAAGGAAGTACACCACGAGGTTCAGGTGTAGATGCATAGCTTGGCATGAAATCAGTCCACCAGTTGTCGTAAACCCCCCAGACATAAGTGTCGTTAACGAAGCTATAAGAGGTTTCGGAAGGGGCCAAGAGGCCTAATGCACCGGCGTTCAATCCATTCTTGGTATGTCTGTGGAATTTTTCGGCAAAACACTCACTGCCCCAGTTGTATTTTCCCGTTAGGCAGTTGATGGTCATCACAAAAGTAAGATTGGTGTTGGATAGGGCGTTGATATTGCTGTTGGTGTAGGAAGGTTCACCCCAACCAGTTTCCATGCCATGGTCCCTATGTTGAATAATAAAGGCCCCATTGTTTATGGCGTTATTGATACCTGTGGCAGATCCACCCGTCCAACCTCCTAACTCCTGTGGTGTAGCCGGGATATAGCCCTGTCCGTTAGGCCCAAAATAATTGAGTACAGTGTTAGTGTTGGTAGCAGTTGACCACGGGTCGACATTAGGATTTCCCTGATAGATTGCATTTTGCCTGACTGGGTTTTTGCCAAGTTTATTTTTGAAAAAGCCTCCGACTACCTCCGAACAAATTTGGAACCAACGTTCTGTCTGCCATCCCAATGCAGTGATAGGACGGTTATAAAACGTAGTGTCGGTTGGCGGATTTCGTTCATAGTTCAATACTTTTGTAACCATGACTTGTAGTTCGGTAGTATTACGGGCAGTGATCCTCGAAAATATAACATCAGGCATCATGTCTCCATCAACATCGGCATAAATGTTATCTGAAACGCAATAGTTGTTGTAAATAGGTGAAATGATACTATTGGTAGCATTAGTGCCATAATCACCTAGCAATAAACAGGCAATTGGTTTTATACTCCAGTTGTTGTAAGCATTGTTGATAAAAGTTTCGATAGCGGTGGTAGTATTTCCACCAATTTGGGTAAGTGTAAATACTTTAGTAAGAATGCCCTGCTCGGTTCTGAATTTACGAATACTATCTGCCCAGGTTTGAAATTCGGGACCATCGGGGCAAATGATGATATATTCGCATTCATCATCTTCAGTGGGAGCATAGTAGCTAGCATAACGGGCGGCATAGTCGATATGAGACAAAGAGCTATAATTGAGGAGGTTGTCGGATAAAATGGCATCAAAATAGGGGTTGCGATAAGCATTTTCTCCAAATTGAGAATTTCCTCCTTCAAAACGAATTTCTACGTCGATGTTCTTATAAACGATAAGTTCTTTAGTAACGGGATTGTATTGAAAAGGAGTGATTCCGAGCAGAACAACATCTACGCCTCTAATTTTTGAAACTTCCGATAATTTAATCGGTTGAGCCGGATAGAATGCATTTACGGAATAGATGGCTGGATTTTTTTCATAATGCAATGGACTGTCATCAGATTCCAGAGGAATACGGGGTGCAGGTCCAACTTCTACATTTTGAAATTTTTCGATTTCTACCGATTTTATATCAAGAACCGGTGTAGCACCTTGTGGAATGGCAATAAAGCGGCTTTCGCCAGCTAAATTGGGAGCACCTTCGTCGTTGGGCAAAAAGACCCCGCTCAACAATACGCTTTTCATTTGCTCGCCATTAAGTGTAAAATCCTCTAAATAGAACTCGTTCACTACATATTGAACTTCGACAGCGCTTGATTTGGATTCTTTCAGGTTAAATCCTTGCTTCGTCGATGAATTCTGTAATGTAATGGTTTGAGTCTGGGCCAAAACTCCAACGCTTTGCATCAACATAAAGAAGATGAGCGTTGCATAAACTGTAAGGGAGTAGAACTTTGTTTTCATCATGATATAAATAAACTGATTGTTAATACATTAGTTATAAGTTGTAAATCAAAATTTTCTTTGTGAGGTGAAAAGAATTCGAATTAATGTGCAGCAAATATAATCCATTTTTTACAGTTTGAGTATCCAATTTGATATTTTTCTGATTTCTATTGTCTTTAGTTAGAATAATTCTTCCCGTAAAGTCGATTAATTGGAGTTGAAAACTCGACGATTCTTCTGAAGTAATTTCAATGAATTGGTTTACAGGAGAATAGACGATATTGAAATTATTGGAATTGTTTCGGGCATAAGGAATAGAAGTAAGATTGCTTGTCCATATTTTCATTGCAGGATCGCCTAAGATATTGCAGTCATAAAAGCACCAGCGAAGTGCACCTTCCTCCCATTGACCAGGGGCATTGACCCATGGAGCAGTTTTAATACGTGAATATTGGTGGGTAGCACCTATCCGATCGTAACCCTCCGTATAAAGGGCATTGACAAACTCACGGTGAAGATGGAGGGAGGGGCCTTCGGTTTGGCCTTCGTTAAACCAGCCATATCTCGAATTAAATGCCCCGGCAACTGCAAAATTTTCGATTTTCAGCATTTCTTCTGCAATGCAGTCGGAATAATCGAATGCTCCACAGATACATCCATGTGTATAAACCAAAGTATAATTATGGTCGATCCCATTCACCTGAGAAAAATTCTGGTTGTTTATATCGCTCGAAGAAAGTTTCATGGCATAATCCCAGTTTGCATGGCCAGCATGATGGATAAATGATTTTCCAGTGTTGATCTTTTGCAGTAAATCATATTTCGACCAGTAACCTAAATGACTTTCATACAATGAATCTATTTCCTGATATTCAGGTATACCATTAGTGATATAGCCGTTATCTTCATGATATCCAATCAGCTGTTTCAGGTAATCTTCTCCAAAAGTCAAAGGATTATTGTAAAGCAGTTCGCCAGCCATCAGAGGTTTTTCGAGTTCATTGGGGATAGGGTTCGATTGATAGCTAATGATTTTATGAAGCATATTCTGAAGTTCGGTGGTAGTACTGAAAGGAAGGCGGGCAACGGCCACCTCTGGCAATAAATCATCTTCTCCTATTTCACCCCAAAGGTCGTCTCCATCGTCATTCCAAGTTCCATCCAAGGCTGAATAATAGAGGTCAGAAGGAATATTGTTGTCTTCATAGATTGAAGATGAAAAAACCTTACAGTAAAATCCTCTTGCTGGAAAAATCTCTACATCACCTCCCAATAAGACGTATGATATTCCATTTTGCTGGTATTGAGCAATGATGAAATTTCGGATTTTTTCCTGATCGTCTTGACCTGCCGTATTGGTCAGAACGTTTTCGAGAGTATCGATTCTCACCGCTATTCCGTTTTGTTCGTAAAGAGAAGCCAATGGGAAGAAATATTCGGTGAAAGATTCTTTGGTGAGTATTAGCAGGTCGTAAGGGTTGTTCAACTTTTTATCCGAAGCGTATTGATGTATTTCAGAAGCATTTTGGATCAGGTTTTTCAAATCTTTATCAGAAAATGAGACAGGGTAAAGGTTTTCTAAAGCTTTTCTGGCTTTATGGGTTTCGTGACAAAAGATCTTGACTTTTGCATGTTGATAGACAATCACTTTTTGCTCTTTTGGAAAATATTCTACTGGAGTCAAAGTGGAAAGAGCAATAGACAAGCCTTTAAAAAAATGAGTGCTGAGTTTTCCTTGTTTGCTGTTGGGATAGGGTTTTGAAGACGAATAGATTTTTTCGTTTTGGAGCCATTTTGAATTTCCCGCCAAGGAATAAGGCTTTGCGTGTTGCATAGGAAGGATGGATGAAGCAAGATGAATTTCGAAAGGCTGGGAATATTCCACCTCCATTGAATCGGCTTCATGGGCTGGAGGCAGCAATAACTTCACCGCCTGATAGGGAAGTCCGGGTGCACCAGCTTCTCCAGCTATTTGACAACCAGCCAGAAACAAAGATGAATATCCTGAAATATCTTTAATAATGGGATTATTCCAGGAGTAAGAATGCTCGATTACTTGTGTTTTAGCAACCATCGAGAACATAAGGCATTCGGCCAAGATCAAGTAAAACTTTCTCATAGACATTGGATATAAATAATTACTTGTTTTAATAATTGCTTAAAAATCATTAAAGACACATGCAAAGTTCATAAAATTTTTAAACCCTCAGCATTTAATTGGGAAAAAGAATGAGTAAATTTCGATCAAAAAAGTTTAGGGGCTCGAAAGGCCCCTGGTTATTGACGTTTTATAAGTTTACCCAAGCGAATCAATTCTTCGCTGTCGTATAATTTGAAAACGTATAAACCTGTTGGCAAGTCATTTAACTTAATTTTTATCTGTGGCGAAGGAACAACTTCTATTAGCTTTACTATTTTGCCATCCATCGAGATGAGTTCGATTCTTGAAATGTTCCGGTCAGATTCGAATATAACGAAATTTTGAACGGGATTTGGGAAATATCGGAATGAGAAATCGGGATAATTCCTTGTGTGTAAAGAGGGGTCGACCCTTATCCAGTTCAAATTGACCGGCTGATTGAAGGTATCTAATTCGACAGTTACAAGAGGATAGAGCAGATTATGCATTTGGAATTCTATGGAATTGTAAACATTGATGCTGCTATCTACCTCGAACCAGGTTCCCATAATATATGCCAATATGGTAGTATTTTCGGTTTTATTGGTCAGTGTCTTTAAAACCTTAATATCGGCGTAAGGTAGTTTCATGATTCCCCATCCAACGACTTCATGTTTTACGCTGGCCCTAATGTTGATTGCAAGGCTATCGACAAAATAACCAGAAATGGTATCATTGTAAGGAATTTTGGTCAGGCTTTGCGGATGACTTTCAACGATTGAACCCATCGTATAAGGATAGGTGTAAATGAGTTCGGGTGTAATATAGATGATAGAAAGTAATAATGCTGTATCCATAGGCATTACAGCTCCTATAATGCCAATTTTATCGGGAGTTCGCGAAAGAATGTAATAATTATTATTTTTTTGAAAAACCAGATTTCCTTCAGGATATTGGCCTGCGAAAGGCAGGTTAGCTAAATCTGAGATTTGAATCGGAGTAGAATCGGCTGCAATCAAACCCGACAGATCCCAGATTTGATTGGCGCCATTAGGAGAAATATCAGTATTTTCGAGAGTAGTCGGCACGTATTCCCAGGTAGAATAGGGAATAGGAGGGAAATCGTGGTAAGTAATCGTAATCTGTCCCATTATGAGCCTTGTGCTTAATATAAGGACTAATGACATCAGAAGAATTTTAGTTTTCATGGCTGGTTTTGAATTTTAGGAAAGATGATACAAATTTAATCATAAATGAGGCCATTTCAACATATTGTTGGAAAGAAATCGTCATAAATGAATGGAGATTTCTCTTGAAATAGAGAATAATTTTCTTCTTTCGAAAGAAATTATAAATTTCTCTTGACAAAGGCCTCGAATTGTTGTAATTTTGCAAACCATTATAATCATAATCAATGATTTAAAATTTTTTTGATGATGAGAAAATAATCGATAGCAACCATTTCTTCAGATGATTGAATTTCAGGAAAATTGCTTAAGATTTATCACAAAGTCATTTGATAGGAGTTATCATCGAAGAAGAAATCTTTTATCGTAAGAATTCAAACAGATTAATCAATTTTGGAATAACCAATGAAACTTTCGCAGTTTAAATTTTATTTACCACAAGAGCTCATTGCAAACTACCCTGCCGATGATCCTGATGCAGCGCGAATGATGGTATTGAATCGAAAGACACAGACCATCGAGCATAAGCAATTCAAAGATGTAATAGATTATTTCGATGAGGGTGATGTTTTTGTGATCAACAACACCAAGGTTTTTCCCGCCAGATTGTATGGCGAGAAGGAAAAAACGGGAGCAAAGATTGAAGTGTTTTTGTTGAGAGAACTCAATCGTGAGACTCGTCTTTGGGATGTTTTAGTCGATCCGGCTCGAAAAATCAGGATTGGCAACAAGCTCTATTTTGGTAAAAATGATGAGCTGGTTGCCGAAGTCATCGATAATACTACTTCGAGGGGCCGAACCATAAGATTTTTATACGATGGGCCTTACGAAAAGTTCAGAAAGACTCTGATGCAGTTGGGTGAGACACCTTTACCCAAAATTCATCAGCGGCCTGTGGAAACTGAGGATGCAAAACGTTATCAAACTATTTATGCAAAGTATGAAGGTGCAGTGGCTGCGCCTACTGCTGGTATGCACTTTACACGCAATCTGATGAAGCGGATGGAAATAAAAGGGATACGTTTTGCCGAGATTACACTTCATACTGGTGTGGGAAATTTCAGAGAGATTGAAGTGGAAGACCTGACCAAGCATAAGATGGATTCGGAAGAGATGTTTATCGAAGAAGAAGCAGCTAAGATAATCAATGAAGCCAAATTGTCTCATCGTAAAGTTTGTGCGGTAGGGACTACTTCGCTCAAAGCCCTCGAAACCGCAGCTACTATCAATGGAAAAATTAAACCTTACCGAGGATGGTCGAACAAATTCATTTTTCCACCTTATGAGTTTTCGGTTCCCGATGCGATGATTTCGAATTTTCATCTTCCTCTTTCGCCCATGCTGATGGTTGTTTGTGCCTTCGGTGGTTACGACTTTGTTATGAAAGCCTATAAAGAGGCCATCGAAAAGAAGTATAAATTTTTTACTTACGGCAATGCTATGTTGATTATTTAATCTCATTTTCTGAGATTTCCTTCCAGAGTTAAAGATTTATGATGGAAAAATATGCGATCATTGTTGCAGGGGGTAGTGGCTCGAGAATGAAGTCTGTTACTCCCAAACAATTTGCATTGCTGGCAGGGAAACCAGTCTTGTTGTATAGTATAGAAGCTTTTTTAAAGGCCTTTGAGGATATCCGTATCGTGATTGTGATTCAACAGGGTATGGAAGCATTCTGGTTTACGATGAAAAAGGAATACCAACTTTCAGAAAGGATTCTGATAGTTCATGGCGGCACTGAGAGATTTCATTCCGTTAAGAATGGCCTCGAAAAAGTTCCCGATGATGTTTTAGTGGGTATTCATGATGCGGCGCGACCACTTATTGACGCAGAACTTATCGGAAAAACTTTTCAAATCGCCGAAAAAAAGAAAAATTGTATACCTGCCATATTTGCTCATGATTCTGTGCGGATTTTGGATGATGTGGAAATTTCACGTCCAGTTCCTCGTGAAAGGGTTCAATTGATCCAAACGCCTCAGGTGTTTTATTCCACTCCACTTAAAAAGGCTTATCGAACTTCTTTTCATGAGCAATTTACCGATGATGCAAGCATCTGGGAATTTGCGGGGAATAAAGTAGAATTTTGCGAAGGGAGCCCATTCAATCTCAAAATAACCATTCCTTCTGATTTTGCCTTGGCCGAAGCCTTACTGATGGCCCGCCAAAAGGAAGCTGGTTCTTTCTGATTTGAATTTGTTTCAGAGAAAAGGGCTTGAAGTTTCGTGCTTTGCTAATAAACGACATTGATGATTTTTCCTGGAACGACGATGATTTTTTTGGGCTTATTCCCTTGAAGATAATAGGCAGTCTTTTCGTTATTTATGATTGCTTGTTCGATTTCATCGTTGTTCAAATCGAGGGGAAGAGAAATATTGAACCGAACCTTCCCATTGAATGAAACAGGATAATCGAAAGAGGTTTCCATTAGATATTCTCCTTTGTAATCGGGGAGGTGGGCATAGGTAATGCTTTCATTGTGCCCACTCATTTCCCAGAGTTCTTCGGCAATATGTGGAGCATAAGGAGAAATGAGAATGATAAGTGGCTCGAGTATTTGGCGCTTATTGCATTTTAAATCAGTTAGTTCATTGATGGCAATCATAAAGGCACTGACCACTGTATTGAATGAGTATCGTTCGATATCTTCCCTCACCTTCTTAATGGTTCGGTGCAGGATTTTCAGTTCTTTTTCATCGGCTGGCGAGTCGCTCAAGTAAAAATGATTATGATTATCATGAAACAGTTTCCAGAATTTTCTTAAAAAGCGGAATACTCCTTCTATTCCCATGGTATTCCATGGTTTTGACTGTTCAAGGGGACCTAAGAACATCTCATAAATTCTCAAGGTATCGGCACCATATTTCTCGATCAAGTCATCAGGATTCTGGACATTATGAAGAGATTTCGACATTTTTTCGATTTCATAACCACAAACATATTTGCCGTCTTCCAGAATAAAGTCGGCATCGGTGAGATCAGGACGCCATTTCCTAAAAGCCTCCACATCCAGAATATCATTATCGACCAGGTGAATATCGACATGAATGGGTTGTACATCGTAAATGTCTTTCAGGCTAAGCGAGACGAAGGTGTTGGTTCCTTTGATACGATAGACGATGCTGCTACGACCTTGAATCATGCCTTGATTGATGAGTTTTTGGAAGGGTTCGTCTTCTACGGCTAAACCTATATCGTAAAGAAATTTACACCAGAAGCGTGAATAGATCAAATGCCCAGTAGCGTGTTCAGAACCGCCTATATACAAATCGACATTTCTCCAATAATTAACTGCTTCATGTGAGAAATACGCCTTATCATTATGAGGATCCATGTAGCGGAAATAATAACCACTGGAGCCGGCGAAGCCTGGCATAGTGTTGGTTTCGAGTGGATAACCCTTATAATTCCAATTTTTAGCTCTAGCCAAAGGAGGCTCACCATTTGTAGTCGGCAAGAAGGCATCGATAAGGGGTAACTCTAAGGGCAATTCATTTTCAGGCAATGTATAAGGGATGCCATCTTTATAATAAACAGGGAAAGGTTCGCCCCAATAACGCTGACGACTGAAAATAGCATCGCGCAGGCGATAACTGATGGTCCTATGACCAATACCCATTTCTTCTACTTTAGCCACAGCTGCCTTAATAGCATCATTCACGTCCATACCATTCATAAAACCACTGTTGATCATGATTCCTTCCTTTGCATCATAAGAGGAATCGCAAAGATTGATATCTAAGATTTCTTCGTTGGGTTTTTTTACTACTTGGATGATAGGAAGTTGAAAATGGCGAGCAAAGATGAAGTCTCGGCTATCATGAGCAGGAACAGCCATAATAGCCCCCGTTCCATATCCGGCTAATACATAATCAGCAATCCAAACGGGTATCTTTTTATTGTTGAATGGATTGATGGCATAAGCACCTGTAAACACCCCTGTTACTCTTTTCACCTCTGCCATACGTTCACGCTCAGATCGGTTTTTAGCCCATGTAATATAGGAAGATACGTCATAAAGGTGTGAAGTCGTAGTAATTTTTTCTGCGAAAGGATGCTCGGGGCTCAGAACCATAAATGTTGCGCCGAATATCGTATCAGGGCGAGTCGTAAAAATTTCGATAGCATCCTCATAATCAGCTAACTTGAAGAATATGGTGCATCCTTCACTCCTACCTATCCAGTTTCTTTGGATATCCTTGATGGAATCGCTCCAGTCGATTTTTTCGAGGCCTTCGAGCAAGCGTTCGGCGTAAGCCGTTATTCTAAGCAGCCATTGTTTCATTTTAACTCTTTCGACAGGATAGCCACCCCTCACAGATAATCCATCACTTACTTCATCGTTAGCTAAAACAGTGCCCAGCTCGGAACACCAGTTGACAATGGTTTCCGATTGATAAGCCAGACGATATTCCATCAAGATTTCCGAACGTGTTTTTTCAGTGGCCGAATTCCAGTATTGAGCCGAAAAAGAGGGAACTTTGCCGGAAACTGCTTCTATGCCCTCATTTCCATTCAATGAAAAATATTCCATTAATTCGCTGATAGGACAAGCTTTGTCGAGTTTCTTGTCGTACCAGGAATTGAAAAGCTGTATAAAAGTCCATTGTGTCCATTTATAATAAGAAGGATCGCAGGTTCTTATTTCTCTGTCCCAATCGAAAGAAAAACCTAATCTATCCAATTGCTTTCTATAGCGTTCGATATTTTTACGGGTAGTAATTTCAGGATGAGTTCCTGTTTGAATGGCATACTGTTCGGCGGGCAACCCAAAGGCATCATAACCCATAGGATGCAAGACATTGTAGCCTTTCAGTCGCATGTATCGGGCATAAATATCTGAAGCGATATATCCCAAAGGATGTCCTATGTGCAACCCAGCACCCGAAGGATAGGGGAACATGTCCAGAACGTAAAATTTAGGTTTGCTACTGGCATTTTCGGTTTTGAAAGTCTTGTTATTACTCCAGTATTTTTGCCACTTGAGCTCGATTTCTCTGAAATTATACTCCATTCACTATACAAAATTTGAAATTGCAAAAGTAGGACATTACAACGTTTCGCTCTATCCTGTCTTGGGTTTTAATGCTGGCCAAGAGTCTTTATGAATAAATAGATGCCTGATGCTATCAGCACTCCGCCTACTGAAACATTTAAAATTCTTCTCCATTTTCCTTTTGATATCCGACTTAAATAATGCGCTAAAAAACCTTTATTGCCATTAAAAGACTCTCTGTTAGAAAAATGGAAAGGAAAACGACAAAATGGGAAGAATCATTCGCGATGCTATTTGCCAGAGAGATGCCCTGTGCCACCATCCAATATAACCAATTGAATGGGTTGAGGGCATTTACAAAAAAAGTTTGTAACATGGGCATCGAACTATAAGAATGGCCAGCTGATAAATGTTTTTTCTAGATGTCTATTGATGAAAATAAGCCAATTATAACCAGCAAGATAGACCCTCCCAATCCGAAGTAAAAAAGACGTTGTCTTGTTCAATGAATTGAGCCACCCCAATTCCAGCTAAAATGAAAATGAGAACATCAGAAAGAATGACACCAGCGGCCGATAAAAATCCCTGCGTTCGACTCTGAGTAATTGTATGATCGAGAATGAGAAAAAAAGTTGGTCCTATGCTTATGCCGGCTATCAATCCAAAAGAAATCGACGAAAATATGCTCGATAAATTTTCCATACTTTTATTCACAAACTTACTTCAATCTTATTCTTCTTGAAAATTTAAAAAGATTTTAATCCTCTTTTTAATTGTGTTTGAATAGATTTGCATAATAAATTCATCATCATGAAAAAACCGCAACACATTATATGGTGTATCGGTCTTTTACTGTTCTTATTGAGCAGCTTAAAGGCGCAGATTCCCTCCCAAGGATTTTCGTTTGTGTTTATGACGGACATTCATCTCACGAGAGATGACTATGCCGTAGAAGGGTTTAGAAAGGCATTGGCTGTCGCTTCTGATTTAAAACCCGATTTTATTATTACTGGTGGAGATTTGGTGATGGATGCCCTTGATTGTGATTATCAGCATGCTATCGATCAATATGATCTTTATTTAGGAACGATATCCAATTCCCCTATTCCTTTTTACAATGCGATGGGAAATCATGAAATTTGGGGCTGGCAAAACAAACATCTCCGTCAGGAAGAATGGGAGGATTATGGGAAAAATCTTTTCAAAAGAAGAATTGGTCCACCAAATTATTCGTTCGACCATAAGGGTTGGCATTTCGTTGTTATTAATGGAATCGAGTACAATGATTCGACGAGTTATGTAGGTTGGGCTTCAGATGAAACTCTCGATTTCATTCAGAATGATTTGAAAAATGTTCCGGTTGGCATGCCAATTATTCTCATAACGCATATTCCTTTGATTACGCTCGAAGCTCAATGGGAGAAAGGTGCACTGGCCTGTAATCATCCTATGGAAGTCATTGGAAATTCGAAGGAGGTTTTGGAATGTTTCCCTGCTCATAGCCTGCGATTAGTTTTACAAGGCCATTTGCATTATTATGAAAAAATGGAAATCGATGGAATTATTTTTATTACAGGAGGTGCGGTATGTGGAGCCTGGTGGAAAGGAAATTACCGTGTTACCGACGAAGGTTTTGTGCTCATCAGGATAAATGGGGAATATTGCCAGACGCAGTACATCGATTATGGTTGGGAAGCTATGAGATAAATTTTCTCTAATTTTTTTACAATTGGTAAAATGATAATAAATTCCTGTGTTTACGGGTTTTTCCCGTGTCTGTATCTATTCCCTTGCTTCATACCCTGATGTAATTTAGATGTATTCAACATCCCTTCATATAAAGAATCCAGCAAAATACATTGTTCGGGACGGCAAATTCTTTTAAGCTTCAAAAGATGTTGATTCAGGGCCATATTTATTTCTCCTTCGAGTCTGCCGATTTCTAATGCCAGATAATTTAATTTTATCGTATCGGGAGTGTCTGATTTCAATTCCTGAATCATCTTTTTTCGAATAATAAGCATCGAATCGCGTAAGGATGCAATCTGAACATTGTACTGGCGTCGAATTTGATCGTATTGGTTAGTTTGGTTTTCGTCGAGTTGTAAATATCGGATAACCATTCCCCTACCTTGACCCACTGGCCTTTCAATTGGAGCGGAACCCGTGATTATACGTTGGGTTCTGGCATATAGAGTGATGAATGCCACAATTAAAAAGATTATTACAGATGAAAGCACCAAAATCCAAATCTTGTATTTCTTTTCCATTTATCGAATTATTAGCCTTTAAAAAAACTTTAAATCATTCTAAGTCACTCTCTTCAAAAATCATCTCGAGCCCTAAAGGCTCATTCGCTATTCCGTCTTCCATAACCAAAACCTCTTGAAGTGTTAATTCGTCGGTTGGTAAAGTTGGCAAGAGAATTCTTCCAGTATAATAACCCATGAGGACAGCAAAGATGATACTGAAACCATAGAGAAAGATATTTCTGGGCTTGGATTGGAAAATCCAGGATGTAGAAGATCGATTTATATCCTGGGTATTTAGGCGGGCTTGGAAACGAGTGAAGAAATAAGGATCGGGTTCGAAATTTACTTTTGATTCAACAGCCGATTCGATCTCTTCGGCCAATGTCGAACAGTTGGTGCATTTCAACAGATGTTGTTTTGACGATATAATTTCTTGCTGGCTTAACCTCTTCGATTTATACCGTGGATACCATTTATTGAAGTTCTGGCAATCGATTTTCATGGCTTTAGGAGTTTATAATACTTGGCAAGATATTTTCGTAAGTTGTTTTTTGCTCGTTGTGTAAGCGAATCGATGGCTTTTGGAGTTTTTTCCATTATTTCGGCTACTTCAGAGTAGGACAAATCCTCGATATGCGTCAAAATAAATGCAATTCTCTGGTTTTTTGGAAGTTTATTCAAGGCATGGTTTAAAATTTTTCTTGTTTCCTTTTTTTCTACAAAATGATTGAAAGTTCTGGGATGAAGAATGTTATTTTCTGATTCCAGGGCTTGTGCATAAATTTTATGCGAAGTATGTGAAAAAGGAATAGCACTATTTTTACGTTTCGAGTTTAATCCATGATTCAGGGCTATGCGATATATCCATGTGGATAGAGAAGACTTTTTACGAAACCCTGAGATACCGAGATGAATCTTCATAAAAACCTCTTGGGTAAAATCTTCCACTTCTTCTTCTTGCATAAAGAGTTGGTATCCAATTGACCTAATCATGGGTTCAAAATTTTCGACCAGGATACGAAATGCATTTTGGTTGTTTTCTTGCAAAGCCTCTATCAAGGAGGATTCATCTATTTTCTGTTTACAAATAATAGTCTATTTTTTTCGAGATGATTTATTTGCAAACTTAATGATAACATCTTGAGATAAACATTTTTAATAGGGGAGCAAATCGTGGCTTGGGAAGGGATTCCTCAGCAGAATCGTATCAGCGATTGGGAATGGTTTGATTATTACCTCGAGAGTTGAGTTGCTTTGTAGCCCTTATGTCCTCCACGTTTACCTGAGAATCTGCTGGGATAGTTGTCGCACACTCCATCGTTGTTTGCGTCAACAAAATATCTGTTCATTCTTATTCCTGTTCTGTTTCCATAGTTGTCGCATACTCCATCTCCATTTTTATCAATAAAGGCTCCCCTTCCCTGTATCCAAGCTCTTGATGGCCAATTGTCGCAAATTCCATCCTTGTTTTGGTCTAAGAATCGAGGAGAAGTTAAAGGAGTAGAACCAATATTTTTATATTGAGACTGATTCTTTGAAGTTGTTTGAGCCATAATTGCAATCGGAAACAGGCTCATCATCGTTACACATAAAATGATCATTTTGGATTTCATCTTATTTAAAATTTTAATTGGGTTATTCTATTTGACCATGAATGATGAAAAAACCCTCGGGTAAATGAAATTTTTATTTGGGAATAGATTTTCCAAAAAAAAGCCACAGAATTTTCTCTGTGGTCTGATGTGGAGCGTAGGGGAGTCGAACCCCTGACCTTTAGACTGCCAGTCTAACGCTCTAGCCAACTGAGCTAACGCCCCAATGTTTTATGGCATGCAAAAGTAAGCTATTTTTTTTATTTCTTTGCTTAATTTTATGAAAAATCCTTTACCATATTGTCGATGATATTAGAAGGCTTGCTTTTTAAAATTTATCAAAGGTAGATTATGTCGAAATTATACCTGGTGCCAACACCTATTGGTAACCTCGAGGACATTACTCTGAGGGCATTGCGTATACTTAAAGAAGTCAATTTTATATTGGCCGAAGATACGCGTTCATCACGAATATTATTACAACATTATCAAATTCAAACCCCATTGGTTTCTCATCATAAGTTCAACGAACATCAATCATTGAGAAAGGTAATAGAAAGGCTAAGAAATGGGGAAATGGCAGCCTTGATTTCCGATGCTGGAACTCCGGCTATTTCCGATCCAGGATTTTTATTGGTGAGAGAATGCATTAGAGAAAATATTTCGATTGAATGTCTTCCGGGTCCCGTAGCTTTTATACCTGCGCTGGTTGAGTCGGGCTTACCTTGCGATAGGTTTTATTTCGAAGGTTTCCTGCCAGTAAAAAAAGGAAGGAAGACACGAATGGCACGTATGGCACAGAGAGATGAAACTACTATTGTTTATGAGTCTCCTTACCGAATAGTTCGTACCTTAAAGGAGCTTTCTGAGATTTTAGGAATGGAAAGGAAGGCCTCTATTTCGCGCGAAATCAGCAAGATATTCCATGAAACCATTAGAGGCACATTTTTGGAACTCATAGAATGGGCAAAATCCAAACCTTTAAAAGGGGAATTTGTTATTGTTATAGGAGGCACAAAAGATGAAAACTGACTTAATAGCCAAAAACTGGGTTCATCTTCAGGATTTGCTTTTTCGTGATACCTGGGATAAAGATTTGAAGCGATATCGTTCAGCTTATGTTTATCGGGGTTTATCCGATAAGAATTATCAGCTTGTATCCAGCCTTATTAGGCTTGGTGGGCCTTACGATAGGCTCGAACGGCATCTGCTGCGAAATTTTATTAAATATGCCCGTCGTGGCTCAACAGGCGAGTCTTTGTGGAATTGGCTCGTATTGGCTCAACATCATGGTTTGCCCACCCGTTTGATCGACTGGACTTATTCGCCTCTGGTAGCCTTGCATTTTGCTACGGCCAATCCTTTGAAATATAAAGATGACGGTGTGATATGGTGTGTCAATTATGTGAAAGCCAATCATTTTTTGCCGCAAAGCTTGCTCGATATCATTCTCGAGGAAGGATCGAATGTATTTACTCCTTACATGCTCGATAAAGTTTGTAATTCATTGAGTAAACTCAGTGAGTTACAGTCGGAACCCTTCAATATTTTTCTTGAACCTCCTTCACTCGATGAGCGCATAGTGAATCAACATGCTCTTTCTTCGCTCATGTCGACTGCAAAAGCTCATCTAGGTGTTTGGTTGCAGAATCACCTCGATATTTACTTCCGCATCATTATTCCTGCCGAACTCAAATGGGAAATCAGGGATAAACTCGATCAGTCGAATATTACCGAAAGAGTTCTTTTCCCTGGCCTCGACGGACTGAGTCTATGGCTTAAACGGAATTATAGCCCAAAAGATATTCCTTTCGACATTTAGTTATTTTTGAAAATGTCATATACTTATGAATATCCACGACCCTGTGTTACCGTTGATGTTGCATTATTTCGTAAACATCACGACAAGGAGGAGATTTTACTGATACAACGTAAAAATCCTCCTTTCGAAGGCATGTGGGCTTTACCAGGAGGATTTATCAACATGGACGAGAATCTTTCTGAAGCCGCCTTTAGAGAATTGAAAGAAGAAACGGGTTTGACCCCTCGCACTCTTTTCCAATTTCGCACTTATGGAGATGTTTATCGTGATCCGCGGCATAGAACCATTACAATAGTTTATTATGGTTTTATTGATTTTGAAGTAAGCCAGCCTTTGTCGGGCGACGATGCCGCCGACGCAGCTTGGTTCTCCATTCAAAAACTGCCTCCACTTGCTTTTGACCACACTCAAATCATCAATGAACTTATAGAATATCTTATATCAAATCATCAAATCGTGTTATGAAAAAGTTAATTTTTCCCTTTGTGTTATTCCTGACATTTTTTAAACTTCATGCGCAAGTCGTCCTGCATGATTCATTATGGCCCGAACCTGGCACTTTTATTTACATGAGAATTGTGGATGATCCTGCCAGCATGCACTTTACGCATTCCGGGGAGAATGTGAACTGGGACTTTACAAGTCTTGTTTCTTCCGATCAGGATACTATTGCCTACTTGGATCCTTCCACTACGCCTTATTTTGGAAGTTTTCCACAATCGAACCTTGCTCTAGGCATGAGCCCAACTGAAATGGCTTATTTGCAGAATGATGAATTTGATAGTCAACTGATTGGAATAAATGGTGATCCGGGCACTGGTACGCCATTGACTGTTCCTCTTCATCCTTCTCTTCACTTGTTTCATTTTCCCTATACTTATGGGGATAGCATATTCTCCACTGCTCGAGCCATTATTCGTGGTACGGGCGCTATGTTTGGCCAGCCTGCCCTCGATTCCATGAAACTAGTTTCTACTATTATTACCCATCGTAAAGTAATGGCGTGGGGATTGTTGCTGCTGCCCTGTAGTGGATTTCCAGAGACCTTGCTCGAGAAAGGCATAATCACTCGAATTGACAGTGCATGGACCAAGGTGCCATTTTTCGGATGGATTCCTGTCCCAGGCTTCCCAATGATAACCGTAGATACAATGTACAACTGGTTTACCGCTAATTCTATACATCCTTATGCTCAGTTGGTAGTTGACCAATCTGGTACACCCTACAGCGCAAGTTATTATTCGGGCAATTTAGAGGCAATCGATGAATATTCACACTCGCAGAATTTCCCGTTTGTAGTAAGTCCAAATCCGGTTGAAAGCGAAGTTTCATTATTTTCGACTCAAACAGGTTGGAGCGGTAAACTTTTCGATTATACCGGAAGATTGCTTAAGGACGATATTAAAGTGAGAATAGGAACGACCAGAGTCGATGTTTCAGGGCTCAAGACAGGGGTTTATCTCTTGGTTTTGAAGAATAATAGAGGAGAAGTAAAAACCATAAAAATTCAAAAGCGTTGATTTAGCAGTTTGCAATCCATTGTTTTACTTCATCCAACGAAGGCATGGGGATATCGATCTTATTTTTCTTGCGCAAGCCTCCTAACTGGTTGAAAAGAGAACCTGGATTTGCCTGGCTGAGGGCTTCCTTGCTTGTGTACCCTGCCTGAATAACCAGGGGAATCCATTCACGAGGTATTCCTGTATCTTCCAGATCGCTTGGGGGAGCAACTTCCTGACTTTTTTCCGGTCGCATTTGAGGGAATAGAATCACTTCCTGAATAGACGAAGAATTCGTCATGATCATTGCCAGACGATCTATTCCAATCCCAAGACCAGCCGTAGGTGGCATACCATACTCGAGGGCTCTCAGAAAATCTTCGTCTAACACCATGGATTCTTCATCGCCTCTGCGTCTCAGTTCTAATTGTGCTTCGAAACGCTGACGCTGATCGATGGGATCATTCAATTCGGAAAAAGCATTGCAAATTTCTTTTCCGTTACAAATCATCTCGAATCTTTCCACCAAACCAGTTTTGGAACGGTGTTTATGCGCCAGAGGCGACATTTCGATAGGATAATCCATGATAAATGTTGGTTGAATTAAATAAGGTTCACATTTTTCGCCGAAGATCTCATCTATGATTTTTCCTTTTCCCATTGCATCGGTAATTTCAATATTCAAGCGGGTTGCAGTCTGGCGGAGTTGGGTTTCATCCATGTCGGAGATGTCGAGACCCGTAAATTCTTGAATGATACCAGTCATGGTAAATCGTTTCCAAGGTCGTTTGAAATTGATAACATGATCACCCACCTGAATTTGTGTGGATGAATGAAGGTCTAAAGCAATTTTTTCGACCATTTCTTCAACCAGGTCCATCATCCAATAATAGTCTTTATAGGCTACATAAAGCTCCATCTGGGTAAATTCGGGGTTATGGAACCTGTCCATTCCTTCGTTGCGAAAGTCTTTCGAGAATTCATAAACACCATCGAATCCACCGACGACCAGGCGCTTCAAATACAGTTCGTTGGCTATTCGAAGATAAAGAGTGGCGTCGAGAGCATTATGATAAGTTTTGAAAGGCCGGGCAGCAGCTCCTCCATATAAAGGTTGAAGAATAGGTGTTTCTACCTCGAGGTATCCTTTCCAATTTAGAAAATCCCGCATCGAATTGACCATTTGCGTTCTCTTAATAAATATTTGCCTTACATGCGGATTGACGATCAAGTCGAGATATCTTTGACGATATCTTTGCTCGGGATTCTGAAAAGCATCATATACTTTGTCGTCTTTTTCTTTTACAATAGGGAGTGGTCGTAACGATTTTGCCAGCAGTTCGAGCTCTTTCACGTGTATGGTAATTTCTCCCATCTGGGTAATGAAAACAAAGCCTTTTACCCAGATAATATCGCCTATGTCGAGCAGCTTTTTAAAAACGATGTTGTAGAAGGTTTTATCCTCGTTCAGGCATAGATCATCACGTTTCACGTACAACTGAATTCTTTCTGTAGAATCCTGAAGTTCTAAGAATGAAGCTGCACCCATTACGCGTCGCGACATGATTCTTCCAGCTATGCAAACTTCCTGATAATTATTGAGTTCCGGATTATAATTGGTCAGGATTTCGTTTGCCATTGCATTTACGGGAAATACACCTGTGGGATAAGGATCGATTCCTAAATTCATTAATTCCTGAAGCGCTTGTCGCCTGATGATCTCCTGTTCACTTAATGCCATTACTTATAAATTTTGGGGTGCAAAGATAAGGATATTCAGCTTCAATCATTTAATTGAGGAAGTTTCGGCCTTATTGTTTTTACATCATGAATTTAATTTTTTCCATAAGAATGCTCGATGAAAGATATTTCTTGGTAATTTTATGAAAAATTTATTTCCATCGATTCCATCCTGTTATATTTATGTCAAAAACATCGAAGAACTATACAAACAAAAATGTTACTCCGGCATCGGGTAAAAAAGCAAGCAAAGCGAAAGGGGAAATGAGCGAAACTTCGTATTGGATTTATTTTTTGATTATTTTGGGGATTGCGCTATTTCTGCTTTATTTGTTTAAATAAGTGATTGTGGATTTTCTATCAGCAGAAAGACCTTATCACCTCTTCTTACGGGAGCACTTACCTTGAAGGAACATATCCGGCCTTTCGGTGCAAGAGGGATTTTATCGTACTCGAGCCTAATTTCCTCAATCGTACCTTCTACTACTCCTGAAGTAGGACCATTGATAGAATATTTATCGCCAATCTTCAAATCGTTTGTTTCGAGTTTTACTTCAGCTACACCTAATTTAGAGAAATAATTGAGCACTTTGCCAAGATATTGTTTCTTTATAGTAGCCTGCGAACCGTGTTGTTGAGTCCATTCACCCAGTTCTCTGCCCAGATAGTACCCTTCCCAAAAACCACGATTATAAACGGTGCGCAAACGTTCAGTCCATTTGGCTACTTTTTCCTGTGTAAAGGTTTTATTCAAAACTGCCTCTACTCCTTCATGATATACCTGAGTGACTGTTTTGACATATTCGGGTGATCTGCCACGACCTTCAATTTTCAAAATTTTGACTCCTGCAGCCAAAATTTGATCTAAAATTCCTATGGTGCATAAATCTTTTGGCGACATGATGTATTCATTATCAACCTCAAGAACTGTTCCGGTTTCCTTGTCGGTAACATCATATCTACGACGGCATATTTGCAGACATGCTCCCTTATTGGCCGACGAATTCATTGTATGTAAGCTCAGATAACATTTGCCTGATATGGCCATACATAAGGCTCCATGAACAAAAACTTCAATGGCAACGAGGTCTCCCGATGGACCACGAATATCATACGTTTTTATTGCATCTACAATTTGCTTTATTTGCTGGAGATTCAGTTCTCTGGCCAGCACAACTACATCGGCATAACGCGAGTACCATTTTACGGCTTCTATATTGGTAACATTACATTGAGTAGAAAGATGAACCTCTATTCCTTTTTCAACGGCATAATTTATAACGGCAGGATCGGAAGCTATAATGGCCGAAACACCTGATTCCCTGGCCGTATCTATTATGTTTTGCATTTCTTGCAATTCTTCATCATAAATGATTGAGTTTAAGGTTAAATACGAACGTATGCCTTTCTCTTTGCAAATTCGGGAAATATCATTCAAATCGGATAAAGTAAAATTGACAGAAGACCTCGAGCGCATATTATGCTTGCCAGCCCCAAAATATACCGCATTGGCACCTCCCTGAATAGCAGCCATTAACGATTCGAACGAACCTACTGGCGACATGATCTCGATTTGTTCTCTCGCTTCCAATTGATTTTTCTTCTTTAAATTGATGAATGGGTAAGAAGCCGAAAATTATTCCTTAATTTTGAAATGAACTACAAAATTAGTCATTCAACCCAACTTAAATAATTTACATAAATGAGGTTCATATTGAAACCAATAAAACTTATGGCGTTTTTATCTTTTGTTATTATTCAGGCATTTTCTGTACAAGCGCAAAAGGTTTTTAAGGTAGATTACCCTTCTCAGGCTGACTTGAAAGTATTCATCGTTTCGTACGAATCGCAGGCTGATTTATTGGTTTATTTTGTGAAATATGCATCACAAACCAATAGGGATGGACTGTTTTTCCCCGTAAAGTATGCATCACAAGCTGATTTCAAGTTATATTTTACCGATTATGAATCTCAAGCCGATTTAAAGATTTTTATTGTAGATTATGAATCAAAGGCAGGATGGCGCAATAAATCGAAACAATACCTGTTAAAATTTAAAAAGTAAGCAATTGGAATGAAAGTAAACGGTAAGAATTATAAAACCATCTGGATGGAAGGTAAAAAGGTGAAATTGATCGATCAGAACCTATTGCCTTTTCGATTCGAAATCATTGAATTAGAGAATTGGGAAGGGATATGCAAGGCCATTAAAAACATGAACATAAGAGGCGCTGGGGCAATAGGAGTTGCGGCTGGTTATGCTATGGCACTCGCTTTTGTTCAATCCCCCGGTAAAGGAGGAGAAGATTATTTGTGGAAATCCCGCAAGGAGATTGAGCAAACTCGACCTACAGCGAGAGATTTGTTTTATGCTACCGAGAGGGTAATGCAAGCAGGAATTGCTTATGGCATTGAGGCAGCAATAGAAGAATCCGAAAAGTTAGCTATTGAAAATGAAGAAGAAGCAAAAGCGATTGCGATTTATGGAGAAAGTTTAATACCCGATTCATGTAATATATTGACGCATTGTAATGCGGGCTGGTTAGGTTTTGTAGATTGGGGGAGTGCATTGGCACCAATTTATTTAGCACATCGTAAAGGGAAAAAGATTTTCGTTTACGTTGACGAAACTCGTCCGCGTTTACAAGGTTCAAGGCTTACAGCATGGGAATTGCAAAACGAAGGTATAGCGCATGTTATCGTTGCAGATAATGCGGGGGCTTGGCTTTTATCGAACAATAGAGTGGATTTGTTTATCACGGGGGCCGATAGAATTGCCCTGAATGGAGATACGGCCAATAAAATTGGGACATTCGAAAAGGCCATTGTGGCGAAAAATTTTGGGGTACCATTTTATGTTGCAGCACCATTGTCTACTTTCGATCCTGCATGCCCAGATGGTTCCTGCATCCCTATCGAACACCGTCCTCTTGAAGAAATAACCGAGATGGAAGGTTTAGATGAGAAGCATCACTTTATAAAGATAAGAATTTCTTCTCCTGGCTCTGAAGCTTTGAATCCAGCTTTCGATATCACTCCATCTTCCTACATCCACAGCTTGATTACTTCGAAAGGAATCATACAGCCTAATAATCAGGCTATTAGGCAACTTTTATTTGGTTAACCACAAAATGCAATTTTTATAATAAGGAATTACTCCAATTGGATATTAATTTTAGAGGATAACGAGAATAATGTAAATATAAATTAATTTTCCTCAGTTTTCGATAGAGAATTTTTTTCAGGTTATTTTATAAATTTATCCAAAATCCCGAAAGCCTATGAAGACATGATTAAAACAAGTAATTATGTATAACGAAATTAGGAATTTTACGAAATACATGATGGAGGATTGAAGATTATACCAGATGCGGGTAAAGTTTTATTTTTAGTTGCTTGATTTTATAAAATCTAACCGTTTTTAAAGCATTGATTTACAAAAAGATTTCAGATTATAACGTTCCGGCAGTCGGTTTAGGAACTTGGGAGATGGGAGGTGGCGAACAGGCCGACTATTCTCACGACAGGCATTGGATAACTATTATTCGAAGCGCTATTGAAAATGGCCTTACACATATCGACACAGCTGAAATGTATGGCAATGGTCATACGGAGGAGCTTGTAGGGGAAGCCATAAAAGGGTTTCCACGTCAGAACCTGTTTATTACTACCAAAGTCTGGCTTACTCATCTTCGTTCCAATGATTTATTCTCCTCATTCGAGAAAAGTCTTCGTCAGCTTCAGACAGATTATATCGATCTCTATCTTGTTCATCATCCCAATCCTGATATTCCTTTGGAGGAAACCCTGATGGCCATGAATAGGCTGGTTGAGCAGAAGCGAGTAAGAGCCATAGGGGTGAGTAATTTCGATATCTCCTTGATAAAAGAAGCGGTGAGAATTTCCTCAGTTCCAATTTCGGCAGTACAGATAGAATATAGCCTTTTAGCGAGAAATTCTGGGATTTATACTCAAAATCAGGAGAAAGAAATTATTCCCTATTGTCAGGAAAATCAAATTGCGGTAATTGCATGGCGTCCATTGGGAAAAACCAATTATATCCGATTGGCAACCAATGACGTAATAAAAAAAATTGCTGAAAAGTATCATGCTACTCCTGCTCAAATTGCACTCATTTGGCTCATTGCACAAAAAAATATATTAGCTATTCCAAAAACTGGTTCATTAGAACATTTAATAGAAAATTCGAAAGCTTCCGACATCGATCTCTCGATGGAAGATGGAAAGCTATTACGTGAGGCATTCGAGGAATAGAATAGATTAGAAAGAAAAGGTGAAGCCAACGTTATACATGATTGGCAATTGATAGACACGTTCAAAGGCAATACGGTCGAAATAGAAGATATTCTCGCGGTCGTAGATATTTGTAGCTCCAATATTCAGTTGCAAATGAGAATGTTGGCTGAGTTCCCATTTATGTTTCAAATCAATGTCGAGGCGATGATAAACGGGTAAGCGGCCAGTGTTCAATTCGGCATATAGGATGGCTAAATTTCCGTTTTCGGTTGCCGGGTTGGAATAGATTCCATTTTCGAAAGTTATTTTTTCGAAATAACCTTGGCTCTGAGTGAAGGGGAATCCCGAGCCGAAGTTCCAGCGAGAGCTAAGTTCCCAGTCGCGTGCTGACCCGAAATATACAGCGGCGACCAGATTTATGGTATGCCGCCTGTCGAAATGTGGAGAATAGGTATTGTTTCCATCGAATCGACTTACATATCCCAATGAATAAACTCCCCAGAAATAGAATCTGTCGTTTTCGAATTTTATCGAAATATCCAAACCTTTAGCATCTCCGGTTTCGATGATGAAATCATTCTTCAATTCATCGGGCTGATCGGCAAATATTTCTGTATCGTCAAAAATCTTATTGCGGTTGATATTGGTGAGTTGGGTAAATTTTTTATAGTATGCCTCTATATTCATGGTTACATTATTGGATAGGTCGAGTTCTATACCTCCTATGGTATGCCATGCTTTTTGCAATTTATCGGTGACCTTTTCCCCATTGAATTCTTCGGGGAGGTTGTCGGGGCCTGAAAGAAATCCATAGAAGAGATTCACTACATCTCGATCACTTGTAGCACTGATCAGGTTCTGGGAATAGAAGCCTCCTGCGCCTTTAATTCTCAAGCGATCATTCACATTATATTTGATGGCCAAACGTGGTTCAGGCGATATGTTGCTTAAAGAAGTATACCATTGTATTCTCAATCCGGGTTCGATGAGAAATTTTCCGCGATGCATCTTATATTTTACGTAAGGGCCAATCTCGGTTGTATTTTCCTTTTGTTGAATGACCCGGTTGAGGGAATTGAAGAAATAATAATCGGTGTTGAAACCTTGAAATTCGAAGCCGTAACGTAATTCATCCTTGTTGATAAAATAGGTGAAATTCAAACCCGCATTGAAACCGCCTATCTGGCTTGTACGATCGTTTTTACCGGTTTCTTTGAGGCTTACCTTATAATTAGAATAAGAAATAACTCCTTCGAGGAGTACGGGAGTTTTTCCGGGAATTACCACGAAGTTTGTGCCTCCACCAATGGCGTCCCAATGAAAATCAGATAAGGCTTTATAATTGTTTACCCGATCGGTGAAATTAAAACCAAAAAGGTTCACTTTGCTTCCGTTGTCGGCATTGAAAGATACTTTGCCATAAATATCGAAGAAGTTAAATGGAAGTCCATCTTCATTTACGTATTTGTAAAGGGTTTTAGAAGTTTCTTCGAGATAGGAATTTTTAACCGAAAGAATAAAGGACGAACTTCCCGAATTGTCTTCTTTTTGTTTGCTGATAGGTCCTTCGAGCAGCAGTTTTGCTCCAAAGGTAGAGGCATCGATTTTTCCACTCAAGCGCTTTTTATTGCCATCGCGGGTGGTGAGGTCCATGACGGAAGAAATTCTGCCGCCAAATTCTGCCCCGAATCCTCCAGTGTAAATGTCGGCATTGCGAAGAATATCGGTGTCGAATACCGAGAACAAACCGATGGAATGAAAGGGATTATAGATGACCATTCCATCGAGAAGGAGTTTGTTTTGTATAGGTGCACCCCCACGAATATACAGCTGACCTCCCTGGTCGCCGGTGAATACAACCCCGGGTAAGACCTGTAGATATTGTGCAAGGTCGGGTTGGCCTCCTATACTTGGAATTTGCTTAATCTGGCGTGGAGTAACCTTAACCACCGAGGTGCGAGTTTCGGTTCGCGCAGCTTCCCTCTCTGCCGAAATACTCACCCCTTCCAAAGCTATGGACTTTTTGGAAATATAAAGTTTTCGTGTGATTATTTCCCCTTTTCTTATGGTAATCGGAACCACCAAACTATCGTATCCTATGCCTGTTACCATGAGATTATACGAGCCGGCAGGAATATTGTTGATGATGTAATAACCATTTACATCGGTAGCCGAACCAAGGGTTGTTTTGCCGAGAAAAACATTAACAAAAATGGCGGGTTCGCCACTTTCTTTCTCGTAAATTACTCCTCTAATGCTTGCTTCTTGTGCCCATGATTTTAATCCCGAAAATATAAACACACCCCAAATCATGCAACAGGACGAAAGAACGATAAATTTCCTCATAATATCATTATTATCTGACGTAAGTAAAATTGGATCACAAAGGTATAAAAAGAGTCATACTTCCCCAATTGGGGATATGATGAATGGCTTGATAAATGAGGCAAAAACATCGCCTGCATAAGAGCAAAACTAAAAGTATATGAAATAGATACATAATGAAAGATAGGGTTTAAAGTAGAAGAGAAAATTTGTCTATGTATAGCTCAATCATTATGAAGTCTGATTGTAAGTTATAAGCCTTTCCCTTAAATGTTGCTGATCAATAAAATCATATACCCTGTCAAAAAGTATTGCAAACCATACTGTATAGTGCTTAGGAGAAGAAGATAGCTCATTTTTCAGGAAATTACGTTCAAAATAGTCAAAATCACTTACTTCATTGGGATCGGGTTGTGGTGGTTCGTCAGAGATTCCTATATAAACATGATCAAACTCATGTTCAGTCAAACCATTATCGAGTTTTTCATGATAAATGAAATCGAATATTTTAAAAACCTCGGCATGTATTCCCATTTCTTCTTTCAGCCTGCGTTGTGCTGCTGTTTTGTTGTCTTCGCCAGGGAAAGGGTGTGTACATGCCGTATTTGACCATAAACCAGCCGAATGATATTTGTTCAATGCTCGTTTCTGTAAAAGCATCTGGCCTTTCGAATTGAAGATTATCACGGAAACCGCTCTGTGCAATAACGCCTTTTCATGTGCTTCAATCTTGGCAATTTCTCCAATAATTTTATCGTTTATATCTACTAAAATCACTTTATCGCTCATAATTGATAGATTAGATACGTTTGAAAAAATACAAAATACAAACTTTGACCATTATTAAATACTTTTTGATGTTTGAAATCCTTATTCTTTGTGAGAGAATTTTTTCGGGTGAAGAGTGAATAATTTTTATAAAAAGGCTGTTATAATAGTAATATGCAATGGCCACAGCCAGTTTTGAACGACCAGGTAGTTGTCGAATGCCAGGGAAGGCCACTTTGAAGTCTTGTTCGATAGAATGTTCGATTATTTTTTTGCTTTGTTGGTTCAGGCTCATGGTAGACATCTCTGGAAAGTAGTATCTGCCTAAGTTTTGAGTATCTGATTTAATATCGCGAAGGAAGTTTACCTTTTGAAAAGCCGACCCTAATTTTTGTGCAGGCAGTTCGAGTTTTTGATAAAGGCTCGGTTCATTATGACAAAATACCCTTAGGCACATCAATCCCACAACATCGGCCGAACCATAGATATATTGACTCAAATCTTCCTGCTTGTGGTATTGAGTAATATTTAAATCTCGCTTCATGCTTTCGAGAAAAGCATTGATATGGCTGTGAGGAATTTTGTATTTATTTACGGTATCAGCAAATGCCATGAGAACTGTGTTAGTGCTGATGTTGTGACCGAGCGAGTAATAAAGATCTTCGGTAAGTTTGTTCAAAAGAAAAATCTTGTCGTGTGGATGGAAACTATCTACGATCTCATCAGCAAGGCGAACAAATCCATAAATGGCATAAATTGCCGAACGCTGTTCCTTTTCGAGAAATGACACGGCTAATGAAAAGGAGGTGCTATATCTTTTGGTGATCAGCTCCGAAATCTTGTAACAAGTCTGTAAGTAAAATTCTTTATTCATAACTTATATCTTTTCCCATGATTCCACTTCTCCAGCCACTAAATAAAACAATGGATGAGTTACAGGCATGTCAATAATTTTAACTTCATTGTATTTTTTAACAGCTCGCTTTTTAAGTTTGTTTAAAAGGTGGTGTAGTTGAAATTCTACTTGTCCTTCCGTAATTGCTATTCTAGTCATTGTTTCCGTTTGTTTGAATTTAGATACATCGAAGTTATACCCTCTATTTTGGGCTTCTTGCCATACGACATTTAAATAGAAGTCAATACTTTTTAATGGCTTCCTTAGCTGTCTTAAACGCAACAATTGTGGATGATTCCTATAGCCTCGGGTGTTTCCCATTAGCACAATTAGGGCTAATAAGGCTTCTTTCCATAATGCAATTATTCCCTTCGAATCCAAATATTTAGGATGTATTGATCAAATTCTCATTTTTTCATGGTTTGAATCCAATTTAAAATATTCTTTCTACTTCTTTAAAAAAATTTAGCTTGTAAGATCAAATGGCTGATGCAATTATATATTCCTTCATGATTTTATCCTGTAGGTATATTGTTCTGCTTATTGATCAACATGGATAGAAGTATTTAGGCAAATATAAAAAAATTGTCCAAACTGTACAATCAAAGGTTATTTTGATGATTTTGCCTGTTCATTTCGATGAAATATTCGATGTTTATTATTGTTGCAAGTATATGTTGCTGACTTTTATTCAGTCATTTGAACCTTTAGGGTTGTGATGATTTTATTTTTTATGATTTGAAACCTTAATTTTTATAATTTAAACTTTTAGAGCAAATCGATGAGATAATGGGATGATAAGTATGCGCAAATAACTGATAAATTTAGGAATCGGGATTGTATCCACTTTTTTTGAAAAATTCTTCTGGATTTTTCATTTCGATGATATCCAATACCGCCTGATGTTTATCCAGACATTTATTGAAATATGCTTCTACTATTCTGTATCCCATAAAATAGCCCAAATCGGGTGGTAGGTCATTTTCTACTCTATCGAAATTATACATCCAATTATCGGTATTTACACCTGCTTCGATATCTTTCTTGAATTTCATCCAGAGTTCTTTTTCATGAGAAATGCCATAATCATATAAATAGGCGTTCCCTCTCACTCCGGTTAGCAACCATGCAATGAAATCTGCTGCACCTTCGAAAAGACTTCTATTCAATAGATCATAATTATCGAGCCGAGCATTTACTTGCAAATGATGAATTGTTTCGTGGGCAATCACATATATGAGCCTCTTGTCTATATTGGTGTCGGAATCAAGAATTTTCCCAAGAGCATTTAATCCAAATTCTGATAGATCGACCTTGTTGCTGGATGTAATTATTTCGGCTCCAATAAATAAAAATTCCCTGGTCGATGTACCTCCAGCTCTTAGCGGACTGATGACAAAACAAATTTTTAGCGGGATATAATTCGGGTAATATTTTTCGATTTTCTGGAATAATTGTATGATTTCTGGGTAGATTTCTTTAGTTAGCAGAGTATTTGCCCTAACACTGTTGAAAAATTTGGGATAATTACGGATGGCTTCTAAATAATCTTCGGATGTATAATCATAAATGCGAATGAATTCCTTAAAACCATCGGTTCCATTATCGAATAGATATTCTTTCAAGCAGTAAATGCTATCCAATGATGAATTACAGTTTTTCAACATATCGAATGCCACCCAAAAGTTGTCGATATCTTTTGTAGTGACAGTAAAAGCGCTATTTTCAGCAGGTTTAATCTGAGAAAAAGATTGTAAACCAAATAATAAACAATATAAAAAAACAATAATTTTCAAGAATTTTGGCATGATGCATAGAATTTTTAATTTGTCGCAACTAATTCAAGCAGAGTTTTTTAGCTATTAAACCTCCTATATATCCATAGATTTCGAAATTATATAATTTCGAAAATACTATGTACGAATCTTCTTCTTATAACGCTTCCGTCGAAATGATATTTCATTCAAATTGTGAGTGATAATAATAAATTTCTTCCATTAATAAATATAGAGTTGAATTTGATTGATTTATTTGTGCTTTGCCCTGTTGCCTTTTACTTTTTTATCTCGACGTAAATTGGAATTTCGACGCTAAACATCAGGGTGTAAAGCGATATGCTTTTTAAAAATCCTCGTTTTTACTCAATGCTTATCTCGATGTTTTCAATTTGCTAAATAGGGCCTGATCTTCATAAAACCCGATTCATGTGTCATCGATATGCCAAGTTAAACGGTTGGTTTTCAGGATAATTTTCCTCATTTTAAAATGTTAAAAAATTTTTATGAAGCTTCGCGCGATATTCGCTTGTTAAATCTATTGTATTTTAGTGTTAACTTCATGTTTACCCCAATCCTTTTCGTAATTTTGCAGGATAGAAATTCTATTATTATTCATGAGTGGAGAAGCTATCAGGGTGCGATTTGCGCCCAGCCCGACAGGGCCACTTCATATAGGAGGTGTGCGTACTGCATTGTATAATTTTCTTTTTGCCCGGCAACATAATGGAAAATTTATTCTGAGGATAGAAGATACCGACAGGAATCGTTTTGTACCTGGTGCTGAGGAATATATTATTAAATCCCTTTCGTGGTGCGGCATTCAATTCGATGAGGGTGTTCATCTGGGTGGACCTTTTGGGCCTTACCGTCAGAGCGACCGTAAGCATCTATACAAACAATACATTGATATCCTTGTCGAAAATGAACATGCCTATTATGCTTTCGACAGTCACGACGATTTAGAAGAAGCTCATGAAAAGAATCCCAATTTTCAGTATGATGCTTTGAGCCGCATGAAAATGTGCAATTCGCTTACCTTACCCAAAGAAGAAGTCAAAAGAAGAATAGCCGCAGGTGAGCCTTACGTCGTCAGAGCTTTGATTCCCATAGACATTGTCATTAGGGTAAATGACCTCATTCGAGGAGAAGTGGAGGTGGAAAGCAAAACCCTCGACGACAAGGTGCTGTTCAAATCGGATGGAATGCCGACCTACCATCTGGCCAATATCGTAGATGATCATCTGATGGAAATTACGCATGTGATTCGCGGCGAAGAATGGCTACCTTCGGCACCTCTGCATGTGTTGCTATACGAGTTTTTTGGATGGGAGAAACCGCAATTTGCTCACCTGCCTCTTTTGCTAAGGCCCGATGGCAATGGAAAACTCAGTAAGCGCGACGGCGACCGTCTGGGTTTCCCGGTTTATCCACTCGAATGGACCGACCCTAAAACAGGTGAAAAATCGATGGGATATCGTGAATCGGGATATTATCCAGAGGCTTTCATCAATATGTTGGCCTTGCTTGGCTGGAATCCAGGTACCGAACAGGAAATCTTTTCCCTGGATGAACTCATCGATGCCTTTTCACTGGAAAGAGTGGGGAAATCGGGTTCACGTTTTGATCCTGAAAAGGCCAAATGGTTCAACCAGCAATATTTGAGAAAACGTTCTGATGATGAATTAACCCAGGAGTTCATTCCCATTTTGAAGAATCTTGGCGTAGATTGTTCTTGGGAATATGTGAAGGAAAGCATACATCTGGTGCGTGAAAGAGTAAGTTTTGTGAAAGAAATCTGGGACCAAGGATGGTTCTTTTTTAAACCTCCTGAAAAGTATGATGAAGAAGTCATCAAGAAAAGATGGAAACCCGAAACTTCACAGATTCTTCAAAAATTTTCCGACACTCTTTTGCATCTCGATACATTCGATCAAGTCCATCTCGATGAAACGATACAAAATTTCCTTCAGGAAAACGCTGTTGAGATGGGTGCTTTGATGAGTCCTTTGAGGATTTGTCTTACTGGAGGTGCTATTGGCCCTCATCTTACCGAAATAATGGCCTTGATTGGCAAGGAAGAAACCTTACATAGAATTGAAACTGCACTGAAAAAGATAAACCATTAAGTCATGGCTTGGATTGCCCTCGAACAAATGGAATTTTGGGCCTACCATGGTTGCTTCACCGAGGAACAGGTTATAGGCACTCGCTTCATGATAGACCTCTATATAGAAACCGACACATCAAAAGCCGAACTTTCCGACGACTTAAACGACACAATCAATTATCAGAGTGTGTACAAAGTAGTGAAGAACGAAATGCAAATTCCATCGAAACTCCTCGAACATCTTGGCAGAAGAATCCTTACAAGTGTATTCACACGTTTCCCTAAGATTTCTTATGCTAAAATAAAGATATCGAAACTGAATCCCGCCTTGGGAGGGAAAATTGGCAGTGTGAGCGTTAACCTCGAAGAAAAGAGATGAAAGTGGTTTTTTGATAAAGAATTAGTTATTCACTCAATCGGCCTTGAAGAAAAATTTATTTTAGGGCTCCTGTTTTCCGCACTTTTTCGGGACACCGATATAATATATTGATAATCAATATTAATTTTGTAATTTTGGGTGTCCCAA
>MWFC01000008.1 GCA_002071415.1 Bacteroidetes bacterium ADurb.Bin012
AAGGATATTCATGTTTAAAATAATAAAAAATACTTAATTTTTAGAGGAGTTTGAAAAGAAGTTCTTAATTTTAGATTGAAAAATTATAAAATCGACCAAGAATAACTTCAAAAAGGTAAACTTTCATAAGAAGTTTATATTTTACTGAAAATTTTGATGACTGTATGGACAGACTCTAATTAAGTCTCAAAGATACACAATATTTTTCAGAATGGATATATCTGGAGAGCATTTTTTCTAAATGTCTTCCTAACTTTGCATAGAATTTAATAAAAACGAGATGGCTAAGCGTTCGGAAAATTTTTTTAGGATTTGTCAGGAAAGAATAAAAATTTATAACTCTGCAAACTCAAAATTTCGAAAATGAAAAAAGTACTTTCTGTTGTAGGTGCCAGACCTAATTTTATAAAAATTGCTCCAATTCATAAGGCTTTTCGAGAAGTTGAATCCATTTGTGAACATAAGATCTGCCATACCGGTCAGCATTACGATACATTGATGTCGGACATATTCTTTGATGAACTAGATATTCCAACACCTGACTTTTTCCTGAATGCTGGAGGGGGAACTCATGCTAAACAAACAGCTACAATTATGTTGCGTTTTGAAAAAATTCTTCAACAATATCAACCTGATATAGTATTAGTACCCGGCGACGTAAATTCAACAATAGCATGTTCCTTAACCGCAGTGAAACTCGGAATTAAAGTCGGCCACATCGAGGCCGGTTTGAGAAGTTTTGACCGATCGATGCCTGAAGAAATCAATAGAATTGTTACCGATGCCTTAAGCGATTATTTATTTGTTACCGAAAATTCAGGATTAAGAAATTTGAAATATGAAGGAGCGGCTGACGAAAAGATTTTTTTTGTAGGAAACACCATGATCGATAATTTAATTCAAAATTTAGAAAAAATTAGCAATAAACACTTTTTTTCATCTTTAAACCTCAAGCTTAAAGAATATATTGTTACTACTTTTCATAGACCATCGAATGTGGATAGCCCCGACAATTTAAATGAGATGGTGAATTTTTTAAATGAAGTAGCTAAAAAATATGATATAGTTTTCCCGATTCATCCACGAACTTTGAATAATTTGAAAAAATTTCACCTTTTAAAGAAAATTAATACTAATGTTCATTTAATTGAACCCCTTGGGTATATTAATTTTTTAAGTTTAGTTATCGACTCGAAAGGTGTGGTAACCGACAGTGGAGGAATACAAGAGGAAACATGTTTCTTAAAAATTCCGTGTATAACCGTAAGAAATTCTACAGAAAGACCCATAACTGTCGAAATGGGAACGAATCATCTTGTAGGATCCAATTTCGATGCTGCATTAAATGCCATAGAAGTATTTAATAATTCCTTGCAAAATACAATGATACCGCCTTTATGGGATGGGAAAACTTCAAAAAGAATAGTGGAAATAATTTTACATCATTTGCAGCCTCAATGAAAATTGGTATGCTACTTGACAATGAATTTGTTAGTGACCCAAGAGTATGGAATGAGGCTTTAATGTTGACTCAAAAGGGACATGAGGTTCATGTAATCTGCCTCAATTTTGGAAAACAAAATAAATATGAATTAAAAAATAAAATTCATATACATAGAATTACCATACCACGGAAAATCAAGAATTTATTGTTTATAACTCAACTAATCTTCCCAGGATATAAAATATTTTGGTACTATTTTTCTAAGAAAATTATCCAAAAATATAATTTAAGAGTTATTCATGCACATGATCTTTATATGGCTTTGCCAGCTATATTGCTAAAGCAAATGTATAATATCAAAATAATTCTTGATTTACATGAAAACTTTCCTGCAGCTGTTAAGGCTTATACATGGGCGCAAAAAAAGCATGTAAAATGGATATTTAAAGCAAGTAGATGGGAAAGAATTGAAAATGGCTTACTCCAGAAATCAGATGCAGTTATAGTTTTGTCTAATTATTTTAAAAATACTTTAATAAAGAAATATAATAATTTAAATTCTGATAAGATTTATGTTTATCCTAATGTCCCGAATATAGCTGAGTTTCATAGCTTTAAAATCGATCCTTATGCCTATGAGTTCATGACAAAAGGTTTTTGGATGGTTTATTTTGGTGTTGTTGCAATTAGACGAGGGATAACTTACCTTCTTGAAGCTGTCGACAGAATAAGCAATCCAGAAATAAAGCTTTTGATTATTGGCCCAATTGATAAGCATGACAGAGAGTTATTCGAACCCAAATTCAGAAAATATGAGAAGGAAGGGAAGATTATTTATTATCCGTGGAAAGATATTTCTGAACTTCCTTCTTTATTATTTCATGCTAAACTTGGTGTGAGTCCCATTCTTCGAAATCCCCAACATGAATCTGGGGTTGCAAATAAAGTTTTTCAATATATGCTACTTGAAAAAGCCATATTAGTTTCTGATTGTAAGCCTCAGGTTGATATAATAAAAGAATACCATTGTGGTTTATATTATCAGGATAGTAATATTGATGATTTGATAGAAAAAATATTATGGTGTTATCGAAATACTGATGCCCTTACTGAAATGGGTCGGAGAGGAAGAAAAGCCGTTATAGAAAAATATAATTCGGATGTACAGTTTCAACCTATCATAGAATTTTATAATAATTTAGAAAGCTTTGGATAATAAAATTATTTATGAAAATTATAATTGGGGAAGCCTGGGTACAAACAAGCTCGGCCCAAAAATCAAGAAAATCATTGAAAATATCCCTTCTGATGTACAATCAATTATAGATATTGGCTGTGGCAATGGAGTGATTACTAACGAACTGGCAAAAAAATACCAAGTTCTCGGAGTTGACCGTAGCAAGTCGGCATTGCAATATGTAACCTCTGAGAAATTGGAGGCTTCGTGCGACAACATTCCCCTGCCTTCACAGAACTTCGATATGGTCTTTTCATCCGAATTGCTCGAACATCTTCCCAATGAAATATTCCAAAAAACAATACAAGAATTCAAAAGAATATCAAAAAAATATATATATATTACCGTACCCAACCGCGAAAACCCCGATAAATTAATGATTCGCTGCCCTGAATGTAAATATATTTTCAACCGACCCAATCACCTCAGATCTTTCAAAAGCGAGGATTTCACGGTTCTTTTCCCCGAATATAAGAAAATAGCCGAATTTACTTTTGGAAAACCCGTGAGATATTATCATCCAGCCTTATTGAGGCTCAAACGCAGATGGATTCCTTCCATCTCATGGATTCCTTACTTTTGGATAGATCAAAATAATCGTACGGCTATATGCCCACAATGCAATCATAAATTCTATTATTTCTACAAATTTCATCCTTTAGGATTTCTCATCGACGGTATCAACGTGATAATCTCCCCCAAACGACCTTACTGGTTAATGGTTTTACTGGAAAAAAACAGTTAGATGTTCGACAAATTTAGATTATCGGTAAAACAGGTCTTTATCTATAGTCTTGGAAATATATTTTCCAAACTGGTAGGCTTTGTTTTACTGCCACTTTATTCGCAACATATTTCCATTAGCGATTATTCTTCCCTCATCTTGATAGAACCAATTTGGCAGCTTCTTTCGGCTGTTCTGTCGTTTAGCCTTCCCACGGCATTATTAAGATGGTTAGCTCCTGAGAAGGATCCTAAACGGCAAGGAAGTATGGTTTTTACAACATTGATGGCTTTGGTGTTTATATTGCTGGCATTCAACTTATTAGCTTTCCCTTTCAATGCATGGTTAAATCATCGTGGAGTTTATGGCGATTCTCAGTTTAAATTATATCTGGATATTTCGTTCTTACTGGTCACCTTCGATGTACTTAATTTATTGGTTCTTAGTTTATTGAGATTTCACGAGAAACCTTGGCAGTATATCATTCTTAATACTCTTAAACTCACCGTAAATTTAGGATTGAATGTTTATTTCATTGTAGGCCGGGGAATGGGGGTAGAAGCCATTTTGTTGAGTCAGCTCATAGCCAGTTTTCTTTTGAATGTTTTTTCATTCCCGTTTCTTTTAAAACACCTTGTACCAAAGTTTGAATCAGGTCCTTTAAAAGAGATGTTGAGATATGGCTTCCCATTGATATTTACAAGCATTTCGGCCATCATACTTTCTCTTGGCGACCGCTATGTGGTACAACATTTCCTCACTCGAAGCGATACAGGGGTTTATGGAATAGGTTACAAGTTTGGAGGGGTTATCAACATGTTCATCATTCAATCGTTTCAGTTGGGTTTTTTGCCTATTGCCTACAAAATGCTTGAAGATGCAGAAGCAAAAAGATTCTTCTCTCGTATTTTTACTTATTATTTTGGAATATTGATGATTTCGGCATTTGCTCTTTCCATTTTTTCGCATGAAATAGTAGCCATATTTACGCTGGGCAATGTAGATTATATGAGAGCATATGTAGTTATTCCACTCATTAGTTTTGGATTTGTACTCAAGGGTGCACAAACTTACTTCTCTTTTGGTTTGCATTATGTAAAAAAAACAAAGTTTAACGCATGGATTGTAATGCTTTGTGCAATTTTTAGCATTGGAATGAATATTTTACTGGTTCCTAAAATGGGTATTTATGGAGCAGCACTCATCATGCTTGTTTCCAATGGATTGTTAGCTATTTTCTTCTATTTTTTTTCGCAGAAGTTTTATTATATCCATTTCGAAGGGATTCGTTTGGCAAAGGTACTCATCACCGGATTAAGCTTATTTGCCATTGGTTATTTTGTACCGGTTGGGAATCTTTTAGCGAGCATACTCTTTAAATTATTGTTGTTAATTGCTTTCCCTTTGATTTTATATTTGTTGAAATTTTTTAATGTAGATGAGATAAATCGTTTACGGCAAATTTTTCGCAGTCTCTATATCAAGAAATCGTTCAAAGAATGAATACAGAAAATACGATGAAATTCAGGAAAATAGTCATAGTGGGCTCGGGTTCTATTGGAACTGCTATGGCTCAAGCACTTGCCAGCAATGACGAGTTGGATACAACTATTCTTTCCATTGAACCCGAGGTAATTGATGAAATAAACCATTTCCATAGAAATTCGAAATATTTCCCTGGTTTTAGGTTGGCCAGTGAAGTGAAAGCCACCGCAGATAAATCTGTGCTAAGAGAAGCCGATCTGTTGTTTTTAGCTCTGCCATCGGTTGCCGTAATCCCATATATTCGTGAAAATTCTTCTCTTTTGCCTCCTCATGTTGTACTAATAAATCTTGCTAAGGGATTCGATCAAGGAGGGCAAACCATTTCGGAAGGATTGATCAAGGAGTTTCCATTCCGAGCAGGAGCTATGAAAGGTCCTTCTTTCGCAAAAGAAATGATTAATGGAAGTCCTACAGCTTTCACCGTGGGATGCCATGATAATACATTGAGGCCTCTTTTTGAGGAACTCTTTGCCAATACTCAGGTATATCTCGATTTTTCGAAAGACATCAAAGGGGTCGAACTATTGAGTATCTTGAAAAATATCTATGCCATAGCCGTGGGCATAATGGATGCCCAGTTCAATACGGCCAATATGCGCTTCTTGTTTCTCACTCGTGCCTTCAACGAAATGCGTTCCATTCATATCTTGTTTGGAGGGAAGAAAACTACCATGTTCAAGTATTGCGGTTTTGGCGATTTTGGGCTTACCGCATTGAACGACCTTTCACGAAACCGTACACTGGGTCTGCTTATCGGGAAAGGTTATTTTACCGAACAGATTTCCGAGAAGGTACTGCTCGAAGGTAAAATGGCCGTTAATATATTTTGCGGTCAGATTATTCATTCCAAGCATTTGAATACTTTTCCGATTATGTCAGGGCTTTATCATATCTTTAGCAACCAAGCCGAAGTTCCTGAATTTGTTGAGCAGATGTTAAAAAAATAAATGCAATAACAGTGTTAAGTATCCTCTCTAAGGGCTTATTGAATTGGAATATGCCTTTCAATACAATGTATTTTTCGGTTAATCTATATCGCTCGAATTATGCAGATTAAGCACATTAAAAGTAACCGATTCAAGATTATGTTCAAAATATAAATGGTGCAGAAATGACTGTTTTTTTAGAACTTTGACCCCCTTACATAAAAATGAAAAATTCTCATCGTTGATACGGCATAAACCTTAAAATACTCGTATTCGGCCTCATTTAGTTTTGTTTTACTCTATATACCATAAAGATATGCGCACAAAGATAGTCGCTACCTTAGGTCCTGCGTCTTTCGACAAGTCGGTAATCGAAAGGATGACCAAAGCGGGTGTAAATGTTTTCAGGTTGAATTTCTCGCATGGCGATCATAACATACTTCGCCAGATAATTCATTATATACGAGAATTAGGACCTGCTTATCATCATCGTTTGGCCATTTTAGGCGATTTACAAGGTCCAAAGATCCGTATAGGAGAAGTAGAAAATAATGCCATCAACCTTCGGCAAGGTCAAGAAATTCAGCTTGGAGGCGGCTCGGGTTTGTCTAAAGAAGATATTCTTTGGATAAACTATCCAGCACTGACTGAAGACGTTAAACCTGGCGATCAGGTATTACTCGACGATGGCAAGCTTAGTCTGATAGTAAAAGAAAAACTTCCTTCGGGGTTTTTACGGGCAGAGGTATTAGTGGGTGGCATTCTAACAGCTCGTAAAGGAGTGAATTTACCCGACAGCCATTTAACTCTTTCGGCACTGAGCGAAAAAGATTTGACAGATTTGCGATTTGCCTATCAAAATCAACTCGATTGGATTGCCTTGTCGTTTGTGAGAAGTTCGGAAGATATTTTAAAATTGAGAGAAAATATTCAGTTTTTAGGTCGCAACTGGAATCCAGGAATCATTGCCAAGATAGAGAAACCCGAGGCCTTAAAAAATTTCGATTCCATCATAGAAGTTAGCGATGCTTTAATGGTTGCTCGGGGTGATTTAGGCGTAGAACTTCCTTACGAACAGGTTCCTGCAGTACAAAAATTGGTCATCCACAAATCCATAGCACAATCGAAGCCTGTGATTGTGGCTACACAAATGCTGGAGGGGATGATCAACAACACAAGGCCTACCCGCGCCGAAATCAATGATGTGGCCAATTCGGTAATGGATGGAGCCGATGCTCTTATGCTCAGTGCCGAAACTTCGATGGGACAATATCCCGTCGAAGCCGTCGAAGCTATGCGGCGAATCATCGATGAAACAGAAAAAATTGGAGAAATCCACAACCGCAAACCCGAAAACTCATTTACAAATCCATCCCGCTTGATTTCCGACGCTGTAATCGAGGCTGCTATACATTTGAGTGAAAAAACTGAAGCAAAGGCCATTCTCACCTATACACTTACGGGTTATACTGCCTTGCGACTCGCAAGCTACCGCCCGAAAGCACAAATATTTATCTTCGCCCGAAGCCCCCGACTCATCCGCCGCCTTTCGCTCGTTTGGGGCATTACGGGTTTCGTACAGCAAAACCTCCATTATACCGACGACAACCTCGACCTCATGGTGCAGATATTGCTTCAAAACAATGCCGTTAACCCCGACGATATCCTCGTGAAGATTACCGGATTCCCCATGAAAGAAAGAGCCACGTCGAATATGGTGGTGGTTACCAGAGTGAAATAACAGATTCCTTGAAATTGAAATTCAATGGTTAAATCTACTGAAAAGCTGAATTCATGCATATTCCATTGGCTATGATAGCATGATAATAAAAAAAGTATTATCCTTGCACCTACATTCTTATGAGGAAGAAAACTCGATATTTATTTGATTATCAAAGAAATGATTAAAAAGCTCTTCTTTTTTATCTTTGCTATTTTCTTTCCCTTTACATTGGTAAAAGCAGAGAATTCACCCGTAAAAGCCGCTGAGTTCAAACCGGGTGAAATGATTATCGAGCATATCACCGATGCGCACGAATGGCATATTTTAAGTATAGGGAATACCCATATAAGCATCCCTTTGCCAATTATATTATGGCATGAAGGCAAATTGCACATTTTTTGTTACTCGAAATTTCACCATGGCCAATCCGATTACGGAGGTTTCAGATATATGACCGACGGGGCTTACAAGAATAAAATCATTTATGTGGGGAACAATAGCCTAGGTAATGAAAATAAAAGTCCAACTATTCCACTCGATTTTTCCATTACCAAGAATGTGGCTTCATTATTTTTAAGTGTCATAGCATTGATAATCATTTTTTTGACAGTTGCGAGGGCATACAAACGAAATGAAAAGCATGCACCTAAGGGGCTACAATCACTCCTCGAACCCATTATAATTTTTGTACGCGACGATATTGCAAAATCATCGCTGGGTGAAAAACATTACGAAAGATTTACGCCTTATCTACTTACCGTATTTTTCTTCATTTTTTTCAATAACCTTTTGGGCATTGTTCCATTCTTTCCCGGCGGTGCCAATGTAACAGGAAATATTACGGTAACGATGATGCTGGCCTTATTTACCTTTCTCATTACCAACTTGAGTGGCAATCGCCATTATTGGCAAGATATTTTCAACACTCCCGGCATTCCCTGGTGGCTGAAAATACCAATTCCTATTTTGCCTCTGATCGAATTCCTTGGCTTATTCACAAAACCTTTTGTATTGATGGTTCGTTTGTTTGCCAATATGACGGCAGGACATATCATTGTTCTGGGTTTCATGAGTCTGATCTTCGTCTTTGGCAACATAAATCCCGCCTTCGGTTACGGAATAAGCCTGATATCAATTCTAATGTCAATATTTATCAGCCTCCTCGAAATCCTGGTTTCTTTTTTACAAGCTTTCGTGTTTACTTTATTATCAGCATTATACTTTGGTATGGCAACAGAAGAAATTGAAAATTCTAATCATAAATAACATTCATCTTCTTAAAACAATACAATTATGACATTACTTTCATTGATATTACAGGCAGCAAGGGATTTAAGTCCTTTTGCAAAGATAGGTGCGGGATTAGGTGCCAGCATAGCAGCCATAGGAGCCGCCATTGGTATTGGCAACATAGGAGCTCGAGCCCTGGAAGCCATCGCTCGTCAACCTGAGGCTGCCAACGACATTCGCTCTAGTATGATAATAGCCGCTGCATTAATAGAAGGAGTTGCCTTCTTTGCCGTAGTGGTTTGTATGTTGATATTGTTCGTGTAAAAGTTTGAATCTTAACCCTTTTTGTACCCTTCAGAAATAATCTTATTCGAGGGTCGTTAAGGGATTATAAGTTTTACTCAAGGTTAAATTATAATATTAACTTATGGAACTCATTACTCCTGAAGTGGGTTTGATTTTCTGGATGACATTGTCATTTGGAATACTGGTTTTTATACTGGGGAAGTTTGCATGGCCAACCATTCTCAAGGCCTTGAGAAATCGTGAAAAAAACATTGAGGAGGCTTTGCAGTTGGCAGAAAAAGCCCGTCAAGAGATGAACCAGCTCATGGCCACTAACGAAAGACTGCTCAACGAAGCAAAGCAGGAACGCGATGCTTTATTGGCGGATGCACGCAAACTTGCCGATATCATCTTAGAAGAAGCTCGGCAGCGAGCCCATACAGAATATGATCATATTTTAGCATTAGCTCGTCAAGCCATCAAAAATGAAGAAAATGCAGCCTTAATAAATCTGAAAAACCAGATCGGAGCCCTCTCTATAGAAGTAGCCGAAAAACTTTTGAGAGAAAAACTCAGTGGTGAAGAAAAACAAAACGAATATCTGCAAAGATTGATCAATGAAATTACCTTAAGCTGAACCTAACTGAATTCATGAAGATTATTCGTCATAAAGTCCTTGCTCAAAGGTATGCCCTCGCCCTGTACGAAATCGCCGATTCTTCTGGCCTGTTGGAAGAGGTGTTCGAAGACATGCAATTAGTCGATAGGGTGAACATCGAAAATCCAGAGTTGAAAAGAGTCTGGATTAGCCCTATTATTCCTCCTTCAAAAAAAAGAAATATTTTAATTGCACTTTTCAAGGACAAGATCAACGACATTTCACTGACTTTTCTTACGCTTGTAACCGATAAAGCCCGTGAAATCATACTTCATGAAATCGTTTTATCTTTTATCGAAATTTATCGTCAAATTCATCATATCTATGAAGTAAGAATAAAGGTGGCAGCGCCTATGAACGAAGAAAACAAAGCCCGAATCATCGAGAAATTGAAACCTGTCATAAAAGGCACCATTGAACTCGAAGTGGAGGTTGACCCTCGATTAATAGGAGGATTTCAGTTATTTTTCGATGATTATCTTTATGACGCTTCTCTTTTAAAACAGTTAAAAGAGCTTAAAAAAGAATTTAGCGAGAATTTATTTGTAACTCAGTTTTAAAAATTATTACAGAAATGGTAGAAATAAAACCGGCGGAAGTTTCTGCGATTTTACGCCAGCAGTTAGCTGGCCACAGGACCACTGCCGAACTCAACGAAGTGGGAAGTGTATTGCAGGTAGGCGATGGCATAGCCCGTATTTATGGATTGAAGAATGCACAATCAGGCGAACTGGTAGAATTCGAGAACACTGGAGTAAAAGCCATTGTTCTTAATCTCGAAGAAGATAATGTAGGGGTTGTGCTATTGGGGGAATCGAACTTGGTAAAGGAAGGCGACATTGTAAAACGGACTGGAGAAGTTACTTCGGTAGAAGTAGGAGAAGGCATGCTGGGACGGGTGATCAACACACTTGGCGAATCCATCGATGGGAAAGGAGATATACCAGGGCCTCTCTATAGAATGCCTCTCGAAAGAAAAGCTCCCGGAGTAATTTACCGTCGGCCTGTAAATGAACCCCTTCAAACCGGGATTAAAGCAATCGATGCAATGATCCCTATTGGGAGAGGGCAAAGAGAACTTATTATTGGCGACCGCCAGACAGGAAAATCATCTATTGCCCTTGACACTATCATCAATCAAAAAGAATTTTATGAGAAAGGCGAACCGGTTTACTGTATTTATGTAGCAGTGGGGCAAAAAGGCTCGTCAGTGGCCAATTTTGTGAAAACACTCGAAGATTTCGGAGCAATGCCTTATACGATTGTAGTAATGGCTACTGCCAGTGATCCGGCAGCCATGCAATTTTATGCTCCTTTCACAGGAGCGGCCATAGGAGAATATTTTAGAGACACAGGACGTCCAGCTCTTATTATTTATGATGACCTCTCCAAACAGGCAGTAGCCTATCGTGAAGTTTCACTTTTATTGCGCAGACCTCCAGGGCGTGAAGCCTATCCAGGAGATATCTTCTACCTGCATTCTCGTTTGCTCGAACGTGCAGCAAAAATCATTGATAGCGACCAAATTGCAGCCCAAATGAACGACCTTCCCGAATCTATCCGCGATAAAGTAAAAGGAGGAGGCTCACTGACAGCCCTTCCTATAATCGAAACTCAAGCCGGTGACGTAGCAGCTTATATCCCTACCAATGTGATTTCCATTACCGATGGACAGATTTTCCTCGAAACCAATCTTTTCAATTCAGGAATCCGACCAGCAATTAACGTTGGAATCTCCGTTTCGAGAGTAGGTGGAAATGCACAGATCAAAGGCATGAAAAAAATTGCAGGCACCTTGAAAATCGACCAGGCACAATACCGCGAACTAGAGGCTTTCTCCAAATTTGGTTCTGACCTCGATCCAGCAACCATTGCCATACTGGAAAAAGGAAAACGAAATGTCGAAATCCTCAAACAAGGTCTTCATCAACCCCTGCCCGTTGAAGAACAAATTGCTATCATCTACTGCGGTACGCACAACCTCTTGAAAAACGTTCCAGTAAATCGCATACATGATTTCGAAACAGAATATCTGAATCTGCTTAGCGAAAAATATCCCGACATTCTCCAAACTATTCAAACCGGCCAGTTTCCGGATGAAGTTGCCAATAAATTGGAAGAAATAGTTGCCAAACTGGTCAAACGATACGAATAAAAAATATTAGCCCATGTCGAATCTCAAGGAAGTCAGGTTAAGAATCGAATCGGTTAAAAATACTCAACAGATCACCAATGCCATGAAAATGGTAGCGGCTTCGAAACTGCGCAAAGCACAGAATGCCATCCTTTCCCTCCGACCTTATGCTCAGAAAATGAGTGAACTCATTTCGACTCTCTATTCAAATTATAGTGAAAACCTTTCTTCCCCTTTCTTCGAACAGCACGAAACCGATAAAGTTCTTCTGGTGAGCCTTGCCTCCAACAGAGGCCTGTGTGGCGCCTTCAACTCCAATATCATCAAACAGATAAAATATCTCACCGAAACTTCTTTTGAACAACAATATGGCTTAAACCATCTAAAACTCATCAGTATTGGAAAACACGTAAGCGATATCCTCATCAACAAAAAATACCCTGTGTTGCAAATCAAAGATAACCTTATAGAAAAAGTAACCTGGGAAGGAGTAAAATTACTGGCCGACGAATTGATCGAATTGTGGACGAAACACGAATTCGATCGTATCGTGTTGGTTTATAACCAGTTTATAAATTCTGCCACACAAGTCGTAACTACCGAAACTTTTCTCCCTCTTTCTTATGATGAAAATAAGAAAACCCGAAACATCGATTATATCTTTGAACCTTCATCGGAAACCATCATCGAAGAACTTATCCCTCATTACTTGCATATCCAGCTTTATAAAACTTTTCTCGATTCCTTTGCTTCCGAACAAGGTGCAAGAATGACTGCCATGATGATAGCTACCGATAATGCTGATGTGATTTTGAAGGATCTTACCCTGTCATATAATAAAGCCCGACAGGCTGCCATTACAAAAGAAATCCTCGAAATCGTTTCAGGTTCGAACGCATTGAACAAAGTTTAGGTTTAAATGGTTATTATTTCGATAAAATACAAAAACATGAAAAAGAATATCGAGCAAGCTATCATCGAACAGATACAGAAAGAAGAGCACAGTTCGAGGCTTTATCTTCAAATGGCTATATGGTGTGAAATAAATGGCTTCCCTGGAGCGGCAGCCTTTTTATACAAACATTCCGACGAAGAACGTCTTCATCAGCTGAAATTCATCCATTTTCTGAACGATAGAGAAGGTATGGCTCTATTGAAACCCCTCGAGACCCCTCAAAGCGATTACCCCTCACTTAAAGAAATGTTCGAGAAAATTCTCGAACACGAAAAATTTATTTCCGCTTCTATTAACCAAATTTATGGTCTAACCCTACAAGAAAAAGATTACACAACTGCAAGTTTCATTCATTGGTTCATCAATGAGCAGATCGAAGAGGAAACTTTAGTGCGGACTATTCTCGACAAGATGAAACTCGCCGGCGATGGTCAGAACAGGGGCTTATACCTCATTGATAAGGAACTCGGAGTTATGGCCGCTTCTGGGCACTGACTCGGCTTTAGAACCTCCTCAACAGGGGCATAGATTTTCGTACAATAATTATTTCTACTCTGACAACCGAAAGGGCTATGCAAAGTAAGCTGCTAAATGGTGGATGGCGGCCGGAGAGTGCGGGTAGGAGACTAAAAAGTGAAAAACCAAACGTCACATCTTCTCAAAAAATATGGCTGGGGAAGGCAATTGCGGCAACGCTGATCCTTACTCCCTCCATCTCCAATAATCTATTGGCACAGGCTTCGATGGTTGATCCTGTGGTTATTACATCATCTACAATCAAAATATGTTTGCCTCTTAAAGAAACATTTTCTTTAAGAGCAAAAACCGACTTCACATTTTCCCATCGTTTCTCGCGCGATTTCCGGGTTTGGGTCTCTGTAAAATAAGTACGAAATAGACTTTCATCATCTATAGGAATTTTCATGCTCGAGCTCAACCCTTGCCCAAACATGGCCGATTGGTTGTATCCTCTTTTCTTCAATTTCTCAAAATGCAACGGAACTGGTATAATTAAATCCACCGAACGGAATACCTCCGATTCTAATAATTCCCTTCCGTATATCAATCCAATGAATTTTCCGATCTCGGGTGCGTGATTGTATTTGAGATTATGCAATAATCGTTGAACAGGCCCGCCCTTCCTGAAATAATATCTTGCTGCGGCAGCTTCAACCGGAATCCTCCCCCAAAATGTCCGGGCTACTGGATTGTCTTTGCTCAAATGACTATAAGTAAGTGGCAACGTTGCTAAACAATGATTGCAAATTACCGCTTCGTTCAGGTAAAGGCTATTCCCACACGCATAGCATAAGCGTGGATAAATAAGCGATAAAAAATCATCGAGCAATGAAATGATTTGTGCTGGCATGAATAATACCTTGTATTGGGCCAGTAAATTTATATGATAATTTTCAATCGACACACAAAATTGATAAAAATTCGCTTTTCATCGAAAATGGGAAATGGGGAGTAGAAAGTTAAAAGTTTATAAGGGAGGAAGGGAGACGAGGGGGACGGGGGGACTGGGAGATGAGGAGACAAGGAGACAAGGAGACAAGGAGACGAAGAGACTGGGAGACTGGGAGACTGGGAGACTGGGAGACTGGGAGACTGAAATTTGGAGTTTGGAATTTGTAATTTGAAATGTTGTAGTTGTAAGTTGTTCCTTGTCAGTTGTTCGTTGAAATTTGCTTGTAATTTGAAATCTTGTAGTTGTTTGTTGTTTGTTATAATCAGCGGATTTAATCTGCGTCAATCAGTAAGAAAATAAAGAGTTCTTGCAGATAACCGCAGACGATCAGTGTGAATCGGTGGACTAAATTAGCAAGAGAGAATGCCAGTTGCCATCATTTCTATAAAGCTACAAGCTAATAGTCAATAAACTACGATCCATTTTTGAATTTATAAATAACACGAATTTTCGAATATTCAGATGAGAAGAGGTATAATATAGGCTTATATCGAAATCACTAATTTTGCATAAGTAATACCAATTATATGACTTCATTCGATCCCAATGCCATTGGCATTCCCAATGGAAATTTCTTAGGTTTGCCTTATAGCAACGAAGAAGCCGATATCATCATTATTCCTGTTCCATGGGATGTTACAACTTCTTATCATCCTGGTACTTGCCAGGGGCCTGAGGCAATCATAAAGGCCTCAACTCAGGTCGATTTATTTGATTTCTTTCTCGAACAGGCATGGAAGAATCGAATAGCCACTCTGCCTCTATCTGAAGATATTTTGCAGCTCAATGAACAATTGCGGCCGCTTGCCCAGCAGGTAATCCATCTTTTAGAAACTGGCATGAATGCAAATAACCCCCAGATATTGCCCTTACTCGAAAAAATTAATCTTGGATGTGAAAAGATGAACCAATGGGTTTATAAAACCAGTTATTACTGGATTTCGAAGGGTAAAACAGCCTGTGTGCTCGGAGGTGATCATAGCACTTCATTAGGATTGATGCGTGCGTTGACGAAGCAATACGATGGTTTTGGAATACTTCACATCGACGCTCATGCCGATTTAAGAAAGGCTTACGAAGGTTTTATCTTTAGCCATGCTTCATCAATGTACAATGCACTGGAGTTGAAATCGCTTGAGAAACTCGTTCAAGTGGGGATACGCGATGTTTGTGAAGATGAAATGATGCTGGGATATCACGACAAAAGAATCAAGCAATACGATGGATATTTACTAGCCTTCGAAACTTTGAATGGAAAGCCCTTCAGCGAAATCTGCGAAGAAATCGTGAAGCATCTGCCTTCGAAAGTGTATGTCAGTTTCGATATAGATGGATTAAATCCCGAACTCTGCCCCCACACAGGAACACCCGTTCCGGGTGGACTTTCATTCGATCAGGTTGTACTATTGCTGCATATTCTGGCAACTTCGGGCCGGCAAATCATTGGTTTCGATCTGGTAGAGGTTGCTCCTGGTTCCGATGACGAATGGGACGCCAACGTTGGAGCTCGCATTCTTCAAAAACTATGTAACCTCACCCGCCTTTCCATTCCCTGAGCTGCCGATTGAAATTCAAAGAATCAGAATCCTGAAACCTTCATGAAATAATACCTTATCTCTCCAAAATTTTTAAAGGGCACAGATTTCACATTCCATTTTGCAACAGGCACTTGTGAGGGAAATAAGAAAATTATCATCCCGTTCATCGAATTTTTTTATTCTCGTTCTTCCCTATAGATGTTTTCATGGTATTTGCCCAACAATTAATTCTTCCAGGAATTTTTCTATCGGACGAGGCAAAGGCAAATGAATAGCTTCATCTATTGAAATCACTCTATGTTTCTTGTTTTTAATAGCAGGCAACATGGTCGATTCAAAGACCAGGAAATTAAGACATAAGGTACGATGGCTGAGGATATGTTTCGATGGGCCTTTTGTAAACTTTAATTCAGCGGGAGAAAGGTAAGGAAAATCGATTTTCAAATTCTCAGATTCTATTACTGCTGTCTTATCAGCCGGACCATCGAATTCCAAGGAAGGGAAATCATACAAACCTTTCCAGATATCGTTCTGATCTCGTTTTTTTATAATCACTTGCATATTATTCTTGGCATGGCTTAATATGACCAGATAAAAAATGTATCTCTCTTTGACCCGTGTTTTTCTATGTTTTGAAGGAATCAGATCGATTTTGTCTTCACGATAAGCTATACAACCATTTATCAGAGGGCAGGAAAAACAGGCAGGACGTTTGGGTGTACAAACCAAGGCTCCCAATTCCATCACCGCTTGATTGAAATCACCCGGACGCTGTTGATCCATCAGCGAATAAGCAGCTTTTTCTATCGAAATACGGCCCGAAGAAGTGTCCACAGGGTCGTTTATTCCCATAAAGCGGCTAAAAACTCTGATGGCATTTCCGTCGATAGCCGGCACAGCTTGGTGAAAAACGATAGAACTGATAGCGGCAGCCGTGTAAGATCCAATGCCTTTTATTTTTTTTAATTCCTGAAAGGAAGATGGAATTTGTCCGTGATAATTTTCGATAATCTGGCGGACTCCCTCGTGTAAATTTCTTGCCCGGGAACAATAACCCAAGCCTTGCCATAGTTTTAATACTTCCTCTTCCGATGCTTCAGCCAGGCTACTTATATCCGGGAAACGCTCAATAAACCGATGATAATAGATTATTCCCTGATTTAAGCGGGTTTGCTGCAGAAGGATTTCCGAAATCCATGTTGTATAAGCGGAAACATCGATTCTCCAAGGCAAATCCCGGGCATTGTTAGCATACCAGCTTAACAGAGATTCGGCAAAGGGAGTAGGGTTATTCATTCACTCCGACAAAGGTAACTCATAAACTTTTTATAAAATCTTCGAAGAACTTTGTGAAAATAAAAATGTTACTATCTTTGCAGCCCATTAGGAATTTAATAATCAAACCTTTAAAACTATTAGATATGACAAAAGCAGAAATTGTTGCCGAAATTGCCAACAAAACCAATGTTGAAAAAATTGCTGTTCAGCAAATTGTGGAAGCTTTCATGGATTCCATTAAGAAAGCCATGATAAATGGCGAAAATGTCTATTTGAGAGGATTTGGAAGCTTTGTAATCAAAAGAAGGGCTGAGAAGACGGGCCGTAATATTTCGAAGAATACCACCATCATTATTCCGGCTCACAATATTCCATCGTTTAAGCCAGCCAAGTCTTTTGTGAACGAAGTGAAAAACAACGTAAAATAACTCTCAAATCCATAAAAAATGCCAAGCGGTAAAAAAAGGAAAAGGCACAAAATGGCGACGCATAAGCGTAAGAAACGCTTAAGAAAGAATCGGCACAAGAAAAAATAGTAATAGCCTGATTTTACCTTCACATCAAAGTATTATACAATGCGGGTGAGCCCTGTTGTATAATACTTTTTTAAAATTGATTACCTGAAAGGATGATGTAATACAAGTTTTCTTTTCAGGAGATTTTCCTGTAAACTTTAATTTCCTAACAGCGTGACCAGAGAATTAATTATTGATGCCAACTCCAATGAAGTATCCATTGCGCTTTTGGAAGAGAAAAGCCTTGTGGAACTTCATAAGGAGAAGATGAACAATAATTATGCTGTTGGCGATATTTACTTGGGAAAAGTAAAAAAACTCATGACCGGCCTTAATGCTGCCTTCATTAATATCGGTTATGAAAAGGATGCTTTTCTTCATTATCTCGACCTTGGACCTCAAGTCCAATCGCTCAATAAACTTACCCGCCAGATTATGGGTGGGAAGCATTTTCATGCTGATTTATCTGATTTCCAGCCAGAAGCCGATATAGAAAAAACAGGAAAGATTTCAGAAGTTCTTGCTCCTAATCAACCTGTCATCGTTCAAATTGCGAAAGAGCCCATATCTACAAAAGGGCCTCGGGTTACTTCCGAAATTTCATTTGCCGGAAGGTATCTGGTATTGGTTCCATTTTCCAATCGTATTTCTGTTTCACAAAAAATTAAAAGCCAGGAAGAACGCAACCGGCTTAAACGTTTGGTTACCAGCATTCGCCCCAAAAATTTCGGCATAATCATTCGTACCGTTGCCGAAGGAAAGTTGGTGGCCGACCTCGATGCAGACTTAAAGTCCCTGATGGCGAAATGGGAAATGGTGATGAAAAAACTCTCCGAAGCCAAACCTCCACAAAAAATCATCAGTGAGATTGACCGTACATCTGCCTTATTGCGCGATCTGCTCAACGAATCCTTCAATAATATTTACATCAACGACCCTGGCCTTTATGAAGAAACCCGTAGCTATATACAGACAATAGCTCCCGATAAGGTGAATATCGTCAAGTTATACAAGGGTAAATTACCTATATTCGAATATTTCGGAATAGATAAGCAGATAAAAAACTCTTTCGGCCGCACCGTAAGCATTAGTAGCGGTATTTATCTGATTATCGAACGCACCGAAGCCTTTCATGTGATCGATGTAAATAGCGGTCATCGAGCAAAAAAAAATAACGATCAGGAAACCAATGCCTTGGAAGTAAACCTGGAAGCAGCAACGGAAGTTGCCCGCCAACTCCGCCTTCGCGATCTGGGAGGTATTATTGTGGTTGATTTCATTGATATGGTCAATCCACAAAACCGTAAAAAATTATATGAACATCTCAAAGAAGAAATGGCCAAAGACAGGGCAAAACATACCATACTCCCTCCAAGCAAATTCGGACTCATACAAATTACCAGGCAGCGCGTCAGACCCGAAACCAATGTCGAAGTACTCGAACTCTGCCCCGCCTGTATGGGAACCGGACAGGTAAAACCCAGCATCATCCTCGTAGATGAAATAGAAAACAAAATACGTTATCTTATTCACGAACAGAATGAAAAACAAATAAAAATGAGTGTTCATCCTTATGTATATGCGTATCTTACAAAAGGGTTCCCTTCTATTCAACTGCGCTGGGTTTTTAAATTTAAGAAATGGATTTCTATATCTGCCAATAAATCATTTCACATGATAGAATATCATTTTTTCAATAATAAAGGCGACGAAATCAGAATTTAAGGCATTATTCGCCATTTGCATAAGTTCATCTTGCCCGGAACTGTTTCCGGGCTTTTTTGTATCTTCGCGGCATGGAAACAGTCGTTAGTGGTATTCGTCCAACCGGTGAATTGCACCTCGGTAATTACTTTGGTGCAATCAAAAACTTCGTAAAAATGCAGGAAGATAATCGGTGTTTCTTCTTTATCGCCGATTATCATTCACTTACTACGCATCCAACGCCTTCCAATCTGCATTATAATGTGAGGCGCGTATTAATCAATTATCTGGCTTCAGGCCTCGACCCTGAAAAATCAACTATCTATATTCAAAGCGACCTTCACGAAGTAGCCGAGTTATATCTTCTGCTCAACATGAACGCCTATCTTGGTGAACTTCAACGGGTAACTTCCTTCAAAGAAAAAGCACGTAAACAACCCGACAACATTAATGCCGGTTTACTTACTTACCCTGTGCTGATGGCAGCCGATATCATTATTCATAAGGCTCATAAGGTTCCTGTGGGAAAAGATCAGGAACAACATCTCGAAATGACCCGCACTTTCGCCAATCGTTTTAACCGCCTTTATCATGTCGATTATTTCACCGAACCTCAAGCCTACAGCTCGGAGAAAGATTTAATAAGAATTCCCGGACTGGATGGAAGCGGAAAAATGGGAAAATCGGAAGGCGAAGGCAACGCCATTTTCCTGAGCGATGAACCCGAAGTAATCCGTAAAAAAGTTATGCGCGCCGTTACCGATGACGGACCTACCCGCCCTCATCAAAAAAAATCAGAACCCGTCCAAAACCTGTTTACCCTGCTAAAAGTGGTTTCTTCACCCGATACCGTTACCTATTTCGAAGAACAATACAATACTTGCAGGATACGCTATGGTGATCTAAAAAAACAACTCGCCGAAGATATTATCCAGTTTACGACGCCTTTCCGTGAAAAAATTCTGCAACTCGATGCCGATAATGACTATCTGCACAAGGTAGTAACCGAAGGAGCAGCAAAGGCACGTGCCAGCGCGCAAAAAACCATTCGCGAAGTAAGAGAAATCATTGGCATCCTACAATTCTGAAGGAAAGGTTCGAATTTGACACAGCTTCAAATTTTAACCCTAACAGGTTTTTGAATCCCCGTAAGGTTTTTATGGTAGATTAATCCTTAGATAAAGTTCATTGAGTTGCTGTTGTGAAATCTCGGAAGGGGAATCCAGCATCATATCACGGCCGGAATTATTTTTAGGAAAAGCAATAAAATCCCTGATGGAATCGGAACCTCCAAAGATAGCGCAGAGACGGTCGAACCCAAAAGCGATACCTCCATGAGGTGGAGCTCCATATTCGAAGGCATCCATCAGAAATCCAAACTGTTTCTGGGCTTCTTCCTGGGTAAAACCAAGCAACCGAAGCATTCTATTTTGCAGCTCCTTGAGATGAATACGTATGCTACCTCCTCCAATCTCTACTCCATTGATAACCAGATCATAAGCATTGGCTCTCACTAAAGAAGGATTTGTCTCAAGTAAAGGAATATCTTCGGGTTTAGGAGAAGTAAAGGGATGATGCATGGCAAAAAACCGTTGTAATTCTTCATCCCATTCCAGGAGTGGAAAATCGATAACCCAGAGAGGGCGATATACATTGGGATTTCGCAATCCAAGACGGTTGCCCATTTCGAGCCTGAGTTCACCCAAAGCCTTCAGCGTTTTTTCTTTTGCACCTGCTATTATCAACATTAAGTCGCCAGGTTTTGCCGAGAACTCTGCCGATAATTCTCTCAGGTGGTCTTGTCGAAAAAATTTATCTATCGAAGACCGAAGGCTACCATCTTCCGAAAATTTAATATAAATAAGCCCCGAGGCGCCAATTTGTGGCCTTTTTACCCACTCAGTCAGCTGGTCGAGTTCCTTTCGGCTATATTGAGCACATTTCTTGGCATTGATTCCTACGATTATTTCGGCTTCATCAAAAACCTTGAATCCTTTTCCTTTTGCCCGAGAAGTAATTTCGGTGAACTCCATTCCGAAGCGAATATCGGGTTTATCGGAACCAAAGCGCTTCATGGCTTCGTCGTATGAAATTCTGGGAAAAGAATCCAATTCTATTCCCTTTACTTTTGAAAACAATCTAATAATAAGACCTTCAAAGACTTGTAAAATATCTTCCTGATCCACAAAAGCCATTTCGCAGTCTATCTGTGTAAACTCAGGTTGACGGTCGGCTCTCAAGTCTTCATCTCTAAAGCAGCGTACGATTTGAAAATAGCGATCGTAGCCAGCTACCATTAATATTTGTTTCAAGGTTTGAGGTGATTGAGGCAGGGCATAAAACTGGCCTGGATTCATGCGGGATGGCACCACAAAATCACGTGCGCCTTCGGGTGTTGATTTAATAAGATAGGGAGTCTCTATTTCGAGGAAATGCTGTTCACATAAATATTTGCGGGTTTCCATGGCCAAGGCATGACGCTGTTCCAGATTTTTCCTTAAGGGATTGCGGCGCAGATCGAGATAACGATATTTCATTCTCAATTCTTCGCCCCCATCGGTTTGATCCTCTATGGTAAAGGGTGGAATTTTCGACTCGTTCAGTATTTCGAATTCATCGACAATAATTTCGATTTCACCCGTAGGCAATTTCGGATTAATGCTTTCACGTTTGGTTACTTTTCCTTTAGCTCTGATTACATATTCGCGACTAAGCTTGCGTGCTGCCTCGCACAGGTGTACATCCCATTCCATATTGAAAACCAATTGCGTAATTCCATAACGATCGCGCAAATCAAGAAAAGTCATGCCACCAAAATCGCGAGTACGCTGCACCCAGCCACATAAAATAACTTCCTCGCCTATATGATTTGTATTCAATTCTCCGCAAGTATGTGTCCTTAACATTATTATAATGTTGAAAATAAGCGGCAAAATTATGAAAAATCAATATTAGAAATTTTTTTTGAAAAAGGTTGCACCAATGAAAACTTTTCTTACTTTTGGCAATGGTAATTTACCTGCAAATCTTAAAATTTAAACACTATGGCAAACGGTATCAACAAGGTTATTTTGGTAGGACACTTAGGACGTGATCCTGAAATCCGCGAATTCAACAATGGGAAACAAGCCACTTTTACGTTGGCAACAACCGAATCCTACAAAAAAAGCGATGGTCAACGAGTCGATCAAACCGAATGGCACAATATAGTGCTATGGAGAGGTCTGGCCGAAATTGCTGAAAAGTACCTCCACAAAGGCGATATGATTTATCTGGAAGGAAAAATCAGACGCCGGGAATATGAAGACCAAGGACAAAAAAAATACTTCTACACGATTCAAGGTGATAATTTTACCATCCTAAGTCCCAAGAAGGAAGGTATACCTCAGGTTACTGAAGCTGCCGAACCTGACATCGAGATACCACCTATCGAAGGCGGTACCGACGACTTACCATTTTAAAACCCGATCTCTACTGCTCGATCATTGTTAATGAATTTCCTCTCTTATTAGAAAAATTTTCCAATTCATTTCAGCATGTCTTGTTTGGGGAACGTTACTCCCTAAATCGAGAATGGAAATGATAAGAAAGGGTTCTATTTTTTATAACTTTGCAAAAGTTAACAGCCCGTAAGCAATTATTTGACACGGGAATAAATTGATTCATGCTTGGAACTCCCCTCTATTATTTCATCTTTTGTTTGTGGGAATGCAATTTTTTGCAGAGTTGAGGTAGCCAATGCGCCCTTGAATGTCAGTATGGGTTTATTGGCTATCATCATTTTATTAATATGTTCAGGTCTTATTTCCGCGAGTGAAGCAGCTTTCTTCGGGTTGAGTGCATCCCAGATCGAAAAGATAAAAAATTCGAGTGAAAACTATTTTCGCAGAGCTTCATACCTGCTCGAGAATCCCGATTTTCTACTGGCCACTATCCTTATCGCTAATAACTTCATCAACGTCGGAATTGTACTCATTTCAGTTTATGTTACGAATCTTATAGTGAGCGTCGAAGATTATCCACTGGCTACCTTTATTATACAGTCGGTAGTAGTCACTTTCATAATACTGTTTTTCGGAGAAATCAGCCCAAAGATATATAGTACGCACAAGAAAGAATCCATTATCCGCCTTATGGCTACTCCATTGTTTGTGTTAGAAAAGCTATTCAAACCAATTAACTTTGTTTTGGTAAAATCTACGGGCATAGTGGATCGAAGATTGAAGAAACGAGAAGATGACATTTCACTCAAAGATATTTCGGAGGCCATTAACATTACGAAAACCTCATCAGATAAACACGACGAAGCCAGAATGTTCAAAGGCATCGTAAATTTCGGAAACATTCAGGTCAGAGAAATCATGGTTCCCCGTGTGGATGCTGTAGCCGTAAATGATAACACTCCTTATGATGAATTGTTACAAATAATCCGACAATCGGGATATTCGCGAATTCCTGTGTACAGTGGTTCACCCGATTCAGTAGTTGGAATTCTGTATATCAAAGACCTGTTGAAACATCTCAATGAAGGGAAAGATTATCCCTGGCAGCGACATCTCCGCCCTGCATATTATATTCCCGAAAATAAAAAAATAGATACTCTACTTACTGAATTTCAAAGTCAGAAAATTCATATTGCTATCGTTGTAGATGAATATGGTGGAACTTCGGGTATTGTGACCCTCGAAGACATCCTGGAGGAAATTTTCGGAGATATAAGCGATGAATTCGATGAGGAAGAAGATGAAAAAAACTATGTGAAAGTAGATGAAAATACATACATCTTTGATGGAAAAATCTTATTGAATGATTTTTGCCGTATTCTTCAAATTCGTGAAGACATTTTCGATGAAGTGAGCGGAGAATTCGATACTCTTGCTGGATTGATCCTTGAACTCGAAGGCAGACTCCCTGCAACCAATGAGGTTATTTTCTACAAGAACTTCGAGTTTAGAATAGAATCGGCCGATTACAAACGCATTAAAGGGGTCAGGGTTACTTATCATTACGACGAAGAGGAGGATAAAAAAAAATAATGTTTAAACGTTTCTCTCTTTTTATGTTTGAGGTATTGACCATGGCAGTGATTTTGACTTCATGCCATCATCAACCTATTCCGAAGCCAAAAGGTTTCTTGCGCATCGACCTTCCGCAAAAAGCTTACAAGGATTTTGATACTACCTTTCCCTATGCTTTTCAATACCCTGCATATAGTTTAATAAAACCAGCACGAAAACCCGTCGAAAACCCTTACTGGATCGACATCGTCTTCCCTATATTCAAGGCAACGGTTTACCTCAGTTATAAACCTATACACGATAATTTGCAACAATACACCGAAGACTCTCGTACTTTCGTGATGAAACACATTCCCAAAGCCTCTTCCATTGAAGAATTCGTGGTGCAGAATCCCGACGCTAACGTTTATGGGCTTTTCTGGCTCATCAAGGGTCGAGAAGCAGCTTCGCCCTGCCAGTTCTATCTCACCGATAGTTCAAAGCATTTCTTGAGAGGAGCTTTGTATTATGATTTCAATCCCAACAATGATTCCTTAGCACCGGTTACCAATTTCCTGATTTCCGATATTCAACATTTAGCTCAAACACTGAAATGGAAAAACATTGGCCACATCTCCACTTTGAAGTAAAATTGCCGAAAAAATGGGTTATAACCTGTTGTCTTCTTTTATTCACCATTTTTTTACAAGCTCAAATAAAATATTCGAGAGTAGAAATCGAAAAAACCTATCTGACAGAATTGGCCAAACAAGGCATTGCTGTTGAGGATGGCGTTTTTACCGAGGATAATAAACTCATGATAGAACTCTCGGAAAATGAGCTGAAACAACTAACTCAAATCGGAATTCCTTTTGAAGTAGTGATTGAGAATGTTACGGAATTTTATATAGAAAGAAATGAAAAACGAATTAAAAACATTCAAAATATCCATGATATTCCAGTTCCAACAGGATTCTCTCTGGGTTCAATGGGTGGCTACTGCACGCTTTCGGAAATTTATATGCACCTCGATAGCATGCATGCCAGATATCCCAATTTGATTAATGCTAGACAAAGTTTGGGCAGCCTTACTACTCAACAAGGACGTCAACTTTTCTGGGTAAAGATTTCCGACCATCCCAAAATGGATGAAAGCGAGAACAGGATTTTATTTACGGCTCTTCATCATGCACGCGAACCCATTGGTATGCAGCAGATGTTATTTTTTATGTATTATCTTTTAGAAAATTATGATTCCAACCCTTATATTCACCAGCTCATCGATACGACGGAGATTTTTTTCATTCCCTGTGTAAATCCCGATGGTTATGAATTCAACCATCTGGTGAGTCCAAATGGTGGAGGAATGTGGAGGAAAAACCGGCGCCTAAACCCGGATAACAGTTATGGTGTAGATTTGAATCGCAATTATGGGTATATGTGGGGCTATGATGATCTGGGTTCGAGCCCTGTCCCTTCATCCGAAACTTATAGGGGTCCATCGGCTTTCTCGGAACCAGAAATACAAATGATTAGAGACTTCGCTCAACTTTACGACTTTAATCTTGTTTTCAATTATCATGCATATAGCAATACCCTGTTATATCCCTGGGGCTACATTACAGACACAACCGCCGAAAACCCTATCTTTAAAAACTTTGCCTTCAAGCTTACCAATTATAATGCTAATGCTTATGGACCGGCAAGCCTTATGCTTTATCTGGTGAATGGTAATTCGGACGATTGGTATTATGCTGGCCAGGTGAATCAGCAAAGGGCCTTTTCGTTCACTCCAGAGATCGGCAACAATATGCAGGGATTTTGGCCTAGCATCGACCAAATCATTCTTCTATGCCAGGATCAGGTAGAAGCAAATTTTCTGGCAATTCGTTTCGGAAGCCGGTATGGTGAAATTACTCAACACAACAAATTGTTTTTCTCTCAAAACCAAAACTTTGTCAGTTTTCATTTCAAACGTTATGGACTCGAAGAAGGAGTTACCTATAAAGTTAGCCTGCTACCCTTAAGTAATCTGATAGAATCAGTAGGTCAACCCGTTTATTTCAACCATCCGGAATTGCTCATCTCTTATTCTGATAGCATTTCCTTTTCTGTCTCGAAGGATATTTTACCGGGTGATGAAATAAAAATTCTTTTGACGTTAGAAGATGACTATTTCACGCATTCCGACACGCTTACCCTGATTTTTGGTATTCCCTATCCAATTTTTACCGACGAGTGTACAACGATGGGAAACTGGTCATCGAACAAATGGGGCAACAACAGTTTCGTTTACAACAGTCCACCTTCTTCCATTACCGACTCGCCTGTTGGAAATTATTCGAGCAATGACAATACTTCTATTACATCTACTCAAGAATTCGATCTAACCAAGGCCAAGGCGGCCGTGCTTTCGTTTTATGCTCTGTGGGATACGGAACGTCGTTATGATTTCGTTCAGGTGTTTGCATCAATTGACCAAGGTCAACATTGGACTGCTTTACAGGGAAAATATTCTTCACCTAGTTCGAATCCTCTCGTGATGGACCAACCCGTTTATCAGGGAACCAACCTCCAATGGGTGAATGAAGAAATCAATCTAAGCCCTTTCACAGGGCAAAAACTAAAAATCAAATTCGCCCTCAAATCAAATCAGTTTATTAACAAGGATGGATTCTATTTCGATGATATTTCACTACAAATTATCGACAAATCCACAGGAATAACTCCATCAGAACAAAATAATCAACTCCTTTACACCATATTTCCCAATCCTGCCAATGGTGCACTGCATATTCGCCCCGCCAATCCTCATACCGCTCAAAGTGTCCAAGTCAGCATTTATAATATTTTTGGCAAATTATTTTTACGACAATCTTTTCCCTCTTCAATCCGCCGAATGGACGTAAACCTCGAAAACCTGCCTTCAGGAGTCTATTTTATAAGTATCGAGGCAGGTGTTGAACAAGTACAATGGGAGAAGCTTCTTATTTCGCACTAAACCTTGTAATTATTATTGTCCCTCGATCGTATTGTCAACCCGTGCATTTCGTTAATTAGTCGAAATGAATAAGCTTGTGTTGAAAAATTTAACAGAACAGTGAAAAGCTCTATTTTTGCGGCATGATAAATCACGAAGAACGATTCAAAAACATCATAGCCCATGCCAAAGAGTATGGGTTTATATTTCCATCGAGTGAGATTTATGATGGTTTGGCCGGTGTATATGATTATGGACAGAACGGAGTAGAATTAAAGAACAACATCCGCCAGTACTGGTGGAAAGCGATGGTGCAATTTCACGAAAATATTGTAGGCCTCGATTCTGCCATCTTCATGCATCCTGCGATATGGAAAGCCTCAGGTCATCTCGACAAATTCAACGATCCCTTGATCGACAACAAGGATTCGAAAAAACGCTACCGTGCCGACAATCTTATCGAAGATCACATGGCTAAGATCGAGAGCAAGATAGCAAAGGAAATAGAAAAAGCTGCCAAAAAATATGGTGACAGCTTCGACGAGGAACAGTTTGTCAATACCAATCGGAGGGTTCTCGAATATAAAAAGCAACTCCAAGAAATCCATCATCGCTTCAATACTGCGATGGATAAAAACGATTTGATAGAACTTCGGCAATTGATCCTCGACTTGGGAATAGTTTGTCCCGTATCGGGCACGCGCAACTGGACCGAGATCAGACAGTTTAATCTGATGTTCAACACAGCCATGGGTTCGACTAGTGAAGATGCGACTACTGTTTATTTACGGCCTGAGACAGCACAAGGTATATTCGTCAATTATCTGAATGTTCAAAAAACGGGGCGCATGAAGATTCCTTTCGGAATTGCCCAGGCGGGTAAAGCATTTCGCAACGAAATCGTTGCACGTCAGTTTATTTTTCGCATGCGCGAGTTCGAGCAAATGGAGATGCAATATTTTATTCGTCCTGGCACAGAATTGACTTGGTATGAATTCTGGAAGGAAGAACGGCTGAAATGGCATTTGTCCTTAGGTTTCCCCCGTGAAAAATATCGTTTTCATGATCACGAAAAACTATCACATTATGCCAATGCTGCCTGTGATATAGAATTCGAATTTCCTTTTGGATTCAAAGAACTTGAAGGCATCCATTCGCGCACAAATTTCGACCTTAACGCACATCAGCAATATTCAGGGAAAAAGATCCAATATTTCGATCCTGAGATCAACGAGAGTTATACCCCTTACGTCGTTGAAACCTCCATTGGTTTGGATCGTATGTTCCTTGCCATTATTAGCCACGCTTATCATGAAGAAACCCTGGATGATGGTTCGGAAAGGGTGGTTCTGCGTATTCCTCCTATTCTTGCCCCATACAAAGCGGCTGTGCTCCCATTGGTTGCCAAGGATGGATTGCCAGAAAAAGCCCTCGAGATAATGGATATTTTAAAGTATACATTCATGTGTCAATACGAAGAAAAAGACTCCATTGGCCGTAGATATCGCAGACAAGATGCTATTGGTACGCCCTATGCCCTCACCATCGATCATCAAACTCTTGAAGATGATACTGTAACCATACGGGAGCGGGATACTATGTTGCAAGACCGCGTTATTATAGATAAACTACCCGAAATTATTCAGGGGAAGCTCCAGATATAAGATTATAAATGAGTGAGGGCTATTCTATTATTTTCTTTGAGAGCCAAAAACAAAGAGAAAAACTATTATTCTTTCATTACCGATCAAAGCATTTTTAAAAAATTAACCTCATGTTCGGTGAGATAACGCCAATGTCCACGGGGGAGGTTCTTTTTGGTTAAGGTACCAAAGGCCACGCGGTCGAGTTTTTTTACATGATATCTCAATTTCTCGAAGATACGGCGTACGACCCTGTTTTTACCGCTATGAAGTTCAATTCCTATTTTTGTTCGATCTTCGCCCTTTCCCACATAAGCAATGGCGTCAACCTCGGCCACTCCATCTTCGAGCTGTATTCCCGAGGCAATACGCATCATGTCACTTTTTGTAAGTGGTCTGTCTAATTCTACTTCATAAATCTTGCGGATTCGATGAGTTGGATGGGTTAATTTTTTGGCCAATTCTCCATCATTGGTCAATAGCAAAAGGCCTGTCGTATTCCTGTCGAGGCGGCCAACGGGAAAAATTCTTTCCTCACACGCATCTTTTACTAATTCCATTACAGTTTCCCTCTGTGCGGGATCTTCCATTGTGGTTACATAGCCTTTAGGTTTATTCAAGAGGATGTAATATTTATTCTCTGTTCGTAGAAGTTTTCCTTTATACATCACTTTATCACCCTGATTGACCCTTGATCCCAGAGTGGTAACCACCTGTTCGTTTACCATAATTTCACCTGCCTCGATTAGACGATCGGCTTCTCTACGCGAGCAAACCCCTGCAGCAGCAATAAATCTATTCAAACGAACCGGCCCTTCGAATTTAGCCGGGATAAAAGGCGCTCTCTCCCTTTTAGGTTTCTTAAGCAAGCGTGTATGAGCTGGAGATGATTTTTTAATTTTTGACTTTCTTACGCTAAACTTTCCTTTGGAGTAAGGTGATTTATTTTTGGAAGCAGGCTGAAAGGCCTTCCCTCTCAAAGGTTTTTTCTTCTCGGGGTATTGTGTCTGGGGCTCGTAAGGATGACCCGTCCAACCACCTCCTGAAGATTCTCTCCCATAATAAGGATCTTCGAAGGATTTTTCTTCCCCTTGAGTGGTATGAATTTGTTCGGATGTAGATTTGGATGCGGGTTTTACTATAATACGTTTTCGCGGAGGCCTTTTGCGTAATTTTGATTCATCTTCCGATTCCGACGATGTTGAATTGTTATTTTCTTCATGAAAATAGGAGGTGGAAAACAATGGCTTGCGAAGACGCTTTTCATGCCCATTCCCCGAATCATTCTGGTCAGAAAATCCTCCCGGATTCTCTTTGCCCGGCTTGTTTTCAGTCATCTGAAAATTAAATTATTAAAATAAAATAATACGAACTTAGTAACCTTAATTTTTTGCAAAGATACGTCAAAATTCCATAATTCAGTAAAAAAAGATCAAAAGATAATTATTTTATGAATATAAGCAAAGCTTAGGAAGAGCTGTAAATCCAGGTGTTTATTTTGGACATCGGCAAAGAGGCATCATGAAAATTCCATCGACATTCCCTGTTTTCTTTCCCAGAACCCGCCAGTCTGGCAATTAAAATGAAAGGTTCATCTATGAATGAAAGTTCATTTTACCTTTGCAATTTATTATTATAAGCACAATGTTGAAAAGCCTAAAAGTTCTTCGTTATGCGATTCCATATTGGAGTTCGGCTTTGCTTAATATCATATTCAATCTTTTATCCGTAATTTTTAGTTTGGTATCATTTGCTCTGTTCATACCCGTATTACAGATTATTTTCGACAGAACCAAAAGATTGGTGCCTGGTGTTGATTTCAATCCCGATTGGCATAGTATTCATGACACGGATTCACTCAAGCAGTTTTTTTACGGCAGTACGAGCCAGATGATAGAGATTCAGGGTGAGATGAAGGCCCTTCTATATATTTCCATTCTCATTGTGGTTTTATACCTTTTAAAGAATCTGTTTCGCTATCTGGCCATGTTTTTTTTAGCCACGGTACGCAACGGGGTCGTGAAGGATCTTCGCAATGCGTTATATTACAAGGCCTTGATTCTTCCCTTATCGTTCTACACTCAGCAGCGCAAGGGTGATTTAATGGCCAGAATGGGGGGCGATGTTCAGGAAGTGGAATGGTCGATCATGAGCTCGCTCGAAATGTTGTTTCGCGATCCCATTACCATTATCGTTTATTTAATAACGCTTTTTATTATTCAGCCGGTGCTGACGGGTTTCGTACTGGTTTTGCTTCCCATCAGCGGATTTTTAATTGCTCAGGTTGGGAAAAGCTTAAAACGAACATCCCAAAAAAGCCAGAAAAAAATGGGATATCTCATGTCGTTGATTGAAGAAACCCTATCTGGAATTCGTATCATTAAGGCTTTTAATGCAATAGATGAATCACGGGAACATTTCGAGAAGGAAAATCATGCCTACACACGTATGATGACCCGATTGTATCGCAAGCGTGATTTGGCTTCACCCTTGAGTGAATTCCTTGGTATAGTAGTAGTGGTGGTCGTTTTGATGTTTGGTGGAAGACTCATCCTTTCTCAAAATTCTTCCATTACGGCCGAAGTATTTCTGGTTTATATCGGAATTTTTACTCAACTTATACCTCCAGCAAAATCTATCGTACAGGCATTTTACAATATCCAAAAAGGAGCTGCTTCGGTTGATAGAATCAACCAGATTTTGAAGGCAGAAGAAGTGATTGTCGAAAAACCCAATGCATTTCCCAAGAAATCCTTTGAACAGAGAATCGAATATCGGAACGTTTCCTTCAGATACGAAGAGGAATTGGTTTTGCGTAATATCAACTTGATTATCGAAAAAGGACAAACCGTTGCCATCGTTGGGCAATCGGGCAGTGGGAAATCCACCTTGGTCGATCTTTTACCTCGTTTTTACGATTGTACTGAAGGCTGCATACTTCTGGATGGTATCGACATTCGCGATTATCGGATAGATGATTTAAGGGGTTTGATGGGAATTGTCAGCCAGGAAACCATATTATTTAATGATACGGTTTTCAATAATATAGCCCTTGGGATGAAAAAGGTAAGCCAGCATGAGGTAGAAAAAGCTGCGAAAATAGCTAACGCTCATGAATTCATCATGCAGATGCCTGAGGGATATCAAACTCTAATTGGTGATCGGGGTACAAAACTTTCAGGTGGACAACGGCAGCGCCTGAGTATAGCCAGAGCCGTTTTAAAGAATCCTCCCATCCTCATCCTCGATGAAGCTACATCCGCTCTCGATACTGAAAGTGAACGACTGGTTCAGCAGGCTCTCGACAAACTAATGGAAAACCGTACATCGATTGTAATTGCCCACCGTCTTTCAACCATACGTTTTGCCGATATGATCGTAGTGCTCCATCAGGGAGAAATAGTGGAAAAAGGAAAGCATGAAACGCTATATACCCAAGGCGAATTCTATCGAAAATTATGTGATATGCAGTCGTTTCTATAATAAATCGAAACATGAAGACTATTGCCGACCAAATAAAGGAGATTTCCGAAAATATTCATCCTTCTCTCATTCAGATAAGAAGGCAACTTCATCAATATCCGGAACTATCGGGCGAGGAATTTGGAACTTCTGCCTTCATCAGCCACACCCTGAATGAATGGGGCATAGATCAACGCACAGGAATAGCAGGCACAGGAATCATGGCCATTTTAAGAGGGAAAATTCCTGGAAATGCTTGCGTAGCCTTGCGTGCCGACATGGATGCCCTGCCCATAGACGAACAAAATGAGGTGGAATACTGTTCGAAAAATCCGGGCATAATGCATGCCTGTGGGCACGATGTACATGTAAGTTCCCTACTTGGCACCATAAAAATTCTGCAACAATTATCGGATGAATATCCAGGCATTATAAAATGTATTTTCCAACCTTCGGAAGAGAAGTACCCCGGAGGAGCTATTCGTATGATGGAAGATGGCATACTGCAAAATCCCGAACCATTGGCCATCTTCGGGCAGCATGTATGCCCTTCATTGCCTTATGGAAAAGTTGGATTTAAGCCGGGAAAATACATGGCTTCAACCGACGAGATTTATATTACCATAAAAGGAAGAGGTGGACACGCAGCCATACCTCATCAAAACATCGATCCTGTCATTATTGGTGCACAAATTTTAGTAGCTCTCCAGCAATTGGTAAGCCGAGAATCCGATCCCACCATTCCTACGGTGCTTTCTTTTGGAAAATTCGTTGCTAATGGCCGAACCAACATCATTCCCGACGAAGCCCACATGGAAGGCACTTTGCGAACCTTCGACGAAATGTGGCGCCATGAAATTCATTCACGAATCGGAAGAGTTGTCAGCAATATGGCTCATGCTTTCGGAGCCACCTGCGAAGTATTTATCGATCACGGATATCCCTATCTCCAAAATGATGAATCATTAACCCAAGCAGCTATAAAGAATGCCCAAGAATTTTTGGGAAATGAGAATGTCGTGGAACTTGATTTAAGGATGACGGCAGAAGATTTTGCCTATTATGCTCAAAAAATACCTGGATGTTTTTACAGACTTGGCGTTGCTACCACCAATCTTCCCTTCCCTCCCTTGCACAGTGCTCATTTCGATGTAGATGAAAATTGCCTGCTCACTGGACCAGCTTTAATGGCATGGCTTGCCTTGAAAAAATTAAATCCTTCGTTGAAATAAATGTGCCTGATTAACCAATTATACCTCAAAAAATTAACAAGAATCTCAAGGAATATTAAAGTGTGGTTTGGCGCTTCCCATCTGAGACAATTACTTCTTCGATAATTTTCGGATAATATTCATATTCCAGCTTATGGATTCTATTTGCAAGGGTTTCAGGCGTATCTTCTAGCAAAACAGGGCATTTAAACTGAAATACTATCTCTCCATGATCATACGCTTCATCGACACGATGAATGCTAATGCCACTTTCCATTTCTCCAGCAGCCAAAACCGCCTGGTGAACCCTTTCGCCATACATACCTTTGCCGCCATACTTAGGCAAAAGAGCAGGATGAATATTAAGAATGCGCCCAGAAAATTGTTGAATGAGAAAATCAGGAATTTTCCATAAAAAACCTGCAAGAATGATATAATCGATGAGTTCTTCTTTCAGTTTTTGGTGCACTAAGCCATTTTCGACGAAATCTTCCTTACCAAAGAGGGTAACGGGAATCTCGTATGGTTTTACACGATTTATCACATAAGCTTGAGGATTGTTGCAATAAACCCTTATTACCCGAATATATCCATGGTCTTTGAAGTATTTTATGATATTTTCGGCATTAGTACCACTGCCCGAAGCAAATATAGCCAGATTAACATTTTTCTCTATATTCATTTCAGCCCTTTGATATGAGGTATTCCGGCAATAAAATCCTTTAAATAATAAGGTTCGAAATAAGCGGTATTTTCGAACTTTCCCTTCACGAAATTTTCCCAGGCCAGAGGAACTAACCAAGCAGCAGAGGCGAGAAGCCTTTCCATAATGATGAACCGCAGATCGTTTTCAAAAAGTTGCCGGCACTTTGCTGCTCCATCTCCACAAATAACAATTCTGGAATGAATATCCTCAAATAAATCTGCAGTAATAATTTCTGCCCTTACTTCTCTTAGTTCTTCACCCCTAAAGTTATAAACAGCAGAATATACTTCCATCCTTCTCGCATCTATCATGGGAATAAAAACTACATCCTCTTGAGGAGAAATCTGTAAAATTCTTGCGGCTTGCAAAGCCATAGCCTGTAAAGTACTCACGGCAATCAAGGGAATGTTCAAACCATAGCACAAACCCTTTGCAACAGAAGCCCCAATACGCAATCCAGTATAAGAACCCGGACCACGACTCATGGCAACTGCATCCAATTGACTCATCTTTAAGTTATTATCTTTCAATAATTTTTCAATTAAAACCGTAAGCCGCGCCGAATGAGCATTCTTGTCTTCGGTCTCTTCCAATCCCATAAGCTGCCCTTCATTTGCCAATGCTACGGAACAAATAGACGTCGAACTTTCTATGCACAGCAAATTTGTCATTCTTTAAAAAATATCTCCAGTATTTGTTTATTCTCTTTTCGAGAATTTTATCTAAAATTTTTATTGAAATACCTCATTTTACTTTCGATGGGACAAAATTAGCCTAAACCTTTTATATTCGGCGACCTTTCCATACGTTTCTCGCCCAAAGACTCATTAAGGCAACACTCACAACATAGAAAGGATAAAAAGGCTGAAGAAAAATAATGGCAGGAATTTTCCAAAGTGATTGAAAGAATCGCAGAGCAGGGATCATTACCACGAGGTCAGCCAAGGATTTTACGATAAATATTTCGATGGTAAGGCTGAAGGCAGGGAAATAAAAAATAGCCCAGAACATGGATATCAAGAAAAGAAGGTTTGTCAGCAAAACAATAAAAGCCACCAATCGAGGAAGAATTGCAGAATACCCCTTGGTTTTGGAAGCCCAACGCATACGCTGTCGAAAAAAATCGGATATATTTCGTAAGGCTTTGGTAACAACAATAGCCTTATTAGACTTGAGGAAAGTAATGCTTCTTGACCCAAAAATCTTTGCTATCGACATCATCATAAAAACATCATCCCCTGAAACGAACTTCTTTCCTAAACCCATAAGTACTGCCTCGTACCACGATTGTTTCCTGACGGCCATATTCGATGCATTATTCATGAGGGGTAACCTTATGCCAATGCTTCCAGCAGTGACTGCCATCAGGCTGTAGAATTCAATTTCCTGAATTTTAGCCCATAAGCCCTCTCCTTTTATCTGTACAGGGCCAGCCACAAGATGTATTTTCTCGTTAGCAAATGGCATAATCATGCTTGTTACCCAATCAGGTGGTAAAAAACAATCGGCATCGGTAAAAAGAAGAATTTCACCCTTGGCTTCTTCTATCCCCTTTTGTATGGCTGCCTTTTTCCCTTGCAAGTTCGAAGGCAAGCGAATATTCTGAACCAAAGGGTCATTCTCGATCAATTGAAAGGTACGATCTGTAGAATGGTCATCAACAATGATGATTTGAAGGAGATGAGTAGGATACGATTGCAAATGGAGGCCTTGCAGAAGTTGAGGAATGTTTTCTTCTTCATTTCTTACAGCGATAATGATGCTTACACTTTTTCGACATTCGTTCCGATAAGCCGGAAGCCACAACCACCCAAAAGCAAAGGCAATCATCATCAGGGCATAAATGCAAGGAATAATCAAGATCAAGAATGATAACTTATCCATATTGCCTTATGATTTGGGACCATTGCCTTTGAAGAATTTGAGTTTGAACACGAAAAAGCTGCCTATGATAGCAGGCAAGGCTACATTGATAAGCCATAAAGTGCTGGCTGCACCTATTATCCCCAGATTCACCATGGGATCGTTGCGAAGGCCTACAGGCAACATCATACCAATAACAAAAACGGCTACCGTACTTCTTACTCCCAATTCGGAAAGCGCAACAGAAGGAATGATGACTAATAAGGCAAAGATAACCATAAGTGCCACGAGTAAGTTCCCCACGCTCAAAGGGACATTGAACATTCGAAGTAAAATAATATACTGGAAAGAAAAGACGCAATAACGTAGAAAGCTCATGATGAGAACCTTGGTCAATTCTCTTTTGGAATAATACGATAGTATAGCAAACCAGCGTTTTATTCTGTGCCATTGTTTGGGAATGAGGTTCTGAAGAATACTTCCCAAAAATGAAATATTCAGGAAGATGAGTATGGTTACGGCCAAGATAATAACCGCTAACGATATAATGATCCATTGAAGTTTTGTTAGAGAAGGATTTTGAGGCAGCAGGAAAAGATAAAACATGATGATTCCACCTGTAATGCCGCAAATCATGTAAATTACGATTTGAGAAAAACTTCCTAAAATAGTAATGAGAATGCCTCTCATGGGTTGTCTATTCTTAAGAAGGAAAACTCTTCCAAAAAATTCTCCTACACGGTTAGGAGTAAAAATACTTACGGTAACTCCCGTAAAGATAGCTTTCAAAGCTAGGGGAAAGCTTACTTCTTCGATTTTCGAAATTAAATATTTCCATTTAGCGGCTTCTATGCTCCAATTGACGAGCATGAGCAACAAGACGATACTGATGACCAGCCAGAAATTCGAGATATGAAAAAGTTGAGAAATATTTTGTGCAGTGAGACGAGTAGAAGGAGCTATAAATAATTTCCACGCCAAATAACCATAAGCTCCTATCAGGATTAAAATCTGAAGAAAAATGTTGATGTTTCTTTTGGTTACTTTTGTCATTACTAAAGTTTGAAATTTTGACAGGGCAAGATAGAATCATTTTAGGGATAGACCCGGGTACTACTATTATGGGTTATGGTTTGATAGAATGCCAGAAAGGCGAAATAGAGTTATTAACCCTTGGGGTATTGCGTCTTTCCAGGATTGCCAATCAGCCGTTAAAATTAAAGAGAATATTCGAACGTACGCTATCACTTATCGATGAATACAAGCCCGATGAGTTGGCCATTGAAGCCCCATTTTACGGAAAGAATGTGCAGAGCATGTTAAAATTAGGAAGGGCTCAGGGAGTAGCCATTGCAGCCGCTCTTTACAGAAATATTCCCATCTTTGAATACTCTCCCAAAAAAATCAAACAATCGGTTACGGGCAATGGTAATGCTTCTAAACAGCAGGTTGCTGCCATGTTAGGTCGTTTGATCACTATAGCAGAAACTCCCGAATCTCTCGATGCCACCGATGCCTTGGCCGCCGCAGTTTGTCATTATTTTCAAGATGATCCTCATTCTGAAGTCAAAAAATATACAGGTTGGAAGGCTTTTCTCAATGATCACCCCGATAGAAGGGAAGATTAAATGCCGGATATCGGTGCCTGAAATATGTTGACCGTTTTTGACTTTATAAACTTTTAACTTATCTATCCACCATCCTCCCTGTCCCCTCGTCTCCTCGTCTCCCAGTCCCCCCGTCTCGCTTCCTCCTTTTCTCCGGTTTTTCCCATATAAATCCCTTGTTTTTTAAAATTTTAGTTTTATCTTTTGAAGGTCTAAATTTTCTAAACCATGAAGAGCAAGATTCTAAAAAAAATTTTGTATTTGTTGAAAAATTTTTATCTTTGGGGGGTTACCTTTTGCCCTCAAAAATGATTAATGTATATATAATAAGATGTTTTGAATTTACATAATATTTTATATGAATCTTATCTTGGAGCAAAAGATACGGTAGATTATCCCGCATATATAAATAATATTTCATATATCGAAGCAAACAGGATTTTTGTGGATTTACGAAAAACCAAGACTACAATACCTTATTTTCATCAAAGCCCTCATGGTATTGTATCGCCATGTTAAATGATACGCTCGGATTGGAATGGCAAAGGTTTTATGGAGCAAATGTATATTATGGCCTTTGGGATATCCTAGCGACCAGTGACGGTGGGTGTTTGCTGGGAGGAACTCAATATGAATGGTGGAATAATGATTACCACCAAGAAATCGTATCTATCAAAACCGATTCCTTAGGGTTGATTCCATCATCAGATGAAGGGGTAAGAATACTCGTCCCACGATGCCATAGTGTATCCCAATCCCGTCAAGGATTATCAAATCATCGAAAGCGGGCCTCAGATTAGCGAAGCCATTTTGCTCTACAATTTGTCAGGTAAGCTCGTGTTACGCAGCTGGCTACAAACCCAAACACAACGGCTCTCCACTTCATTTCTACCTTCTGAATTGTATTTATGGAATATCCAATATCACGGCAAAACCATAGAGCAGGGGAAATGGACGAAGGAGTAATGGTTGGAGCCTTCGAATAAGATAATTCTCACTACAGTATTCGCAGGTGAATTTTCCTGAAGCTAAATGCTCCGCTAATCTAGCCATATTTCTAACTATTCCCATATTTTCAATGATAGAAGATGCAAAGCCAAAAATTTGTAGTATTTTTTCGATAATTTTGCAAAAATTCCGAAAATCGTCAGATGATTAAAAATGATCTAAGCCAAAGCTTATTGAACAGGGAAGTTAGAAAATGGAAAAGACAAGATTGGAAAAGGTAGCCAGGCTCATACAAAAGGAAATGAGTCTTATGCTGCAGGATGCTGTCCCTTATACAGGAGGAGGCATACTTACGGTAACCCGTGTAAGTGTTACACCCGATTTGCAGATTGCACGTATCCACATTAGTATATTTGGTCTGCCCGATAAGAAAGCCGCTCTCGAACAGCTCAAATTGCACGGGCCAGAATTACGCTATCAGCTTGGAGTCAAAATCAGGCATCAGGTACGTATCATCCCTCAACTTCAATTTTTTCTCGACGATAGTTTAGATTATATTGAACGCATTGATAAACTTTTGAACCAATAAACCTTATGCAATACGACCCGATTAAATCGGATTTGGGAAGGTTTTTCAATCGAACTCCTCGCTTACGCATTCTTTTTTACCGATTGTTGAACTTACTTTTATTACGTACCTGGCATGTAAAAAAAGAGCTTCGAATTTGGGAATCGCAACATCGAGAAACGGCCAAGATACTTGATGCAGGCATGGGCTTCGGGCAATATTCCTATCTTCTGGCTCAACATCACCCCAATTGGGAAATCCTGGGGGTAGATATTAAAGACGATCAGGTAGATGACTGTAATACCTTCTTTAGAAAAGCAGGATTGAAAAATGCCAGATTCGAAGTGGCTGATCTCGAAAGATTTTCTTCACCTCCTTTATTCGACCTCATTTTATCGATTGACGTGATGGAGCATATTCCAAACGATGAGGCTGTCTTTCAGAATTTCTTTCATGCCTTAAAACCCGGAGGAATGCTTCTGATCTCAACACCAAGCGATCAAGGCGGCTCCGATGTTCACCCTCACGATGAGGATATCTCTGAGAATGCCAGCCATTCCTTTATAGGTGAACATGTAAGAGATGGCTACAATATCCTTATGATTCAGAAAAAACTAAGGGAAGCAGGATTTTCATGCACCGAAGCCTATTACACTTATGGCAAACCAGGAAAAATTTCATGGAATCTTTCCATGAAATACCCTATCGTTATGCTCAATCTCAGTAAATTATTCTTCATTCTTCTTCCATTTTACTATTTGATCGCTTTTCCGTTTGCACTTTTGCTGAATCAAATGGACATAAGTCGAAAGCATTCCAGCGGAACGGGATTGATTGTCAAGGCCTGGAAATAAATATGAGGAAGGTATGAAGCTGCCCATTTCTATATCTTTGAGGTATTTATTAGGCAAAAAAACTCACCATGCCATTAATTTTGTTTCGGGGATATCTGTAGCAGGCATATTAACCGGGACCGCTGCTCTGGTTATCATCCTTTCGGTTTTCAATGGCTTTCAGCAGGTAATTCAAAGTCTCTATAACGTTTTCGATCCCGATATTAAAATCACGGCAGTGAAAGGAAAGGTATTCAAACCCAACGAAGACATCAAGAACAGAATTTCTTCTATGGCAGGCGTTGCAGGTATAAGTGAAACCATCGAAGACAATGCTTTATTCCGATATAGAAATCATCAACATATTGGTTTGATCAAAGGAGTCGATCAGACCTACCCGCTGTTCTCTCATCTTAGAGAAAAAATTCTTCAAGGTGAATTCGTACTGAGCGATTCAACGGGTCCTTATGCGGTTGTGGGAGCGGGAGTAGCCTATTATTTGAATATGGGTTTAGACGATGCGTTCTATCCCCTCGAGGTATTTGTTCCTTCCCGAAAATCGAATCTATCGGCTTTATTTTCGGAAGAAGCCTTCAACTCACTTGCTATCAGACCTTCTGCATTGTTTAGCGTACAACAGGATTTCGATATTTCCTACGTAATTACTCCCCTTTCATTTGCGCGGAAGTTACTGGAATATTCAACAGAGGTGAGTGCTTTTGAAGTCTATTTAAAACCAAATGCCGACATAAAATCTATACAAAAGAAGATTTCGGAGATGATGGGTTCGGGGTTCAAAGTTGCCAATCGCTACGAACAGCAAGCTTCGTTATATAAAATCATGCGAACCGAAAAATATGCTATTTTCATTATCCTTGCCTTTATTTTGATTGTGGCCACATTTACGCTTATCGGTTCGCTTTCGATGGTTATTTCCGAAAAACAAAGAGACATAGCTATTTTCATGGCCATGGGAGCTCCTACATCCTATATTCGGAAAGTATTTCTATATCAAGGATTATGGATTAGTGTAGCTGGAGGCATAGGGGGTACACTGCTGGGAGCCTTCATTTGCTTTTTACAGCAAACTTTCGGATTCGTCAAGATCAACACTAGCGGAAGTTCATTCGTTATTAGTCAATACCCCGTTGAAATGCAGGGAATGGACTTTTTAGTGGTTTTCGTCTTCGTTGTGATTATTGGGATAATCGCCTCATGGATTCCAGCAAGAAAAAGTACTCAAAAATCATTCATTGCTTATCTGAGAGTCGAATAACATTTCATTTCTAAAAAAATGATTTTCATCGCATACATTACATTAACATACCGAAGAAATAGTACTAATTTTGCGCAAGAAATTCTCGAAGTGAACTCAAGAAATCAATTCCATTTTACCAATGAAAAACAAAATTTTTACACAGTTTAGCTTTTTGCTGCTTTTCTTGCCCTTATGCATGTTTAGCCAGCAAATCACCATTCATCCAGGGGGAGAAAATGCTTTTAAGGTGTTAACGAGCGATTACAATGCTTTTTTATTCAGCAATCAGCTCCACACCATTTCCTGGTATTCGGTGAGCACTTCGCAAGGAGATTTCACCGAAATTGCCATACCTGGTTATGGATTCAGCAACATTGTTGGTTGTCCCAAGGTACCGGTTATCAAAAAATTAATCGAAGTTCCACTGGGAGCCAAAACCGAAGTTAAGACGATTCAGGTTGAGTACAAGGAAATACCCTTAGAACAATATGGGATTACCCATCCTTTAATTCCAGCTCAGCCTCCTGTATCTAAACAGGACGATCCACTCACCGTTCCTTTTGTATATGATGCGGAGGTTTATTCGAGAGACGAATTTCTCTATGGAGAAATGGTACGTATAGAAGAAGCTGGCATGCTTCGTTCGGTCAACATTGCCAACCTCGAATTTTATCCCATTCAGTACAACCCCGTGAAAAATGTCTTACGCGTAGTAGCTTCGGCCAAGATTCAAATCTCTTTCAAAGAGGCTCAAATCAGACAAAGTATCGATCTGAAAAAAAAGAATTATTCTCCTTATTTTGAGACCTCCTATAGCCAAATCATCAACTATCAGCCTCTGGCTACCGATGAACTGATTACCAGTTGTCCGGTAACTTATGTCATCATATCCGATCCTATGTTTCAACTGGCGCTTCAGCCTTTTATAGAATGGAAAACCAAGAAAGGATTCCAGGTGATTGCAGGCTATACCAACAATCCGAATATAGGTAATACCACTACCTCTATCAAGAATTACCTTGCCAATCTATACAATAATCCTCCTGCAGGATATATGCCTCCTAGTTTTATTCTACTTGTTGGTGATGTGACTCAAATTCCGGCCTTCAATGGAACAACAGGAAGTCACGCTACCGATTTGCGCTATGCCGAATACACGGGTGACAATCTGCCCGAGGTTTATTATGGAAGGTTTTCGGCAAATAATCTGAATGAATTACAACCCCAAATTGATAAAACTTTACAATATGAACAATATTCCTTCCCTTCCGAGAATTTTTTGGGCGAAGCGGTAATGATAGCAGGTGATGATGCTGGCCATATGACATATAGCAACGGGCAAATCACCTATGGAACAACAAATTATTTCAATCTTCAGCATGGTATCCTGTCTCATACTTATTTTCAACCCGAACCTACTGGCGGTAACTATTCGCAAAACATCATTCAAAATATTTCGAACGGTGTAGGATATGCCAACTATACGGCACATTGCAGTGCTTCGGGATGGGCAAATCCAAGTTTTACTATTTCGAACATTCCTTCCTTACAAAATCAAGATAAATACCCATTGATGGTAGGAAACTGTTGTCAATCCTCCATGTACAACACCACCTGTTTTGCAGAAGAAATCGTAAGAGCCGCCAATAAGGGTGCTGTGGGGTATATTGGTGGGTCCGACTACACTTATTGGGATGAGGATTACTGGTGGGGATGTGGTTTCAAAACCGTTTCGACCAATCCTCCTTATGATCCCAATCATCTGGGAGCTTACGACGTAACCTTCCATGATCATGGAGAACCTAGTAGTAGCTGGTATGTTACTCAGGGACAGATGTTTGTAGGCGGAAACATGGCCGTACAACAGTCCAATTCCAGCATGAAAGCATACTACTGGGAAATTTATTGCCTGATGGGCGATCCCTCCCTGATGATCTATTATGGAATCCCTCAACCCATTGCTGCAAATTATCAAAATACATTGCTCATCGGTACAGATAATCTCACCATTACTACCGAGCAGTATGCCTATGCAGCTCTCTCTTTCGAAGGAAATCTGCTTGCGACGGGTATGGCTGAAGCCAATGGCACTATAACTCTTAATTTTTCTCCACTCACAAATGTTGGAAATGCTACTCTTATCATTACTAAACAAAACCGTAAACCTCACATTGGCACTATACAGGTAATCCCCGCTACAGGTCCTTATCTGATCGTACAGAACTTTACTGTGAATGATTCATTAGGCAACAACAATGGACATGCCGATTATGGAGAAGATGTCTTCTTGAATGTTACTTACAAAAATGTAGGTGTTCAGTCAGCTGTGAATGCCACATCAAATCTCTTTACGGCTGATACGAATGTCATACTGACTGATACTTCTTGTTTTATGCAAATCGTTGAGCCAAATTCCACTTTCGTTGTTCGCAATGCTTTCAGAATCAACATTAAACCGAAAGTTGATGATCAATATAATGTTCCTCTCACGTTTAGCACTTTTGATACAGCCAATATCTGGAACACCAATAAATACTTGAAGCTCTATGCACCTATTCTTGAAATTGGAAATCTTATTATCGACGATGCGATTACAGGCAACGGAAATGGAGTAATTGACCCAGGTGAAACTGTCAACCTCATATTGCAAGTTTCGAACACTGGTGGAGCAGTAGCCCTTAATGCAAAATGCTCTATTGATATCGATTCTTTGTATTCGAACTACTTAATGGCTTTAAATCCACTGGTAAATTTGGGTGAAGTTGGAATTGGAGAGAACAAACAAGCCTTTTTCTCCGTTATGGCCAATATTATCACTCCCCCCAATACTACCTTACCTTTGATCTTTAAATTCACTGCTGGACAAATGAATCAATATGAAGCAGAAAATACCAAAGAAGTCATTATAGGCGGACCCGCAACAATTTTAATGACGAATGGTTCAACAAACACCTGTAATGGTGCATTTTATGATTCAGGAGGGCCTAATGCTGATTATAGTAACAATGAAAACTATGTATTGACATTTTATCCTGGCATTCCTGGAGCAAAAGTAAAAATCTCGTTCAATTCATTCAATGTTGAACAAAACTCTGACTGTAGTTGGGATTATCTGCAGATTTACAATGGAACCTCTACCTCTGCTCCATTAGTAGGTACATATTGTGGTACTACTAATCCACCGGCATATACAGCCAACAACGTTGACGGGGTAATAACCATAAAATTCAAATCGGATGGTGTAATTTCCAAGCCAGGGTGGTCGGCTAATATATCCTGTATTGGAGGCAACCTTACTACAATTGCTTCGGCATTCCCTCCCGAAATTTGCGAAGGAGCTTCTACACAGCTAGGAACTTTGACACAAGGTGGCACAGGAAATTATTCCTACATCTGGCATCCAGGAATTTATCTTAACGACTCCACCCTTGCTACTCCAACCGCTAATCCTCCTGCCTCAACCGAATTTACGGTCGAAGTATTCGACGGAACCTCAACTGCTAACGCCTCAACAACTGTTACTGTTCACCCTTTGCCCGAAACCCCCACTATTATCTTACAGGGGAATATGCTGGTTTCAAGCTCTCCATCAGGGAATCAATGGAATAATGAAAACGGCCCTATTTTAGGAGCTACCGAACAGAACTTTATCCCAACCGAAACTGGAACCTACTATACCATAGTAACCAGTGAATTTGGATGTGTTTCTTCACCCAGCAATTCACTTTATGTCGAAGTAGTGGGAATAACAAAAATTCCACAGGATGCTTTCTTCCTTGTCTTTCCAAATCCTTTCAGCAATCTTTTGAATATCTCCTATACCTTACAAAATTCAACTGAAGTAAAGATCGAAATCCTCAACTCCCTGGGACAAACCATTGCTAATCCACTTATTGAACAAAAATCAGAAGCCGGATCGTATCAAATTCAATTGAACACCACCTCCTTCAAGCCTGGAATCTATTACATACGATTTACAACAGGAACCAGTTCAATTGTGGTTAAAGCCCTCTTAATGAAATAATCCTACAAACTTTACCTTTTAAAACCCTGAGATCCATTCTCGGGGTTTTTTATTCCCTAATGTTTTCAAAAATTAACAGGATTAATGTAAATTTGTCGAATGAAATTTTTTTAAACTGAATTACCAAACTTTACACCCCATGAAACGTCTTCTTCTACTATTTGGCTTGTTGTTTTGCATGCTGGCGAGCAGAGCCGGTGAGTGGATACCTCTGACCTCCGAGGAACCACAGAAAGCAGGCATTCATCTGATTAGCTCTGATATTACTTCATCTGTGATCGAATTCCAGATCAAAGGTTTCTATCTGAAGCCTGTACAAACACCTAGAGGTATCGAAAATATTGTCGAGGTGGGCAATTCTTCTCGCATACTGGCGGCCGGTGCGCCCGATCTTCCCAAGTTAACTGCTTCTGTAATCATCCCCGATGAAGCTATGATGGGAATTAGAATTCTTTCATCTTCTTATACCGATTACACGGGTATAGAAGTGGCTCCGAGCAAAGGAAATTTTACTCGCGACATCGATCCGGCATCTGTGCCATATACCTATGGACCTGAATATCAATCCAACCATTTCTTCCCCCAAACAGAAGGGGAATTGCGTGAGCCTTATATATTACGCGATTTTCGTGGCCAAACCCTCATAGTTTACCCATTTTTCTATAATCCGGTTACTAAAGTTTTAAGAGTGTTCTCCGAACTTAGAGTCGAGATTTATAAAATTGGCGACCATGGATTGAATCCTTACCTTCGGAAAACACCCCAGATTAAAATCCAGCAGGAATTCTCACAAGTTTACCAAAAACAATTCCTCAATTACAATCCTACCGATTATACCCCCCTACCCGACTTCGGGAAGATGCTCGTCATTTGTTATCCCGATTTTATGGCCAGCATGCAACCTTATGTCGACTGGAAGAACTCCATTGGCATCCCTACCGAAATGGTGAATGTTGCAACTATTGGCAGTACTTCGGCTGTAATTAAGAATTATATCGTTAATTATTATAACACCAATACTCTAACTTTCGTACTGCTGGTAGGCGATGGGCCTCAAATTCCTACCAATACAGGAAGTGGGTTGGGAGGACCCAGCGATAATGCCTATGGATACATCGTGGGCAACGACCATTATATCGATGTATTTATCGGTCGTTTTTCTGCCGAAAATGTGGCTCATGTACAAACTCAAGTTAGCCGCACCCTCGAATACGAAAAGAATCCTTCCTTCCTTAATGATGACTGGTATACTACTTGCCTTGGCATAGCCTCCGACCAAGGACCTGGTGACGACGGAGAATATGATTATCAGCACGTAAGAAATATGCAAACGGATCTGTTAGGTTATACCTATACATGGAATCCGGAATTATTCGATGGTTCGCAGGGTGGTAATGATGCTCCAGGAAATCCAACTCCAGCTATGGTTTCAAGCGAGGTAAACAATGGAACCAGCATTATACTCTATACCGGTCATGGAAGTACTACCTCATGGGGAACATCGGGATTCAGCAATGCCAATGTAAATCAGCTCACCAATGTAGGTAAATTGCCTTTTATTTGGGCAGTAGCTTGCGTAAACGGCGAATTTATGAATACTACCTGTTTTGCAGAGGCATGGCTCAGAGCAACTCAAAATAACCAGCCAACGGGTGCTATCTCATTTCTTGGTTCTACTATCAACCAAAGCTGGAATTCACCTATGGAAGGACAAGACGAGATGGTGGACATACTCGTAGAAACCTATCCTAACAATATCAGAAGGACTTTTGCTGGCTTATCTTTGAATGGTTGTGCCAAAATGATAGATTCTTACGGAACCGATGGTTCTAATATGGCCGATACATGGACAGTATTTGGCGATCCCAGCTTAATGGTCAGAACCGCAAATCCTCAGCCTCTTTCAGCAACCTTCAATCCTACTATCTTCGTTGGAGCAAGCACTTTCACTATCAATTGCAATGTAAATGGCGCCCGGGTTACTCTTTCGAATAATGGCACTATTCTCAATACCACTTGGGTAGCCAACGGAACGGCTACTCTTAATTTTACGCCTTTGATTACCCCCAATGATACGCTTACACTTACTGTAGTCGAATATAATTATATTCCCCTAATTGCACAAATCCCCGTTATTCCAGCAGTAGGTCCCTATGTTATTTATGAAAGCACCCAAATAGCTGATTTTACAACAGGCAATGGTAATGGTTTGCTCGATTATTCCGAATCATCTAACCTGACTATCTCCGTTAAAAACATCGGGGTGGATTCATCTGTCAATACATGGGTAAGTTTACGCTCTCTTAGCCCTTATGTCGAAATTACCGATTCGATTGAAAACTATGGCACTATACCTGCAGGCGAGATTATTAGCGTAGATGAAGGATTTCAATTATCAGTATCCCCTTTTATTCCCGACCACCAAGTTATACCCTTCACTTTAATCGTTCAAGATTCTTCTAATTCATGGACAAGCCAATTTTCGCTCGAGGCACATGCCCCAGTTTTACAGGAGGGAGAAATAAGTGTTAACGACAGCCTTGGAAACAACAATCAGCGCTTCGATGCAGGAGAATCTGTTTATGTGAACATTCCTGTTATCAATATTGGATCTTCAGCAGCATATAATCTCATTGGTACTCTCACCACTGCAGATCCTTATCTTCTAATTAGTACGAAGGAAGCTACTTATGGAGATATATTGCCCCTTGGTTCCCAATCTCAAGCTTTCCTGATATCGGCTCTTCCAACCGTCCCTCCAGGTTATCAGGCCATGATTACTTTGACGCTCATGGGAGATTTTGGTTGGACTGCTTCGTATGACTTTACCTTGACAATTGGCCTTATTCCTGTTTTAGTGATCGATCTTGATGGCAACAACAACTCCGGGCCAACTATGCAAGCCGCATTGAATCAACTCAATGTCGCAAATGAATATACTACCTCCTTCTCCACCGATTTAAGTAAATACAAATCCTTATTCGTATGTCTAGGAGTTTATCCTAACAAGCACATTCTTTCTGCTGCCGAAGGCCTTGTGCTTAAAAACTATTTGAATCAAGGTGGTAGAATATATATGGAAGGTGGAGATACCTGGTATTATGATCAACAAAGCACTCCTACTCCTTTACATCCAATGTTTCAAATCAAAGGGCTGAAAGACAATGGAGGTACGCTTACGACAATTGCCGGAAAAACAGGCACATTTACCGAAGGAATGAGCTTTGTTTACAATGGGGACAACAACTATATCGATAAGATAGAACCAATAAATCAAGCATTTACCGTATTTATGAATACTTCACCCTCTTATATAGTTACTATAGCCAATGATCCTGGTTCTGTTTACAAGACCATTGGTTCTTCTAATGAATTTGGGGGACTTACCGATAATGTTTCTCCCTCAACTAAAAAGGACTTGATGCTACAATATCTTACCTTTTTCGATATCTTCGGAAGCCCTTACTGGGGAAACTTCGTCGGAATTCCAACTACTATCGGAATCAACGATACGGTTGAATTCTTCGATCTCTCCAGCACTACATTTACGTCGCGTATATGGTCTTTCCCAGGAGGAGAGCCTTCAACATCGACCGAACTCAACCCTAAAATAGTTTATCCTTCCATGGGAACTTATGATGTTACGCTCGAAGTATCATCATCTGATTCTACTATAATTATTATCCGAAATGACTATATTTCAGTATATGATTATACTGGCATCAATCCCCAATCAGTTTCCACCGAGATTATTCTTTATCCCAACCCTCTAAGTCGAAATTTCGGTGCTTTGAATATTCGTTCCTCGAATGCCAATATTCAATCTATTCGAATTTTCAATTCGACGGGAATGGAGGTCTTTTCTCAAATGAATTATATGGAAAGCAGTCCCATTTCACTGAATCATTTGAAACCAGGTTTATATCTGGTAGAAATAAAAACAGATCAGGGAATAGCGACACAAAAACTCATGATTCGATAAATAACGAGCAGTTTTTAATATGGCCGCTTCCTTTCGGTAGCGGCCATATTTTTTACAGCCTCTATATTTCGCATGTATCTTCTGTGTCCTAACCTGACCATGGGGCTTTCATGAAATCTTTCCCTAAAATCAGTCTCCGTAACAGATTCGAAATCTTCGGCTTTCATATCCAATAGGGGTGGCAAAGGCGAAAACAAAACAGAATTCACAGTTTGATGACGATTCCATGGGCAAACCTTCTGGCATATATCGCAACCATAAATCTGGGTGCCTATCTTTTCTATAATATTGGAGGGAATATGGCCTTTATTCTCGATGGTATGATACGAAATGCACAATCGGGCATCCACAGCATAAGGTTGATGTATTGCTTGTGTAGGACAACTCTTTATACATAAATCGCAATTTTTGCATAAATCTTCATCAAAGGCCTCATCGGGGATAATAACCAGATCGGTCAAAATTACACCAATAAAAAAATAAGAACCTTCGGGGGTTAACAAAATACTGTTCTTTCCGAAGTTTCCTAAACCCGCCTCACGAGCCCATGCTTTTTCCGAAATATGACCTGTATCTACAAAATTTATTAAAACATCTGAATGAAATTCATTTTCGATGAAACAAGATAATTTTTGCAAGCCTTCTTTCATTATTTTATGATAATCGGGTATCAAAGCATAATCTGAAATGGAATAAAAAGCTCCATCTTTTTGCCGTGCATTAGTTTTATAGCCGGCTAAAAGAACAATAACGGTCCGAATGTCGGGATGAACGAGTAAAGGATGGAATCTTTTCTCGGCCTCTTTTTCCAGATACAGCATATCGGCATGGAATCCTAGGGCAATTTGCTTCTTATAATGTTCAAAATCGGAGGTGAGGAATCTACTAACTGCAAAGCCACATTTGGAAAAGCCAATATCAAAAGCTTGTTGACGAATCTTCGATTTTATGGATAAAGTATCCATGAAAGCCAATTTATTAAAAAAAGCGACCTTGAACCGAAGGAGGGAGTTTACCTATATGTTTATAGGCAAGCTCCGTAGCTTCACGACCTCGGGGTGTGCGCTGAAGGAAACCTTCCTGAATCAAGAAGGGTTCATACACTTCTTCGATAGTTCCTGGATCTTCCGATACGGAAGTAGCAATAGTATTCAAGCCAACAGGCCCTCCGCCGAATTTTTCGATAATTGTACGCAAAATCTTATTATCCATCTCATCCAACCCATGGCTATCCACATTCAGGGCATTCAGGGCATAAGTGGCAATCTTCATATTGATGACGCCATCGCCAATAACTTGCGCAAAATCTCTAACTCTTCGCAGTAAAAGATTGGCAATGCGAGGTGTACCTCTGCTTCGGCGAGCGATTTCAATAGCAGCTTCCTCATCGATTTTTACTTTTAAAATGCCCGAAGAGCGAAGGATAATTTTCTCGAGCACATCGGCCGTATAATAAGTAAGTCTTGCATTGATTCCAAAACGTGATCGGAGCGGAGCCGTAAGTAACCCCGAACGTGTTGTAGCACCAATCAAAGTGAAAGGATTTAGCCGAATTTGAACACTACGGGCATTCGGACCGGTTTCAATCATGATGTCTATCTTGAAATCTTCCATGGCTGAGTAGAGATATTCTTCCACCATAGGGCTCAAACGATGAATTTCATCTATAAAAAGAACATCACGGTGTCTCAGGCTAGTGAGCAATCCTGCCAGATCGCCCGGTTTCTCGAGAACAGGCCCCGAGGTTACTTTAATCCCCACCCCCAGCTCATTGGCTATAATGTATGATAAAGTAGTTTTCCCCAAACCAGGTGGGCCGTGCAATAAAACATGATCAAGGGCCTCACCTCTTTGATATGCGGCTGCCACAAAAATTTTTAAATTATCTACTATACCCGTTTGCCCGGCAAAATCGGAAAATTCCAAGGGTCGTAATACCTTCTCAATTTCCCGTTCGGCCGGAGTCAACGACTTTCCACTCGCATCCAAATTTTGATTCATCTCACTTTTTCGCCTAAGCAAAATTAACATTTTCAAGCCTATTCCATTCTTTCTAATATAATTTGCCTTAAATTAGCCTTATCAATTTTATGATCATTAGATAAATGCAAACAATTGATTTTCATCGATTATACATACAGAAAAACTCATCGGCTTATCTATTTATGTTACCTTTCGTGCTTAGGCCTTATCGTTTAGATTGTAGTCTCTTAGCGTAAATTCCTGAATTATGAAAAATATCATCGTACCAATAGATTTCTCGGCGGGGGCACTCTATGCCTTGAAATATGCCGTGGGAGTTGCCTCTAAAGCTAAATCGAATCTTACTCTTGTTTGGGTCGATAATCAGGTAAACCAATTGCCCTTTATGGCTTCGTCCAGTAACGATATGCGAGAAGAAGCCAAGGCAAGAATGATAGAAATAATCGAAAAATATCAAAAAAAAATTTCAGGTAAACTCGAATACAAACTTCGAAAAGGAAAGGTATACACCGAAGTATGCAATCTGGCCAGGCAAAAGGAAGCCGATCTGATTATTGCCGGAACCTATGGTGGAAGTGGCTTCGAAAAATTCTGGATTGGTAGCAATGCCTATCGCTTAGTTACCCATGCACCTTGTCCGGTGATTACCGTTAGATTTGTTTCTCCTGTAAAATTTTCTCTCAAGAAAATCATTATGCCGGTGGACAATTCGCCTGATACTTTGCAAAAGTTAGGAATTACAGTTGAATTTGCTCGAATTTTTCAAGCCGAAGTACATGTTCTTTCGCTTCTAACCGAGAAACTACGCACCTTACGCATGAGAACAGAAGCCAATACCCACGAAGCATTAAAATATCTGGAAAAATACAACGTAAAGAGTCAATTAACTGTCTATGAAACAGGAAATATTACTGCCACCTTGTTAGATTACGCTACAAATATTAAAGCCGATCTGATATCTATAATGACCGAGCAAGAATTAGGTGAAAGCCAAGCTCTACTCGGGCCCAATGCCCGAATTGTCATCAAGGAATCTTCAGTACCAGTGCTCAGCTCGCATTCCAACACTAAAATCTAAGCTTAAGCCCAAAATGTCGAAAAAATTATCATTGCTTATTCTTTTATTGGCCGCTTTCGTTCTACATTCTTTCGGACAATTCAATGGAAAGGTCGAAATTATACAAGACCCTCTGATCGATACTCTTATTCAAAGGCATATTCAAATCAATCAACTTCAACCTACCATCGAAGGCTATCGCATTCAAATCTACTTCGAATCTGGCAATCAAGCCCGTACATTGGCTAATCGAATAAAAGAACGATTCGAAGAACTTTATCCGGATTACGGAGCTTATTTAACTTTCAACGAACCTTACTACAGAGTTAGGGTGGGTGATTTTCGCGATAAAATGTCGGCCGAAGCTTTTCGGCAAATTCTGCTTCAGGATTTTCCCAATGCCTTTATAGTTCCCGATAATGTTTACTTCGAGAAAATTCAAAATTAAGAAATTGTAGAATTTTTGTAAAATATTAAATTATAACTATTACACATAATAATTAAAGCAACTTAAAACCCAAACCCATGAAAGAAATTATTGCAGCTGTCGACTTTTCGGAATGTTCTGTCAATGCAGCCGAACATGCTTTAAGTATTGCTGCACATGCCATGACCGATTTAAAACTGGTGTATGTTTTTAATAAAAACCAAAATCAAAAAACCATTTTCAAATACCATGATCCTATTGATGAAGCCACTCAATTACTCGAGGAGTTAAAAGGCAAATTTCAACCTATGCTGCCCGAAAATTCGGTTTTATACAAGATCAGGGAGGGCAAGGTTTACAAAGAAGTGGTAACCGAAGCCAATGAAAGCAATGCTTTGATGATTGTAACAGGCACGCATGGCAGTTCAGGATTCGAGGAATTATGGATTGGAAGCAATGCTTACCGGATTATTTGTTCGGCCAATTGTCCGGTAATAACTCTACGCGAAGGAGTAAAACCAGAACGCGATTTGCGCCGTATCGTCCTTCCCATTGATGAAACCCTTACAACTCGACAAAAAGTACCACATGCCACCTTTTTGGCCAGCTTGTTTGATGCCGAGATCCATGTCCTGGCCCTATTCCAGAGTAGCATGAAAGAAATTCAGGATAAGGTAATCAAGTACGCAAAACAAGCCTGTGCACATCTCGAAAAAAACAAAATCAAATTCCTGATGACTTCGGTAAAATGTAAAAACCCAACCGATGCTACAATTGAATATGCTACTAAAGTGGATGCAAACCTCATCGTAATTATGACCGATCAAACCACTTCGTTCAAGAATTTATTTCTCGGCCCCTACGCCGAACAAATGATTCACCGTTCTCCTATTCCTGTTATGAGTATTCGCCCAAAAGACTTGATTAGTGTTATGTCGAGATAAGATTCTTCTAATTGCGATCACCTCTGAAAATTTTCCATCTTTTCGAAAAGGATTTCCCTTCGCATAATTGCGAGGATATAATCATGCAAGCCTTTTTCACGACTTCATTCCTGTTCACCTTCATAAACATAAGCCATTCGAGCGATAATAGACAATTGCGGGTTCAAGTGCTTTATCGTTTTCATGCCAACATAAACATTCAATAGGTAAATCAATATTCCTCGAAAAATATCTAAAGGAGCTGTTTTCATCTTCTACATAAAGAGTGGCCTTAGGGCCATTCTCAACCCATACTATCTAAATCCTCGCCGAAATCTAATAATATTTATGAGAAGTTCATAATTATAAGGCAAATCCACGACCATTAAAACAACCTTTCCATCACACTTTGCCATTGTCTCTGCCCTTTTATAACTCGTAAAATGTCTTCTTTCCTCTTGTACGATATATGGAAGAAGAGCAGGAAGCAAATAATTTTGCTATTTTATATTTAGAAGCTTAGCTTTCAAAACAATTTTCAAAATCTATTCAATGCATTAAGGTCGTCGAAAGCTTGTTTCAACCGGTTTACCATAGATATTTCGGCCTCGCGCATCCATTTGCGTGGATCGTAGTACTTCTTATTGGGTTTATCCTCACCTTCGGGATTTCCAATCTGACTTTGCAAATACCCGCTATATTTCTTATAATAATTCAAGATACCACACCATTGCGCCCATTGAGTATCGGTATCGATGTTCATTTTGACTACACCATAGCTAATGGCTTCACGAATGTCGTCCTGACTCGAACCAGAGCCACCATGGAACACAAAATTTACGGGTTTGGGCGGAGTATTGAGTTTTTTCTCGATGTATTGTTGAGAATTATGAAGGATGATAGGCCTCAATATAACATTACCCGGCTTATAAACGCCATGCACATTACCGAATGAAGCGGCTATGGTAAAATTCGGACTGATTTTTAGAAGCTGCTCATAAGCATAGGCGACGTGTTCGGGTTGGGTATAAAGGCGGGCATTCTCAATGCCTGTATGGTCGATTCCATCTTCTTCACCGCCGGTAACCCCGAGTTCGATTTCCAGAGTCATGTCCAAGCGGCTCATTCTTTCGAGATATTTCTTGCAAATATCAATGTTTTCTTCGAGTGGTTCTTCGGAAAGGTCGAGCATGTGGGAGCTGAATAAAGGCTTTCCATACTTCCTGAAATGTTCTTCCCCAACCTCGAGAAGGCCATCAATCCAGGGAAGCAATTTCTTTGCCGCATGGTCGGTATGTATGATTACAGGAACACCATAGGCCTCGGCAAGATGCCAGATATATTTGGCACCTATAGTAGCCCCGAGTATGGCTGCCCGCTCACCTTCATTCGACAAACCTTTACCTGCTAAAAATGCTGCACCTCCATTCGAAAACTGAATGATGATGGGAGAATGAACCTCTCTGGCAGCCTCCAAGGCAGCAATAATAGTGTGCGAACTTACGACATTGACCGCTGGTAAGGCAAACTGGTTGTTCTTAGCAATACGAAATATTTCACTTACTCCTTCACCTGTTACTACTCCAGGCTTTAATTTATCCGAAATTTTTTCCGTCATCATAATTCAATGGTTTTTATGGGTTGATAAATCAGCTAAACTTCATTTCATCGATACTACAAAACTACAACATTTCCCCGTAATTTAAAAACTCTCTGCTGTTTATTATTGCATAACATGAGGACAAAACCGAAACGTAGCAAACCATTCGATTGCAAATAAAGTCTATGTTGTTCTATAAAAATGAATTAACATAAAATGGAAATAAGTATGATTTAATCCAAATCGATAAAAGTTTCCAATATAGAGGCTGAAGGCGTTGCTGTAGTAAAGATTACTTTTTCGGTAATAGCAGGTAAAAGCATGGCTTCGCCTGTACGCAAAGAATAATTACCAGTTTCGTCAGATATTCCGACTTCTCCTTCAACCGCCAGTAAAATCACAAAGGAATCGATATATCCATAATCCTTCTCGATGGGATGATTCAGATACAGTAGATTGGTAGTAAAATAGGGAGATTGAACCAGATGTGTGGTTCTGTTGGGAATAATAGTATATTTTGTTTTATAATCGGTATACAGGTTAAAATCGATCGCATCGATGGCTTCATCGAGGTGAAGTTGCCGGCTTTGGCCATTGTCATCTACACGGTCCCAATCATAAATTCGATAGGTTGTATCGCTCGATTGCTGAATTTCGGCCAATACGATTCCTGGGCCAAGAGAATGGATGCGCCCTGCAGGCATGTAGAAAACATCTCCTGCCTTTACCGTTTCATAATTCAAGACTTCAGAAATGCGTTTCTGATGAATCAACTGCTGAAGCTCAAATCGCGAGATTTTCTTCTTAAAGCCAGCAATCAATTCAGAACCTGCTTCGGCATGGATAATATACCACATTTCGGTTTTACCACCAGACAATCCCCTTGCCTTGGCAATTTCGTCATTTGGATGAACCTGAATACTCAGCCAATCATTGGCATCCAGAAGCTTCAAAAGCAAAGGAAATTCATTTCCATATCTTTCGAACACCGATTCACCCATAAGCTCATCCATATAAACCTCCACCAGTTCATTCAATTCATTATCGGCCAAAAAACCATTGGAAACTATAGAATTATTCTCTTCGATGCCCGAAATCAGCCAAGCTTCGCCACAATTTGGTAAAGGACTGAAATCATGATTCAGAAGGGTTTTTAATCGTTGTCCGCCCCATATTTTATCCTTATATATGGGCCTGAACTTCAAAGGATAGAGTGTCGGCATGTTTATGAATTATCACAACAAAAATACTATTTTTCAATCGAAGCAGCATGGCATTTCAATTCTTCATAAAGTTAAGAACTCATACATGATTTTTACGAACCAGCAGGTTTTAGTGCAAATTAACAGGGTTTTCCTAACTTTGCTCATTCAGCTTAATAAGATGGAGATTCATAACATTGGTGTTTTTTGCGGTTCAAGTATGGGGGATCATGCCATTTACAGACAAATGGCAGAAAATCTGGGAAAAGAAATAGCCCAAGCAGGTATAACCTTGGTGTATGGAGGTTCCAACTTAGGAACCATGAAGGCTTTAGCCGATGCTTGCTTGAAGGAATCGGGGAAAGTCATTGGAATTATGCCTCGTTTCCTTGCAAGGAAAGAAATTCTTCACCAAGGATTGACTCAGGTTTATACTTGCGAATCTATGGCCGAACGTAAGGAACTAATGGGAAAGTTATCCGATGCTTTTATTGCCCTGCCTGGAGGTATCGGTACGCTCGATGAATTGTTCGAATCACTTTCATGGCTTCAACTCGATATTTACAATAAACCCATTGGCATCCTCAATGTAAACCATTATTACGACCCTCTTCTCACTTTTCTCGATCATGCTACCGATGCAGGTTTTATCATTGAGCAACATCGGGAAAATCTCATAGTAGCTAATGATGCTTCCGACATGCTCATAAAGATTCGACAGTTTGTTCCCCATTCGCCTCCGGCAACATGGATAAAACAATTGATAGACGATACGCAAGTAAAACTCACAGACCATTTATAATGATGCATATTATAGGAATTACAGGAACTTTAGGAGCCGGCAAAGGCACCATCGTTGAATATTTGAAAGATAAAAAGGGATTTGCCCATTTCTCGGTCAGAGAATTTTTAAAAGAAATTCTGCTCATGCAAAATAAACCTGTAAATCGAGATAATTACACCCTGTGTGCAAACCAGCTAAGAGAAAAATTTGGCCCTTCCTACATCATTGATTGCCTGTATGAAAAGGCACTAGCGAAAGGCTGCAATGCAGTCATCGAAAGTATTAGAACCCCTGGCGAATTTTATTCACTACGCCAGAAAGGAAATTTCACCTTGTTTGCCATCGATGCCGACCCCGAAATCCGATACGAACGAATAAAACAGAGGAATTCTGAAACCGATCAAATCACCTTCGAAGAATTCTTAGCCAGCGAACGCAGAGAAATGCAATCGGATGAACCTCATCATCAAAATATTACACTCTGCATCAGCCTTGCCGATTATAAATTTTTGAACAACGGAACAAAAGAAGAGCTTTTCGAGCTGGTGGAAGAAACCTTGAAGCAAATGGGGCTTTGAAATCTTGTTGAAATTTATTGGGCCAGAGTAAATCTCAAACTGATACCACCCATCGAAGTTCGGGTAGAATACTGGTTGGAGACATAGGGATTGGTGATGGAACTATCGTAAAACACCCGTATCATTACTCCTGACTTCGACACATTTTAAAAGACATTTTTACAACAATCACACAATGAGATATTTGTGATTTTTGCATCACCCGAATGGGTGACGCAAGGGAAAA
>MWFC01000009.1 GCA_002071415.1 Bacteroidetes bacterium ADurb.Bin012
CGTGTTCTACGACCTGACGACGTTGTACTTTGAAGCCGGTGATGAAGATGACTTGCGCAAGATCGGTTTCAGTAAAGATGGCAAGCATCAATGTCCGCAAATCTATCTGGGGCTGCTGGTTGGATTGGGAGGTTATGCGATTGGCTATAATATTTTTGAAGGGAACATCAGTGAAGGGCATACCCTGATACCCTTTCTTGAGGAAATGAGTCGCAAGTTCAATTTAGACAAACCTATCGTGGTAGCCGATGCAGGACTTCTCTCCAAAGCAAACATCAATGCATTGGAAGCGAATGGCTATGAATATATTCTTGGAGCAAGGGTTAAAAATGAGAGTGAAAGGGTAAAGGGGAAAATACTGGCTACGGAATTTAGCGATGGGATGACGGTGAGCATGAAAAAATCGGGCAATACCCGATTGGTAGTGAACTATTCAGCCTGCAGAGCCAAAAAAGATGCGTACAACCGCAAACGAGGTTTAGCCAGGCTTGAAAAGCAGATCAAATCGGGCAAATTGACTAAATCGAATATCAACAACCGGGGATATAACAAATATCTGAAGTTGAGCGGTGATATTACGATAGAAATCGATTATGAGAAGTACGATAATGACGGGCGATGGGATGGTATCAAAGGTTATCTGACCAATACGAAGTTATCGGATAAGGAAGTAATGGAAAATTACCGAAATCTTTGGCAGATTGAAAAAGCTTTTCGCATATCCAAGACGGATTTACGCATACGTCCCATCTATCACAGGATACGCAATCGGATAGAAGCACATATTTGCATTGCTTTTACGGCCTATTGTATACTGAAGGAGCTGGAAAGAGTCCTATACGAAGAGAAATCGGCTATCTCTCTAAAGAGGGCTACAGAGTTGACACAAAACATGTATCAAATCACCTATACATTGCCCGAATCAAAACAAACAAAATCGAAACTTCTCAACATGGATGAGGAGCAGGCCGAACTGTACCGAATTGTTTGTAAAAATTTTTAGGGTGTTGCATTGCGGAAAACAGGAGAAAAGCAGAAGAGGAAAAATCGTCATTGGAACGTATGGAGTGCGCCGGCCTAAAAAGAAAAAGAAGCACGCTATTACAAACCCCATTGAAGTCGAATCAGTTCTTTCTGACAAGCTTCAAAAAAAAAGCAAGAAAAAAGCAGAATAAGACCTGAGATCATATTTCGCTTTACAAAAGAATCGGTATCTCGGCAGAAGACTTTCAGAGATACCGATTTCATTTTTATTTGGGTGTGAAATTAAAGCCTTATATTATTCTTTGTGATTTCGTATACATGTTGGAGGATTTTGAAGTCGACATCGGTGAGTTCAATACCGCGTCGTTTATAGACTTCCTTTGCGGTTTCTATGGCCTTTTCGAAATCGTAGCCTGAATAACCTGTACTAGGGCCTCCCCATACGAAAGATGGTACAAAATTGCGTTGATATCCGGCACCAAACACATTCGAGCTAATGCCCACTACCGAACCCGTATTAAAGGTAGTGTTGATTCCTGTTTTGGAATGATCGCCCAATACAAGCCCGCAAAACTGTAATCCAGTATCTATAAAGCGAGATTGAGGATAATTCCACATCTTAATAGTTTTATAGGTATTATTGAGATTAGCCACATTGGTTCCTGCTGCAATATTACACCATTGACCTACTATCGAATGGCCCAAATATCCTGAATGAGGCTTATTGGAGTAGGCCATGATGACAGAATTCTCCACTTCGCCTCCAACTTTTGAATAAGAACCGATAGTAGTGGCTTGATAAATGATTGCATTCATTTTTACGATGGCATGCTCACCCACAGCAATAGGGCCTCTCAGGCTTGCTCCGTCCCAAATTTGTGCATTGTGCCCAATATATATGGGACCATCTGTAGCATTCAAATTGCAATTTTCCACCAATGCCCCCTCTTCAATAAAAATATTCTCAGGAGCAATTATATGATTACTCTTACTTGGCTCGATAGATTTACTTCCTACGGTCAGCATAGCATAATCGGCTTCGATTTGTTTCGCATTGTTCAAGAATAAATCCCATAAATAATTGATTTTGATGATATCTATATCTGTATCGATCTCTTCGATACCCTCGGTGTCTCCTTCACCAATCTTATCCAGATTTTCCAAAGGAACATGCAGAGCAATGATGGCATCCTTATTTATCAAAGCCTGATTGGGCTGTAAACCTCGAATGGCTTTTATTAGCTCATCGCTAGGCAAAACGGATCCATTGATGAGAATATTATTCTTCCCCTTGTATAAAGGGTATTTTTCGATTAAATAATCCTCGGTAAGACTCGAAGTGCTGTCTCCTAAATAATATTCCCATTTCTGACGTATGGTAAGTATCCCTGTCAGTAAATCAGCCACAGGCCTCAAAAAAGTCAAAGGCAAAAGATTGTTGCGCGAATAATCATCAAAAAGAATGTAATTCATAACTTTATACTAACGATTTGAGTGTATTATAAAACAAGAACACCTGTCATCTATTTCTAACTACAATTATCAGACAAAATTATAATTCAAAGGTTGAATAAAGTAATTTTTTATTCACAAATAATTAACCAATGCATCATTACTATTTCAAAGATAGTCATAAATCATTGAATTTTAATTGGTTTTATGGTCAGAATCCTCTCTGGAAAAAATAAATTTCTTCACAAAACATCCCTGGTTTCGAACCCTTGACCTATGGCGCAGGTCAATATATTAAAAAAACCAGCCTGACACAAGCTGGTTGAACTAAATTTTCTTATGCAATAATCTATTTTTGTTTGGATTGATAATGTTTCTGATACCTGCTCTTGAACTTATCCACTCTTCCCGCAGTATCAACAAGAGTAAGTTTCCCCGTAAAAAAGGGATGCGAAGTATGTGAAATTTCAACCTTAACTAAAGGGTACTCTTTACCATCTTCCCAAATAATGGTTTCCTTTGATTTAGCAGTAGAACGGCATAAAAATGCATAATCGTTCGACATGTCCTTGAACACAACCAAACGATAATCGGAAGGATGAATATCTTTTTTCATATTTTTATTGAACTTTTCGGGCGGCAAAGGTACAAAATTTTGTAATAACAAAAAATATGAAGAGCAGAATATTTTATAAATTCTCCAGAAACTTCATCGTATCAACCCCATCAGCATAGTCATCCAGAGCAGGCTGTTGTGATTTTCCAAAATCCACTTTAATGGGAATTCCCTGAATATGACTGACATTACGTTGAATCTTATCCCTGTTAAAATGGAGGAAAGAGTATATCTCATCCGATTTTTTATATGTTTGATAATGAATCACTGCCAATGGACTTTGAATGGAGGGGTGGGAAGTTAGCAGCATGAAACCTATATCATAGAAGGGGATGCGATTCACCAACATCACAGCCTTATTGTATTCGTAATTATTATAAAACTTCGAATGATAGGCATAATGAGAATATTTCCGAAAGGCATCGAGCAAAGGTGAGAAATCATAATTTTCAGGAACGAGCAGGAAGGAAACATTACGGCACCCACGGCCATAATAGATTAAAATATCATCGACAAGACCCGAAAGTTCCTGTGGCGATTCTTGTCCATCAAGAATGGCAATGCTGTTCATATTCCTTCGAAATATGTGGGGATATTTCCCAAAATAATATTCGAAATACCTGGAAGTATTGTTCGAACCTGTGGCTATTACCGCATCGAAGCCCGAAATTGTACCCTCCGTGATGGTGATGATATTCTTGAATTCAGGATTGGTGTTATGCAGAAATTCAGAAAACCAAGGCAACAAAAGGAGGTCGTCGGAGGATAATTTCACCAGAATGTTATGACCCGATACGAGTACACATAAAAAATCGTGAAACCCGACTGCTGGTATATTCCCAGCGCACACTACGGCAATAGTTTTCCTGTTGATTCTATCTTCGGGAATAATATAGCGGTTAGCCCAATTTTCGAGTCTCGTTTCGTCGAGCATCAATCCAAGCGCAGAAAGTGAATATTTTACATGAAAAGGATCAAACCAGAGATTAAAATGATGATTTTCATCGATTATTCTTTGCAATTTCTTTGATAACTCGATTTCTTCATCAGACGGAGTAAAATAAACACCTGTCAGGGTAATCCACCTCAACAGATTTCCCAAACGTTTCAATATAAATAAACGTTCTGCCTTTGTCATTTTTAAATCTTTACTTTTGCAAAGCTAAGAGATTATGAAGTAATATTTTAAATTGTCACTCGCCTCCACATCAAGATGATATGAAAAGAACCCTATTATATCTCTTCCTGCCTGTTTTGGTGAATTTATATTCAAATCAAAGCATTAAGGCTCAAAAAGTGCACCCGAATCAGGATACTTTGCTTGCATATTGGCAGATAATGCTAAGGGGCGAGAGCGACAGTGTGCAAAGGGTTGCATCGCTCAAAGTAAAGGAGATTCTTTCTCAAAGTTTTACCACAACTCAGTGCCTTTCTCTCAAACTGCCCAAAGAAATAAGACTCTCGGCATTGATGCCCACAGACTCAGCTTTTCTATTGATCACATGGAATATTCCTCTTTCGACAGGAGGTTATTTTTATGATGGGCTACTAGTAGCTAAGAATACACCCGATTCAAAATTATCGGTTTATCCACTGAAAGACAAATCGGATGAGATCAAAAATCCCGAAACTCTCATAACCAGGCCTGAAAACTGGTATGGCGCTTTGTACTATCAACTATTGGAATTCAAATCGGAGAAAGGTAAATTCTATGTCCTGCTGGGCTGGGATGGAGGCAACGGCCGCATACAAAGAAAAATCATCGAGGTGCTAAGTTTTGATGATGATCACTTGCCTCGATTCGGAGATAAAATTTTCGATCAATCACCCAAAACTCGTCTAATATTCGAATATGCTTCGGGGAGTTATTTTGTCCTAAGATATGAAAAACAACATTATCGGAAGAAGGTATGGTATAAACGCAAACCTGTCATCAAAGAAGAAGCCATGATTGTGATGAATCGTCTGGTATATGAACCGACAGTAGGAGCCAATGTAGCCGCGGCGAATATTCTGGATGCCTATCTTTTTTCCGATGGGAAGCTTATTTTACTGAAAGATATAGATGCCAGAAACCCTGAAGAACAAAACCGACCTTCACCTAAGAATCCACCTTCACAGGGTTTAATACCACCCGATTAGATTATTTATTAGCGGATAAGCTATGAAACGATTTCAAATGGCACAAAATAAAAAAATCTGATCAGCAAGATATCCCGATTCACTGCTAATATTCTTCTTTCGGCCCGTGTTTCGAGCGGCGCATATCGTCCAATAATTCTTTTTTGAACATCATTTCGGCCATATAAAGCCTAAACACTTTACTATCGGGTAAAATCTTGCGAAAACAAGCATTGTATTTCTTTTCCAGATCAAGCAATTGCGTTTGTTTAATGAAGTATTCATCCATTCTTTGAGCAGCTTCCTTATCGGAAAGCATCATGAGTCTGTCTAATTCCTGTTTCGAAAGTTTAGGATAAATTTCATTGAGCAATTTATCACGTTTTTCGGAGTATTCATTATAAACGGGCCAGAATTTCTGGCTTTCGGAAGGCTTCAGCTCGAGCTTTGCACTGAGGTAAGCAATTTTTTGGGCTTTTATTTGTTCCCATTTGTCGGGGTTATCTTGAGGAGGCTGAGCTAAGGTAATAATAGGTACTGCAAAGAATGCTAAGTTCAGCAATCCACATCCCAGTATTTTCATCATTCTTTGAGCTTTCATAGTTTTAAAATTGTGTTATATCATAAATCGACATGTGATAATACAAATAATCTATAACCTCCTCTTCTTTGAGCGTTCCGTCGGGGATCAAGCTTCTCGAATAGATGACGCTGTCGAGGTAAGTATCATCTTCTTTATTTATAGCATTCAATAAATGGTCATAAGGTAAATTATACAAAATGTGAGAAATGTAATAGTAGTCAGAAGCATCGTTTTGAATATCTCCCTTCGAAACCACTTGTTTGTCGATTGAGTTTACCTGAGTAGTAAGGGGCTTGAATAAGAAGAAAGCTCCGATAAAAGCAGCCACAGCTATAGTAATGGCTGGGATCAACCATCTTCTTTGAGTACGAGGGGAATGATCGAAAGAAAGGGTAAAAGTTTGTTCCGATTTAATTTTCTGTATGATGTTTTGGGGAAGGTCGGCAAAGTAACCTTCAGGAACAGGAAAAGAATTTTTTTTCCCAAAACGAGACTCAAGCCGTTTTTCAGAAATTTCCCTATCGATTTCCTTCTTGGTTTTCATTTCTTGTACCCTCTTCTCAGTTTGTTTGACAATAATACAGAAAAAAGGTTTAATATATATCCAGATAATGTTCTAATTTCTTAATGGCCAGATGATAACTCGCCTTGAGGGCACCAACCGAAGTACCCAATATTGCCGACATTTGTTCGTAAGTCAAATCTTCATAATATTTCATATTAAAAACCAAACGTTGTTTTGGTGGTAGTTTTAGAATGGCCTTCTGAAGCTTGGCCTCGAGTTGATCGCCATTAAAATGTAATGGATTATCAATCAGTTGCTCGAGGTGTTTCTGGACATCCACATCGGACGAAAAAATCTTGACTTTCCTGCTTTTTAAGTGCCTCAATGATTCATTCACCGCAATACGGTAAATCCATGTATATAAAGATGATTCCTGTCTGAAGTTGTCCAAATTTTGCCAAACCTTTACGAAAACATCCTGAACAATATCATTGGCATCTTCATGTCTTATGACCATGCGTCTGACGATAGAGTATATCCGTTCCTGATAGGTTTTTACTAAGAGCTCAAAACCATAATTTTTGGTTTTTTCCTGAGCTAACAGATTCAAAAGTCGTTTATCATCCTCCTTTGGCAAAACTACTTCTATTTTTAAGGTCAAATTTGATTATTTCATCCTTCTTGATACTTATTTTCAAAACGGCCAAATTACGGTAAAAGTATGCAACAAAACTAATTCATTACTTTTGCCGAGGTTGAAATTATTCAATCTGCTTCTTATGAAAAATAATTCGATCAATAAAGTTTTTTCAAAGATCATTCTATTTTTTTTGCTTTTAATATCGTTCCAGTCAGAGAGTAAAGATTTCTCCTCGGAATTTGTCTTGCAGCACGATTCTCTTAGATGGATTGATTCAGTGTATAGGAGCTTGACAACCGAACAAAGGATAGCTCAATTGATGAGCATAAGGGTTTATAGTAATAAAGACGAAGATTACTATAAATCGATCGATCAGCTTATTGCACAATATAAACCCGGAGGACTCACTTTTTTCCAGGGGGGGCCTTACAGGCAAGTAATTTTAACCAATCGCTGGCAAAGACTTTCGCAAACCCCAATGCTGATCTCGATGGATGCCGAAAACGGTCCAGCCATGCGTCTCGACAGTATAATTGCTTTCCCTAATTTAATGACGCTTGGTGCTCTATGCAATGATTCTCTCATTTTCCAGATCGGACTGGCCATCGGGCAGCAATGCAAAAGATTGGGCGTTCATCTCAACTTTGCGCCCGTAGTCGATGTGAACAATAATCCCCATAACCCTGTCATCAATTATCGTTCGATAGGAGAAAACCCTCAACAAGTGGCTTATAACGCCTCTCTATTGATGCAGGGGATGCAACAGGCTGGCATTATGACAACCCTGAAACACTTTCCGGGACATGGAGATACTGAAACCGATTCACACAATGGATTACCCGAAATTAAAAAACAAATTCAAGATCTTGAAACCAACGAATTGATTCCTTTCGCTTATAATCTTTCTCTTACCGATGCCGTTATGGTCGCTCACATTTTAATACCTTCGCTCGACACGGTGAATACATTACCCGCAAGCCTTTCTCCTGTCATTGTTAATCATTTGCTGAGAGAACAAATGGGTTTTCGAGGACTTATCATCACCGATGCACTCGACATGAAAGGAGCTGGAAATTATAAACAAGCTGGTGAAAAAGAATGGCTTGCTTTCATAGCTGGCAACGATATCCTCCTATTGCCAGAAAACATAAAAGCGGCTATCGAGAAAATTAAAAACGCTATCGATTCAACCATAATCCCTTATCAATTTCTGGAAGAAAAATGCAAACGGGTATTAGCTCATAAGTATAAAGCTGGCCTTCATGACTTTCAACCAATAAAAACCACAAACCTTTTACAGGATTTAAACCAACCTTATTATTCCACTATTATCAGGGATGCTTTTAAAGGCTCACTTACGCTAATCAATGAGCCTGTTCCAGTTCCAATAAATCCAGTAAATTATTATAAAATTCTATATGTTCCCGTATTTGCCGAAAATCAGGCTTTTGGCGAACAAATGAAGATTTTATTCCCTCACGAAAAATTCATACTGCCTTCATTGGCAGATACTGTGGCGATTCGGCAAATCTTCGATAGCATCAAGGAGTACGACTTGCTCATAACTACCATAGCACCCCCTTCTACGTTTGCTTCGAAAAATTATGGGCTCGACAAAGATTTTCATTCTTTCATCAACGCCTTGCCTAAAAATATACCCGGAATACTAGTTCTTTTTGGTTGTCCTTACATTGCCAGTTATTTCGGGCCTTTATTGAACCATCAATCGATTATCATCACTTACCAGAACAATTCCATTACAGGTGAACTGGCAGCAAATGCATTATATGGAGATAATGCCATTCGCGGTCATCTCCCGGTCTCTATCGATAATAATGTATCCTCGGGTACTGGCATAGAAACTGAAGCATCACAGGTGCTTGGCTTTGCAACTCCATCGGAAGTTGATGTAGATGAAGGCAAACTTAATAAAGTGGATGAGATAGCCCTCGAAGGAATTAAAAAAGGCGCTTACAGTGGATGCCAGATTCTATTGGCGCATCATGGGAAAGTGTTCTACTACAAATCATTTGGATATCTTGATGTTACTCATCGAGTACCTGTAAAAAATAGCGACTTATACGATCTGGCTTCCATTACAAAAATTGCAGCCACTACGCTGGTTACCATGAAACTATATGATGAACATAAAATCGATAATGACACGGAGTTAAAAGACTTATTACCCAACTTGAAAAACCGTAAACTGCGAAATACAAAAATCACCGATATTATGTATCACCAAGCCGGTTTATTCCCATGGATCGCTTATTATAAAGCCACCTTGGAAAACGGGGTTCCCAGCAAGAAATATTATCGTACTCAAACTGAACCTGGTTTTGAAGTCCCGGTAGCCAAAAATTTATTTTTGCGGAATGATTATATAGATACCATAATTTCTATTATTGACCATACTCCTTTAAGCCAGAAAGGTCTATATAAATACAGCGATTTAGGTTTTATTTTGTTAAAGTTTGGATATGAAAATCTAACCAAAACACCTTTCGAAGACTATCTGTACACCAATTTTTATCATCCTTTAGGTTTATCTACTATGGTTTATAATCCTTTGAGATGGTTTGGGCACGAGCGGATTGCCCCTACGTTAGTCGATACAGAATTTCGCAAACAACTTCTTCATGGGTATGTGCATGATCCGGCTGCCGCCATGTTAGGAGGTGTTTCGGGACATGCTGGCCTATTTGCTCATGCTTTCGATGTGGCGCGTATTATGCAAATGCTCCTCTGGAAAGGTGAGTATAATCATATTCGATTTTTTCAAAAAGAAACCGTCAATTATTTTACTTCTAATGTCGAAGATGGAAATAATAATCGTCGTGGACTGGGTTTCGATAAACCTCCAAAAAATTTCAAATCCAGCAGCAGCTCAGTTTGTTCCTTAGCCTCTCCAAAAAGTTTTGGCCATTCTGGGTTTACAGGTACTTATGTATGGGCTGATCCCGATCACGACCTGATTTATGTTTTTTTAAGCAATCGTATCCATCCCTCCGATGAAAATGAAATGATCAATAAACTCAACATCCGAACCCGAATTCATCAAGCAGCCTACGAGGCTATCATCGATTATTGACCATCAAAGAAATATTCTTAAATTAACTGTCATCTCGAAAAACTTACTATAATAAAAATCGTTCTCCTCTCATGAACCATCGACCCCACACGCATAACGCCCATACTCAGAATACCTCTCAGCAACGTCTGGGATTGACGATTGGTTTAAATTTGATGATTGCAATGGTGGAAGTGGTGGGAGGAATTATATCGGGTTCATTGGCCTTGATCTCCGACTCCGTTCATAACTTGGCCGATAGTGTATCGTTAATTATCAGTTATTTCGCCCTTAAATTATCTAAGAAGAAAGTTAGCCTTCGTAATACTTTTGGTTATCATCGTGCTGAAATTTTGGCCGCTTTCATTAATGCTACCATTTTAGCTGGCATCACACTATTTTTAATCGTTCAGGCTTTTATTCGATTCTTCCGCCCTGTACAAATTAAGGTCGATACCATGGGGATAGTTGCCCTTATAGGATTGGGAGCAAATTTAGCAGGCATGATATTACTAAAGAAACCTTCTTCTCAAAGCCTGAACATTCGATCATCTTACCTTCATCTCGTTGGAGATACTCTTTCGTCGGTAGCAGTTATCATTGCAGCTCTGCTTATAGAGCTGACGAAACTCACTTTTATCGATCCCCTGATTACCATCATCATAAGCTTATATATCATCAAAGAAACATGGTCGGTTCTGCAACGTTCTACTGATATTCTGATGATGGCTTCTCCTACGGATATCAATCTTCTGAAAATACAACGCGAGATCGAAAAAATGGAAGGCATAGACAATATCCATCATGTGCATATCTGGCAGCTTGACGATAAAACCATCCATTTCGAAGCTCATTTAAGACTTGCGAAAAATCCTTCTATACATGAAGCCGATCAAATAAGACAAAAAATCGAGAGATGGTTGATCGATAATAATAATATCCAGCATGTTACTCTTCAGATCGAACCATCCGAAACTGCGAATGCTTGCCCCTCGAATTCATTATTAGGTTCAACGCATTGAATACATTATGAAAAAAAACTCGAAGTCGAAAAATGCCCTTCTCTGGATTATCTCTTTCATTATAATGACGGCTGCCTCTGTATATCAACGTCTTACAGGGCCAACTCATCCAGTACAGGCCAAAATAGAAATAGAAGGAACTTCTTATCTCTTCAAATTAATCCGTAGTCATGGAAGTAAGGCTGATGCTAGGATAGTTCTTTCAATTCCCGATACATCCATTCATGGCATAATAGCATATAAGAAGATCAATGCCACAGAAACATGGGAAAATGATAGTTTAGTGAGGTTGGGAAAGGATTTGGTGGGATACATGCCCCATCAGCCTCCTGCAGGGAAACTCGAATACGACGTTATTCTAATGAAAAACAATGGCATATACCATTTAACCCCAAAGCCTGTTACGATAAGATTCAAGGGAGATGTTCCTCCCTTTATACTTATTCCTCATATTCTGCTGATGTTTGCTGCCATGCTCTTATCACTACGAGCCGGCCTGGAAGCTCTGGTGAAAGGGAACAATACCTACAGACTGGCTTTGCTATCGACCATACTCTTAACAATAGGAGGATTAGTATTTGGCCCCCTGGTTCAAAAATTTGCTTTTGGTCAATTCTGGACAGGCTGGCCAATCGGGAATGACCTCACCGACAACAAGACGATTGCAGCGATTATATTCTGGCTTATTGCCACCCTGCAATTAAAAAAAGATTCTTCGAACAGATTATGGCCCATACTCGCTTCAATTTTCACTTTCTTCATATTTTTTATCCCGCACAGCCTTTGGGGTTCTCAATTTGATTATAGAACTGGACAAATTAAGACAGGTAAATAAATCTTCGGCAGAACTTATGCAGATGACCATTATCATTATAGCAATTACCACCCCAATTTCCATTATGGCCTTTTATCGACCAAAATTTATGGACATGTTGAAATTCAATGCATTTCATATTTATGAGGCAAACGAAGGGTGGCGCTTTATAACTTACGGCCTTGTCCATGCAAACTGGCTACACCTAATTATAAATATGTATGTTTTGTATAATTTTGGATTACTGGTTGAGAGCTATTTTGGATATTTTTTTGGAGGAAAGGCTTCCTATTATTATCTCATGCTATATTTGGGTGGATTAGCCATATCAGTTGTATCGGCCTATCAAAAGAATAAGGGAAATATTTTTTACAACGCAGTAGGTGCAAGTGGTGCCATAAGTGGAATCATTTTTTCGGCTATCATCTTTAATCCTTTTATGTCTTTGCGTTTCATATTTATTCCAATAAGCTTTCCAGCCATATTGTTTGGTGCAGCTTATTTGATTTATTCATGGTTTATGTCGAAGAAAGGAGATAGCCAGATAGGGCATGATGCTCATTTTTGGGGAGGAGTTTATGGAATTGTCTTTACGATAGTACTTAAACCGGCTTTAGCAATAAATCTTTTCGAACAACTGACTCGTATTTTTCAGAATTAAGAGAGATTTTCGTAATCTTGCAAAGTAGCCGAATCTATCGAAATTTATTTTCGTATGAAAAAAAATCTTTCGACCTTATTTTTGCTTTTATGCATATTATTACTACCTATTTTGAGCATGTCTCAAAAATTTGGGCTAAAAGCTGGATATAATTTTTCGAGTCTTGGCTATGATGGATTGGGTAAGGATATTTATTCGAATACAAGTGATATAAGGACTTCTACGACTTTTGGAGGATATATCAACTGCAAACTCATTCCATTGGTTTCTTTTCAGATAGAATGTAACTACGAACCTAAAGGGATAAAGTATGGAACTCCTCCCCTGCCATATATCAATGCCAGTTTTGATGGAATTTACAACGAACATTTTGATTATCTTTGCATTCCTTTACTTTTACGAATCAACCTTATTGCCTTTCAAATTGAAGCCGGGCCTTATTTTGGCTTTTTATTAAAGGCAGAAGAAACAAAGAAGGGCTTTCAAAAGACACCCGGTGCTCAAGGCGAATGGATCGAAGAGCATTTCGACGAAGTATATGATTTAAAGTCCAATACAAAAGAAACTGATATGGGTCTAACTGCTGGGATGGGGGTTTCTTATTCCATTGGTCCTATGCAGATTTTAGGAGGAGCAAGATACAATTATGGTTTTACTAATATACTGAAAGAACCCATTTTGAACGATAAGGAAGAAGTTTGGATCGACAAGAAGAATAACCGCAACTTTAATCTCTACATAGGATTAGGCTTAGCTCTCTAGAAAAATTCTAACTCATTAGATTAAATAAAAATAAATATAAAGGTTTCCCCGAAGAAATCTAATATCAAAAGTTTCTATGATTTTCCCAGGGTATGAATTGGGATAAAATAATACAAGTTGTTTATGTGGTTATAGAAAAGGGAGGCTCGATGGAACCTCCCCTTTGTTTTTACAGATTCTAAAGATGTATTAAGGATTATTTTTGAATTTTAACCTCGAGGGTTATAGTCCGGTCGTTGCCAACAGTACCAGCAATCTCCATTACTTTGAATAATCCCTTTTTACCCGGATTGGCTGAAGTAGTGGCTGTTTGGAAAGCTACGATATCGCCCACCTCAAGGAGATTTGCTCTTGAATCGACAAGATTGGTAGCATTTTCAGCAATTAATGCATCATCATATTCGGTTACTGCATTCCAGTTAATACCACTAACCTTTTTAAAACGTGTGGCATTTTTTACGGTCCAATTATCGAATATATTATTCCAGGCAATAGCAGCCTGATCGTCGTCGGTAGCGGCTATAGTCGCCTTGTTGGTTTCTCCGTAAAAGTAGAGAAAATCTACTTTATTCTGATTTAAAACAGCTTCGGCTTGTTTCATTACTTTATTATCGACTGAACTCCAAAAGCTTCCAATGGTAACATTGAGTTGTCCACCCATCAAAATAGCGGTATAAATATTAACTACTGGTTGTGTTGTAATATTCAGAGCTACTGAATTACTCTGATTGTTTTTATCGGTAATTTCGAAGGACCAGCGTTCGGTGCCGGCTTCGGTACGAGCCTGAATATTTCTTGTATAGGTAAAACTGCTCAAGTTGTTAAGAGTCGAATCGATTACAGTTTCGGGTACATTATTAAATGTACGAGTAACCTTGAATTTTACCAGCTTGGCGTTGCTGTTAGTATTCGCGGTGGCTGTAATCCCAACTTTCACGACAGTACCGGCTGGAACAGTAACATCTGAGGAGGTGTAATCACCCCCACCAATAAAATTAATGGTAGGAGTTTTATCGAGGGGTTCTTCTTCTTCATCATCGGAACAGGCTGTGAATAAATTGATTGTTCCTGCAAGTAAAACAAATAGGGCAATACCTTTGATGTTTATTTTCATAGCAAATGTTTTTTAAGTTATTAATGGATGCAAAAGTACAAGAATCTTGCCATTATTTAAAAATGATATTGGCATAATTTTTTATATCTTTGCAATTGAAACGTTCATTGACGGGGCTGATTGGTTTTGACAGCATGACGGTGGAACTGTAAGCATGCCGGGCGTTAGGGAAAGGCCCGTATAAAAACTACCCTGATGCCAATAAATGGCAACAATTATAACTACGCAATGGCTGCTTAATCTATACGATTAAGTGCTGTGCTGTCCTCCAGGAAGCTTTGCCTTGCAGCGTTCTGGTAAGGGCATCGTAAATGCGGGGCTGCGTGAGGTTTTGTCCCGAAACCTTGCTAAGACAATAGGGACTCAGGAATCTGGCGGATGTGTCCCTGCTTTGCCAGAGTCCGAATCATCAACAGGGAATAAGCATGTAGAAAGCAGTTGTGCTGCATGTTTGGACCGGAGTTCGACTCTCCGCAGCTCCACACAAAATCATAAATAAAAATCGGGCGGTAGATAATCTATCGCCCGTTCTTCTTTCCCTATCCTCTCTCACAGACTTGCCTTGTTTCTTCATGGAAGAATGAGCACACTATGGCTCCTTTATCCAACCATATAGAGCATTCACTGCTGCTTATCTTCTTCTTTATAGTTTGGAAAATTATCTTCGTCATCATCAACGAGAGGTGCATGCCGAATTTCGTTTATCAATAATACGAAAAACAGCCCTACCATTATAAAGAATGCTACAATGAGATATTTTAACATAATCGTCGAATAAATTCTTTTAATTGATTTACCTCCTGCTGTGAACAAATCAATCTAATTTCTCTCTTTTCTGTTTCTAAATTGCTCTTCATCCCCTTCAGATCTTTCTTAATCGCAGTATATCCCCCCTCCACATTCGAATTATTAAATTCTTTCAAAAGTTTCTCAATCTCAAGGTGTCTTTGCATAAGATAATTATATTTGAAACGAAATGTGCTCAAAGCTTGTGCCGAATCATCAAACATAAAGTGGTACAATGAGTTATAAAATATTTCGTATTGATCACCTCTTAAACATTCTCCATTTTTAAATAGCATTAAAAATAGTTTTATTTTCAACTTATTGATTTATAATATAATTAACAGTATAAGAAAATAAAAATCCGGAAACGGATACATTATCTGATTCCGGATAATCAACAGAGATAATTTTCTGGGTTCAATCCAGATTGAATTCCTTTTTCAATATATCTACATAATCGATTTTTTCCCAAGGGAAGAATTCTACCTTTTTAAAATATCTTTCTTTGCCATTTTCGGTTTTAACATAAGTGTGGTCGTTCTGATAAAAAACTTCCACTTCCTGAGTATAGGGATCGCGGCCAAAATGGCCATAAGCGGCAGTGGGAAGGTAAATGGGATTTTTGAGTCCAAAGCGAGTAATAATGGAATAAGGTCGCAAGTCGAATATTTCCAATACGATTCGTGCAAGTTCAGCATCGGTAAATATTTTTCCATCCTTATTTTTAGCTTTACATGTATTGAATGTATTGATATACAATCCAATAGGCTCGGCAATCCCTATAGCATAAGCCACTTGTACCATCACTTCATCGCAAGCACCAGCAGCCACGAGGTTTTTGGCAATATGCCGCATGGCATACGTTCCCGAACGATCCACCTTCGAAGGATCCTTACCCGAGAAGGCACCACCTCCATGTGCGCTTTTCCCGCCATAGGTATCCACAATAATCTTCCTCCCAGTGAGTCCTGTATCTCCATGAGGACCTCCGATAATAAATTTTCCTGTAGGATTGACATAGAGCTTATAGCCGTTTTTGAATAACTGATCCACCCGAGCGGGAATTGTTTCCCTTACCCTTGGAATCAGGATATTACGTACATCTTCGATGATTTTCTTCTGCATGCAATTTTCGGCTTCTCTTTTTGCATTGGGGCTCGAATTCTCAGGAATGATAAATTCGTCGTGTTGGGTTGAAAGAACGATAGTGTCGATTCGAACGGGTTGCCCTTCGTCATTGTATTCGATAGTTACCTGCGACTTAGCATCGGGGCGAAGGTAGGGCATTTCTTTACCTTCCCTTCGAAATGCTGCCAGTTGCTGTACAAGAATATGCGCCAGTTCAATTGGCATGGGCATATAATTGTCCATTTCCTTGCAAGCATAGCCAAACATCATTCCTTGGTCGCCAGCACCCTGCTCAAGTGGGTTTGATTTGGCTACTCCCTGAAAAATATCAGGTGATTGCTCATGAATTGCACTAATCACTCCGCAAGAGTCGGAATCAAAACGGTACTCGGCTTTGGTATATCCCAAACGGCGAATAGTTTGCCGTGCTATCTCCTGGACATCCACATAACCCGAGGTTTTTACTTCGCCTCCCACCACTACCAAACCGGTAGTTACAAAGGTTTCGACGGCAACTTTCGAATCGGGATCCCAACGTAAAAATTCATCGAGCAATGCATCCGAAATTTGATCGGCTACCTTATCGGGATGGCCTTCTGACACTGATTCTGAAGTAAATAAATATCCCATTATGTCTTTAATTTATTGGTTGAACATGTAAATGGGGAAATTGATTGAGAAGGAAAAAAATATTGTTTTAGCATTTTTTTCTGTGGTTGCAATCAATCAAATCTCTCCACTTGCTTTTAATAAATGAACTGCAAAAATAGAATAAATCTTTCGACAAAAAATATCCCAACCAAAGATTTTACTCTTTCTAAACATAAAATATTGATATATGGGGAAATATCCTATTCATCGAAAAAACACAAATTCAAAAGTTGTTGACTTGTGCTGTAACCCTGAAAAGAAAAGGGTGAATTTAAAATCATCTAACTAATGGATGAGAATTACTTTTGGGTAATTTCATGAAATATTTCTTCGAGACTCTTTTCGCTCTGTTGCAATGATAACACCGTAAAATGATGATCGACGGCAAACTTGAACAGTGCAGGCCGAATATCCGTATTGGGTTTCGCCTTTATTTCAAACACATTGTTTTCTTTTGCCTTCACCGCAATTACTCCATTGATTTGACGAATGAGGTGAATTTCGACTTTTCGGTCGAATCCGGCAAGGATCGTTTCACTGCTCGATACAAGATTCGACAGATTAGCCGTAAGATCATCGGCTACAATTTTGCCTTTGTTGATGATGATGACCCTCTGGCATAATGCTTCCACCTCCTGCATGATGTGTGTGGAAAAGATGATGGTTTTATTGGCGCTTGCCTTTTTAATGACTTCCCTGATTTCGATAATTTGATTAGGATCGAGGCCTGAAGTAGGTTCATCCAGGATTAAGACTTCAGGGTCGGGAATCAAAGCTTGTGCCAGTCCAACTCTCTGCCGGAAACCTTTCGACAATTTTCCAATAGTCTTCGAAATTTCGGGTTCGAGCCCTGTTAAATCAATAATTTCCTCAATGCGTTTCTTTGGTAAAGAGACTTTATACAAGCCGGCAATAAATTCAAGATATTCACGAATATACATATCGGGGTACAAAGGATTGTTTTCGGGCAGATAACCAAGCATCTTTCGCACTGCAACCGGATTTTCCATAGTATTTATTCCATTGACCAAAACTCGACCTTCGGTAGGAGGAATAAAACAGGTAATGATTCGCATCAACGTAGTTTTTCCGGCCCCATTAGGACCAAGCAGGCCAGTAATCTGACCCTTTTCTACCTGAAAAGAAACATCATCAAGGACTCTTTGCGAGCCATAAATCTTTGTAACCCGATCTACCTTTACTGACATAATTTGCCAATTTCTAACAATACGAAAGCAAAATTAAGTGAAACGTTTCAGATGGAATAGGATCAAATCTTTATCAAACTGTCTATCGCCATGTAAAAACCAACAAAGGCGAAACTTCTTTCAGCATTTAACCATATTAAGGATAACTGTTCCACGAGGTGTGGAATACATCCTTCAGGTTCGGCTCCAAAATTCAAATCCATACATTTTACGGCAGAAAAATACCCGTCGAGTAATCTCAAGCGAATAGCCCAGCTTGAATACTTGAATAAATGATTGATCCTTTATTCGTTAAAAACAGATAAGCCCTCGGCAATTATTATTCAAAACTTTGTTTGCTTCTGAACAATAATGAAATACAACTTGTTAAAAATCAATGGATAACGGATCTTCCCAATCGACTTGATTTCATATAAGTGGAATTTGTGAAACTGAAGGGACAAAAATCATCCTCACAACGAATAAGGCATGTTCCTAGTATAAATAATAAGGAAATTAAATACGCCAGGGGCCAATTCCCTTACACTGCTTATCCGTCCACATTGTCTATAGGAAGTTACTTGATAGAGTGCTAAACATTTTATTCTATTTATTATAACTTTGCACATCACTTACAGTGTATTAACAAAACAAATTAATAGGCGGATTACCAGACCTGCAACAATATTTATAAAAAAATTTGAGAGTATAGGTTTGTTTAATAAGAAATATTGCCATACCTTTGCACCCCATTTTTAAGCTTTTCAAAGTATAAGAAAATGAACTCATCGATGAATACTTTAAGTTATAAGACTATAAGTGCCAACAAACAAACTGTTAAAAAGGAATGGGTACTTATAGATGCTGAAAACCTGGTTGTAGGCCGATTGGCGTCGGAAGTTGCCAAAATCCTGAGAGGCAAGAACAAACCTTATTATACACCTCATGTAGATTGTGGTGATCACGTAGTTATCATCAATGCCGAAAAGATAAGATTTACGGGGAAAAAAATGGATGATAAGAAATATGTGAGCTATAGTGGCTATCCTGGTGGACAAAGGTCAACTACACCCAAAAAATTATTAAAACGCGTTCCCGAGCGGGTTATCGAAAATGCCATCAGAGGAATGCTTCCGAAAAACAGGCTTGGCAGAGAATTATTCCGCAATTTGCATGTTTATGCAGGTAGTTCTCATCCGCACCAGGCTCAATCACCCAAACAGATCAAAATCATAGAAGCCGAATAAAGTATGGACGTCATCAACACATCAGGTAGAAGAAAGACCGCAATTGCCAGAATTTACATGTCGCAAGGCAATGGAAAAATTATGATAAATGGGCGAGAACTGAACGATTATTTCAAAACCAACGTTTTGATTTACAAAGTACTACAACCTCTCGAACTCACCAATAATCAAGGCAAGTATGATATTCGGGTTAATTTGGAAGGAGGTGGTATAACAGGACAAGCCGAAGCCCTTAGGCTTGCCATTGCAAAAGCATTGGTAGAAATGAATGCCGAGTATCGCCCAATTCTTAAAGATAAAGGATTGTTGACCCGTGATCCTCGAATGGTGGAACGCAAAAAACCCGGGCGTCCAAAAGCCCGTAAGCGTTTCCAGTTTTCAAAACGATAATGTTATTTGTTACGGGGAAATTGTGTTTAGTATCCAAATCCCTGCGATTGCTTTGCAAAGCACTACTTAGGGATTGATTTTAGTTGAAAGTAAACCATTAAATATCTAAATTTCATGTCAAGAGTTACATTCGAAGAATTATTAGAAGCCGGAGTGCATTTCGGGCATCTGCGTCGTAAATGGAATCCTAATATGGCTCCCTACATTTTTATGGAACGTAATGGGATTCATATCATCGACCTGTATAAAACCATTGCAAAACTCGAAGAAGCAACCGCCGCAGTGAAACAAATGGCTAAATCGGGCAAAAAGATACTTTTTATTTCCACAAAAAAACAAGCTAAAGAAATCGTAGCCGAACAGGCAAAACGAGTCAATATGCCTTATGTAGTCGAACGCTGGCCTGGCGGCATGCTCACCAATTTTGCCACCATTCGCAAGGCGGTTAAAAAAATGGCTGCCATCGACAAGCTGATGGAAACAGAGAATTTCCTTACCATGTCGAAACGCGAGCGCCTTCAAATTACCCGAGAAAGGGCAAAACTCGAAAAGAATCTTGGCTCCATCGCCGATCTAACCCGTCTCCCATCAGCCATCTTTGTCGTAGATATCCTCAAAGAACATATCGCTGTAGCTGAAGCCAGAAAATTAAACATTCCCATCATAGCTATGGTAGATACCAATTCAAACCCTAATCTGGTAGATTTCCCCATTCCAGCCAATGATGATGCTTCAAAATCGATTCAACTGATCGTTAAAACCATAGCCGACGCTATAGAAGAAGGCCTCAATGAAAGAAGATTTGAAAAAGATCAGGTTGAACAGGAAATTGAAGAATCGTATGATGAGACTGCCGAAAAGAAAAAATTAGAACTCGATACTTCCTTGGAGGAAGAAGAACTTGTAGCCAGAAACAAACTTCACAAGGGGACTCCAGCCGGTGAAGATGAAGAAGCTTCAACCACCAAGCGTCCACGAAAAATTATCTCGAAAAGTTCAAGATCTGACTCGCATAGATAATTTCTCAAGAAAGAAAATAATTCAAACCAATTAATTATGCCAATATCTGCTTCAGATGTTAACAAACTGCGCCAGATAACAGGTGCAGGAATTATGGACTGCAAACATGCACTCGAAGAATCGAATGGCGATTTCGATCAAGCCATTGATATTTTACGAAAAAAAGGACAAAAGATAGCCAATAAAAGAGCCGACCGCGATACTTCAGAAGGCATGGTAAAGGCAGCCACAAATCCAGAAAAGACTTATGGCGCCATCATTATGGTGAATTGTGAAACCGACTTCGTGGCTTCAAATTCCGAATTTACACAGTTGGTAAAAAAACTCATGGATAAAATTATCGAGAAAAAACCCAAATCACTCGATGAAGCCCGGAATCTAAAACTCGACGATCGGACTTTCGATGACCACTTAACCGAACTCATAGGAAAAACAGGCGAAAAAATGGAGTTCTCCATTTTTCAATATATCGAAGCCCCTCTGGTAGATGCTTACAACCATCATAACAACCGTCTGGCAACCATTGTAGGATTCAATAAAAATGACAGAGAAGAATTCGCTACCATTGCTCATGAGGTGGCTATGCAAATTGCAGCAATGAACCCTATTGCCATCGATAAAGATGACGTAGATCCAAAAATTATCGAACATGAAATGGAAATTGGTCGCGAACAGGCTCGTACCGAAGGAAAAGCCGAAAATATGCTCGATAAGATTGCCGAGGGAAAAATCAATCGCTTCTTCAAAGAAAGTACTTTGCTAAATCAGGATTTCGTTTCTGATCAAAAGAAAACAGTTGGCCAATACATCAGTGAGTTCGATAAAGAACTAAAGGTCACAAAATTTTATCGCCTCATTTTAGGCGAATAAATCATCCTATTTTTTGTCCAAAAAGCGGGTCTCACATTGCTGAAATCCGCTTTTTTATTTAAATTTGGATACTTTCCCAGATCATTTTCTGTAACATGATCGATTCAGAATATCCTTAATTTATAACAAAATTTATAACAAACGAGTACAATTCTCTCTATATTCTACTTTATGGCTAATTTCAGTATTTCAGTATTTATTAGCTTGAAATAGATTCCCTATCTTTCGACTTGCTGTGTTATAAATTCCAGCTGAATTCATACTCACCGAGATGTATCAGAATTGTACCGAAAGAAATTCTCTGTTCTCTTTGACTTAGTTCGACGTAAATGAGTAATATTGCAATTCGAAAATCAAACGAGATGTTGAAAAAGAACAAAAAAATCATCGCTATTAGTGGGGGAGTGGTGTTGATATTGCTCATTATTTTGATTTCCACTCGGAATAAACCTGCCGACAAGGAATTGATCGTAAAAGTGCAAAGAGGTCCTTTTAAGATTACGGTGACAACTACCGGGGAGCTTGAAGCCAAGCATTCGGAAAAAATCCTAGGTCCTGATGGATTAAATGAAGTAGGGATATGGCGAACCACTATCGAAGATATTATTCCCGACGGGTCGATAGTAGATTCTGGTCAATATGTAGCCAGGCTTGATCAAACCGAAATCAGCAATAAGATAAAAGATATGGAGACCGAGCTTGAAAAACTCGAGACTCAGGTGATAAAAACTCGAATAGATACATCTATCGAAATGCGTGCTGCAAGGGACGAGTTGATTAATTTAAAATATGCTCTCGAAGAAAGAAGGATTATTCTCGAACAATCGGCCTACGAACCGCCGGCAACCATCCGTCAGGCAGAAATCAATCTCGAGAAAGCCGAAAGAGCTTACGAACAAGCCATAAAGAATTATCAGCTCAAATTGGATAAGAATCGTGCCAACATGCAGGATGTACAGGCTTCATATCTTCAAGCTAAACGCCGGCTCGAGAATTTACTCAAAGTTAGAGAAGGCTTTGTGGTAAAGGCACCCAAAAGCGGTATGCTGATTTACCGCCGCAACTGGGATGGTAAAAAAATGGGTGTGGGCGCTCAAATCAGTACATGGGACAACATTGTGGCCACCCTTCCCGATCTCACAAAAATGATTTCAAAAACTTACGTCAACGAAATCGATATCTCGAAAGTTAAAACCAGCCAAAAAGCCGAAATTAGCATAGATGCCTTCCCCAATAAAAAACTCACGGGCCTAGTTGACGAAGTAGCCAATATTGGCGAGCAGATACAGGGATCAAATGCCAAAGTTTTCGAAGTAGTGATTAATGTAAATGAATTCGACAGCATATTGCGTCCTGCCATGACAACCAAAAACGTTATAATAACCAGAGAATTTCAGAATGTATTGTATTTGCCTATAGAGGCTGTTCATACAGAGGGGAAAGTTACCTTTGTATATAAAGACAATAAAAAAGTCGAAATTTCTACAGGCGAAAGCAACGAAAATTATATCATCGTAAAAAATGGGCTAAAAGAAGGGGATGCAGTTTACATCAGCATTCCCAAAGAGACTGATCACTGGCCTGTTGCCCGCTTGAGCAAGAGTGAATCCACAGATAAGCCGAAGGATGGAAGGGACAAATCAAATGGATAAGAAAAGTCATTCCCAGCCAGGAATCAAATACATTCACATTTTACGGATTGCAGGTGACGCCCTGATGGTAAACAAAACCAGAACTCTGCTTACTGCGCTGGGGATTATCTTTGGTGTTGCCGCCGTCATCGCAATGATGGCTGTGGGCAATGGAGCGCGTAAAGAAATTCTGGATCAAATGAAATTAGTTGGGGTCAACAATATCATCATTACACCCAAATCGGATATTACACAGAAAAACGAAGAAGAAGCAGAACAAAGCAAGAATCTCAAGAAAGGATTTTCAGCAGGATTATCAATGAGTGATGCCGAAGGAATCAAGAAAATAATTCCTGGAGTGATTACGGTAAGTCCTGAAGTAACCTATGAAGTAATGGGAATTCATGAAGGCATAGGAAGAACATTGAAGATCAGTGGAGTAATACCTGATTTTTTCAATACGTTTGGATTGAAGCTCGAAAATGGCGTAATTTTTTCGGAAAAGGAAATGGAACAATCTTCACCTGTTTGCGTAATAGGTTCTGAAATTAGGGCTAAGATTTTCCCCAATAAAGATCCCTTGGGACAATATATAAAATGTAGCGGTATATGGTTGAAGGTGATAGGTGTATTAGAATACAGGCCGGTTTCAGAAAAAAGTTCAGAAAGTCTGGGCATCAGCAATTATAATCAACATGTATATGCTCCCATCAAAACCGTATTGAACCGAATAAAAGATCGCTCGCTCATTACCTCCAAACTTTTAAGCGGAGCAAATGTTTACAATGGAGGTGATTTTGTAGTTATCGAAAGTTCAAGCGGAGCAAAAGCAGCTTCCTTTAACCAATTAGATAAAATTGTAGTTCAGGTAAAGGAAAGCAGCATGTTAAGCACGAGTAGTGAAATCATCAAGCGGATGCTTCTGCGTAAACATAATGAAATCGAAGACTTCGAGGTAATCATACCCGAATTGCTTCTCAAACAGGAACAACGAACCAAAGATATCTTCAACATTGTATTGGGAGCCATAGCGAGTATTTCATTAATCGTTGGTGGAATAGGCATTATGAACATCATGCTGGCTTCGGTTCTGGAACGTATCAAAGAGATTGGCGTAAGGCAGGCTATTGGAGCTCGCAGGCAAGACATTGTACTGCAATTTCTTTCCGAAGCTACTTTGATCAGCATAGCAGGTGGTTTCATAGGAATCATTCTGGGCTTTATTTTATCGAAAGTCATCATGAAACTGGCAGGAATTCTGACGATTATATCACCTTGGAGCATCATTATTTCTTTTGGGGTATCGGCTGCCGTAGGGATCATCTTCGGATATATGCCGGCACGAAAGGCTGCTTTACAAGATCCGGTAACTTCACTCAGATATGAATAATATCATCATGCGAAAAATTATTTATTTGATTTTCACCATTTTGATGGGATCATTAGACATCTTACATGTGCATTCTCAGGGCAATGTAGTGAGATTAAGCCTCGAAGAAGTAATTCAAACTGCTTCGGAGCAGTCTCCCGATGCTTTAATGGCTCGACATCGCTTTCTGAGTAGTTATTGGGAATATCGGTCCTATCTGGCCCAGTTCAAGCCCAAACTTAGTTTATCGGCTACAATTCCCAGTTTAACTAAATCTATGAATTCCTATACTCTTCCGGACGGTACAGAAACTTTTGTTCATCAACAATATACCAGTTATACAGGTACTTTATCGCTTTCTCAGGTAATTGGTTTCAGCGGTGGAAGTATCTATATACAAAGTGGTTTACAACGTCTTAGAAACAATCTCGATTCGGCAGGACTTTCATCCTGGCTTTCTCATCCAGTAACCATCGGATTGAGGCAACCCATTTATAACTTCAACTCTTATAAATGGCAGAGACGTATCGATCCTATCCGCTATCTCGAAGCCACACGAAGGTATATAGAAGACATGGAACAAATCTCGATAACAGTTACCAGATTATTCTTCAATCTTATCATTGCTGAAGGCCAATTGCAGATTTCAAGGATTAATGAAGCCAATTACGATACATTATACAGAATAGCTCGAGGGAGATTCAATATGGGAACCATTGCCGAAAACGAGCTCTTGCAACTGGAACTAAATCTTCTAAAATCGAGAGCCGATGCTGAAAATGCTCGTCTGGACGTTGAAAACAGCGAATTTATACTAAAGAGTTATTTACGCTTGAAGGGTCAGGAAAAAATTCAACTCATTCCTCCCTCTATTCCTAATCAAGGCAGTGTATCTGTTTCAGATGCTATTGAATATGCTCGAGAAAACAGGGCGACGGCTCTGGAATTCGAAAGACGAATCCTTGAAGCTCGCCGCGACCTCGATCAGGCAAAACACGAAGGAAGATTTCAGGCTAATCTTTCTATTGACTATGGATTGTCGAAGAACGGGCCAAACCTGTCGGAAGTTTATAAAAACTTGGATGACATGCAGCAGCTTAGCTTTGGAGTTTATGTTCCCATATTGGATTGGGGCCAGGCCAAGGGAAGAATAAAAATGGCCGAATCGAATAATGAACTCGTAAAAACCGCAGTTGAACAGGAAAGCATTGATTTTGAACAGGAAGTGTATCTGGCCGTCATGCAATACAACATGCAGAAAAATCAAATGGAAATTGCTGCCAAGTCCGACACTGTGGCTGATAAAAGCTATCAGGTAGCCAAGGCACGCTATCTCATCGGGAAAATTAGCATCACCGACCTCAACATAGCTCAAAGTGAAAAAGACCTGGCTCGGATGAACTTTCTAAGAGCCTTGCAACGTTATTGGAATAGTTATTACACCATTCGCAAGCTCACTCACTTCGATTTTACCAATAATCTACCCATTCGGGTGGACTTGAACAAAATTATAGAATAGATTGGAATCAGCAACTAAAGTGTGATATACTTGGTTAACACCATTAACAATAAATCAATAAACATTTCAATAACTTAAAATTAAATCGATTATGTCAGTTTTAGTAGGGAAAAAAGCCCCATTATTTTATGCAGATGCAGTCATAAATGGGAGTCAGTTCGTCGAAAAATTTTCGCTCGAACAGTACATTGGTAAAAAGTATGTCGTCTTTTTCTTCTATCCAATGGATTTTACCTTTGTTTGTCCAACCGAAATTCTTGCATTTCAAGAAAAACTGAAGGAATTCGAAGATCGTAACTGCGCTGTAATAGGATGCTCGGTCGATTCGAAATTTTCACATTGGGCATGGTTGAACACACCGAAAGAAAAAGGCGGAATACAGGGTGTAACCTTTCCTTTGGTTTCCGATTTCTCGAAGACTATTTCTGAAAATTATGATGTTTTGGCTGGTTATTATGATTATGATGTCGAAGACGAAGTTTCGACATTTATTGGAGAACCCGTTGCTTATCGCGGTCTCTTCCTCATCGATAAACAGGGCATCGTAAGGCATCAGATTGTCAATGATACGCCTTTGGGGCGCAATGTTGACGAAGCAATTCGCATGGTCGATGCTCTCCAATTTTACGAAGAACATGGAGAGGTTTGTCCCGCCAACTGGCACAAAGGAGAGGAAGGAATAAAAGCAACTAAAGAAGGAATAGCAGAATATTTGAGTAAACACTAGCCTTTGCTTCATTTCCTAAAAAGCAGGTGATACACATTCATGGAGACTCCATATCTTTATGGACAGTTGATGCAACCTGATTTTTTTTCAGAAAGTTTTCTTGAAAACTTTATCGTTGCCTTGTGAGTTGAAAAATTGTTTGTATTTTTGCACTCCTTTTTTAATGAAAGAAATTTTTTTAACATCATGAATAAGCCTGAGTTAGTAAAATACGTCGAATCGCTCGAGGAGTTCAAACAATTCCCTGAATTCAAGGCGGGAGATACCATCACTGTTGATTATACCATCAAAGAAGGAAACAAAACCCGTACGCAGAGGTTTACGGGCATTGTTTTGCAAATAAAAGGCACAGGCAATACAAAAACTTTTACCGTACGGAAAATTTCAGGTAACATAGGTGTGGAGCGCATTTTCCCCTTCGCTTCTCCCAATATCGAACGTATAGAAGTCAACAAAAGAGGAGCTGTTCGACGCGCCAGAATTTTCTATTTGAGAAAACTTCGTGGCAAAAAAGCAAAAATCAAAGAAAAGCGTTCTTGATGCTTGCTTCCAAATTTGCACCTAATGCATAATATACGGGCCTTCCCAAAGGTCCTTTTTTATTTTATCCTATAAATTCGAAGACGGATCGTTTTTTATTTGCCATCAGCCTTCAGTTTATTAGATATAATGGCAAGGGGCATTCCCTTTCGCTGATTTACACACTTTTCAAATTACAAAATATAAATTACAAATTACAATATCTCCTTTCCTCCTTTATATACTTTTAACTTTCTTCTCTCCAACCAGCATCCTCCAGTCTCCTCCAGCATCCTCCAGTCTCCTCGTCTCCTCGTCCCCCCTCTTCTATTTTACTCAAAATCATTTCAAGAATTATCACTAATTTCATTGCCCGATATTTTAATGAAATGAAAAAAATTTGGCATTGTCTGTACGTTATTTCGTTTGTTTCGGGATTTCAGATTACTCTTCTGGCTCAGTCGAATATTAGCGTCGCCTTGATAATTCCTGATAATTACGCTTCGATCGAGACGCGATGTGCGAAGCAATTCCTTCAAAACTTGCCCGATGTAAATGGATTTTATTTAAACCCTGAAGACATGGTCAATAATCCAAATATACTCGATCAAATCGATGTTTTCTGGATTCATTCGAATGACTCGGCGTGTTTATCACAAATAGCCAAAAATAAGGTTATATGGAGCAAAATAAACAAGGCCGTCGAAAATGGCAAGGGTTTGCTCTTGAGTAATAATGCTGTTCAGCTTCTACCCATTTTAGGATTAGAGAGTCATAAACCTCAAACAAGAACAAAGACATTGAAAGACAAGGGTTATGGCCGCATGGCAGGTTTTCATGCCTTTCGTTCGCATCCTATCTTCAAGGACTTGAATCAAGGAGTTTACTGTTTAAAACCCACCAGGGACATTACGCTCGAGGTCAATGGATATTTCGGTGATGATTCATTTCCTCACCGAGGGAAAGTGATAGGCGTCGATTGGGATTATATCACTCTATCAGAAGGAAATAAAGTAGTATGGGAATATCCATCAGGTAAAGGAAAAGTATTGGCTGTGGGAGGATACATATTATTTTCGGAAGACAACATCAATCGCCATCATCTCGAAAAATTTACATCGAATTGTCTGTATTATTTGAACAATTCGGATGAATATCGTCCGATTCCGGCCTTTTATTGGAATAACGCCCAAACTTCGATAAAGTCATTTCGTCTTAAAGATACCTTGCATCTCAAAGAAAAAACCTATTCTCATTTTCTGGCCGAGACATCCTCACAACCTAAAGTAAGTAAAAACGCAAATGGCCAATATTATCAGGTTTCTGGGCAAAGAATCGTATTAATGGGAAAAGAAAATGGTGGGATAAAAGAAATTTGGGTTCATCCTTTTATGGCAATGTACGATTATAAAGTCATTTTACAAGCGCCTTCACCTGCTCTGCCTGTTTATCTGGACAGTTTAATACCCGAGATCACCATTCGACCTGGTTGTATAAAACGACACTATCAACTGCAGAATAACTCCTTGAATGAAATCATCGTAGCCCATCCCGAAAAGGGCATTGCAACAATTCATTATGAATTCGAAGGGGATGAAAAAACTCATCTGTATATAACTTATCAGAGCAATTTTCGTTTGATGTGGCCCTACAGCGAAAAAGCTTCGAGGATTTTGCGTTACAGCAAGGGAAACAAAAACAGATTTCACATAATTACAGATTTTACACAGGACTATGTCTGTTTGACAGGTTCACAAAGAATTCCTCATCAAACGAAAGCCGGTCATTTTAATGGCTTCACCTTTGATGAACAGGCAAGAATTATTGGCCATGTTACTGATGAGGCGATAGCATCGTGTTGCTATGACTATTTACTCAAAAGCAAAGATACCCTCGACTTTCTAATTATTGCCGGAAGCGAAGGATTACAGGCAGCCCTCGACAATTTTTCTTCAACAGCAAAAAATTCTGCTCGGTTATCGAGCGAGCACGAAAAAGCGATGAAAAATCTTTACGAATATCATCTTCAGATTGAAACACCAGATACACTTTTTAATGAAGCATGGAAATGGTATTTGGCAGGAATAAACAGTTTCTACATAGAAACGCCACAGTTGGGAAGGTCACTGGTAGCAGGCTTCAATTGGACAGGGACCGGCTGGAATGGAGGCCATCGCATAGATGGAAGACCTGGATATAGTTGGTACTTTGGAAGAGATAGCGAATGGTCGGCTTTAGCCATTTTAGACTATGGCGATTTTGAAAAGGCAAAGGATGTCTTAAGCATGTTAAGCGATTATCAAGACCTCAACGGTAAAATCTTTCATGAACTAACTACCAGCGGTTTTGTCCATTACGATGCTGCTGATGCCACTCCTTTATATATAGTTCTGGCTTGCCGATATCTTCGCCATACGGGAGATACGGCTTTTATCCGTTCAATATGGCCTAACTTACTCCAAGCCTATAAATTTTGCAAATCTACCGATACTGATTACGATCATTTGATCGAGAACACCAATGTTGGACATGGTTGGGTAGAAGGCGGCCCATTATATGGTTCTCATACTTCACTTTATCTGGCTTCGTGCTGGAATGAAGCTCTAATTGCTATGGCTGAAATGGCATCAGTGATGAACGAGGATAGCCTCGCCCACGAATGCAGCAAGGAAGCTTATATTGTGAACCATCTCTTGAACGATAGCTTTTACGATACGCATGAGCAATCGTGGCGTCAGGGTTTGATGAAAGATGGCACTTGGCATAAATTAGAATCGGTCATGCCAGCAGTTCCAGCATTATTTGGTCAAATGAAGGAGGAGTCTCTCCAAACATTTATTGAGAAAACATTGGGAAATGAATATATTACTAATTATGGCAGCAGAATTTTGAGCAATCTTAGTCCATACTATCATCCCCATGCTTATCACGCCGGCTCGGTATGGCCGCTCTTTACCGGATGGCATGCTATGGCAGCTTACAAAGCGAATGCTTTCGAAACTGGATTTAGGCTTATCATGGCGAACATGAATATTTTTCGTCATTGGGGCTACGGATATTCAGAGGAGGTATTGAACGGAGATGTATATGAACCTGCAGGTGTATGTCGGCATCAATGCTGGTCGGAGACAATGGCCATTCAGCCTGTGGCAGAAGGAATGCTGGGCTTCGAACCAAATGCCTTGCAAAATATCCTTCGGATTGCACCAGCATTGCCTCCCCACTGGAATTCAATCCATATCCATAATCTCCGATTCAAAGAATCGCTCATTCATTTTACTATGCATACCGATGACTTCAAACAAAGCTGGCAATTCAATATCCATGGAAATTGTTCGCCCCAAGTTATTTTTGCTCCTTATTTCCCAGTAGGAAGCCGGATAAATTCGATAGCAATAAATGGACAATCGGCTCATTTCGAAGAGGTTATAAATGAAAGATATACTCAAATTGTAATTTATTTCAAGCTGGATAATTCTACTCGGATAGAAATAAATTATGAACCAGGGATTTCTATTATCCCAGAAATTAACTTACCCGAGCCAGGAGACAAAGCAGATGGACTGAGAATCATACAATCTTATATAGTTGATTCGGTTTATGTTATAGAAATTGAAGCACCACAAAACACTCAACATACTATTAAAATAAAGACATCAGGCGAAAGGCAGTATTTGATTGACGGTGGGTATTTAAAGAGTTGCAAAGATAGAATTATAGAAATCGGAGTCAACTTTCAGGATTCCGAAAAACCTTATGTAAGAAAAAAAATCAGGCTTAAGATATAATAGAGACAAAAAAGCCGTCCAGTCTTATTGATTGGACGGCTAAGCTCAATAATCAAGCTATCGGAATTACTTGATAGAATATGTCATAGTAGCCAGGTCGACCTTAACGGTGTAGGTACCTGCTGTAGGAGGACAAGGGATAGAAAGTGGGTCAGGTTCACTTTCAGTAGGTCTAAGAACAAGTGGCCCACCAGTTGAAGTTCCAGTTTCATTGGTTCCATACTGTGGAGCCCATTGTCCGAGAACCTCAATGAATTTCAGCCATTTACCACCACCGCCAAGCTCTATGCTTATCTCGAAGATGCCCGGAGCCAGTTTGGTCATTGGGATAGCATTATTGTTATCCCAAGCGGCAGGAGTACCATCTCCAAGGATATAAAGCTGTGGAGAAGCTGGAGTAACGGTATAATTCAAATTAGCCGTATCTGCTACTATCCGATAGTCACCACTGACATCTGGTGCAGGGATAGCAGGAGGATCGGTAACTGTTTCATCGGGACGATATGACAGAGGTCCTGACTGCCAGGTTCCCGAGGCATCGGTTCCCCATTGCGGCGCCCAGGCACCCAGACAGGAAATGAATTTGATATACATATCCGTTCCGGTGGTTAAGTTCGCCACGATAGCAAACTTTCCTTCGCCTATCCAGCTCATTTCCAATGCTTTCATATTATCCCAACCCACTTCAGTTGCACTACCAAGCAGGTAGATGGGTTTAATATGGATAGCTGCAGAATAAGGCGTGATTGAAACCTTCACTACATCGGAATAGGTACTCTCGGCACCCGCATTGTTTACGATAAATGAGTTGACCCTAAAAAAGATGTCATGAGGTACATCGGGTTGCACTCCCAAAATGGTAAGCAAAATGTTATTCAAGCCTCCATAGTTGATGGCAAAGGATACATCTTCTGAGCTAACCATGGTATAAGGCTTGGGAAAAGTAGCCGAGGTATCCATTTGCAGGATATATTTGGTAGCCGGAAGATTATTTAGATTGTAAACCGTAGGGCTCCAAATTATATTAAAGGTATTATCCTTTTGAGACTCGAGGAGCACCAACTGACTGCCATTGGCAGGTGTAGAAATCACAGGCTTCTGGGTGAGACTCATATCGAGTACCGGATCTTTATCTTCATCGGAGCAAGCCGCAAAAAAGAGGCTGAGTCCCATCAATATCGATAAAAAAGCAACAGGTTTCTTCATATTACAAAGCTTTTAATGATTCTTAATATAGATCTGAATTCTGTTTGAGGTTAGGATTGGCTCCTAAGTCGGATGAAGGAATGGGGAAGAGATTGAGATGAGGGGAAGTTTTGGTTCCATCGGGTACTTTCCCTTTCCATGGCCATACATACGATCCATCAGTAAACTGACCAAAGCGGATCAAATCGGTACGGCGATGTCCTTCCCAATAGAGTTCACGCGCTCGCTCATCGAGCATAAAATCCAGTGTTAGTTTACTGGCTGTGATATTTCCACTAGTTTCTCCACCATAAGCACGTGTACGAACTTCATTCACATAATTCAGAGCATCACTTAAACTGCCATTGGTAGCTCCACGCAACACAGCTTCGGCATACATCAGGTAAACATCGGCAAGACGGAACATGGGGAAATCTGTATCCACATAAGTGAGATCACTTCCTGAGGTTCCATTTCGTTTTATGTTTTTCCATTTGGTAACTGCCCAACCATTGGTGAAATCTTCTATATTATTGATTTCGAGTGATTGTCCGTCAGTGAAAAACATGGCACGATGATCATAGCTGGTGCGTTCTACAACATAAGTATAATCTGGAATGCCAAGTTTAAGACTAATCATATAAGTGCCACTTTGGGAAATAGGAATATTATCTCCTCCATAATCGAGTATTCCATCTGCTCCAGTATCACCCAAGTTAATATCCCATGCATTGTTAGCTCTAAATTTGAAGCTGCCAGCAGTAAGATCAAGTGTAATGGTCCATAACTTACTTGAAGGATCATAAGTCATCATTTGGTCGGAATCCCAGCCGCCGGGAGTTGCATCACCGATAATACCCCAATCGGTTTTCACCACGGTATAAGTTAAGGTATTTAGATCGACATTAATTTTGTAATAACCAGGATCAGCTGCTACTATGTTGGCACCATTAGCATCGAGGGTACCATCCGCACCATCATCTCCATAATTTATATCCCAATTGGGGCCTGTTGTAAACTTAAACTCAGTATTGGCATCGGGAAAATATAAATAACCTTCGTAAGTATTATCGCTTAGTTTAGAAGCTAAGACAGTTTCAGTATTAGAAGGATCCCATCCTTGATAACTGCCAGGTACATAAATTATAGGATAGTCGGCTTTTTTTAGTTTTTTGCCGGGATTAGGTGAAATACGCAAGCTTGAAGTAGCATCAGGATAAAATTTATAGACAAAAGCCTTAGTTGCACGTGTGCCACCCCAGCCTCCATTAACACCATACTTCATTGGATCCATTTTTCCACCAATAGCAGCATGTACCAGAAAAGTCGTTCCTCCCCAAGTCTGCGTTCTCATTCCATCGAAATTGATCGAGAAAATGACCTCGTTGGAACGATCATTATCAGCCATAAAGAGATGTTCATAATTTGGCTCGAGGATATAACCCGCATCGATGATTTTTTTGGTATAGGTTACTACCTCATCGTAATGTTTCGCGCCAGTATATACTTCAGAGTTGAGGTACAATTTAGCCAAAAGCATCCAAACAGCGGCTTTATCGGCGCGTCCATATTCATTTTGGCGAGCATCTATCATCAAAGGTTCTATCTCAAGCAATTCCTTTTCGATGTAATCGAAAAGATCTTTACGGCTAATTTGAGGTGGGAAGAATGAGCCTACAGGGTCTTTTTCGGTCACAAAAGGAACTGTCCCAAACATATCGAGAGCATGATAATAGCTCAAAGCACGCATAAACCGGGCTTCAGCACGATAATGTTCGATATCGGTACGAAGGCTGCCAGTAACATTGCGTTCATCGAGTTTAGCATCGGTTGTTTCTCTGATAAATTCATTACAAAGAGAAATTTGATAGAATATACGATAGTAGAAGGCGGAGATAAAAACATCGCCGGCACCCCATGTCTGCCAATGGAAATCCTTTATTGTCTGGTCGTTCCATCCAATAATGGCTTCATCGGTAGTGAGTTCCTGGTGATACCAATACCCACGCAGATATTGGCCAAATCCTTCGTCAATACCACTAATATCGGGCATGCCCGAAGGGCCCTGTTGACCGGAGACAGCCAAGCCGGCATAAATTTTAGCAAGAATCTGCTTGTAGGCTTTAGGATTTTCATATACCTGGGCTGAAGTAACAACATCCTTGTCAATTGGAACTGTATCGAGGTCCTTGGTGCAGGAGGCCAAAACAAAGCTCATACCTGCAAAAATTAAAAAGAATTTACTGAACTTATTCATATTAGCTGTTTTTTTATCGGTTAAAATATTAAATTAAGACCCAGAACGAATACCCTGGTACGAGGATACATGCTATAGTCGATCCCGCTGAATATTTCAGGATCGAGACCTTTGTAATTGGTAATGGTAAACACGTTATTTACCGTAGCCGAAAGACGCAGTTTAGCGCTGCTGTTGAACAATTTATCGAAAGTATAGCCTATGGCTAAATTATCCAATTTGAAGAAGGAAGCATTTTTGATGTAATAATCGGAGAGATATTGAGGAACTTTAAAGCCTGTTTCGGCAACATCGGCACTTACATTGGCCAGATAAGGTCCCTCGGGGCGGTATAGACGTTCATAGGTAGAATTATTAGAGCTGAAGTTATCATATACATAGTTGCCTATATTAGCCCGACCGCTAAATATGAAATCCCAGTTCTTGTATTGCATACGGCTGTTGATGCCCAGATAGACATCGGCTGCAGGTTTTTTATAATGATATCTATCATCATCGTTGATTTTTCCATCTTTATTGCGGTCAACATAAAGCCCTTCGATGGGTTTTCCATTGGCATCGTAAACCTGTTCATAAACGAAGAAACTGTTAGAAGGGTAACCTACCGAATGAATTTGGATGGTATTGCCAACGCCACCTGCAATGGTACCTACAAGTACTCCTAAATAGTTAGGATCGTCACTTGCTGTTAGTTTGGTAATTTTATTTTTGTTATAGGTAGCATTGACACCCAAATCCCAGTAGAAATCTGGACCAACAAAAGGTTTCCCATTGATGGCAAACTCCACTCCTTTATTTTCGAGGTCGCCTATATTGGTGGTGATGTAGTTGGAAAGATTAGAACCTGCCGGCACAGGAATGAAGTTGATAAGATCTTTGGTTTTTCTCCAATAAACATCCAGCGAACCATAGATTCTATCGTTAAGGAAACCATAATCGAGTCCGATATTGGTAGTTGTGGTTTCTTCCCATTTGATATTCGGGTCATAACCTTCGGGACGCAAGGTGATCAACGTATCTGTCCCCAGAATGTAAGAAGCTGTAGCCCAAGAACTCGTGTAACGAGGTAAATATGGATAGTCATCATTGGTAATGTTTTGTTGACCTGTGATACCCCAACCCAAACGAAGCTTCAATTGGGATAGGGTTTTCATATTTTTCATCCAAGGTTCATCCATGATTCTCCAGGCTAAGGCAACCGAAGGGAACAATCCCCAGCGATTATCCTTCGAAAATCTCGAAGAACCATCATCACGCAACGTAAAGGTAAGTAGGTACCTATCGAACAAGGAATAATTGAACCTCGTAAAGAAAGAAACCAAATAAAATTCACTTTTATTTGAACTTGTATCGAAAATTCTCTTTTGGATAAAGAAAGGTCCATTCAAATCGTTGGTCGTTGAATTCGTATCCTCACGATAGAAATGCTGCCATGAATAACCACCCATGACATCGAATTTGCTAAATATGGTGGGAACTTCTTTGACGTAATTTAAAGTAAAATCGAGCAGTTCATTACGTTTTTCCTGAGTATATTGTGTGTTAGTGCCACCTCCATATTGAGGGTCGAAAGCAAAAGCGGCATTTCCTGGGACATAAACTGTTCCATTGGTTTTAGAATAATCGAGACCAAGGTTAAGGTTAGCTCTCAATTCAGGAAGGAAGGGCATTTTATAATCGAACTGGGCGTTTCCTAAGAATCGGCTCACATCAGCATTATCGTGTTTTTGTTCAAGCAGTGCCACTGGATTATCGGTCGCTTGATCCACAGGATTTCCATTGGCTTGAAGCCAGGTCCAGTATCCACCATAAGCGTTCGAGTCGTGAACTGGTTTGGTGGGATCCATCTGAATGGCCGACCCAATAGCATCTTCATTGGCAAAACGCTGGTCGATGAACATTCCCTTTCCGTTGAGGTTAATTTTTAGGTTGTCATCGAAAAGAGAAGGATTAAGGTTGAGTCCAAAGGTCGTTCTTTGCATATTGTCGGTCTTAAGAATGCCATCATAATTGGCATAGCCCACGGAAGCACGATAGGGCAATGCGCCAATGGCACCTGTTGCACTTACCGTATGATCGTGCGCAAATGATGAACGGTAAATTTCCTCTTGCCAATCGGTATTGGCATCTCCCAGCAAAGCAAGAACTTCAGGTCTGTTGGCATAGCGTTCATTGATGATGCTCCTGAATTGATCACCATCAAAAACTTCACGTTTTTTAGGGATGGTGTAGAGGGAAAAACCTCCGTTATATTCGAATTGAGGAGCTTTTTTGCCAGGAGCTAAAGTACCTTTCTTGGTAGTAATGATTATAACTCCATTGGATGCACGATTACCATAGATAGCTGCTGCCGAAGCATCCTTCAGGATGGTAAAGGTTTCGATGTCGTTAGGATTGATGGTACTCAATGGATCGCGTGTTCCATAAATGGAAGTATTGTCAATAGGCACACCATCGATAACAAAAAGAGGATCGTTGCTTGCCGACAATGAAGAACCTCCACGGATACGGATAGTAGCTCCAGCACCTGGCGCACCACTATTGGTAACAATCTGCACACCGGCCGTTTTACCAGCCATCAATTCAATTGGGTTGGTAATACTTCCACGGTTAAAATCCTGCGTTGTCACTGCAGTAATCGAACCCGTAGCATCTCCTTTTTTCACCTGTCCATATCCTATAACCAATATCTGGCTAAGACTGGTGATGGTTGGAGATAGAGCTACATTAAGGGTTTGTGAGGTTTCAATCACAAACTCCTGAGTTTGATAGCCTACAAATGAAAAAGCAAGAGTAGATCCCTTAGGTACGGTAATACTGTAATTACCGTTGATGTCAGTAACTGTACCTGTAGTAGTGTTTTTCACTACAATGGTAACTCCTGGTAGCGTGGTTCCATCAGAAGCATCCGTTACTTTCCCCTTTACTGTAAGCTGCTGCGCAAACGAAGGCAGAGCAACAGCCGCAAAAAAGAAAAGAAACAGTACCTTCAGTAAGTTAGCATGTTTCATCATACATCTGGTTTTAGTTATGGTTTAACATTAAATGATTTGGTTAACACCTCTTTTCAGAATATTCTTTCATTTTCGATGAAAAAACTACTGAAAACAGATGGTTCGATTTTAACTTTTTCCCGAACCAAATATACAACTTTTTTCGTTTTCAATTGCAAATATGTTTCACTGATTTTGAGATTTTTGAGTTTTTTTTTGCGAAAACGATTTCGCAAACGTTTGCGCTTGAAAAATTATTGAATTATTTTCGTTGGCCGCGTATAAATCGTTCGATAAATCATCGAAGGAAGCGGCATAAAATTATTAAGCAATTAAAAGTCAGGGTATTATGCAAAATAAAGTTACTATCAAAGATATAGCCAAAACATTGGGAGTTTCTATATCAACGGTATCCAGGGCACTGAAAGATCATCCCGATATCAGTGAATCGACTAGAAATCTCATTAAGAATTTTGCGCAGGAAATCAACTATCGCCCTAATGTTTTGGCTTTGAGTCTCAGGCGACAAAAAAGCAATACCATTGGACTGATCATTCCCGAAATCGTTCATCATTTTTTTTCATCGGTGATTAGTGGCATGGAAGACCTCAGCTATCGTGAAGGATACAATATCATTATTTGCCAATCGACAGAAAATCAGTTTCGAGAAGCTACAGCACTTCAAACTTTGATTGATCACAGGGTGGATGGAATATTGGTTTCACTGAGCAAATCCACACAAAATTTTTCTCAATTCAAGAAGGCACAGGAAGAAGGTTTCCCCATGGTATTTTTCGATAGAATTTGCGAAAGTATAGAAACCGATCGAGTAGTCATGGATGATCTAGAAGGAGGTCGCTTGGCAACCGAATACCTGATCAATAAAGGCTGCCAAAATATACTTCATCTGGCGGCATCGCCCATTTTACTGATTGGACGTAACCGCCGCGATGGATACCTCCAAGCATTGAAAGATCACAATATCCCAATCAAAGAAGAACTTATCCTGAAATGTGATACTCAGGAAGAAGTTTCAACCCTTAGAAACCATCTTTATGAACTTTTACCGCAAATTGATGGGGTTTTTGCGGTAAATGACAGTACTGCCATCGCCATGATTCAAATACTGAAAAAAAAAGGCTATCGAATTCCTCAAGATATTAAAGTAGTAGGTTTTGGCGATGGACCTAATGCTACTATAGTAGAACCCGCCCTCACCACAATAGAACAAAAAGGTTACGACATGGGCCGTGAATCCGTAAGACTGCTCCTGCAGCGCCTCAACAATCCATCGGCTTCCATCAGTTATCAAACCCGTGTTTTCCCTCCTACACTCAAGATCAGAGAGTCTGCCTGATGAATTCTTTGCGCCCATAATTCTCGACAGAATAGCCCCTTAAAAATAAAACAAAACAATGAATAAAAGACTGAATATGAAATAATTAAGCAAGATGAATCATTAGAGCTTGCATTCTATCATTTCATAGAACGAAGGATTTGTGATAAAATCAATGGAAGGTGGATGCCTGAAAAATTTCTTTTTTTTACCTATGATTTCTCACATAAATTGTTCATTCAACCATTATTGAAAATTTCTACATAAAAAAATTCTTGTTTTCTTTGAAAAAAGTGATTTTTATGTATACCTTTGTTAATAAATATCAAACCTGATTCAAAAACCATTCTATTGTATTCTTTCAGTTTAACATCTTATAAATTACTTTGTGATTTCTCATGTATTACATCTATCTTACATCATTCATAATTAAAAGTCATCGAACCACATTTTTAAAATCAACCTTAAGTTTAATCCAAAATCCTTAACAACTATGAAACATTTATTTCCTTTGCTCAGTTTAGTTTTACTTGTTAGCTTATTCAACATAGGCTGCAGTAAAGATGAAGATGAAGAATTACCCAAAGATCTGGTAGTTAATTACACTGCCAGTTTTACCGACGTAGCTTCTACACTGCAAGATTTTATCATGAAAGCACAAGTGTATGAAAGTTCTAATTTTGAATCATTAACTGCCGATCAAGGCAAGAAGATCATCAACGATTACATTACAGCTGGTGAAAATTTCATCAAGAGTGTGGATGATTATGAAAAATACAAGATTGGCACCAAAAATTCTTCCCCATGGTTAAAGAATTCGATGGATTCACCCTGTAGCATGTACGATGCTATCCCTGATGTGGGGAATGGAATATCACCAGGATTCGTAAAAAGTGTTGGTGATTTGATAGCTGACACAAAAGGCGATGTAAAAAAGATTGAGAAAAAATTTAACGATGGCGAGATAAGTGAAGAAGTTTTTACGGCGGCTCTCGATTCGTTAAAGAAAATAAAAACATTGAAGGCAGCGAATTTTGGGATGAGCTCCATTATTGGAGCTGGAACATCGGGTTTAACAGGGGCAGCTATTTTTAGTGTAGGGGGAATCGGTATGGCCATGTCTGCGCCTGCCCTGCTGGGAGTAACAGCCGCAGGAGTTGTTGTTGGTACGGGATATTATTTGATATCCAATTGGTGGTCAGGAATTAAGAAAAATGGACAGGATGACAAATTAGGCGAGATTGTAGTGGCTTCAGGAAAAATTGGGGATCCTATTCCTACAACTATGCTCAGTAATGGCGCCAGTCTAACTGTTGCTATTTCAGGTTACGCTCCGGTTTATATTCCAGCATTCATCCTACCTTCGCAAGGAATAAAGAAAACCCTCGAAATTACTCCGATTAAATTAGAAGACGCCACTCCTACAACAAAGGTAGAAGTATGCACCCTAGAAGAAGAATTTACATCTGAAAACTGTGAAGATGTACTTTATGTTACTGCCACACCCTCACCTATCGACCCAGGCCCAGGCGAAGGCGTTACAGTAACTGCCACCATTTTCCCTCCCATAGCAGGATGCCAAATTTCATTCAGTATTGTTGGAACAGATGGATACACTAAAAGCGAAACGCATGAAACCGATGCTAACGGAAAAGCATCTTTCTTCATCCCTGGTGGCGCCGAAGGAGTTTTTGATATCGTGACCATTACTACTTCGAATGGCCATACTTATACTGTAACTTATACATTTTAAAATTATCTAATTGTCTTATTATAAAAAAGCCTTCGTTGCCGAAGGCTTTTTTATTGCCTTGTTCACTTGTTCAATTATTTAACTTATATTTGTTTCTCTATGAAAACAAGGCATTTATTAAGAAAGACATTTATTATTGGGCTGGTGGTTTTTAGTCTTCCCAGATTATATTCCCAAAATGGCTTCACTGAGAATAAAGGACAATGGGATTCTAACGTTCTCTTCTTCTTGCAACCCCAAGCAGATGTCGCAGTATTTATTGAAGCAGGTGCCATAACCTTCAATATTCAACTATTACGGCATGACGAAACACCAAATTTTGAAAATATTAGCGCTAAAACTAATCACGAAGGTGTTAAAGGACATGCATTTCGAATTATTTTCGAAGATGCTGATTTTTCAAATATCACTGCTTTAAGACCAAAACCCGAACTACTCAATTATTTTCTTGGAAAAAATCCCGAAAAATGGAGTACCGGTGTAAAAATCTTTAATGAATTATACATCTATGATGCATACAAGAATATAGACCTTAAAATTATTTCCGATATTGGAGGTATTAAATACGAATTCATCATTCATCGAGGAGGGCGGGTCAAAGATATTGCCATTCGGTATGATGGATTGGAGAATATATCATTGAGCAATGGCCAACTTATTTTGAGTACATCATTGGGAGAAATTATCGAAGAAGCTCCGAAAGTCATAGTTGAAGACAAAGGAAGCACATTTGTGACTGGGTGTCAATATCAACTCGAAGCCAACAGGATAAAATTTCATTTAGATCCATCATTCCTCAACTCTGACAAAATTGTTATTGATCCCCGTTTGGTATTTTCCACGTATTCAGGAAGCGAGGCCGACAATTGGGGTTTTACTGGTACTTACGACGAGGCAGGGAATGTATATTCCGGAGGAATTGTTTTCAATATTGGATATCCAGTAAGTTTAGGAGCTTATCAACAAAGTTTTGGTGGTGGGTGCGACATAGGCATTATCAAATACGATTCTACGGGAACAAATCGCATCTATGCTACTTATTTGGGTGGACTTTATGCCGATCTGCCGCATAGTTTAATCGTCAATACATCCAACGAACTGGTTATTTTTGGTACCACTGGTTCGCCCAACTTTCCAGTTACGCCATCGGCTTACGATACAAGTTTCAACGGAGGGGATGCTGTTAATTATGCATCTTTAAATTTTCCTTTAGGCTCCGATATTTTTATTGCTAAATTCAGTGAAGACGGCTCACAATTAATAGCTTCTACTTTTATAGGAGGCAGCGAAAACGATGGCTTAAATTTTCGCTCACGCTATGCATCCATGCTTATGACAGGCAACGATACTTTATACTATAATTATGGAGATGGTGCCCGTGGCGAAGTAATCACCGATCCGCAAGATAACATTTATATTGGCTCCACCACATTTTCGAACGATTTTCCGATAACTGCCGCAACTTTTCAACCCTCTTATAAAGGGAAACAGGAAGGTGTGGTATGTAAATTTGACAGGACATTGAGCTATTTGAACTGGAGCAGTTATTTAGGCGGATCGAACGATGAAGGTATATTTTCCATCGATATCAACTCTTATGGCGATTTATACGTTACTGGTGGCACCACCAGCAGCGATTTCCCCGTAACATCTGGAGCCTATCGAACCCAATTTAATGGAGGAAGTGCCGATGCGTTTATTTCGTGCATTTCGGCTAATGGAGTAAATTTAAAGGGATCGACCTTTTGGGGATCGCTATCTTATGATCAGGGATATTTTGTGCGTATCGGGCCCGATGATGAAGTATATGTATTCGGGCAAACTAAAGCCTCTGATTCGTCCATGATGATCGATGCCCTTTATGGCCAGCCAAACAGTGGACAATTCATATCGAAATTTTCACCTCTACTCGATGAACTGAGATGGAGTACAGTAGTTGGAAAAGGCGATGGCCAACCCAATATTTCTCCAACGGCATTTATGGTCGATGTATGTGGGAGGATTTATTATTCGGGATGGGGAAGAATATGGGGTAACAGTTATGTAAATGGTAACTGGTATTTATGGGGTACCCCTTTTGGAACTCACGGCCTTGCGGTTACTCCCGATGCTGTTCAACCCATCACCGATGGACAAGATTTTTATATAGCCATATTATCATCCGAAGCGGCAGGATTAGATTATGCTACTTTTTTTGGAGAACAGCACTATTCGGGTTGTTCATTCAGTGGTCATGATCATGTGGATGGAGGCACAAGCCGCTTCGATCCGAGAGGAAACATCGTTCAATCGGTTTGTGCCTCATGCGGAGGCTGTCAGCAATTCCCAACTTATCCCAATCCTGGTGCATGGTCGAATACAAACCATTCAACCAACTGCAACAATGCCATATTTAAGATTCATTTGAAAAGTGATATTGCCACAGCCAATTTCATCATCCCTCAAAGTGGTTGCGCTCCATACGAAGTTCAATTCCAAAATACCAGCGTTGGTTTGTCTTTTTTGTGGGATTTTGGAGATACGATCTCGGGAGCCGCCAATTACTCCAGTTTGAAAAATCCATCTCATACTTATCACCAAGCCGGATTATACACTATTACCCTCATAAGCTTTTTACCAGGCAGTTGCAATTCATCGGATACGATTCAGAAAAACTTGCTTATTCTAAACGATACTACAATGTGGCTCGATAGCTTGGTGATTTGCCCGAATAATTCTGTTCAGATTGGAATTTCTCCTTCCCCAGATACGAATGTATGCTATCAATGGATTCCTGATACTTGCCTCAGTAACCCTGCTATTTCCAATCCTTTCGCATTCCCGCAAACTACCACAACTTACATGTGCTTGGTTACACATCCCGGATGCACCGATACCCTCCTTCAAACCCTCACAGTGATTCCATTCATTATTTCGGCAGGCGAAGATACCGTAAGTTGTTCCAAATGGTTTACCCTACAAGGTTCATCGGAAAGTGCAGGTACTCTATTCCATTGGTCATCTTTAAAAAATTTTCTCGATACATTGAACTTATCTCCCTTTGATAGCACTGCTTTCATCGATCTAACCAGCTACTCAGGAAATACATTTTATCTAAAAGCTTATAATTCAATTGGATGTGAATCTATCGATAGTGTAAAAGTAATTTATGGAGGGACAAGCATTTCGACCAGTTCAGACCGTTTAGCTTGCTATAACGACACTTTACATCTACATGCCTATAATTTATATCCTAACAATATATTAACATGGGCATGGCAACCCGAAGCCTATATTCTTACAGGCGCTCACAGTCCGGACCCCATAGTCAAGCCCGATACAAGCACATGGTTCTTTGTGAGTGCCTCATCTCTCTATGATTGCCAAACTACGGATAGTATTTATATTCAGGTTAGCCATATATTGGCCGACTTATCCGTCCATCCGACAAACTGTTACGATACTTGCGACGGATGGGCAAAAGTTAATCCTTCAGGTGGATTTTCTCCTTATTCGATTTTATTTAGCAATGGAATAGAAGATTCCGTTGCTGCAAATCTTTGCTCAGGACAATATTGGGTAAGCATTATAGATTCTATTGGTTGTGACACCTTAATAGAATTTCGAATCGATTCCCCTTCGCCATTTTTCATAAATTACGAACTACAGCATGTAAGCTGTCATGGCGATTCCACTGGTTTTATTCATCTAACCGTAATGGGAGCAACTCCTCCCTATGAAGTGTTGTGGTCGAATGGAGATAGTGGACTTTACCTCAATAATCTACCTGCAGGCATATACACAGCCCAAATATTCGATGCCAATCAATGTGATACTCTATTGAACTTTTCCATTCAACAGCCCGAAGCCTTTGGCGTTGAAGCCGAGATCAATCAAGTCAGTTGTTTTGGATATTCTGACGGTAGCATCCATTTACAAATCAGTGGGGGAATTTCACCCTATTCGGTTATTTGGAATAATGGCATGCAAGGAGCATCGATCAATGGATTACATGCAGGTACATACACAGCTTTATTGACCGACAGCCTTCAATGTGATACATCCATGACATTCATCCTTACCGAACCGCCTCCTTTCTTTATTCAAGCCATTGTCGTGCCGGTAAGCTGCCCGGGATACCACGACGGGAGCGTCGAACTTCTATTGCAAGGAGGCAGTCAACCATATTTCATACATTGGGTTACAGGAGATACTTCTCATCATCTCGAGAACCTTCCGGTCGGATTTTATTCCGTTCGGATAATAGATGCTCATCAATGTATTTTCGATACGGGTTTCATCATCGATGAGCCAGTACCGTTTTCCATAATAGCCGAAATTACACCCGTAACTTGCAAAGGATATGCTGATGGTAGCATAATGATCGAAGCGAGTGGAGGTAACCCGCCATATACTTTGACATGGTCGAATGGTGCAACGGGAAATTTTTTGTCAAATCTAACTGGTGGCTTTTACACTTTAACCCTTTTCGACGCTCATTCATGTGATACCACTATCACATTCCTTGTTCCCGAGGCTCACCAACCTCTAAATGTATCCTATTCGAGTTATCAGCCTTCCTGTTGGGGTTATCAGGATGGGGCTTATAAAATTTTACCAGAAGGCGGAATGCCTCCCTACAGCATTTTTTGGGGAATGGATGAAATATCAGACAGCATAGGCAACTTACCCGCTGGAATTTATTCATTCGAAATTTCCGATGCCTATAAATGCAGGGTCAATATCACGGATACTCTTTCCTCCCCTACTCCCTTCATGATTCAATCCATTATTCATCATCCCAGCTGTGCATTTGGGGTTCCTGACGGAAGCATTCAACTTCTCGTCTCAGGAGGCACACCCTCTTATTATTTTCATTGGTCAACCGGTGAACAAACTTCCTTACTGCAATATATTCCTGCTGGAACTTATGAGGTAGATCTAATCGACTCTCATCAATGCGACACCAACCTTTCTTTCACTCTATTAGCTCCGTCGGATTTTCAAATCATAAAAAAAATTTCTCACTGTTCCTGTTTCGGAAACAATGATGGAAGCATAGCAATAGAAATTGCAGGAAACCAGTCCGACTATCAAATACTTTGGGGAGACGGCAGTAATGAAAACATCAGGCATAACTTCTATGCCGGAATTTATCCTTTTCGGGTATCCGATAAAAACGATTGTACAAAGTATGATACTGCTGTGATAGAACAACCCGAGGCCATCGAAGTCATCAAGAGAGTTACACCCGTAGGATGCGAGAGTGATTCGGACGGGAAAATAGAACTGAGCATTGGAGGAGGCAGCCCGCCTTTCACAGTGATTTGGCTGGAAGGTTTTCAAGGGGAAATGTTGTATGAACTTCCCAAAGGAATTTATACCTTTCAAATCATTGATAACAACAATTGCTTAGTAAAGGACACAGTCATAGTGTGGCAGAAAGATTGCTGCATCGATATTCCCAATGTAATTACCCCTAACAGCGATGGTTTTAATGATAAATTTGTAATTAAAGGCATCGAAAACTTCCCCAGTAATGAATTGATTATATACAACCGCTGGGGTAAAGAAATCATTCAGTTCAAAGGTTATAAAAATGAGTGGGATGGGAGGAATGCAAATGGTGAGCAGGTGGCCGAGGGGGTTTATTATTACGTTTTGCATCTTACTGGCGGCCGTTATTTTCAGGGATCTATCACTGTAATACGATAAAGCAAGCGGATTGTGGCTTTGGCCGAGCAGAGCGAAGCTCGCAGCGAGGTCACCAAAATAAATAATTCTGGAATTATCATTAGAATTCTTATCCTTTATGACAAATTTGGACAATCTTTCCTCTCGAAATAAAAAAGTGATTCTCATATAAAATTTTATTTCTTAATTTTGTTGCAGTATTCATTTGACTTATAAACCCTAAAATTCAAAATATTATGAAAAAAATATTAGTTGCAACCGAAAAACCCTTTGCAAAAGAAGCAATAGCAGCGATTCGCAAGGTTGTTGAAGATGCCGGATACACACTGGCTCTCCTCGAGAAATATACTTCGAAGACTGAGTTGTGCAATTCGATAGCTGATGCTGATGCCTTAATCATTCGCAGCGATATTGTCGACAAAGAAGTTGTTGAAGCTGCAAAGAATTTAAAAATTGTAGTTCGTGCCGGGGCTGGCTATGATAATATTGATCTGGAAGCCTGCACAAAACATGGGATAGTTGCTATGAATACTCCAGGACAAAACTCGAATGCAGTAGCCGAGCTGGCATTTGGTATGATGTTGTATATGGCTCGGGGAGGTTTTGACGGAGGAACCGGCACCGAGCTGCGTGGAAAGACCCTTGGGATTCACGGATATGGGAATGTGGGAAGATACATAGGTAAAATCGCTTTAGGCTTTGGAATGAAAACCTATGCTTTCCGACGTACCTCTATGGACGAAATCATAAAAGCAGAAGGAATCATTCCCTTATCAAAAGCTGAAGACATTTACAAAAACTGTCAGTATGTTACCCTTCATATCCCGGCCAACGAGCAAACAAAAAAATCAATCAATTATGATTTGCTATCGCTAATGCCAAAAGGAGCCACTTTAGTTAACACAGCCCGCAAAGAAATCATCGACGAAGAAAGCCTTTTGAAAATGTTTGCCGAAAGGCCAGATTTCAAGTACCTAAGTGATATTGAGCCCGCCTGCAAGGCTGAGATCATCGAGAAATACTCCAAACGTTACTTTTTTACTCCAAAAAAGATGGGTGCTCAAACCCTCGAAGCCAACAATAATGCAGGCATAGCCGCTGCTCAACAAATTATCGATTTCTTCGAAAAGGGTGACGTTCGCTTTAAGGTAAATTGATCCATTCCTTCATTACATCATAACAAAACTAAAGCCGTTCTTTGAAATTGGGTAAAGGTATTCCCCGTATTTTACGGATGAAAGTTCTATAAATCCTTTCAAATCTGCATCATTTACTACCGAAAGGTTTTGATACAATAAAACAGAACTCTCATAAGAAAGTGCCTTTAATCATATAACGACAACATGAATTGAAATCCTGAAGCCAAAGGTTTGGAATCAGGAAGTTATCCTCGACAGTATTTCATAGTATTCACTTCATTTAAGAATTTACACCAATGACAGTTTTTAGGTTTCAAGATTTGAGAGTTTATCAAAAAACGCTGGAGTTCGCAGAGTGGGCTTCACGGATTGCCGAAGGACATTCATCCAATGGGCAAGGGCAAATCATCAGCAACAAGCTACTTGATTCGGCAGTGGGTATAGTTTTTTGCATAGCCGAGGGTTCGGCTTCGCCCCGACCTGTTTTCATCGAACAATTGAAAAAGGCAAAGTCTCATGTGAGAGAATGTATCGTTATGTCGCAACTCATGTTATCTCTTAAACTGCTAAATGAACGCAATTACGAGTATTGTCATTCTACACTTTCTGAAATCATTAGAATGATAGGAGGACTCATTGCATCCTTGAGCAAGGAACAGGCTGATGCACCCCGAGATGATCGAGGGAACGAACATAAAAACAAAGACACCTTATAAATTCCAACTTTGATTTACTCGCTAAACTTTACACACTTATGGCTATTTTAAAACCATTCAAAGGACTTAGACCTCCAAAAGAAATCGCACATCTTGTAGCTGCGCGACCTTACGATGTACTCAATTCAAATGAAGCTCGTGAGGAAGCCAGAGGAAACCCTTATTCTTTGCTGCATATCACAAAACCGGAGATCGACCTGCCCATGGGCACCGATGAACATGCACCGGAAGTATATCAAAAAGCCTCTGAAAACTTCCGCATGTTCAGGCAAAAAGACTGGCTTGTGCCCGACGAGAGGGATCTTCTATACATCTATGCTCAAACCATGGACGGTCGTACACAATATGGAATTGTGGGATGCGCCGCCGTTGACGATTACTTCAATGGCGTTATCAAACGGCACGAACTCACACGAAAAGACAAGGAAGAAGACCGAATGAAACACGTAATGATCACGAATGCTAATCTCGAACCCGTCTTCTTTACTTATCCTGCCGTAAATGAAATAGATAAAATCGTAGACAAAATCGTAAAATCAACCGAGCCAGTTTACGATTTTATTGCCCCCGATGGAATTGGACATCATTTTTGGCTTATCGAAAGCGACGAAACTATTCAAGAAATAGTTCGGCTTTTTGCCAAAATTCCGAATACCTACGTCGCCGATGGGCACCACCGTACGGCTGCTGCTGCTCTCGTTGGAGCCGAAAAAAGAAAAATGAATCCCAATCATAGAGGCGACGAAGAATATAACTTCTTCATGGCAGTTCATTTCCCCGACAATCAACTGAGAATCATCGACTACAACCGAGTAGTAAAAGATTTGAACGGTTTGTCGAAAGAAGAATTCATTGAAAAAATCAAACAACATTTTGTAATTGCCGAGAAAGGCCAGCAACCTTACAAACCTTTTCACCTTCATGAATTCAGCATGTATCTCGACGGAACATGGTATTCCTTAGAAGCCCTCGGACATACTTACAATGAGAATGATCCAATCGAAGTTCTCGACGTAACCATTCTAAGCCGCTATGTTCTCGACGAAATCTTAGGAATCAAGGATCTGCGTACCGATAAACGCATCGACTTTGTGGGAGGCATCAGAGGAATGCAGGAATTGAGCCGGCGGGTCGACAGCGGTGAAATGGCCGTCGCTTTTGCCTTATATCCCGTTACGCTAAAACAACTTATTGCTATAGCCGATTCAGGTAAGATTATGCCTCCAAAAACTACCTGGTTCGAACCTAAATTACGCTCAGGCCTCGTAGTTCATCTGCTCGACTGATTTTTAGCAGAAATCCTTGCTCATTATCCTAATTTATAAGTAACTCATTCGATCTTATAATACAACTAATAGAGTCCTAACCCTCCAGTATGGGCTCTATTTTTTATTCTTATTCATTATCCCTCCTCGATTCTTTATGGTTATTTTTATGAATGGAATATGAACCTTTCAAACGTTGTATTGTTAATTCATTAACAAAAGAAAATCATCAATATTTCTTTTAATTTTCAGTAAAAAGAATCAGAAATCAATTAATTTTAGATTTCAATTTTAAAAACAGGAGGAAATATGAACAGATTATCGGATAAAGTAGCCATAATAACGGGAGCTGCCAGAGGCATGGGCAAAGAAGAAGCCAAGTTATTTGCCAAAGAAGGAGCCAAGGTAGTTGTGGCCGACATCATTGAAAATGAAGCCATAGAAGTAGCCAAAGAAATCGCCGAGAATGGGGGCGAAGCCATGGCATGTAAACTCGACGTTTCCAATGCAAAAAACTGGGAACGAATGGTAGAGGAGATAAGCAATAAATGGGGCAAGATTGATATTCTTGTCAACAATGCAGGAATCCTTAGCCTGGCAGGCGTTGAAGAGGCTACTGAAGAACAATGGGACAAGGTAATGGCCGTCAATGCCAAAGGCAATTTCCTGGGAGTAAAGTATGTATTGCCTGTCATGAAAAAAGCTCAAAAAGGCTCTATTATCAATATTTCATCTATTTATGGGCTGATTGGTTCTGGAGCTGCTGCAGCTTACCATGCTTCGAAAGGAGCAGTTCGGTTATTTACCAAAACTATTGCCGCCGAATTAGCCAAATACAACATCCGTGTGAATTCCATTCATCCGGGAGTGATTAGAACAGCCATGACCGATGAATTACTGAAGGACCCGGCAAATACCAAGAATCTTCTCGGAACCACCATATTAGGAAGGCCTGCAGAAGCTATCGAAGTAGCTTATGGCGCCTTATTCCTCGCTTCAGATGAATCATCTTACATGACCGGCTCTGAATTGGTAATCGACGGTGGTTACACCGCTCTGTAAAATTTAGGGGCAATGAGAAAGTTATGCTCTACAACTCTCATATTGCCCGTTCCACCTAATCGATGCAATAACCTCAGGATGGCAGTGTCTGTCTACTAATCTGGCCGATTCGTTTCAATCAATCTAGATGGAATTTCGAACCCCTGGGTAAATGTCATACTTCTAATATACAGGCCTAAAAATACCATCTTTCAGAAATCCGCACACTTCTTTTTAAAAACAGATAAACCGTTTGTCGAAATAGTTAGCAGTTGATTTCCTATATCGACAAATGGCAAAACATAGGAATACGAACCAAAATCAAAAGGTTTTGAAAACCTGATTTCTGTTTTATCGCAGAGGAATTTTGTAAGTAAATCCGAAAGAAGGAGAAATAAAGGGAGAACTATTGGCAATAGGAGGAGAAGGCGCAATAAGGCCCATGCTCAAATTTTCAGAAATATCGAAAGATGAAAGGTGAGCATCTACACTAGCATCTACGGCATTTAAAATATAGATGAATCCGGCGATAATGTAACTGAGTTCCATGTTTCGACGGTAATAATCTCTTTGAACGCGTAGCTGATCGGCAGTATATTTCACCGCATAATCGTTGGGTGGGTCGCCTGTAAGGTTGTTAATCTTGAAGTTATAGGCATCTTTAAACTTGTGATATTCATCTCCATTGATGATGGCAAAATATCCGGTTGCTGCAAAGCCAGTGTATATGATGGGAATTTTCCAGTACTTATGATTATAAGCCTGTCCCATACCCGGTAAAACCAACGATAATATGGTAGCCGTTCGGGGAGAGCGTGATGGTCGAACTCGAACAACAGTATCCTGCTGGGCTGAGCATATAGAAGGGAATAAAAACAAAATACAAAGGAAGAGAATTACATTTCTGAATCCTGCCATAGAAAGAAAGTTTGGCATGGAGTTACTGCAGGAGCGAAACGATTTTCCGAAACTCCTCGTCGTTGTCGAATCGGATGATGATTTGTCCCTTGCCTTTAGCGTTACGGTTTATTTGAACCTCAGATCCAAACTTTTCGGCAAGATGGTCTTTGACAGATCGATATGAATCGGGCAGGACAGGTTTTTCGTTGGGTAATTTTTTAATTTCCGTTTCCTGACTTACCTGGGCTTTTTTCAAATCGCGCACCCATTGTTCAACCTGGCGGACAGAAAGGTCGTGATCGATAATTTCTTTCAGAATTATCAATTGATCTTCGATATCTTCGACGTTGATGATTGCCCGAGCGTGTCCCATGCTGATTTGGACATCGCGAATGGCTATTTGAACCTCGGGAGGAAGTTTTAACAGGCGGGTATAATTAACGACCGTGGAGCGGTTTTGACCTACCTTGCTGGCCACATCATTGACAGGAATTCCCACTTCTTCGATGAGTCGCTGATAGCTCATGGCTATTTCCAGTGGGTTCAGGTCGTCGCGATGAATATTTTCCACGAGTGCCATTTCGAGCATTTCCTCGTCATTGGCAATACGGATGTAAGCAGGTATCTTTTCGAGGCCAGCCATCTTAGAAGCTCTAAGCCTGCGCTCGCCTGTAATCAATTGATACTTATCGTATCCCATTTTTCTGACGGTAATGGGTTGAATGATGCCCTGCTGGTGAATGGATTCGGCCAATTCGTTCAAAGAGGCTTCTTCGAATTCAGATCTTGGTTGAAAAGGATTAGCTTCGATTTTATCAATTTCGATTTCGGCTATGGCTCCTGCCACAAATTCTCCCGAAATATCTCTCGAAGTAATATCGGTTTCGGGACTCTGCAATATTGCGCTCAGCCCTCGCCCCAAGGCCGATTTCTTATTAGTTGTCATGGAAATTCAAGTTATTTTGATTTAATGGGGAATGTTTGGTAAGGTTATTTTTCTGCAGAATTTCTCTGGCCAGATTCAGATGGTTTGCAGTTCCAACGCAATCGGCATCAAACATGATGATTGACTGGCCGAAACTGGGAGCTTCGCTCAAGCGTGTATTTCTATTGATGATGGTGTCGAAGACCATGGTTTGAAAGTGCATCTTTACTTCTTCGACAACCTGCCGAGCAAGCCTCAAACGGCCATCATACATGGTAAGCAATATCCCTTCAATGTCGAGATTGGTGTTAAGGCGCGATTGAACGATTTTTATGGTATTCAGAAGCTTTCCGAGGCCCTCGAGGGCAAAATATTCGCATTGAACCGGGATAATGACCGAATCGGCAGCTACCAATGCATTCACCGTAATCAAACCCAGCGAAGGAGAACAATCGATAAAGATAAAGTCATAAGAATCTTTAATGGGAGACAGAACTTTCCGCATCATTTTTTCTCTGTTGGGCAGGTTGATCATTTCGATTTCTGCACCCACCAGATCGATATGTGCAGGGATGAGATCGAGATTGGGGGTTTCGGTTGTCAAAATGATCTTAGCCGCATCGATATCGCCAATAATGCATTCGTATATGCTAGAAGTAATATTACGAGGATCGAAACCAAGGCCAGAGGTGGCATTTGCCTGAGGGTCAGCATCTACCAATAAAGTTTTGAATTCCAATACGGCCAGGCTGGCTCCCAGATTGATCGCCGTCGTCGTTTTGCCTACACCACCTTTTTGGTTCGCAATTGCGATAATTTTACCCATAAAAATATATTCGAGAAATGGAACTTTCCATCAGCAAAATTAAACAAATATATGTCTGCTTTACCTAAAATTAGGCTATCCTATCGGCTGATTCAATGTAACAAACTGATTGATAATTTATTTACTTGTTCAGGGGGAATCTTTTGAGCCGAAAGCATTCGGTGGAGAAGGGAAATTCGAAATGTCAGGATGTCGTTTGAGATAATCCTTCAGAAATTTCTCCACTTCCCGAAAAGAATTCATGAAATTATCCATATCTTCGGAAAATACGATAACCCTATTGCGCTCATAATAAAACTTGCCATTGCGGTTGTTGAACTTGCGTTTGCTCTCGGTCAAAGTCAAAACAAGATTGTTTTCGCTGGATTTTACATCGAGGTAATATCGTCTATTCCTTGCTATGATGGTTCTTGAAAATAAATCTAAGTAACCTTTGTTTGTTTTTTCTCTTTCATTCATCATTTTAATTACTTATAATTTTAATGAGACAAAAATAGTGGGATGAATCCCGACATGCAAAATTTTCCATTAAAAATTTAGATTAAGATTTAGAAACAGAAATTCCGAGGTTCTCGATTGTTGTGAGCCACTTGATAATGATGTATTTTTGCAGCCGTAAAAAAATGCTCCTTCTCAAACATGCTTACACGACGTCATCTTAGAATCAAGGTTTTGCAAGCTTTATATGCCTATTTCCAGTCTGATAATCATGAGATAGACCTTGCTGAGAAGCAATTATTCAGCAGCATCCAGCATATTTACGATCTTGCTATTTATCAAATTTCTTTCTTATTGAATTTATCGAGATTTGCTGAAGAACGTCTGGAAGATGCCAAATTAAAATTCAGACCCAATGAGGAAGATTTGAACCCCAATACTCGTTTTATCGAAAATGCTTTCTTAAAAAAACTCGAGAGCAATCAGAGCCTGATGAAGCATATTCAGAAGATAAAAATTTCATGGACAGAGTATGAAGATGTTACCAGAAGAATTTACAAAACCTTGAGATCGTCGAAAGAATATCAGGAATATATGGCAAAATCTCAAATCAGTTTTCGTGAGGATAAAGATTTCATTGTTCATATATTTAATCGGTTGATTGTTTCTGATATTGGATTGCAAGCCATTTTCGAAGAAAAGAACATTTTCTGGACCAATGATATCCACGAAGAGACCATTTTACTCAACAAAGAAATTCTGGCTTCGGAAAATTCCGATCATCTGGCCGATAGAGAAATACTTCTGAAAATTTATCGTAAGGAAGGGAATGAAAACGAGGACATTGAGGTGGTATGCCATGAACAAAGTATTTACGAAGCCAATGATTATTCCATAGCTGCATGGCTTGCCAATCGCATTCTAAATCATTTAAAAGAGAAATTGGACGAATCGGCTCCGCTTCCACCCTTGCTGAAAACTTCTGACATTACCGAGGAAAACGACAGGGAGTTCCTGTTGGGTCTTTTTCGAAAAACAATTCTTCATGATGAAGATTACGATGAATATATTAGTGAAAAGATTATCAACTGGGATCTCGAACGAATTGCCATCATGGATGCCATAATATTGAAAATGGCTATTACCGAAATCCTCGAATTCCCCTATATTCCAATCAAGGTGAGTATGAACGAATACATTGAACTGGCAAAAATCTACAGTACACCTCGCAGCAGCCAGTTTATCAATGGGATGCTCGATAAGATCGTCGATTCGCTGAAGGAAAAGAATCTGATAAAAAAATCAGGCCGGGGACTTTTGGAGTAAACCTTCAGGAGGCCTTCTACTTTCGACCGAAATCGGCTGGATTTTCTCCCCATTGTTCGGTATCCCATTTCAAGATTTGGTTATCCCATTCGTTGTTTTGCAGCCAATTTTCGGCGCGTATTATAAGCTCGAACAAATATTTATTGTTTTCATTTTCAGTCAATTTAGTTTTAGCTTTTCGATTCTTTATCCATTGCATGGCATTGCGGGAATCGGAGTAAATGGGCAGGTTCAAACCCTTCTTCTTGCACATTGCCAAGGCATGAACAATAGCAAGGAACTCCCCAATATTATTGGTTCCATCCTTGAAAGGCCCTTGATGGAAAAGCTGTCTCCGGCTTGCAGTATCCACACCTTGGTATTCGAGAAGCCCCGGATTACCCGAACAAGCCGCATCGACACAAATGCTCGGTAAAATAATCTCAGAGCTGACAATTTCTTTATGATCTTCGTCCTCTCGAGATGGCTCACTCGGTTTGATATATTTTTCGGGGGATTGGGCGAATGCCTCTCTGGCAGATTCCTCATCATAAAAACCCTTGTAAAATGCTCCTTGAAAACCTTTCACTCTTTCCAGGCATTCTTCCCAGGAATCCACAACTCCTGGCTGCGTTCCCCTCCAGATTACATAATATTTATATTTCTTCTTCATTCTATCGTATTATGAACTTAAAACATTAAAAAAACAGCTTATTCATCACTTCATTAGGTACAAATATTTCGTTATTACCGAAAAACAAACGAAACCCTTTCACCACTTTCAATAAAAGGCATTCGAAAGTAACATAACTGGTTATCATTTCATATTGAATACAAAATTAGGACAATCTCATCGAAAAATAACGAAATGTTCCGAGGGAAGAATTATACCCACATATTTTTATTAAAAAATTCGACAGATCTGTTATCTCGATACACCCCGATGGAGTACTTGACGATCGATGGATAATAGGTGGCCAAACAGGGCTGAGCTTGTCGAAGCCCGTATCGTTGCCATAATAAATCAATTTCGTGTGCTCTGCTATTTTGGTTTCTTTCTCTTTCTCTTTCTCTTTCTCTTTCTCTATCCCCTTCCCTATCCCTATCTCACTTTTTCCTATTTTTTCT
>MWFC01000010.1 GCA_002071415.1 Bacteroidetes bacterium ADurb.Bin012
GTGATGCAAAAATCACAAATATCTCATTGTGTGATTGTTGTAAAAATGTCTTTTAAAATGTGTCGAAGTCAGGAGGCCAGGGTTTGGTCCGATCCAAAAGTCTTGCAAAGATTAAGAAACGACTTCGTGATTATTGCTTTATATGTGGATGACAAAACACCTATACCTGAAAATGAATGGGTTATCTCGTCATATGACGGCAAGGTGAAAAAAACGATTGGTAAAAAATACGCCGATTTTCAAATTTCGAAATTCAATGTAAACGCTCAGCCTTATTATGTTATTCTCGACACAAATGGTCAACCTCTGATACAGCCTAAGGCTTACGATCTAAATATCGACAATTTCATTCAATTTCTCGATGCAGGCAAGCAGGCCTTCTATCGAAAAGACTAACCTATTGTCAGTTTTATTATCAAACTCTGATTATTTTTTCGATAATCAGAGTTTTTCTATTATTCTCGAACAGAAAGCTCGTTGGGCTCTCTCCGATTATCTATAGATTTAGTGTCGATTTTCTGCGGTAGATATTAAAAAACTCCGATTTTCGACCGGAGAATTCAAGTGACCACGCTGGGATTCGAACCCAGGACCCCATCCTTAAAAGGGATGTGCTCTGCCTGCTGAGCTACGTAGTCGTGAGCACTGTTTTCTCTTTCGTTTTCGGGCGGCAAAAGTAGCTATTTTTATTAAGTTATCAAAATTTGTGGATTGTTTTATTTAAAATTCAAAAAGGATTGACGGAAAAGATCAAAAGTCAATAGGACCCTTTCCTTCTCTCACGATTATGATTTCATTGCTCGTACAATCCAGCACCGTCGAAGGTACATTGTCGCCATAGCCGCCATCTACCACAATATCCACCAATGTTTTATATTTTTCATAAATCAACTCGGGTTCGGTGGTGTATTCCAAAATTTCGTCCTCATCGCGGATCGAGGTGTTGGCTATCGGGTTGCCTAATTCACGCACAATGGCACGAGCAATCTCATTGTCAGGAACTCTTATTCCTATGGTTTTTTTACGACTCTGGAAGATCCGCGGAACATTGCTATTGGCTTTGAGAATAAAGGTGTAAGGCCCCGGCAAAAGACGCTTCATTACCTTGAAAATATGATTGGGAATAGGAAGACAATACTCTGATATTTGACTTAAGTCATGGCAAATAATAGAAAACTCGGCCTTTTCAACCTTTATTCCCTTGATTCTGGCCATTCTTTCCAGTGCTTTCGGGCTGTAAATATTGGCCCCCATCCCATAAACCGTATCGGTTGGATAAATAATCACCCCGTTCTCTCGCAAACATTCGACAATCTTCTGAATGTGGCGAGGATTAGGATTTTGTTCATATAATTTCAACAGCATACTCATGACATTTTGGTTTTAAAATAAAATGCAAAAATTATCGATTTCAAGAAACAGGTAAATTAATTTGTCTGGGGATTTTGGGGAAAATTCACCCAGTAAGCATAATGTTCTCCCATGTTTCTTAGCAGGTTTGCCCAGAGTTTCGAGGGTGGAGTATTCAAGATAAAACGAGTGGAAGCAGAGGTCACTATCCATGAATTCTGCTTCAGTTCTCCTTCGAGTTGTTTTGGAGCCCATCCACTGTATCCCAGATAGAAAATAACCTCTTCGCTTTGTGCTTCTCCATTTTCTATCATAGCCCAGAGTTGGTCGGTATCACCTCCCCACCACAGTCCCGGAATGACTTCCAGGCTCCCATCCAGTTTCTCTCCGATGGTATGAAGATAAAATATCTGTGTGGAGTGGACAGGGCCACCTAAAAAAACTTTAGCTCCAAACGTAGGCATCCCTTTCACAATTTCATGAATTTGAACCTGAACCTGCTTGTTCAAAATCAATCCAAACGAACCTTCTTCGCCATGTCCGGCCAATAAGACTACCGACCTGCCAAAATAGGCATCCCCCAGGAAAGGTTCGGCTATCAATAGCTTCCCTGCCTCGGGCTTCACCTCATTGTACCTTATAGTCAGTATCTTATCCAACTTGTTCATCTTAGTGTGATGGGCTTTTCTTTATATCTTTGGACGCTCATTTTAAAAAAGGTTGCCTGATTCGCTGTTAAATTTTCAAAAAATATACCAAAATTTATGTATATTCAACATCGCAATGATGATTTCATAGCCCTTCGTAAAAAATTCCCCCAGTTTTCGTTCGATTCATTCGCCATTCATCATGAAAAGGATAAAATCGACTTTGCATATTCTTTCAGCATTAGCGATCGGTATTTTTTCGAACCCAAAATTATAATCCCCATCAAGCCATTTTTCAAAATCAAGGAATTGAATCCCGAACATCTCAATATTCTTGCCTTTCATGTCGGAATGATCGAACTGATAAGTTATTGGAAAGCAAGCTGTTCTCCTTTGATAAAGATAAAGCCTTTTCAATTAAATGCCGATCAGATTAAATGGTGGAAGAATCTTTATTACAATGGATTGGGAGAATTTTTCTATCGCAATAATATACAGGTTGATTCAGAGGATTTTGTAGAAATACAATGTGAAAGTCAGAAAGATATTTCTTCCATCAGTTTCAATGGCAATGAGGGTTATATCATCCCTATAGGAGGCGGTAAAGATTCGGTCGTAACGCTCGAACTATTGAAAAAACTGCATCTACCCCTTGTCCCCTTTATCATCAATCCTCGCGAGGCCACAACCGAAACTGCACGTCAGGCAGGATTCCGCGATGAAAATGTTTTTACCGTCTATCGTACCATACATCCTTTGCTCCTTCAACTCAACGACCAGGGCTTTCTGAATGGGCATACCCCTTTTTCGGCTTTATTGGCTTTTTATACATTGCTGGCATCATATATCAGTGGAATTCCCCGGATAGCGCTTTCGAACGAATCGAGCGCCAACGAGAGCACGGTTGCTGGAACACTTATCAATCACCAATATTCCAAATCGTTTCAGTTCGAAAATGATTTCAGAAACTACGTTCATAAATACCTTGATCCTGGACTGAATTACTTCAGTTTTCTCCGACCATTGAATGAACTGCAGATTGCAGGTATATTTTCGCGATTTCCACATTATCATTCCATTTTCAGAAGCTGCAATGTAGGTAGCAAAACCAATAGATGGTGTGGCCATTGCCCTAAATGTCTCTTCGCATGGATTATACTGGAGCCTTTTTTAGGTCATTCATATCTCGAAAAAATCTTTGGAACCGATCTGATGAATGAGCCTTCGCTGGAGGGAACACTCAAAGAACTGGCAGGCTATGGCGATATGAAACCTTTCGAATGCATCGGAACGATAGAAGAAGTCAAATTAGCCCTTTCGGTGAGTATTACAAAAAGGCCTGAACCTTTACCCCTTCTGCTTGAGATTGCCTCACATTTCGAGCTGCCTTCACACGAAATTCTCCATAGCTTTGTAAAAAATTTGAATCCTGATCATTTCCTCAATCCAGAGGAATTAAGCCTTTTAAAGCAAGCAATTTATGAATTGGGAAAAGCTGAAGAACCTGCTCGGAAATAAAACCCTGTGCATTTTGGGTTTTGGTCGTGAGGGTAAGGCTACACTCGATTTTTTACTGCAACATTTTTCGGGCGATATCGTAGTGGCCGATATGAATCCCGAAACAAAGAATTATCTATCTTCCTATCATTCTTCTCATTTATTAATTCAAACCGGAGAACATTATCTGGATGAGGTGAATCATTGTGATCTGATTATCAAAACTCCAGGCATACCGAGATCGGAACTCAGAGGAAAAATCGACTTGCGAAAAATAACTTCTCAGGCTGATTTGTTTCTCAGTATCTTCTCATCTCAGGTTACGGGTGTTACTGGCACCAAAGGCAAAAGCACCACCAGCAGTTTGATTCATCACATATTTTCATCGGCGGGCAAACATAGCGTTTTATTGGGGAATATTGGTACGCCGGCCATGAGCCTGTTTGACAAGATAAGACCCGAGACCTCAGTCGTTTTCGAACTTTCATCCCATCAGCTCGAAGACGTAGGCCACTCACCACATATAAGCCTTCTCTTGAATATTTTCGAGGAGCACCTCGACCATTATTCGTCTTTCGAAGAGTATCGTCAAGCCAAATACAATATCACTCGTTATCAAAAGTCTGATGATGTTCTTATATACCATTCAGATAATAGTCATTTGCAGAATTCGGTCATTAATATAAAATCGAAAGCCATTCTTATGCCTTATTCCATGGAATACAAACAGGGAATGGCAGCCTGGTGGGAAAAAGATATCATCTGTATAATTGATGGAAACGAAACAAGAAGAATCGTTCCGGAAGGGCCACTGATGTTACGCGGCGAACATAACCGCTCGAATATTCTGGCTGCGTGCACGGCCTGCCTGTTAAATAAGATTCCCGAAAAAATTATCGGGCATGCTTTACCTCTTTTCGAACCTCTGCCCCACAGATTGGAATATGTAGGCCACATCGACGGAAAACATTTTTACAACGATTCTATTGCAACTATTCCAGAGGCTACCATTGCCGCTATTCACACCCTTGGAAAAGTAGATACGTTGATCGTCGGTGGTTACAACCGAGGAATCAACTACGAACACCTCATCGAATTTCTGGCTGAATCCGAAGTTTTCCATTTAATGCTCATAGGAGAAGTAGGAAAAATTATCGAGGAAGGCTTAAGATCAACCCGTTTTAACGGAGAAATAAGATTTTACAATGATTTCGAGCAACTTGTCGAAGACGCTATTCTTATTACACCCGAAGGCGGCACTTGTCTTCTTTCACCGGCAGCAGCAAGTTACGATAGATTCATAAATTTCGAAGAAAGAGGGAATCTTTTCAAAAATATTGTTCTATCTTATTCTAGAGGGATGAAATAAAATATTTATGGCATATTTATTGAAATTATCCAGCCGACTACCAGTCTATCACTCTAAAGAACGCATACCAGCCACTCTACCGGAATTTGCGGGAGGGGGCAGGTTTTTATCTGACAAAATGGCAATTCTATGAAAATCTATGATACACCTTACTTACTTTCTGATTTAATAGAGGGGAATGTAGAGTTTATTCCATTATTAAATGGCGATTCAGGGTCGAATCTTCAAAACGAACCATTGCCCGAAGAATTATCCATACTTCCGCTTCGTAACATGGTTCTGTTTCCTGGCGTTGTTCTGCCCATTACCGTAGGACGTAGTAAATCCATTCGGCTTGTAAAAGAAAACTATAAGCAAAACAGGTTTATTGGGGTCGTAGCCCAACGAAATGCCGATACCGAAGATCCCGACTTCAATGATCTGTATACTACAGGCACACTAGCACAAATCATGAAAGTCCTGCAAATGCCCGACGGGTCGACCAATGTCATCATTCAGGGGAAACAACGTTTCGTAATTACTGAAACCCTACTCACAGAACCCTATCATACGGCCAAGGTTAAAGCTTTCGAAGAAGAACCCTTCGATGTGAACGACCAAACCAGCCAGGCAGTGTTTGCATCTATTAAAGACTTAGCCTTGCAAATAATTCAGAAATCGAACAATATTCCTGCAGAAGCTGCATTTGCACTTCAAAATATTGAAAATCCCAATTTTCTTATCAATTTCATTGCTTCCAATCTATCCATCGATTTAAATCAGAAACAACGCTTATTAGAATCGAATAATCTTCTGCATCGAGCTCACGAAGTTTTAGCTTTCCTTAGCCACGAAGTGCAGATGATCGACTTAAAGAATGAAATTCAGAACAAGGTAAAAGCCGAACTCGACAAGCAGCAGCGCGATTACATATTGCAGCAGCAGATGAAAACCATACAGGAAGAGCTTGGAGACGACCCCAACAAAAGGTTGATCGGGGAATTAAAGGAAAAAGCTACTGCAAAAAATTGGCTCCCTCAGGTGGCCGAAGTCTTCGAGCGTGAATTGAGTAAGTTGCAGCGTATGCATAGTGCTTCGGCAGAATATTCCGTACAGGTGAATTATCTGGAAACTCTGGTAGACTTACCATGGAATGATTTTACGGTTGACAATCTCGACCTCGGCAGGGCACGACGAATTCTCGACGAAGACCACTTTGGGCTGCAAAAAGTAAAGAATCGTCTATTAGAATATTTAGCCGTTCTAAAATTGAAAAGCGATACCAAATCTCCCATACTTTGTTTGGTAGGGCCACCGGGTGTAGGGAAAACTTCCTTAGGAAAATCGCTTGCCCGCGCACTGGAAAGAAAGTATGTCCGCATGTCACTGGGAGGACTACGCGATGAGGCTGAAATACGCGGGCATCGGAAAACTTATGTCGGTGCTATGCCCGGTAGAATTATTCAACAGCTAAAGAAAGCCCGGTCATCTAATCCGGTTTTTGTGCTCGATGAAATTGACAAAGTGAGTGGAAACAACATCAATGGTGATCCCGAAGCTGCTTTGCTCGAGGTACTCGACCCTGAACAGAACAAAGCATTCTACGATAATTTTCTCGAACTCGATTTCGATCTTTCGGGAGTAATGTTCATAGCTACAGCCAATACTATGGCTACCGTTCATCCTGCATTGCGTGACCGCATGGAAATCATCGAGATACCTGGATATTTGCTCGAAGAAAAGATTCAGATAGCCCAGAGGCATCTCATTCCTAAACAGCTGGCCGAACATGGATTCAAAAAAAACCAGCTCCAGTTCGATGATAAAACCATAGCGTTAATTATCGAACAATACACCCGCGAAAGTGGAGTAAGATTGCTCGAAAAGAACATTGCCAAAGTAATACGTCATCATGCCATGCTGCTGGCCGAAAACAAAAGAATTCACAAAAAAGTGAGTCCCAAATTAGTAGAAGAAATTCTCGGAGTTCCCATTTTTCATCAAGAAACAGCCATCGACAACAATGTAGCTGGGGTAGTTACCGGATTAGCTTGGACTCCTGCAGGAGGCGAGGTTATGTTTATCGAAGTGAGCCTAAGCCGTGGTGATGGGAAATTTTCGATGACGGGAAATCTCGGAGACGTAATGAAGGAATCGGCCACTTTAGCATTTGAGTATTTAAAGGCTCATGCAGCTGATCTGGATATCGACAGCAATGTTTTCAAAACTTGGAATGTGCATATACACGTTCCCGAAGGTGCTACACCCAAAGACGGTCCTTCGGCAGGAATTAGCATGTTTACTGCTCTGGCATCCGCATTTACACAACGAAAAGTTAAACCTCGGCTTGCTATGACCGGAGAAATTACATTGAGGGGAAAAGTACTCCCGGTAGGGGGTATAAGAGAAAAAATTCTGGCAGCAAAAAGAGCCAGATACACCGATATTATCCTTCCTTCAGTCAACCAACATGACCTGAAGGAAATCGAACCTTCCTATATCGAAGGGCTTCAACTTCACTTTGTGGATGATATGAAAACCGTGCTTCAACTGGCTTTATTGCCCGAGAAAGTCGAAAAACCCCTGAATTTATCAGTGGAAAAATAAAATTCTCATTTTCGTTGAAGAAAAATCACATCGAAGGGTGTTATTATTGCATCCGGCTTCGGGCATAAGGAATAGCATCTTGCATAGAATAATCTCCTTTCAGATATTTCAAATAACCCGAAATAGCAATCATAGCAGCATTATCGGTAGTAAATGCAAATTCAGGGATATAGACATTCCATGCCCCTTCCTGACCTGCACGAATTAATGCCTCACGGAGTCCAGAATTGGCCGAAACTCCACCAGCAATGGCTACTTCGGTTATACCGGTGATCTCCACTGCCTTCTTCAACTTTTCCATTAAGATATCGACGATGGATTTTTGAATGGAAGCGCATAAATCATCGAGATATTCCGAAATAAACGAAGGATTTTCTTTCAGACGGTCGCGTAAAAAATACAGGAAGGAAGTTTTCAAGCCGCTAAAGCTAAAATCGAGACCAGCAATCAGGGGTTTAGCAAAAGAAAAAGCCATAGGATTTCCCTTACGAGCATGTCGATCGATTACAGGCCCCCCCGGATAAGGCAATCCCATGATTTTAGCGGCCTTATCGAAAGTTTCACCTGCGGCATCGTCGATCGTACGTCCCATTATTTTCATCTTATCGTAATCGTCGACTTTTACGATTTGCGTATGACCTCCCGAAACGGTAAGACATAGAAAGGGAAAAGATGGGACTCGATGTTTGCAGCCAGGTTTCCGGATGAAATGAGATAGGATATGTGCCTGCATGTGGTCGCAACCCGTCATAGGAATACCAAGGGCCAACGCAAAGGCTTTGGCAAAAGAAACCCCCACCAGAAGTGAACCCAACAAACCTGGCCCTTGCGTAAATGCTACAAGCTGAATTTGCTGTGGAGTAAGTTTAGCCTGCCAAATAGCCTGATCCACAACAGGAATAATGCTCTGCTGATGTGCCCTCGAAGCCAATTCGGGTACCACACCACCAAACTTGTAATGGATCTCCTGATTGGCAATTACATTACTTAGCAATAAATCGTCACGGAGCACAGCAGCCGAAGTATCATCACACGAAGATTCAATCCCCAATATATAAATACTCATCGCTCATCATTAATCTGTTTTTATCATTAAACCTACAAAATTAGAACATATCTACCTAACAAAATTTAATAGTTCTACCATAAAACATTGCTTTACGAATGCAGTTGTTATTATTTTGCACTTCCTAAGCATAAGTATATGAAAAAACCTATCGGTCTTTTTATGATTATTCTGCTGATTTTCTCGTGTACGAATAGAATCTCGAAACAAGAATTCTCACTCGAGGACCTTCAAAAAAGAACCTTCAGGTATTTTTGGGTAAGTGCCGATCCGGTAACCAATCTTGTACCCGATCGTTGGCCCACCCCATCCTTTTCGAGCATAGCAGCCCAGGGATTTGGTTATCCGGCATGGATTATTGGGATAGAAAATGGCTGGGTAACGCGTGAAGACGTAGCCCTCAAAGTAAAAAACTCATTGAAATTTCTCTATAATCTTCCCCAAGGGGCTCAAACATCCAAAATTTCAGGTTATAAGGGGTTTTATTATCATTTTCTCGACATGAAAACAGGTTCGAGGTTCAAAAAGGTTGAACTCTCATCCATCGATACAGGTTTATTAATGGCTGGAATCCTTACATGTATGAGCTATTTTGATAGGGACAATTCAGTAGAAGCCGAAATCAGGCAATTGGCCGATAGTCTTTATAGAAGAGTGGAGTGGGATTGGATGTTCGATTCGACCCAGTATGCCTTAAGTATGGGCTGGCATCCCGAAAACGGTTTCATCCCCTCATGGTGGTCAGGTTATAACGAAGCCATGATACTTATGATATTGGCTATTGCTTCTCCCACCCATCCAATTCCTGCCAATGCCTGGCAAAGGTGGTGCAGTACCTACATCTGGGCAAAATTTCAAGGTTACGAACACGTGAACTTCGGCCCTCTGTTTGGCCATCAATATTCTCATTTATTTATAGATTTTAAAGGTTTACAGGACTCTTTCATGCTAAGCAAGGGTATAGATTATTTCGAGAATTCGAGAAGAGCAACCCTGGCCAACAGGGCTTACTGTATTTCGAATCCTCTTGGATTTTCTCATTATAATGATAGTATATGGGGGCTCACAGCATGCGATGGCCCTAAAGATACCGTCATACAATCCGATGAAAGACAGATAAGAATTCATTCCTACTCGGCCAGAGGTGCCGCTGCAAATTATCTTGTAGATGACGGAACTATAGCTCCAACTGCCGCTGGTGGCTCCATCCCGTTTGCTCCGGAGATTTGCATTCCTGCACTCAGAGCCATGTACACTCTTTACGGAGATAAAATCTATGGTATGTATGGATTCAAAGATGCGTTCAATCCATTTTATAAAGATCAAAATAACGAGTTTGGATGGTACGACATCGATTATCTTGGAATCGACCAAGGACCTATATTAATTATGATACAAAATTATTATAACCAGTTGATTTGGAATATTCTAAGGAAAAATTCATACATTAGAGAGGGATTGATTAAAGCAGGATTCAAAGGAGGTTGGCTCGAAAGTTAAGCTCGGCCTTTGTTTCGTTTATACCGAGAAATCAAAATTGTCTTTTCGCGTCACCTCATAAACATCGCGGCTAAACATATAATAACGAGCTGGTTTGTGAGGTACATTGACTTGTTTTTCATTAATAGGAACTATACAGGGTATCTGAGCTATTTTCTTTCTGAAATTGCGTTTGTCGAATAATGTACCCATCACTACTTCATAGAGTTTTTGCATTTGCGAAAGAGTAAATTTGCGCGGCAATAGATCGAAGGCCACGGGAGTTTGTTTTATTTCCTGACGCAATGTATCTAAGGCTTTATTAATGATACGGTTATGATCGAACGCAAGCTTACCGATTTTCGATATAGGCACCCAGCGCGCATTAGGATTAGGTTTGAATTTTTGAGAATGAATAAGATCAAGACTTACCAAAGTGTAATAGGCTACGGTAATTACCCTTTCTTCGGGATGATCGATAGCACGTAACCATTCCATATCTCTTGGCTCTTTCTTCAAGCGATCTACCTCACCAAAGGCCTGAAGCTGCTTCAAATTACTGATTTGTACACCCGATAAATCAAATAAAATACGATAGGCTGAGCTATCAATGTCTTCATCCCATCTTACCAGATCACCCGGAAGTTTTAAATCGATATACTTTTTCCCATTATAAACCATTTCTCTTTCTATCAGTAAAATACTGATATCCTGCAGATCATATCCAATTACCACACAATCAACCGAAACATTAGGGATTACATTTGGGTCCATATTGCCATGACTGATGTTTTGTGTAACTAATACACTTGCTTAAAACTCAGCCTACAAATATAAAGATTTTCAATCTATCCAAACAAATCATTTTAATTTATTCGATCGAAAAACAATCAAACGAACACATTGCATACAATACATTTATAACATTTCATCGAAATGAAAATTCTCTAAAGCACCACATTTCATTCGAATTAAAAAGAATTTTTAACATCATGATCGATAAATTCAAATTATAAACTATTTTTGTATTTGTGTTCAATTTACACTAATCCTTTAAATCGACCCTTACTCGATGTGACTCGAATACATTCATTCCATTGCATGAAAGAACAAAAATTTATTCTGAAATGTTATTCAAAACCGAAAATTGCTTATTTTTATGATTCGATTCGACCTTTAATACTTAAATTAAACGAATATGAGAAAGCTCTACATGCTTACGCTGTTGTTATTTGGCCTCAGTTTTGGGATGATGGCCCAGCAGGTTATCACCATCAAGGGACAGGTCAAAAATAAGAAGGATGGAACGACCATACCCGGGGTAACGGTTCTTTTAAAAGGCACTACAACTGGAACTGTTACTGACATTGACGGGAATTACATGCTCAATGCCCCCAACAACGGGATTCTGGTATTCAGTTTTGTGGGGATGAAAGTCATAGAAGAACCTATCCAGGGGAGAAGTCGCATTGATATAGAAATGGAACCCATGATTTCTCAGTTGGAAGAAGTGGTAATAGTAGGATATGGTTCGACCAAGAAGATGGATTTAACGGGTTCGATTACCACGGTTAAGTCCGATAAGTTAAGTTATCAACCGGCAGCCAATTTTGCCTCTGTCTTACAAGGAAAGGTTGCCGGTGTACAGGTTACCAATAGTGGTGCACCAGGTGCTGCCCCAGTCATCCGCATCCGTGGACTAGGCACTGTAAATTCTAAGGCCGATCCTCTATACGTAGTGGATGGCGTTATCACCGATAACATCAGTTTCTTAAGCCCTTCCGATATCGAGAGCACCACTATCTTGAAAGATGCTTCCGCTTCGGCCATCTATGGGGTAAAGGCCGCCAACGGTGTGGTCATTATCACCACCAAACGCAGCACAGGACAAAAAGCTGCTTTATCTTATTCGGGTTATGCTGGGTTTCAAACTGCAGTGAATAAACTTCCATTAGCTAACAATACACAATATATAGAACTAATCAACGAGAAGAACAAGTTGCAGGCGGAGGCAGCCGGCCAATCATTCACCCCACTGGATCCTGCCAATTTCCCCGATTACACTGACTGGTATGATGAAGTAATGCGTGATCAGGCCTTTGTAATGAACCATGATATAGGGATCTGTGGTGGAACTGAAAACAGCGCATTTTATTTCGGAGCCGGATATTTCAAACAAGATGGCTTACTCTTGAATCAAACCTATGAAAGGCTGAATATTCGTTCTTCATTAGATTCGAAAGTAAATGATGCCCTCAAGGTTGGATACTCTTCCACCTTCTCTACCTTTCGCACCAATGACGCCCCTTCGGTATTCTATGATGCTTATGTGGCTCCTCCGGTATTCAAGCCAAAAGTAAACGATACCACCTTCACCAATCCTGTTGATCTGGGTCTGGGAAATTTTAGCAACCCAGCCGCCAGTCTATATTACTATAATAGTAAAAGCAATGGTATAAGGTTGGTAGGAAGTGTGTTTGCTGAAGTTAATTTTCTGAAATACTTCCAATTCCGTTCGCAATATGGGACCGACCTGGGATATGCTCGTAACCGCAATTATACGCCCTATTATTGGGTTTCTCCCACTCAGAAGGATACTAATCGTACTTTAAGCAGGCAATGGACTTACGATTACAAAGGGGTTTGGGATAACACCCTCACCTTTGAAGACAATTTTGGACCTCATCGCTTAAAGGTAATGGCAGGCATGTCGGCTCAGCAAGAAAATACTCTGGGCACTTATGGTTCTCGCATGGGTGTTCCCTATCTTGGAGAAAATACACTCTATATCAATCTTGGACGGGCTAAAACCAGTCAGGTAAACGACTGGGGAAGCAAAATAACTTCCCTCTCGTATTTTGGCCGTGTAAATTATTCACTTTATGATCGTTATCTGCTAACTACCACTCTTCGTTACGATGGCAGTTCGGTATTCCCCAAAGATGACAGGTGGGATATTTTCCCCTCTGTGGGTGTGGGATGGATCATAACGGGTGAAGAATTCATGAAGGATCAGAATATATTCGACTTCTTGAAGCTAAGAGCCAGTTGGGGTGTAATTGGGAATAACAAGATCCCTGCCAACGTCTATACCTTAACCGTAGAAGAAGGTGGCATTTTGAATACCGCTTTTGGTTCAGGTCAAAATGGAAATACCGTCATTGTTGAAGGAGCCAACATCACAAGCGCAGTACCTCCTCAACTAAAATGGGAGAAGATGAATGAATTCGATATAGCCATCGAAGGGAAATCATTGGATAGTCGACTTTCGTATGAAATCGATTTTTATTCGAGAACCACTAAGGATGCTATTTTCCTGCTTACCCTATCGGCTACTGCAGGTACTTCGGGTTCATACTACTCCAATAATGCCGACATTCTTAACCAGGGAATCGAAATCACCTTGGGATGGGCAGATAAAGTCGGAAAATTTGGCTATGACCTCAATTTAAACTATGCATACAATCATAATGAAGTAAAAAAACTTCGTGAAGGCACGCTCGGTTTATTTGGAGGCAATTTACCTGTAGGGGGTTTCTTCAGTACTTATACGGTTTTAGGTATGCCCATTGGCAGTTATTATGGCCGTCAGGTTATTGGAATTTTCCAGAATCAGGCAGAAGTAGATAATTACGTAAATGATCAGGGTAAAAAACTTCAGCCCAATGCAAAGCCAGGCGATTTCAAATATGCAGATATCGATGGTAATGGAGTGATCGACAATAAAGACCGTGTTTTTCTTGGAAACGCCATACCCAAGTCTCAGTTGGGATTTTCGGCCATTCTTACTTATTCTGATTTCGATTTTACAGTTGATTTGTATACTCGTTGGGGAAACAAAATCTATAATGCCAAAAGAGCTCAGCGATTAGGAAACGAAAATTACGACTTCGACTTTTATGAAAACCGTTGGCATGGCGAAGGTACTTCTAATGAATACCCCTCGGCCGACCTCACCGGCGACAATATGCTCCCCAATAGCTGGTATTTCGAAGACGGAGCCTTTCTACGCGTGAGAACCATCCAGGTGGGATATACCTTGCCACAAAATTTCACCAGAAAACTCGGAATTTCGAATCTCAGAGTTTATATCAATGCAACAAATCCCATCAACTTATTCGGTTACAACGGATTCAACCCCGAAATACCCGAAGGATCAACCACTTCGCAGGGAATCGATTTGAATGTATATCCCATGTCGGCTACTTACAACTTCGGTATTAACATGAACCTATAATTTTGAAAGGAGGAAACAATATGAAAACCTATAAAATCTTTTTATCTTTCATAGCAGCCATCGTAATCATTTCCTTTAATTCATGCAGCGATTATCTGGATTTAGCTCCCGAAGGACAGTTGCCTGCCGAAGGTTTCTTCGAAACACAGGAACACGCCATGAAAGGAGTCAATTCCATCTATGCTCATTTACGTGCATGGGAGATGGTATCCTTCGCCTATATTATCATGCAAGAAATCCCTTCCGACAATGCTATTAAGGGAAGCGAAGTAGGCGATGCTTCCTTTATCAATGAATATGACCAATTTCTTTATACTCCCAACCAGTTCGTCCTAAATGATTACTGGAGAGGACGCTATCGCGGAATCAACCTCGCCAATCAATGTATTACTAATATTCCAAAGATTCAGATGGATGAAAATCTGAAGAAGCGGTTGGTAGCAGAAACCAAATTTCTTCGTGCCTTGATTTATTTCGATCTGATACGTGCTTTTGGTGATATTCCAATGCCTCTGAGTATTCCGGTAGGTTCGGAAATTTACGTTCGCACACCTAAAGCCGAGGTGTATGAACAAATCGAAAAAGATCTGCTGGATGCCGCCTCAATTTTACCTGCAACTTATGGAGCCAATGACAAAGGACGCGCAACAAGTGGAGCTGCAAAAGGTCTTCTTGCAAAAGTCTATCTCTATTTGAAGGATTATCCCAAAGCCGAACAATTGGCTATGGAAGTAATTAATTCGAACGTCTACGATCTCGAACCCAATTTTTATAAAGTTTTCAGAGTAGAATCGGAGAATGGGATAGAATCGGTATTCGAGATTCAGGCGCAGGAAATCGAAGGACAAAGCGACCTTTCCTTCTGCCAGCACTCCGAAGTTCAATCGGTTCGTGGACAATGGGGATGGGGCTTCAATATTCCAACCGATAATCTCATTGCTGCCTATGATGCTGCCGGAGATTTGATTCGCAAGAAAGTAACCATACTCTTTAGAGGAGATGTTACTCCAGATGGTGACAGTATTCAGGGAGTTACTGCACTCGAAGGAGTTAGCGGGACTCCAAGATATAATGGTAAGGCATATTATCCTTCATGGCGTCAGCTATTCGGACCTTACGGAGCCGGGCAGAATGTAAGAGTATTGCGTTATGCCGAGATCCTATTGATAGCTGCAGAAGCAAAAATCCATCAGGGTGATGTTTCGGGTGCTGCTACCTACCTGAATAAAGTGCGTCAAAGGGTAAATCTTCCGGTCATCAGCAATCCTACTCTCGATGATATATTAAAGGAACGCCGTTTAGAACTTGCCATGGAAGGTGACCGTTTCTTTGATTTGGTTAGAACAGGGAAAGCCGCTGAGGTACTTGGGCCTCTTGGATTTACGCCCAACAAAAATGAGGTATTTCCGATTCCGAGTCAACAAATCGAGCTTTCACAAGGCAAGCTGACCCAAAATCAGGGGTATTGATTTTTACTATGCGGGCCGGCCTGCAGCCAGCCCGCAACTTTATCTCCATAACTACAACCCGATGAAAACCAAAATCTTTGTCAACGTTCATTTCTTTTTCATTCTTCTGATTTTCCAACTTAATGCACAAACCTGGCTCTATTTTCAAGATAGCCCCTCTAATATCTATTACGATTACAGTTGGATGGAACTCACCTCTCCCAGCCAACTCGAACGCTGTGGCAACGATTTGCGAAAATTTCCCGTCGAAAGTAACACCCCCCCCATTCAGGGTGTTAATAGTCTGAGATTAAAATGGACATCCAACCCTGGAGGTAACTGGTATGCCATTGCCGCTGGCACCAACTGGACCGACAAAGATATCTCTCAGTCCGATTCCCTTATCTTCTGGCTCTATTCCCCTACTAGCCAGGAACGCAATTCACTTCCAAAAATTTTCTTCGAAGATATCTACAATCAAAAATCCATTATGATTCCCATGAGAAATTATGTTTCTCAAATTCCGACAGCTATATGGACAAGAATAAGCATACCCATGTCTCCTTTCATCAACCAAATCAATCCTATCGATTACACCGTCATAAAAACAATAGGTTTTGCTCAGAACGAAAGCGATGGAATACAACACGTGCTTTTCATCGACGATATCCGTGTTATAAAGGGAGATGGAACCAGCCCATCGGTGAGCGCTCCGAAAGGCCTGTTCGCCAAAGGATACGAACGACATGTGATACTCAAATGGAACAAGAATTCTGAATGCAATGTCAGTGACTATGAGGTTTATCGTTCGACCGACAACGGCTCAAGTTTTCAATTGGCAGGAACCACCAAGAAAACCGACACAATATTTAATGATTATATTACTTCCAAACTTTCGGTTACCAAATTAACTTATGGTGTAAAAGCCTTGAATGATATGGGACAACCTTCGGCAATGTCGGAGCTGGTCGAAACTTATCTCAAAAACCTGAGCGATGAGGAACTTCTCGATATGGTTCAGGAAGCCACCTTCAGATATTTCTGGGAATATGGACACCCGGTGTCAGGTATGGCACGCGAAAGGCTTGGATCGGGTGAAATCGTTACTACTGGTGGAACAGGTTTTGGAATTATGGGCATATTATGCGGTATTCATAGAAATTTTATAACCAGACAGCAAGGATTGGAAAGAATTTTGAAAATCGTTGATTTTCTCTCCCAAACCGACAGATTTCATGGTGCATGGCCTCACTGGCTGAATGGAACCAGCGGGAAGGTTATCCCGTTTTCAAATTACGATAATGGAGGTGATCTGGTGGAAACTGCCTTCTTGATTCAAGGACTTTTAACCGCTCGTAGCTTCTTTGATGGAGAATATCTCGAAGATACCTTACGTCAAAAAATTACTCAATTATGGGAAAGCGTCGAATGGGATTGGTACACCCGAAATGGAAGTAATGTACTTTACTGGCACTGGTCGCCAAATTACCAATGGATAATGAATATGCCCATACGGGGCTTCAACGAAACTATGATTGTTTATATTCTGGCCATCGCCTCCCCTACTCATCCAGTGGCAGCTTCATTATATCACATGGGATGGGCAAGTGGAAATTACCTCAATGGAAAATCATTCTATGGATATCCCCTCGCAGTAGGTTGGGACTATGGAGGACCGCTTTTCTTCACTCATTATTCCTTTTTAGGTTTCGACCCAAGAAGTAAAAAAGATGCCTATGCCAATTATTTCAATAATAATCGCAATATAGCCTTAATCCACCATGCTTATTGTATCGATAACCCCCTGAATCATTTGGGTTATGGAGATTCATGCTGGGGATTGACAGCTAGCGATGATCCTGACGGATATTTAGCCCATCAGCCTCATACTAATAACGACAATGGCACTATTTCTCCAACCGCCGCCTTGAGCTCATTCCCTTATACCCCGGTTGAATCCATGAAAGCCTTAAAATATTTCTACCGTAAGCTTCCTAAAACATGGGGATATTATGGATTCTATGACGCCTTCAATCAAAAACGTAACTGGTGGGCTACCTCCTACCTGGCTATTGATGAAGGCCCAATATTGGTCATGATCGAAAATTATCGTTCAGCCTTACTTTGGAATCTATTTATGAAAAATCCCGAGATAAATCCTGCCCTTGAAAATATTGGCTTCGTTTACGACCCCTTTGGCATTGATAAAATTCCTCAAAGAAACAAATACTTCGAACTAACTCCCAATCCATATCAAGAAACTATTTCCATTAGATATCTTTCGAACCAACCTACGATTGCTTCGATCAAAATTTATAACTCTGCGGGACAGTCGATTCCATTATCAGAAAAAACACTTTATTTCAACGATGATTCTAAGGTTAAAACCCTTAATTTAAACTCATTAAAGAAAGGATTGTATATCATTACCATCGAAGGCAATCATTCAAAGGAGACTCTTAAATTTACCAAAAAATAAAAAAATTACTTTTTTTAAAAAAATTTAAAGTAAGATGGAATTTTCGGATAAATATTGTTTAAATTTGCTACGAATTATTCTGTTAAACCTAAAAACTAAAATTATGAAGAAAACTTTACTTTCATTATTTACGATGGTAGCTCTCAGCATGAGTATGCTGGGACAAACCGTAACAGTAACCTTTAATGTAAATATGACCAATGCTGGTTTGAGCGACCAAAATGTTTACATTGCTGGCGATTTTGGAGCAACAACATGGGGTAGTTGGAATGAACCAGGGACCAATCCAGCTTGCTTAATGACGGATGAAGATGGTGATATGATTTACTCTATTACTATGGACCTCCCTAAAGGTACCTATCCTTTTAAATTTTTCAAAGGTGAAGGTTGGAGTGGTGACGAATGGCCAGGCGACCCCAATCGTACAGCTACTGTTAAAAAAGCGATGAATTACTCCTATGTTTGGGCTGTTAGGTTAGACCAACCCCAAATTTTGGCCGACTTTGAAGATGGAACATGGGGAATTTTGACCCCTCACGTTATGGGTTGCGGCGATTACGACAACCCCGATCTCCATCCCTTAGAAGAAACATTCATGATTGTTGATAATCCCTCTCCCGACGCAATGAACCATAGCGCAAAAGTGCTGAAATTCATCCGTAGAGGAACAACCAATGGAGGATTGCCTTGGGGGGGATACTGGGCAAATAATAATCCCAGTGTAGATGCTCAGACTAACAAATATGTGCATGTAAAACTCTTGAAACCACGTATCTCTCCTGTTAAATTCAAACTCGAAGGTGGTACATCAGGTACACTCGAAATCTTTAGTGAAAATACTCAACAACTTACCAACCAATGGGAAGAATTCGTATTTAAATTTGATACCATGACCGGTCAATATCCCATCTCCGTTCTTATGCCCGATTTCGAAGACCCCCTCACTATTACTGACGATATCATCATCTACATCGACGATATTCGTATCGATACGATTGCCACTGTATCCAATGGAATACCTTCTATATCGAATGACAAAATCTTAATCTATCCTATTCCCCTAACAAAAGATCTTACTATAGAGAACTTTGGAAAGATTGTTCGAGTCAATGTTTATAATCTTGCCGGACAACTGATTAAACAAATCGAAACCCAGCCATCTTCCAAAGTGGTCATCAATCTCGAAGATCTATGCAGCGGAATGTATCTGATTTATATCACCAACACCGAAGGGAAAACCATTACAAGAAAGATTAGCAAATAATTAGCAACAATTGTAAAAGCATTTGCTTTCATCTGATTATCCCCTCAATTTGCATTAATCAAGTTTCTTAACTCTTAAATCCTTTTAATGAGAAGAGATATCATGATAAAAATGCAGAATAAGGGGATTTTCTTTGAATTCATTCTTTTGAATGAAATTCCAAGCCAACATATCTCAAAAATTATGAAATGCATAGGAAGCAAACGCTGGAACCCATGGTTATTTTAGTACATCATTTACAATCGTTCATCATGCTACCCCCATTTTTGAAGAAGCAAAAAGTTCATAAAGTTTATAAAAAAATAACTGGAGAAGCTTCATAATGGGACGAAATGGATATTTGACTTCGAGAACTAAATTTACATAAAACCCTCTATCAACAACTTTTTATCACATGCCATATACACCATGCCGCGAATGCAGCGAATCCAAGGAGCAGATTTTCGATCGAACTATTCTGAAACTTAACTGAAAATTCTCCGAAATTTCAGACGGTATGGATAGCTAAACATTCAATTCATTGGATAAGCAAAACTGCCCGGTCGTATCTTAATGCCGACGAAATAGATTTTACAGTTAATATTTGCATGATATGGTAAAAATCACCTTTCTTCTTATGATTCTAATCCCTTTTGTCATTCTATCGAATGGCCAAGACTTGAAACCCGGAACTCAAATTCCTCGAGCGGGTAAAGGCATTTTCGTCAAAAAGGCTCAGGCCTACCCATATCTTCTATTTTTACCCAATAACTTCGTCGCCGATCATCAACATTCTTATCCTCTCTTACTTTTTCTTCACGGTTCGGGCGAAAGAGGCAATGATCTCGAGTTGGTCAAAAAAAATGGCACGCCAGGATTCGTCGAATCCATGGAAGATTTTCCTTTTGTAATGCTAACACCACAATGCCCCCAAGGAGAAACATGGGACAGTGAACGCCTGATGGCATTAGTCAACGAAGCGATCGAAAACTATTCTATCGATACCAATAGAATGTATATAACTGGTTTAAGTATGGGCGGTTATGGAACTTTCGACCTTGCCTGCAATTATCCCGGAAAATTTGCTGCTATACTGCCCGTGTGCTGTGGAGGTCAAAAATTAAAAGCCGAAAAACTCATACACACACCCATCTGGGCATTTCACGGTGCTGACGATACTATCGTTCCGGTGAGTGAATCGAAAAACATGGTGGAAATAGTGAACAGACTTGGTGGAAATGCACATATTACCATTCTACCTGGTGTTGGCCACAATGCTTGGGAATACGTTTACATTCGTCCAGAAATATATCAATGGTTATTATCACATCAATTAAAATAAGATTAAAATGAAGAAAACTAAAAATTTTCTTATATTTTTCGTGATATTCAGTGCTTTTGCATGCACAAAAACGCCTACCAGTAAAGAAAAACTCATTGCCAGGCGAGTCGATTCGGTAATAAAATTGATGACTGTTGAAGAAAAAATCGGCCAGCTTACTCTCTTTACAAGCGATTACGACATTACAGGATCCACAATACGCGAAAATTACAAGGAAGATATCCGCCAAGGTCGTGTGGGAGCAATATTCAACGCTTATGGTGTAGATTATGTAAGGGAGTTACAGCGGATGGCGGTCGAAGAAACTCGATTGGGGATCCCATTGATTTTCGGATATGATGTCATTCACGGCCATCGCACTATATTTCCTATTTCACTGGGAGAAGCTGCAAGTTGGGATACGGCAGCCGTGCGTCGAGCCGCACGAATTGCTGCCATCGAGGCTACAGCCGAAGGCCTCAACTGGACTTTTGCTCCAATGGTGGATATTGCTCGCGATCCACGTTGGGGAAGAATATCAGAAGGTGCCGGTGAAGATACTTACCTCGGAATGGCTATGGCCAAAGCCAGAGTGAAGGGATTCCAGGATAACGACTTGTCCAGCCCTTATACAATGATGGCCTGTGCAAAACATTATGCCGCTTATGGGGCAGCTCAGGCCGGCCGGGATTATAATACTGTCGATGTCTCCGACCGTACCCTGCGCGAAGTCTATCTGCCTCCCTTCAAAGCCTGCGTTGACCAAGGTGTGGCAACCTTCATGACTTCATTCAACGAAATTGCCGGAGTTCCTTGCACTGGCAGCAAATATCTACTCACCGACATCCTGCGAAAAGAATGGGGCTTCGAAGGATTCGTCGTAACCGATTATACTTCCATCAATGAAATGATCCCACATGGTTTTGCTGCCGACGAAAAACATGCCGGTGAACTTGCCCTTAATGCTGGCGTAGATATGGACATGCAAGGAGCCATTTATTACAACTACCTGAAAAAATCACTCGACGAAGGAAAAGTGAAAATGGCAGACATCGATGCAGCCGTAAAAAGAATCCTTATCATGAAATTCAAATTAGGCCTTTTCGATGATCCCTATCTATATTGCAATAAAGAACGTGAACAACAAGATATTATGAGGCCCGAACATCTTACCTTTGCAAGAGAAATGGCAAAAAAATCCATTGTTCTTCTAAAGAATGAACAAAATCTCTTACCCCTGTCGAAGAACATTGGCACTATCGCCGTAATAGGCCCTGTAGCCAATAATCGTCGTGAACTCATTGGGTCGTGGTCAGCGGCAGGAGACTGGACAAAAGCCATTACGTTGCTTGAAGGAATTCGTCAGAGCATTTCACCCGAGACGAAAATTCTCTATGCCAAAGGATGTAGCATCACAGACGATTCCACCCAGTACATACAAGAAGCCATCAACCTGGCCAAAAAAGCCGAAGTAGTAATTCTTGCAGTGGGTGAGGCCGCATGGATGACCGGTGAAGCGGCAAGTAGAAGCGATCTGGGATTGCCTGGTATTCAGCAAAAGCTAGCTGAAGCAATCATAGCAACGGGTAAGCCTGTGGTTACTGTACTGATGAATGGCCGTCCCCTCACCATTTCATGGCTCACCGAACACACGACTGCTATGCTCGAAACATGGTTCGGTGGTACAATGGCCGGTCCCGCTATAGCTGACGTCATCTTCGGCGATTATAATCCTTCAGGGAAACTCCCTGTAACCTTCCCAAGAAGCACAGGTCAAATTCCTATTTTCTACAACTGCAAAAATACCGGCCGCCCCTTCGATGCCAGCAACAAGTACACTTCAAAGTATCTCGATATCGACAATTCACCTCTCTTTCCCTTTGGCTATGGATTGAGTTATACCACCTTCGAATATTCCAATCTACGGCTAAATAAAAATTCTTTGAATATGAACGATACTCTCGTAATAACTGTTTCACTGAAAAATACCGGAAAATATGGAGGAACAGAAATTGCCCAGCTTTACATTCACGATAAGGTAGGAAGTGTAACCCGACCCGTTAAAGAATTGAAGGGATTCTACAAAGTAGATCTCAGCCCTGGTGAGATTACTGAGGTGAGATTTAAAATCACAAAAAACGATTTAGCCTTTTGTGATATCAACATGAACTTTACTGCCGAACCCGGAGAATTCGAAGTCTTTGTAGGTAGTAATTCAGTAGATTGTCTAAAAACGAACTTCTGGTTGCAATGTAATTAATTGCATACTACGGGCGTGTTCGGCCAAAATCTCAAAAAATGGTTCTGGGGAAGAAACCGAGCCAATTTTTCCTCGACAGAATTTCATTAAAACTGATCCATGGGTGGGTAAACCTGTTCTATAATTTCCAACCACTGGCAAGAACATCGATCAGATGAATCGTCTTGAGAGGCATTTCGTGTTTGTCGATATACCCTTGAAGATGCATCAAACAGGAAGAATCGGTAGAAACGATATATTCGGCACCCGTGGCTAGAGCATTTTCAATTTTCTGCTGAGCCATTGCCGTTGAAATGGGTTCGTGTTTTACGGCAAAAGTGCCTCCAAATCCACAACAAACATCGTTTTGAACCATTTCTACCAACTTAAGGCCACGAACATTCGACAGCAAAAGACGTGGCTGACCATTCAGTTTGTATTCCCTCAAACTTGCACAAGAATCGTGATAAGTAATGATATGATCGAAAACTGCTCCCACATCGGTTACATGCAGATAACTCACCATAAAATCGGAAAACTCCCAGATATTCTTCTTCAAAACTTTATATTCGTTATGATAAGCTGAATTATAAAACAGATGATGATACGAATTTCGAATAAAACCTGCACATGAAGCCGAAGGACATACAATTGGCCTATCGTTCGGAAAATCCTTCAAAAATTTTATGGCAATCTTTTTTGCATCTTCCCAGAATCCGCTGTTGAAAGACATTTGTCCACAACAAGTTTGTTTAGGATTATAATGATATTCTATCCCAAGCCTTTCAAAAATCTTTACCATATTCTTGCCCGTGTCGGGATAGAATTGATCGATAAAACAAGGGATGAAAATATCGACAGTCATTGCAAAGATTAATAGCGCAAAAGTATTAAAACTATGTTATTTTTCGACAAATGTCAATCAAAATATTCGAGTTGAATCCCTATTTGTCCGAGATGTTCCCAGAAAGATGGGTAGGATTTATTGATAACCTGAGGCTCCAAAATAATAAGATAATCCATGATGCATGCAAGAGGAGCAAAAGCAAGTGCCATGCGATGGTCATGATAAGTGAAGATAGTAGCTGAAGGAGGGAATGAAGCACGATTGCGAATTATTAATCCTTCATGGGGTTTACCTGCACAGTCAATGCCAAGCCTTAAAAGTTGTTCTTTCAAAGCCTGATATCGATCTGTTTCCTTGAATCTCAACGTGCTCAAGTTAGCAAATACACCATCAATATTTAAAGCTGCAGCGGTTACTATTACTGATAATGCAATATCCGGACAATTTCGAAAATCAAAATACATTTCTTTGGCTACTCCTCCTCTCCACTTCAGTAGCAATCCCTCGTGCGTAGAGGTAGTAACAACCCCCATTGGTTTAAATGCTTCTATAAGTAGCTTATCGGCCTGAAGAGAATTCATATCGAGATTTTCGAGTAAAAACTCAGAGGATGGCTGGAGTGCACTTATGGCAAACCATGGTGCAGCAGAGCTCCAGTCGGGCTCCATAGCAATGCTTCCTGAAAAATTGTAACCCGAATTATCTACCTCAATCATGTTGTTTTTCAGTCGTCTTGCTTTCGCCCCGCATCTTCTCATACATTGTATCGTCAAATCTACATAAGGCATCGAGACTTCTTGATTTATCAGATGTATATTCAATGGATCGGGAAGCATAGGCGCAATCATCAGCAAAGCTGAAACGAACTGACTGCTGATATCGGCGTTTATCTGGATATTCCCGCCATGAAGCTGGCCACCTTTAAAATGCAAAGGCAGACGATCAGGAGTATCCAAATATTCGATCATGGCTCCCATCGAACGCAAAGTATTCACCAAAGCTGAAATAGGACGCCGAAGCAAGTTGCCCGAACCGGTTAAAATGACGGGTTTAGCCCTCAAGGCAAAATAAGCTGTCAAAAAACGAGCCGCAGTGCCAGCCTCAGCCACATTAATCACATCAAAACCCTCTTCATATCTTCGAATGGCTTCTGCCATCACCCGGGTATCGTCAGCATCCGACAAATGCGCTATCTCGAATGTATCCCCGGCAAGTGCCTGAATTATCAACAACCTGTTGCTGATACTTTTCGAATAAGGCAATTGAATGCTCACCTTTGATGGAATGGGTCGATAAGTCAGAATTAACCGATTCATCATGTCAGAGATAAAATAGTATTTCTGAAAGCATGGCTCAAAGTCTCCCGTGAAACAGCAACCTGAACTACAGGCTTTCCTACTTTCTGCAGCAAAGAAAATCGAATGAAGTGATCTTTGTTTTTTTTGTCGAAACCAGCCAAATCGATAAGTTGTCCAATATCTTGCAAAGTGGGGACGGGTAAATGAATATGTTTTCTAAAAACATTAGAGGCAAGCAAAGCAAAATTCTCATCCAAACCAGTCAGTTTTACCGACAACCCGAGTTCGACGAGCATTCCCAAAGCTATAGCCTCGCCATGGAGCATGGGTTCGGATTGATTCAACAACGACCACTCCTCGAAAACATGGCCGGCGGTATGCCCTAAATTGAGAGCTTGCCTTATTCCATGATCGAAAGGATCTTTGTCTACGTAAGAGACTTTTACCTTCAAAGCTTCAGAAATGTAATGCGAATGATGCATAACCTCTTCATGTTCGATTGCGCTTAAACGATTCCACAAATCATCTCCATTTAGCAAGGCATGTTTCAGCATCTCAACGAACCCCGATTGTATCTGCCTATTAGGTAAGGTTTTCAAAAATACAGGATAAATCAATGTTATATAAGGAAATGCAAAAACGCCTATCTGATTCTTCAGACCCCTAAAATTGACTCCATTTTTTCCGCCAATGGCCGCATCCACCATGGCCAATAAAGAAGTAGGCACATGAATAAATTGCATTCCCCGATGAAATGTGGCAGCAGCCAACCCCCCCATGTCACACACCACACCACCTCCTAAATTCAGCAAGGCATCGTCGCGTCTAAATCCTTCTGCCGATAAAATATTCCAAATGCCTTCCAATGTGGAAAGGTTTTTCGAGTCCTCCCCTTCTTTGATAATATGAATATGACAAGATTTTTTGCAAAGTGCAGGTGCAATGTAATGGAAACAATCTCTCCATGTATTACGGTCGCATAAAACCATGATGCGATCGAATGGCAGATTGGTAATTGAATCTTGTAAGATTTTCCTACTACCCGTAAGCAGGATGGGATGTTCAAAGGATTTTATTTCAGTATAACCCTTCATAAGATGATGGCAGTTTAAAACCTTGTTTCATTATATAAATCAAAATCAATAACATATTTATTTTCTACTTTTTGCAAAATTTTGTAATTAATTTAATTTCAGCAAGATAAAAAGGAAAATATATTCACTTATTTAAATTTATTTATTTTTACAAAAATTTTTCTGTCAAATATCATGAAGCCAAAGATAAGAAGGATTCGTTTTTTCAAGATAATGGGGAAAGTCGTTGGCCTGGCAATGGGATATCCATATTACAAGCAAATAGGCTGCAATGCTGGTGGATGCCGAATCACCTCGAATTCTTATCTAAGTGTATTATGGGGGATGTTTATCGGGGTATTTGATTGTCATCATATTGCTTATACCTCGGAAATACAGCCCTCAAAGCTGATTTCGTAAAGATACAGGCAATTTCGATACGACCAAATCATAGCTGAGGTCTATCCAATTCTCTAATAGCTCATCCGGAATGCTTCCATCGACGAGAACAGTATTCCAATGCCGTTTATTCATGTGATATCCTGGCAAGACGGAAGGGAATCTTTCACGCAATGAAACAGCAATCGAAGGATCACATTTAAGAGCTATGGAGAAAGGTTGGGTGAGGCTCAAGATAGCAAAAATCTTATCTTTAACTTTAAAAACCAAAGAGTTATCATCGAAAGGCAGGCATTCTTCGGCTTGATTCTTCGAAAGGCAATACTCACGCAATTCTTCGATATTCATGATTAACATTTATTAACAAAAGTAAGAAAATCATATAACATACACATAACCAGTCGAAACAGTAAAAATTATTTTCGACCAAAAGAGAGTAAATAAAAATAGCGTTTGAAGAAAGGTGGTTTTCCTATAAATTTGCTTCCCTTTGGAAAAATCTTACTAAAACCTCACACAATTGAACAACGAAGGAATGACATTAAGCCAAAAGATTGCCGACCTCAAGCAAAGGATAAGGGTAGCATCGGAGGGAGGCGGCCCCAAGGCTATAGAAAGTCAGAAAGCGAAGGGTAAATTGACTGCACGGGAGCGAATATTAGCTCTAATAGATCCAAAGTCATTTCACGAATATGATCTTTTTGTAGCCAATGCCGGGAAAGATTTTGACATGGACAAGAAATTTCTTCCCGGCGATGGAGTAGTAACAGGGACGGGTACCATTAATGGTTTCCCTATTTGTATTTTTGCTCAGGACTTTACGGTAGCTGGGGGGTCGTTAGGGTATGCCCATGCGAAGAAAATAACTAAAATCATGGATCACGCCATGAAGTTAAAAGTCCCCTTGATTGGCATCAACGATTCGGGAGGAGCGCGCATTCAGGAAGGTGTGAATGCACTAGCCGGCTATGGCGATATTTTCTATCGCAATACCATGGCATCGGGGGTTATTCCACAAATCTCGGTTATATTGGGTCCTTGCGCTGGAGGCGCAGTATATTCGCCTGCCCTCACCGATTTTGTATTTGTTGTAGACAAAATCTCTCAAATGTTCATCACTGGGCCCGAGGTAATTAAAACTGTTTTAGGAGAAGAAATCTCAAAGGAAGATCTTGGAGGGGCTAAAGTGCAGGCTCAAATCACTGGCAATGCTCATTTCTATGCTAAAAGCGAAGAAGAATGCTTTGCCCAAATCAAGGAACTGATGAGCTATATCCCATGGAACAATGAAAGCAAGGCTAAGCCTTTCGCCAGGAAACCACCCAAGCGAACTTATAAAATCGATGACATTATTCCTGCCGATACAACCGAACCATATGATGTAAAAGACGTTATCAGATCCATTGTGGATGATTCGGAATTTCTCGAGGTGCACGAGTTGTTTGCCCCCAATATTGTAGTCTGCTTTGCCAGAATAGCGGGCCAAAGCGTGGGCATTGTAGCGAACCAGCCGATGGTTCTGGCGGGTGTACTCGATGTAGATAGTAGCGACAAAGCCGCACGATTTATCCGTTTTTGCGATGCATTCAATATTCCTTTGGTTTCACTGGTCGATCTTCCGGGTTATCTGCCTGGAATAGATCAGGAACATGCCGGTGTGATCAGGCATGGAGCCAAAGTGCTGTATGCTTATTCTGAAGCCACGGTTCCCAAGATTACCATAATCCTCCGCAAGGCTTATGGCGGAGGATATATTGCCATGTGTTCTCACCATTTGAAGGCAGACTTTGTTTTAGCATGGCCTACCGCAGAAATTGCCGTTATGGGTCCTGAAGGAGCGGCTAACATCATCTTCCGTAAAGAAATCATGGAAGCTGAAAATCCCGAGGAAATGCGCAAACAAAAAATCGAAGAATACAAGGCAAAATTTGCCAATCCATACGTAGCCGCAGCTTATGGCTATGTGGATGCCGTAATCGAACCTAGCGAAACTCGCCATTTCCTAACTCATGCACTCGAAATATCTGTCTCAAAATCAGAAACCCTACCACGCAAAAAGCACGGAATCCCTCCCTTTTAATTAATTATTGGTTGAATTAAAACAATAGCCCATGAACGAAGAAAATTTACCCATTCCATCAGAAGAATTACCTCCCATAGAAATGGTAAAAGTCAATGTTGACGGATCGACCTTTCTTACCACCTTAAGTCCTAAGTTTAAACTTAGTAAACCTTACAAGATAAATGAGCCGGATAAGATTACGGCCTTCATTCCCGGTATAATCATCAATGTGCTAGTAAAAAAGAATCAAGTCGTACGGAAAGGAGATAAATTATTGATTCTTATGGCCATGAAAATGAATAATCATATCCGTGCCCCCTTCGATGCCATAGTGAAAAAAATTTACGTCAAAAAAGGCGATCAGGTAAAAAAAGACCAACTTCTCGTTGAACTTCAGCCCATCCTTGAATTGAATTCTATTAATTAACTGCTTAACCTCCCCATCGCCCATTTTCCAAATGAACTTCATGCGAACCCCCGGAAATTTAGTTTTTTCGAGGATTTTTTTTTTGCAGGCTACATAATGAGGTTTGTGTCGTTGATAAAATCAAGGATTTCGTCGCGACCAACCTTAGTTTTCCCCGAGGTAATGAAATACTTGGGAAATTCATCCCAGAAAGGTGACAAAGTTTCTAAAAATGCATCGATTTGCTGCTGTAAAACCATTTGTCCCAATTTTTCGGTTTTTGTAAATACAAGGCAAAAAGGCAATTGATATTCACCGAAAATATTGATAAAATCAATATCTATAGGCTGGGGTGAAATTCGAGCATCGATAAGAATGAATGTATTGAGCAGATTTTTTCGAGATTGGAGATAGGATGATATCATGTTGCTGAGTGCTTTCCTTTCTATTTTCGATAATCGAGCATAACCGTAGCCAGGTAAATCGGCGAGATACCATGAACGATTCACCAGATAATGATTGATAGTGCGAGTTTTGCCCGGGGTTGAAGAAGTTTTGGCCAAACCTCTGCACTGGAGCAACATATTGATAAGGGTAGATTTGCCTACATTCGATCTTCCGGTAAAGGCATATTCAGGCAGGGTTGGGGGAGGGAATTGCGAAGGGGTGACGCTGCTTTTCAAAAAAACGGCTTCCAACTTATTCTTCACGACGGCGCGAAATATGAAGTTTAAATTTGGGAAGCTGAAATTTAGGAATATAAGTTGCTAAATGACGCCTCTTCTTTTTTTCGTACACATCTTGAATGGTAATGAGGATACCTCCTTCGTCAACTTCACCAAACTTATGGTTGATAGCTGTACCAAAATAGCGCATGGTTGGGCTGAGATTCATATAGGCATTGACCAGAGGGGGTATATTTTCGTTGAATTTACGGATGGCCTGATTCAGCAAACGATAGTTATCTTCATAAGTAGAACCGTTGAAAAGTGAGTCGATATCCACATCTTCGGGCTTCACTTCCAAGGAAGAGTGCGGCCATACCAGATGGTCGGGATCAGGGAAGAACTTTTGAAGAAAATGCAATAGAATATCTCTTGCTCGAGGGTTATAATTTCTATACATCGTCATCTTACCAAAGAAATACTTTATGCTAGGATGTTCGATTACCAGTGCGCCCAAACCATCCCAAAGATTATCTAAAGAAAACATGCCTTTTCTTACATTGAAAGTTGCCTGATAGGAAGGCTGAATGAACGAGCGCCCAAGTTCAATGGTAACCGGCACAAATTCATCGATAAACCGGTTCGAGAACTCGAACAGACGAGCTGTAGGGGAATCGAGTTGCCCAGAAGGAAGCCGCGGAAGATTCTTCATTTGAATATACCTATAACCTCCGATAATTTCTTCATCATAAGGATCCCAAACAATCAGCTGCTTGAAAGGAACCCCCGCAGTGTCATAAACGTCGATATCAAGTTCATTTCCAGTACCGCCACCCGCATCACGAAAGGAAAGTTCGCGCAATCTCCCAATCTCACGTATGATATTGGGAGAGTCATGATAAGTCACTATAAATATCTGACGTTTCCCATAATTGGTATTCCTCAGGAATTTCGATTCTGTAAGTTCCCGTTCAATTAGTCTCTTATCAACAGGCGGTATAATAGGCTTCATTTCCATATTTTCAGATTGTAAGATAAATCGGTTTGTCTTTCGAAATCATCTCAGAAAAAAATCAAATGAAAGAACGATCATATTGGCTGAAAAGGATTAAGATCACCCTTGCCTAACCGATAGATATAAGCCCTGATAAGATTTGCCCATTCATAATCGGAAAAACGCCGGTCCAATTGGGTATAGGGAATAACCGGGCCAAAACGCATCAACAGCGATTTGCCCTTTTGTTTAAACATTTCATCCACCAACAGAATCATCTCAAAGTTAAAGTGAATATGTAAGGATTTCCGAAGATTGGCAAGCCGGTAAAAAAAAGCCGAATTTCTACCCGTAATATGCACAGGAACAATATCTCGTTGATGAAGCCTTGCTTTAGTCACAAAGGTTTTTTTCCATTCGAGGTCGAGAATCTCTCCGTGCTGGCTACGCGAACACAAACCCGCAGGAAAATAGAGTATTGTTTTATCACTGGCAAAAGTATCATCCAGCAGCTTGATCAACTCAGGATTGCGTCCATGCTTGTTGATTGGGATAAATAAATTGCGAATGTTGGGTAAATACAGTAAAAAATCATTCACGGGGAAAACTACTTCGGGAAAATAACGTCCCACAACCATCATGAAAGCCATACCATCCATACCTCCAAGAGGATGATTAGCAACAAAAATATAACGGCCTTTAGGATCCCAACCCATTGCACCATCCGAATCCACACGTAAACCAAATTCATTCAAAACCGACTCGATGAATTCGAGCCCCTCTTGATCCTCATATTTGGTCAAAATATAATTGAGTCCGTCTTGATGAATGATTTTCTCGAGCCAATGAACGACAAATCGTGGTAACATACGATAAACTCTCGCACTTTTTTGCCGGATCACTTCATCGAGATCAACGATTTTTTTGGGTTGTATAGCGTTAAGGGATATGTCCTCCGCCTGATTTTCCATTTTTATCCAAGACTTTTCTCATGCAAAGATAAAAAAATCACTATCAAAGCTGATTTAAAGAAGTATCTGATTTTGTTTTCCATCTGCACAAAAATATCTCTATACAAGGGTTTCAGCTTGATTTTAATTCATGGGATTTCCCAAAAAAATAAGCCTTTAAAAAAAGTTATTAACAATTGTGGAAAAATTTTGTGTGAAATTTTGTATTTTTGTGTAATATTGTGGGAAATTATTGTATTTTTGTAGTAAGATTTGCTGAAGATGATAACCTTTATTGGCACACACGAATGTAAACTCGATGGCAAGGGGCGCATACAGCTTCCCATAAGTTTGCGCAAGCAGCTTCCCGGCGATGGCATCCAGGAATTTGTCATCCGTCGCAGTATTTTCAGCAAATGTCTGGAATTATATCCAAAGTCGGAATGGGATCATGAGCTCGAAAAAATCAACAAATTAAGTAGATATGAGCCTGAGAATGCTGATTTTATACGTCGGTTCATGGCGGGGAGCAAATCTATAGAATTGGACTCCTCGGGTCGAATTTTGATTGCAAAAGACTTACTCAACTACGCCGAAATCAACAAGGATGTAGTCATCGCCTCGCAATTGAATATTCTTGAGATCTGGGACAAAGAAAAATATGAACAAACCGTAAACGATCCGAATATTGATTTTGCGACTTTAGCCCAGGAAGTTATGAAAAACATCGATAAGGAATGACAAAATAATTAAGATCATATGAGCTATCATCTTCCTGTACTTCTTGCTGAAAGCATTGCTGCCTTGGAGGTGGGGAAAGGAGGTGTGTTTGTTGATGCAACTTTTGGGGGAGGCGGCCACACAGCTGAAATTTTGCGGCAAATGCCGTCAGGCCGCGTCATAGCTTTCGATCAGGATAGCGATGTTATTGCTAATCTACCCAAAGATGAACGTTTGGTTTTTATAAATGATAACTTTCGTTATTTGAAGAATTTCTTGAGATTTTACGAGGCTATTCCTGTAGATGGGATTTTGGCCGATTTAGGGGTTTCATCATATCAGATCGACCGAGCGGCAAAGGGTTTTTCGACCCGATGGGATGGACCCCTCGATATGCGCATGGATAAAAGAAAAAGCCTCACAGCCGCCCAGATCATCAATAAATATTCAGAAACCGAACTCTTCAGGTTGTTTAAGCAATATGGCGAATTGGCGCAAGCTCGTCGCATTGCTTCAATCATCTGTAACGAACGCACCAGAATGTCTCTGGAAACCACCACTCAGTTGTGTGAATTAATAAAACCTCTTGCCCCAAAAGGAGCCGAAAACAAATTCATGGCCCAGGTATTTCAGGCTCTGCGCATAGAAGTAAACGATGAATTAGAAGTACTCAAAGAATTTCTTCTTCAATCTATCGATGTATTATGCCCAGGTGGTCGCATCGCCATCATTTCCTATCATTCGCTCGAAGACCGTTTGGTAAAAAACTTCTTTAAGAGCGGGAATTTCGAGGGTGAAGTTCATAAAGACTTTTTTGGAAATGTTGTTTGTCCGTTAAGGCCTGTAAACAAAAAACCCATCGAACCTTCGCCCACCGAAATCGTCGACAATCCGAGAGCCAGAAGTGCTAAACTTAGAATTGCTGAACGATTATGAAGAAAACCAATTCACATATCAAATCGAAGAAAAAGCACAGGAATAGTGTAAAAAGCTGGATTTCGGGAGCTATAGTCATCAATAAGGAAATCCCCATCATTAAAGTGGTTGGCTTTTTAGCATTCATTGGATTGATCTATATCGCTTCCAACTATCATGCGATGGAATCACTTAGAAGAATCAATCAGCTTAAGACGGATATCAAAGAACTAAGGTACGAATATATCAATGCAAAGTCGCAATTTACCGATTCGACCAAGCAGTCGAGAATGATCTATCGCGCTTCGGCACTCGGTCTACGACCCTCCCAAGATCCTCCTATAAGAATAGCAGTATGTGATGAAGATTTTAAAGAGTTGAAAAAACTTAAACAATAGTCAGATATGGAATCATTCAAGAAAAAAATAGTCTGGCGTCTATGGTTCATATATTGGCTAATGTTTCTCTTGGGTATGGTAATATTGGGTAAGGTCATCTATATTCAGGCAGTAAAGGGCAAGGAATATCGTGAAATGGTTAAACAATCTACCTTCAAGTTCGATGAAATTGAAGCCATTAGAGGAAATATTCTTGCTGCTGATGGGAGCCTGCTGGCGACTACTGTACCTATTTTCGATGTTCGTATGGATGTGGCTAATCCAAATATTTCGAAAGAATTTTTCAATAAGAAAGTTGATAGTCTGGCGTTGGGCCTATCGAAATTATTCCCCAATAAAAGCAGGAATGAATGGAAATCAGAGCTAAAAGAAGCCCGGAAACAAGGCAATCGATATTATTTGATCAAGCGCAATGTAGATTATTCCACTCTAAAAAGAATCAAGACCCTGCCTATTTTATGTGAAGGCAAAAACAAGGGTGGTCTCATTTTGATACAGAAAAACATCAGAAAAATGCCTTATGGCATGCTTGCTCGTCGTACTATTGGCTACGAAAATAAACAAGAGGGAATTTTGGTTGGATTGGAAGGAGCTTACGATGAAGAACTAAAGGGAATCAATGGCAGTATGCTTATGCAAAAGATTTCGGGAGGGGAATGGATTCCTGTAATGGGTGCGCAACGTATAGAACCACGAAATGGCAAAGATATCGTAACTACCATCGACATCAAGCTTCAGGATGTTGCCGAACAAGCTCTGCTTGAGCAATTAACCGAAAATGATGCCTATCAAGGTTGCGTGGTGCTAATGGAAGTTGCAACCGGCGACATCAAAGTCATAGCGAACCTTCGAAAGATCAAGGATGGCAGTTATGACGAAACATACAATTATGCCATAGCAGAAAGCATCGAACCCGGTTCTATCTTCAAGTTGCCTTCGCTGGTAGCGGTTATGGAATATGCAGGATACAATATCAAGGATTCAGTGTCGTATCAAGGAAGTATTAGTTGGTCGAGAAACGCTGTAATGAAAGATGACCATCCCTTGAACAGAACCTATATCACTCTTGAAGATGCATTCGCTCATTCATCCAATGTAGGAGTTTCGAAAATCGTGTACAAGGCTTTTGGGAAAAAACCAAAACGCTTCAGCAATGCGCTTTATAATATGGGTTTAGGGAAGCCCCTTGGTATAGAAATCCCCGGCGAAGGTGAACCCTTCATCAGAAAAGCCGACGACCCGAATTGGTCGAAACTTTCGCTTCCCTATATGGCCATTGGTTATGAATTGAAGATTACTCCCTTGCAGATCCTTACCTTCTATAATGCCATAGCCAATAATGGTATTATGATGAAGCCACGTTTTGTAAAACAAATACAGGAATCAGGAATTACGGTAAAACAATATGAACCTCAAGTTTTGATAAAAGAAGTCTGTTCTCAAAAAACTGCCCTCAAGGCACGCGAAATGATGAAAGCAGTTACAGAAAAAGGAACAGCCAGAGGAGCTTTTAATGGTGCTCCTTACAAAGTTGCCGGAAAAACGGGAACCGCACAGATTGTAACCAGCAAAAAATACAACAAGGAAAATTACAATGCCTCTTTCGTAGGATATTTTCCGGCCGATAATCCAAAATATTCACTGATAGTGATTGTAAGCAATCCTTCAAAAGGAAAAATCTATGGAGGAGCCGTGGCTGCGCCGGTTTTCCGGGCCATTGCCGATCAAATCTATGCCACTCAATTAGGCGTTCAGGATGCATCTACGGCTTACACCTCGGAGTTTGTCACTAAAAATGATAGTATATCTCAGCAACACGTTTCGATGATAGGATGGCTGCCCGACCTGCTACAGGTAAATCGTTTACTGGGTTTCAACTGCGACACTTTAGAACTAACCAATGAATTTGGCTATTGCGAGCGCCATAATCATCGTGTTTCAACTAAGATTTTATCTTTTTCAGATAAATCCATACCCAATTTGAAAGGGATGCCAGCAAAAGATGCTGTTTATCTACTCGAATCTATGGGACTAAAAGTAATTCTCGAAGGCAAAGGCAAGGTTAATGCACAATCATTACCCGCAGGCACCCAAGTAAAGACAGGAAGTGTAATCACCCTCACCTTATCACACTCTTAAGATGAATAAAACACTAAAAGATATTATTGTTAACATAAGTGCAGAATCCATTATTGGAGTTTTAGACCAGCCTGTAAACCGGGTAGTATTAGATTCGCGAGAAGCCAATGAAGGAAGTGTTTTTGTAGCAATTAAAGGACAAAAAACAGACGGGCATGAATTTATCGAAAAGGCCATAGAAAACGGAGCAACGGTCATTGTTTGTCAATCTTTGCCTATCGTTTTAGACCCTCGAGTAACCTATCTTCAAGTTAAAAATACTTCATTGGCAGTTGGGCCAATAGCTTCAGCATTTTTCGATTATCCTTCCAGAAGGCTCAAACTTGTAGGTGTAACCGGAACTAATGGTAAAACCACAATAACCACTCTGTTATATCGCTTGTTCAAGAGCCTCGGATATACTAGTGGGCTTATCTCGACCATAGAAAACAGGATCGACAATGAAATTCTACCTGCCCATCTCACTACACCCAACGCCGTTTCATTGAACGCTTTATTGAACAGTATGGCAAAAGCCGGTTGCAGCCATGTATTCATGGAAGTAAGTTCGCATGCCATAGCTCAGGGACGTATTTACGGACAAGAATATACTGGAGGCATTTTTACCAATCTCACACACGATCATCTGGATTATCACAAGACCTTTTCGGAATATCTGAATGCCAAAAAGATGTTTTTCGACAATTTGGGCAACACGGCTTTTGCATTGAGTAATGCCGATGATCCGAATGGAGAAGTTATGTTGCAAAATACGAAAGCTCGGAAGTATTTCTACGGTCTAAAAAATTTAGCCGATTTCCACAGCCGCATACTCGAAATGGATTTGGAAAGCATGCTGCTCCATATCGATGGATATGAAACTTGGTTCAGATTAACGGGTCGTTTCAATGCCTATAATCTGACGGCAACTTATGGTGCAGCTATTTTACTGGGAGAAACCTCTGAAGAGGTTTTACGGGTGATGAGCAATTTGCATCCCGCCGAAGGCCGATTGGACATTTTGAAAAGTGAAGAAGGCATAAATGTTATCGTTGATTATGCACACACACCCGATGCTTTACAGAATGTAATCGAAACCGTGCGTGATATACATGCAGGTGCTGGTCGCTTGATCGTTGTGTGCGGCGCCGGAGGAGACCGCGATAAGTCAAAACGCCCGAAGATGGCAGCCATAGCCGCCGAAAATGCCGACCATTTGATACTTACCTCCGATAATCCCCGCAGCGAAGATCCTTTGCAGATTATCGAGGATATGAAGGCTGGTTTGAACCCCTCACTTTCCTACAGAGTTCTTAGCATCCCCGACCGCCGTGAAGCCATCCATATAGCCTGCATGATAGCCAAAACTGGCGATGTAATCCTCGTTGCAGGTAAAGGACACGAAAAATATCAGGAAATCAATGGCGTGAAATATCCTTTCGATGATAAAGAAATTCTTTCACAATACCTCCATCTAATAAAACCACGATAAATGCTATATTATCTCTTCACATATTTCGATCTTGCATTCGATTTCCCCGGAGCCGGCCTTTTCCAGTATATATCATTCAGGGCAGCGTCGGCGGTTATTCTTTCCTTGATTATTACACTCATCTTCGGTGGAACAATTATCCAATATCTAAAGAAAAGACAAATTGGAGAAGAAATACGCGATCTTGGTTTGGAAGGTCAGCTTCAAAAAAGAGGTACTCCTACTATGGGCGGTTTAATGATTATTGCTGGAATTGTTATTCCAACCCTGCTCTTTGCACGTTTAGACAATGTCTATATTATCTTAATGATAATCACTACATTATGGCTTGGTTTCATCGGATTTGTAGATGATTATATTAAGGTATTCAAGAAAAACAAGGAGGGTCTTCAGAAAAGAACCAAGCTTGCCGGACAGGTAATTTTAGGAATAGTAGTGGGAGTTACCATGTATTTCAGCCCTGACATAGTGATACGTGAAAAAACTGAAACTCATGCATTTCTGGAAACTACCAATGTTCTGCGTGAGAGTAATTATGAACGTGCCCAAGAAAAATTTACTGCCGAATCTACCAAATCGCTGAAAACAACCATACCTTTTGTAAAAAACAACGAATTTGATTATGCTGTATTGGTGAACTGGATAGGCAAAGAAGCACGGAGCTATGCCTGGTTGGTATATATCCCCATCATAATTCTGATCATCACCGCGGTATCGAACGGCGTAAATCTCACGGATGGTTTGGATGGCCTGGCAGGCGGCACTTCGGCTGTGGCTGCCTCCACTCTTGGTATTCTTGCGTGGGTCTCGGGAAATATCATTTTTGCCGATTATCTCAATATCATGTATATACCCAATACAGGAGAGCTGGCTATTTTCATCAGTTCTCTGGTAGGTGCTACGATAGGCTTTTTGTGGTACAACACCTATCCGGCTCAGGTATTTATGGGAGATACTGGCTCGCTCACTCTGGGTGGAATTATTGCAGTAATTGCCATTATTATTCGTAAAGAACTGTTAATTCCCATCTTATGTGGTATTTTTCTGGCCGAGGCCCTGTCGGTTTTGCTTCAGGTAACCTATTTTAAATACACTAAACGCCGATTCAAACAAGGCCGCAGAATCTTTAAAATGGCCCCACTTCATCATCATTATCAGATTCTGGGCTATCACGAAGCTAAAATTGTCCAACGCTTTATGATCGTTTCATTCATGCTTGCCGTAATAACCATTATAACCCTTAAAATTCGATAAACAATATGAACAAATACCCCATAGTAGTTTTAGGAGCAGGAGAAAGCGGAGCCGGTGCAGCTTCTTTGGCCAGAACTGAAGGTTATGGAGTATTTGTTTCCGACTTGGGAACTATTCAACCATATTATAAATCCATCTTGCAAAAAAGGAATATTCCCTATGAAGAAAACCGGCATTCGCCGGAAATCATTCTCTACGCCGACGAAATTATCAAGAGTCCAGGAATTCCAGATAATACCCCTATAGTTTTAGAAGCAAAACAAAAAGGGATACCCGTGATTTCGGAGATCGAATTTGCTGCACGTTTCAGTAATGGAAGGTTTATTTGTATCACCGGCAGCAACGGAAAAACAACCACTGCGCTTCTCACGCATCATATTCTCAGCAATGGAAGTATTGATGCAGGTTTGGCGGGTAATGTGGGTAAAAGCTTTGCCATGGAGTTGCTAAAAGGGGACCATGAATGGTGGGTGCTCGAAATCAGTAGTTTTCAGCTTGATGGCATGTTCAAGTTCAAAGCCGACATAGCCATTCTAACCAATATTACTCCCGATCATCTCGACCGGTATGCCAACTTCGAGGAATATACGGCTTCGAAGATGCGTATTATTCAAAATCAGGGACCCACTGATGCCTTCATCTGGTTTGCCAATGATCCTGTAATTTGGTCAGAGGTCGATAAGCGAAACCTCACTCAGCGAATAATTCCTTATGGTGAAAAGGCTTTGGGTTACGACGAGGAGTGCTGGATCGAAAACAACAAGATAAAAATAAAAATCAATCAATACATCATGAGTATCACAATCGAGAACCTGGCATTGCAAGGCAGGCATAATACGCATAATTCGATGGCTGCAGCCGTAGCTGCAAAGTTGCTGGATGTGCGCAGCCGCAAGATAAAGGAAAGCCTGTCGGATTTCAAGAATATAGAACACCGCCTCGAATTTGTAGCGAGTGTTCATGGCATTGATTTTATCAACGACTCAAAGGCTACCAATGTAAATTCGACCTGGTATGCCCTCGAAAGTATGAAAAAACCCGTGATATGGATAGCAGGCGGGAAAGACAAGGGAAATGATTATTCCATACTCATTGACTTAGTAAAACAAAAGGTTAAAGCCATCGTGTGTTTAGGTGTGGATAATTCAAAAATCCGAAGAACTTTTGCGGGATTAGTCGATACGATAGTCGAGGCCTATTCTGCAGATCAGGCAGTTGAAGCAGCATATCGCCTCGGACAAAATGGGGATGTGGTTTTGCTTTCGCCAGCTTGCGCCAGTTTCGACCTTTTCGAAAATTATGAAGAAAGAGGTAAAAAATTCAAACAGGCCGTAAAAAGGCTTTAATTAGCATGTTATGTTATAAGCAAAATAAGAAGGCAATAAAATGGCAGAAATTACAAAAAAAATATCAGGAGACAGAGTTATCTGGGTAATGGTGATTCTGCTGGCAGCGTTTTCCATTTTGGCAGTGTACAGCTCGACCGGTTCGTTGGCTTATAAAAAACAGAACGGTAATACTGAATTCTATCTCCTCAAACATGGAGGCATTATTCTGGTGGGATTCATTCTAATGTATCTCACCTATAGGATACCCTATCATTACTTTTCGAAATATGCATTATATGGTTTGATAGGTGCTATTGCCCTTCTTATTTATGCCATCATAAATGGGAAAACCATTAATGAATCCTATCGTTTCATCGAAATTCCCATGACACATATTACTTTTCAACCCAGTGATATTGCCAAGGTGGCTCTATATGCCTATATTGCACGAATATTGAATCAAAAACAGGAAGTTCTTCCAAAATTCAAGGAAGGATTCTGGCATTTGCTATGGCCGGTGGGGCTTGTATGTCTCCTCGTGTTGCCGGGCAATTTTTCCACTGCTGCTTTAATATTTCTGGTTGCTTTTGCCATGTTTATCGTCGGAAATGCTTACTGGAAACATCTTCTCATCTTATTGCTATCGGGGTTGATTTTGGCTGTATCGGTAATTACGATCGGTCAGGAATTTCCCAATCTTTTACCAAGAGCCACAACATGGAGCGATCGTATCGTCGACTTTGTAAAAGGCGATGAATTGGATGCCGTTGAGCGTCTTAACGATCCTGATTATCAACAATCGGAACAAGCCAAGATTGCCATCGCCACAGGAGGATTATTCGGCAAGGCGCCAGGGAAGTCAATTCAGCGAAATTTTCTTCCCAGTGCCTTTTCCGACTTCATCTGGGCCGTGATCATCGAAGAATATGGACTTATTTTAGGGGGCATAAGTTTGATGATGATTTATCTGATCATTCTATATAGAGGGATAAAGATTGCTCTTGCTTGTCCCACAATATTCGGGACATTACTGGCCTTTGGAATCACTTTTAGCATCATTCTCCAAGCATTCGTCAATACGGCGGTTGCAGCAGGCTTGATGCCCGTAACAGGGCAAACTCTGCCTATGGTCAGTATGGGAGGCACTTCTATCTGGTTCACGTGCATCATGTTTGGAATGTTGCAAAGTATTGCCAGAGGCGATAAAAAGATAGATATCGTACAGGAAGAAAAACTTGTAGAAAATACGGAAGAGAAAATAGAAGAAAATATTTGCATGGAGGAAGTACTGGCATGAATATCCTGATAAGTGGTGGAGGAACTGGAGGTCATATTTTTCCGGCCATTGCAATTGCAAAGGCTCTGCAAAAGCTAAGGCCTGATGCCGACATTCTTTTTGTTGGGGCAAAAGGCAAAATGGAAATGGAAAAAGTGCCTCAAGCAGGTTTCATCATCAAAGGATTGTGGATTAGTGGTTTCAGCCGTTCATTTTCGATTTCTAACTTGCTTTTCCCTTTGAAACTAATGGTAAGCAGCATAAGTGCTTACTATATTCTTCGAAGGTTTCGTCCGGTCGTAGTGATAGGTGTTGGAGGATTTGCAAGTGGACCAGTCATGCGAGTCGCTTCTTATCTTAAGATTCCCATTGTAATTCAAGAACAAAATTCCTATCCAGGGGTAACTAATAGAATACTTGCGAAGAAAGCCTCACGAATTTTCACGGCTTATCCCAATATGGAAGCATTTTTCCCGGCTGAAAAAACCTTGCTTACTGGTAATCCTGTACGCAAGGAAATTATTAATACCGAACATAAGCGACCTGAAGCCATTGCTTATTTCGAACTGAAAGAGAAGGTTACAACGATTTTAGTGATTGGAGGAAGTCAGGGTGCCTTATCCATCAATGAGGCAGTTAAAACCTGTCTTTCGCTGAGACATACCCAGTGGATGTGGCAAACGGGCAGAATTTATTTCGAGAAGGCCTTCGCGTTTATAAACGAAAACCATCTGGAGAATGTAAAGACAAGAGCCTTTATAGAAAGGATGGATCTAGCCTATGCAGCGGCTGACATTATTATTTCGAGGGCTGGTGCCATAGCTATAAGCGAATTATGTATCATTGGGAAGCCGACTATACTGGTTCCGTATCCATACGCTGCAGCCAATCATCAGATGCATAATGCCCGCCGCCTTGAGGCGGCGGGCGCAGCCATCATCATCAAAGACGACGAACTCCCCCTTGCTCTGCCCTTTACTCTCGAAAAACTCCTCGACGATACCCATTGGCAAGAAAATCTATCCACTCAAATCCGCAAATGGAGTATCCCAGATGCTGACGAACGAATTGCCCGAGAAATTATTCAAATGGTCGAAAATTCAAAACCTGCAAAGCCATGAAACCTGACGAACTAAAATCGGTATATTTCCTGGGCATAGGAGGTATTGGCATGAGCTCAATTGCCCGATACTTTCATCAAAAAGGAATAAGTGTATCGGGCTACGACCGATGCCCTTCACGCCTCACCGAAGAACTTATGGCCGAAGGTATAGAAATTCATTTCGAAGAACGCCCCGCTTGCATACCTTCCGAGATCGAATTGGTAATCTATACTCCGGCTATCCCTGCCGATAACCTCGAATTTCGTTATGCCGCCGAAAAAGGCATTCCCATGATGAAACGATCACAGGTTCTGGGATTACTTACCTGCGAAAAACCTACACTGGCAGTTGCAGGTACACATGGGAAAACCACTATTTCTACAATGGCGGCCCATATCCTTTTTAATTCACATCTGGGTTGTACGGCGTTTCTGGGAGGCATAAGCAAAAATCATCAATCGAATTTCATTACAAAAAATGGAAGCAATTGGGTGGTAATCGAAGCCGACGAATATGACCACTCGTTCCTTGAGTTGAAACCACAAATTGCCATAATAACGGCTATCGACCCCGATCATCTGGATATATATCACGATTATCAGAACCTTGTGAATGCTTTTAAGGATTTTGCGGGCCTGATATCTGCCAATGGATTGCTTATCCTGAAAAAAGGACTCGAAAATCTTCTATCTGGCAGTTATTTATGCCGCAAAGCGACTTACTCATTCAATGATACTTCGGCCGATTATTTTGCCAGAGATATTTTGCTCGAGAAAATGAAATATTCCTACTCTATACAAACACCCGAAGGAATTATTGGCCCAGTACAATTAAAAGTGCCCGCTTATGTAAATATCGAAAACAGTATTGCAGCCTTTGCTGCAGCCCTTGCAGCGGGATGCAGTGCAGAAGAGATTATTCGGGCTTTGTCAGATTTCGAAGGAATTCGTCGTCGTTTCGATATACTTTATCAGTCGGATAATTTCACCCTGATTGATGACTATGCGCATCATCCCGAAGAAATAAAGGCATTGGCCATATCTTTGCGGAATTTATTTCCCACGAAAAAATTAACTGCCATTTTCCAACCTCATCTCTATAGTCGTACCAGAGATCTAGCTCAAGGTTTTGCACAAAGTCTGTCTCTTTTCGATGAGGTATTTCTCATGGATATTTATCCTGCACGTGAACACCCTATTCATGGTGTAGATTCCCAGATGATTATGAAAAAAATGAGCCAAGTGGCACATTTAGTTACCCGTGAAGAAGCATTCAGAGAAATCATAAGCCGCAAACATCAGGTGTTGGCAACAATTGGTGCAGGTGATATCGAAAAATTAGCCTTGCTTGCCAAAGAAAATCTTAACCGACAAAAATCATGAAGATTAAGAAACTCCTTGAATTTACCGGATGGGCGGTGGCAGTGGCTGGAACTTCCTTCTTGCTTTCATTCGCTAATTCCGAGCAAAATAAAACCGTATGCAAGGATATCATTATTCAGCTTCATCAAGGCGATTATGCGCTCGTTTCTGAAAACGAAATCTTAGGAAAACTTACCAAAAATTACGGCAATTTACAAGGAAAGCCTATCCATAAAATTCCATTCCGAAACATAGAATCAGAAATAATGAAAATATCCGCTTTATCGAGGGCTGATGTTTTTGCAACTCCTTCGGGCTATGTAAAAATTTCAGCCGTAGAAAGAATGCCGCTCATAAAAATTTTCAACCACCAAAATAAGAATTTTTATTTAGACAAGGAAGGGAACATCTTTACCACGCAAACCTCACATTCAGCCAGAGTATTGATAGCAAACGGCAATATCTCTTTGGAACCAAGAGCCGGAACCAATATCTACCACTTCCCCGATTCAGTTATAGGTATAAAACAGGTAAGAGCTATAGCCTATGTAGCACAGCATATCAGCAATAATAAAACCTTGAATGCGCTCATAAGCCAAATATTCGTGAACCATAGAAACGAAATCGAACTCATTCCCCTTATTGCCAATCATGTTATTATTTTGGGAGATACATCGAATTTAACCGAGAAATTCGAGAATCTATTGATCTTCTACAAACGGATGGGAAATTTGAACCAGCTTAACCGTTACGAGACAATAAATTTAAAATATAAGAATCAAATTGTATGTACTAAAAACACAATATATGGAAACTAAGGAGAGAATAGCCGATCTGGGGGAAATCGTTGATCCCTCCGATATTTATGTAACCAGTCTCGATATTGGCACCACCAAGATTGCGGCCATTGTCGGGCGTCGAAACGAGAACAACAAAGTCGAGATATTGGGCTACGGGCGTTCCGATTCTTTGGGGGTAAGACGAGGAGTGGTCACCAATATCGAGAATACTGTTCAATCCATTCAGAATGCTGTAAGGCAGGCCGAGGAGCGATCGGGCAAGAAAATCAAGTATGTTCATGTAGGCATTGCCGGGCATCATATCAAGAGCATGCAGCATCGAGGTACACTCATTCGAAAGAATGGTGAAGACGAGATTACTCAGGAAGATATTGAGAATCTGATTAATAACATGTACAGTCTGAACATGAACCCTGGCGAGGAGATTATTGATGTAATTCCTCAAGAATTTACCGTGGATGGTGAAAGTGGTATCAAAAATCCCGTAGGAGTTTTAGGAACTTCGCTCGAAGCCAATTTTCACATAATCACCGGACAAACCGCCGCTGCCAAGAATATTTACAAATGCGTAAAAAAAGCCGGGCTCGAAATCGTAGATCTCATCATCGAACCTTTTGCATCTTCAGAAGCGGTTTTATCCCCCGAAGAAAAAGAAGCAGGGGTAGTTCTGGTCGATGTGGGCGGAGGAACTACCGACTTGGCTATCTTTCAAGACGATATTATCCGCCACACGGCCGTAATCCCCTTTGGAGGAGAAATTGTAACCGAAGACGTAAAGGAGGGTTGTTCCATCATTCGTAAACATGCCGAGGAACTGAAGATAAAATTCGGATCGTCTTTGGCCAGCGAAAACCGAGACGAAGATGTGGTCTCGATTCCTGGATTAAGAGGCCGCCCACCCAAAGAAATTACTTTGAAAAACCTTGCCAGTATCATCCAGGCCCGGATGGAAGAAATCATGGAATATGTTTACAGAGAAATCGTCAACTCGGGGCTGGAAAGAAAGCTGATTGCGGGAATCGTACTCACAGGTGGTGGCTCCCAGTTACGCCATCTTAAACAACTTACCGAGTTCATCTCAGGTATGGACACTCGTATAGGATATCCCAATGAACATCTCTCACCCAGATGCCCCTCAGAATTGGCCAGCCCCATGTATGCTACAGGAATCGGCTTATTATTGATGGCTCTCGAGCGCACCGAACGCGACCTGAAAAAAAGGGCTGTCCTATCGCAAACATCTACTAAAATTCAGGAACAACCCGTCGATGTCCCTATTTTCGAAGAAAAACAATCCGAAAAATTCGTTGATAAAGAACCCAAAAAATCGAAAAGGGAAAGCTTCCTGGAGCGCATTACAAAATGGTTCGAAGATGATGGACTATAAACTTTCATTCTCATCGAAGATGAAATATCTCTATCCATTCCATACAAAAGAATTTCCTCGAAATGTTCAAAAAACAATGAATTCATCAGACCTCACAAAGAATTCATCTTTAATTAATTTTAAATCTTAAACAAATTCAACCTATGTTAAAATTCGAAGCACCCAAAAATCATTCTTCTATCATAAAAGTGCTGGGCGTTGGTGGAGGAGGAAACAATGCCGTAAACCACATGTTCGATCAGGGCATAGTTGACGTTGATTTTATCCAATGCAACACGGATGCACAAATATTGGAAGCCAGTCCAATACCCACAAGGATTCAACTCGGGAAATCAGGCCTTGGGGCTGGCAACAGACCCGATATTGGCAGAAAAGCTGCCGAAGAATCCATCGAACAAATCCGGCAAATCTTGGAAAACAACACCAAAATGCTGTTTATTACTGCCGGGATGGGAGGAGGAACAGGAACAGGAGCAGCTCCCGTAATTGCATCGGTAGCTCGCGAGCTCGATATACTTACCGTGGGCATAGTAACCATACCCTTCAGCTTCGAAGGGCGTAAACGTAAACTGCAAGCCGAACAAGGCATAGAAGAATTGAAAAAATACGTCGACACACTTTTAGTGATCAACAATGACAGGTTAAGGGATTTTTATGGCAATCTAAAACTCAGAGAGGCCTTTGCCCATGCCGATGATGTCTTGACTCGTGCAGCTAAGGGAATTGCCGAAATCATAACCGTCAAAGCCTATATCAATGTTGACTTCGAGGACGTAAAGACAGTTATGCAAAACAGCGGTACCGCCATCATGGGATCGAGCGTAGCCTCAGGTGAAAATAGAGCCCTCAAAGCCGCAGAAGAAGCCCTCGCCTCACCTTTACTCAATGACAATGACATCAATGGAGCACGCAATATGCTGCTTTACATCTCCTCGTCAAAAGATAACGAAATTACTATGGACGAGGTGACCGAAATTACTGCCTATATCCAGAATAATGCAGGCAACGACGTAGATGTCATCTGGGGTGTAGGTTACGACGAAAATCTGGGCGATGCCATCGGAATTACCCTTATTGCTACTGCTTTCGAGGCTCCAAAAACAAAACAAGATCCCAAAGCTCAGGTAGCAAAGGAAAAGAATATTTTCAACCTCAACAGCGAAGAACCAATTCCTTTTGTTTCAAATCCTTCAACAGAGGAAAACAATGAATCCATAAGATTGGTTAGCCAATCGGTACCCGAAAAAACTCCCACTGCGAATGAAACAATTTCACAAGAACCATCACAACTTAAAAAGCCAGCTCAACGAAACATCTATCCTCTTTTCCCCGAGGAAGAAAACCCCACTGCTCATTCACCTTATACTATACCCGAATCCTCAAATGAACCCGAAATAGCCAAACCTTTCACAGGCACCGAACCCTCCTACTCGATTTCTGAAAAAGTCGAAGCTAAGAACACAGAAAGAGTGAATGTATTGAGGGGTTTCAGCTATCCTATCAAATCACTCGATCAGGTGGAAAAACTGGAGAATGAACCCGCATATAAGCGGCGTAACAAGAATCTGGAACCACCTCCTCTTTCATCAGAATCGCTGGCACCAAAATCCGCTATCTCCGACCAACCCGGAGGCCCGGAAATACGCTCCAATTCTTATTTGTTCGATAATCCCGATTGAATTCCAACCCTTGAATTTGCAATAAAATGTCGCTCGAAATTCTAATCAATAATGATATAAAGCAAGCCATGCTTGCAAAAGATACACGCAAGCTCGAAGCGCTTCGCGCCATTAAGGCTGCTCTTCTTTTAGAAAAAACTGGGAAAGATATTTCCGGAGGCGAAATACCTGCCGAAGTAGAGGTGAAAACACTCCAGAGACTCATCAAACAAAGGAAAGAAGCAGCAAATATTTATACAGAAAAGGGCCGTCAGGACTTGGCCGATGAGGAACTCTACCAGCTTGCCATCATCGAAAAATACCTCCCCAAACAACTGAGCGAGGCAGAAATTCAGACAAGAGTCGAAGAAATTATCTCTCGCTTAGGCGCTTCTTCAATCAAAGACATGGGAAAAGTAATGGAAGTGGCTGCAAAAGAGTTGAGCGGTCAAGCCAACAATAAAACGGTTTCGGAAATCGTAAAACGCTTGCTTGTTACATAAACCCACAAACTATCGAAATCATTATCAACATCTTGATAGAAATACCCAATAAATAAACAAACAAGCCAACTCCAATGGAATCGCTCAAAGTTATTTCGGTAAACATAAGCAAAAAAAAGGGAACTGCTAAAATTCCTTGCCAGCAAATCGAACTCTATGAGTCAGGAATCATAAACGATGCGCATGCCGGCGATTGGAACCGTCAGGTAAGTATGCTCAGTATAGAAAGCATTCATCGATTCGAGGAAAAAACCGGTCGTAAAGTACAGCCTGGCGAATTTGCCGAAAATATTACTACACAGGGCTTCAACATTCTAAAAACTCAACCCGGCGACCGCTTCTTCAACGATCAGATCGAACTGGAAGTTACTCAGATTGGGAAAAAATGTCATGGAAATTCATGCATCATTTTTCAGGAAATCGGCGATTGCGTGATGCCAAAGGAAGGCATTTTCTGTAAGGTAATAAAACCAGGAAAGATTAAACCCGGCGATACTCTTTATCATAATCCTATCGCTTCCTCCAACTCCGCTTTCTATCTCGATGAACATATCTTCAAAGGGAAGGTTATCATCTTAAGTGATAGAGCATTCCATGGAAAATATACCGATAAAAGCGGGCCGGAAATCATAAAAATGCTCGGCGATTTTTTCTACAAACAAAATTGGAAATTTACCCTTCATTCGCAAATCCTGCCCGACAATGCCGAATGTTTGAAAAATATAATAACCCAATCTTTTAACGAAAAGACCGACCTCCTGATTACAACAGGTGGAACGGGTATTGGACCTCACGATACTACTGTAGATGTTGTTGCCCCCTTCCTTCAAAAACAAATTCCCGGCATCATGGAAATAATACGGATAAAATATGGTACCGTGAATCCTGCCGCTTTACTCTCGCGATCCGTAGCAGGTATTTACGACAAAACCCTCGTGTTCACTCTTCCAGGTAGCCCAAAAGCCGTTCGAGAATACCTGAATGAAATATTCAAGATCTTACCCCATTGCTTCGAAATGTTATATGGAATCGACAAACACAAACATTAAACCCTTCATTCATCTTAGAGAAGCTTCGAAAGATGATGCTCCGATCATTCTCGAGCTAATCTGCGAACTTGCTGATTACGAACGAGCTCCAGAACAGGTTACATTAACCGAAGCCGAACTCCTCAATGATGGATTTGGAGAACGACCACTCTTCAAGGTAATTTTAGCAGAAACCGGAGGTAAAACAGTAGGCATGGCACTGTGGTATTTTGCATATTCTACCTGGAAAGGCAAAGTATTGTATCTCGAAGATATTATCATTAAAAAAGATTTCAGAGGAATGGGCATTGGAAGCCTGCTATTCGAAGAGCTTATTCTGCAGGCAGGAAAACATCGGGCAAAAAGAATGCAATGGCAGGTTTTGAACTGGAATGAAAAAGCTATACGATTCTATCAGAAATATGGGGCAAATATGAGTTCGGAGTGGCTAAATGGCAGTCTGACAGAAGAACAGATTCTAAATTTGAAAGATAAAATCCAACCATTTCATCATGATATTAACGAAGGAAGAAGCTTTGAAACTTTTAAATGAGCATGTACAAAATCCCCGAATGATCCAGCATTGTCTTTCGAGTGAGGCAGTGATGAGGGCTTTAGCACGTCGGTTAGGGAAAGATGAAGACCGATGGGGGCTTGCGGGTTTACTGCATGATATAGACGTAGAATATACGAATGCCGACCCCCTCACCCACGGTCTCATAGGTGCCCAATGGCTCGAAGATATGGGCATCGACAAGGATATAGTGGATGCCATACGAATGCACAATGAAATGGCTGCTCAAAAACCTCGGACTACTGTCTTCGAACATGCGCTGTCAGCCGGTGAAACCATTACCGGACTGATAAACGCTACCGCACTGGTCTATCCCGATAAAGACATTCAATTAGTAAAACCTAAATCCATTATCAAAAGAATGAAGGAAAAAGCCTTCGCTGCATCGGTAAAACGAGAAAATATTATGGAATGCGAAGACATAGGCCTCAGCCTCGAAGAATTTATTACTATTGCCCTCGAAGCCATGCAAGCTATACCCGATTATAATGAATTTAACAAATGAAAGTCAATAAGTTAAAACATTTTTCCCATAAGTATTTATTCTTGATTCTGTTTGTCATATTTCTTATCTGGCTCACCTTTTTCGATCCCAATAGCCTGATTACACAGATCAAATTATCGCATCAGGAAAAACAAATGCGCCAGGAAGCCGAATGGTATCGAAAAGAAATCAACAACTATAAAACCCAGCTCAACGAAATTCTGTACAATCCCGAAGTTACCGAAAAATTCGTAAGAGAACAGTATTTGATGAAAAGACCCAACGAAGAAATTTTTCTTATAGCTCGTCCTGTTGAATAAATAAAATGGAAGGATACAAAATCTTTAACAAAAATTATCAAAATAAATCAGATTTTTTTGTTTTCAACCTATTCTGATTTATAATTTTTATTACAAACCTTCATCGTTCCTGTAATATACCAAAAAAGAAGGGATAAAAAAGCAATATCCCTTCTTCAATGATTTCGAAATTTTCTAATGTTTATCTAAATTACTTTCTTCCCATTACAACCAATTTATAGGTTTGGATATATCCAGTTTCTGACATTAGATTAATCAGATAAACGCCAGGTTTCAAAAGTTTCCCATTATCCATTTTACCCTCCCATGTAAAATGATGATATCCCTTCGAAATTCGCGAATCAAATACATTGGCGATTAATTTACCACTCATATCCGTTATTCGAATCGAAAGGTTTGTTTCTTTCATGGCTTCTATATCGATATTTAAAATTCCTTCGAAAGGGTTAGGCCAGATTTTAATGGATGAAAAATCCTCATTCAATATAAATTCATCGATTCCAATGATAATATTAGCCTGAACGATATTGGAAGGAACCGATTCATGACCCGTATTATCTACAGTTGTTACATAGAATTTATATAGACCACTCGAAGGAACCGTATAAAAATATTGTACACCCACAGTTGTATCGAGCAATGTAAAATTAGGACTTCCCTCAGCTAGCCAATAGATGTTGAAATGGTTGAAGTCGTTAATAGTAGGTTGAGTCCAATGCAACATAATCTTTCCTCCGAATCCTACTTCAATCTGTAAATTTTCAGGGGGAGGAGGAAGCTCGTCAATAGCGCCAAAAGTTATTTTACCATAGCCTTCGGGAGTAAAAATATTCATATTCTGGCAAGGCCACCAGCCGGTATAATACGATGGATCGTCAAGAACAAACACAAATAACCCGCTCTCATTATTCGCATTGTAGTTGATTTGCCATGGATAATCATGCCCTAACGGCAAAACAAATTCATAAACTACATGTCCACTTAAATCCGAAACTTCGATTTGTGGATTTACAAGTTCTATCGTAGTACCAACACCTCCAGTATTATATATGGGTCTGTATTTAATCAGATTACCCGAGCCATAGTAAACAGCCCAGTAATTACCTTCCGAATCATCGCCAGGTTCAGGATAAGAACCATCGTTGTTGTCGTCGATGTATAGAGCAACTTCATCGTGATCTTTTAGCGATACATCATTTTTATTATCTACTGCAACATAAAGTGCCGTTTTATTTTCATTTACTTTAAAATAGCCCATCACGCTGCCGATAGGCCTGACGATGTTGTCATACCTCCCCAATACATTCGACAAATCAACCATAAAAGCGTCAGACCATTCACCCGGACTAATAATGCCGTCGATCGAAGGAGTCGATCCATAATAGGCACTAATCTCATTTGTAATAAAACCAGTTGAAATCCAACCTATAGCTTCATTCGAATAAGGAGTTTGCAAATCTCCTGAAAGTTTTGCAGTTACCACATAGTAATAATGAATCAAAGGCAATGCCGTACTATCGGCAAACGAGAGTTTCCCTGCTTCTACAAATCCCAATGGTGTGGAGGGGTAATATTCGAAAGAATATTGTTTCCTGTAAATATTATATCCAACAACTCCTGGCGATGTAGAAGCTTCCCAGCTTAAATCTACCTGAAGACCCGCTCCCTGAGTAGCAATCAGATTAGTTGGCGGATTCCCGGCTGGTTCGAGTGTTACATCCTGTGTGGTGGTTTGGCCATTATTTATTGTGATATCACTAATATCCTGCGTAATATATCCGATTGCGCTGTAGCGAACCGTATAGTTTCCTTGAGGAATACTCGAAAGATTGTAGTGCCCTGTCTCATCGGTATAGGTAAAATAAGTATCGAGGCCAACGACTTCTATCTTAGATCCACCCAATTGACCCAAATCGGATTTCAAAACCATTCCAGTGAGCGTTCCACCGCCCAGATCGGAATTGATATTGTAAACGTTTCCACCCATGCCGAATTCACGGGCATGAACAGCCTTACCACCCGCTACACAAATTTTACCATCAGATGAAAGATCTACACAAAAAAGTGAACCATTCGAATTTACTGTAAAATAAGGCGTATTACTTTGTTTTCTGAAGAGATATAAATCCGGTGTCGCATTTCCTATAGGGCCCCAAGTTGCAGCAGCTATTATCGAACCATCGGCACTCAAATCGATACTTTGCACCATATCCCCCATATTGGGATAAATCCAAAGTGGAATCGGAGAATAAGTATCGAAAACATACAATTCACCATCATAACCCGTCGAAGTAAACATCAGCGTACCAACGGCAAGAGTACTGCCATCGGCCGATATGCCCATACCACATACCCACGATCCGCTCCCATTGACTTGATAAGTCCATCTCTCTGAATAGGTTTGCGTAATATCATCATATTCATAAAGAAAAACATGACCGCTATAATCTCCGTTCACCAGAAATTTCCCATCCTCTGAAATAGCAGGAGGATACTGGTCAGATATTGGGCTTTGAAAAATTTCGGCACCATTCATTCCATTGAGTACGAAAACTTTATTTATTCCCCCACCATATTCTCCCAGAAGCACACGGTTTCCCGAACGGCTAATCACCAGAGAAGCATAGTTCCCAGCATAAGCCTTTCGCCATAAAGGAGTTGGCTGTCCAACCTGGAAACAATATACTATCGAAGAATCTGCCGAAGATTGATTTACACCAGCTACAAAAACCTTTTGCCCATCATTTTGAATCTGAATCCCTCTTACAGATAATGGAGCAATGCTGGTTGTCCAGATAGGACTCGATGAAGTAGGAAGATAAACCTCTACAAGATCGTTGTATCCATTAGCAATGCGAGAGCCATCATCGGTCATATCAACCGATTCATCCCAAGCTGTAATGGTAAAAGGAACTTCCCATTCGGGAATATTCGAATTTCCATATAGCGAAAGACGTTGATAATTCAAGCTCCATCCCACTGCCGTTTTCAGAGTGGTTTGCGATACTTTTACAACATTACCGATAGACGCAGCATCCGAGGCATGCCAATTAATCCCAGGAGTTAAGATAGACTCCACCTGTTTAGATGATCCTGACCATTCTGAATCCTCAGCATCAACGACTTGTAACTGATATCCCTTATTGGGATCAGTAATCGCTTTCTCCATTCTTAGTCTTACGTCCTGAGCATTCCCTATCTGAAACCCCAGTAGTGCTAAAGCAATGCAAATTGTAATTCTTTTCATCTGTTTAAAATTTTTACGAAGCAAACTTACATAAAAAAAAATAATTTTCATACGCCGCACAACAAAAATCAAGGCCATGATTGTTCTATAAGTAATCAACGTACTCAAAAGGTACAATTGTTTAATTAAAAACTATTGCCATATGAGAACAGTCAGTGGCCTTGACGTTCATAAAGATAGTATATTTATGTGTATCTGGGATGAGCAAGACAAAAAACAGAAGAAAAATTTGGTATGATCACCCGTGAGATAAAACGGATGGGTTCAGTCATG
>MWFC01000011.1 GCA_002071415.1 Bacteroidetes bacterium ADurb.Bin012
GCAAATTATTTTATCAAATCGTTTATTAGATAAAATATTCTAATTTTGCCGTAGATACCTTATAGGGGTGTCCCGCTATAACGGGGCTGAGATCATACCCTTTGAACCTGATCCGGATCATACCGGCGTAGGGAAATATAATTCATTCATGACCTTTTCCCCTATATGGTTTTAATACATTGTTAACCAATTAAAACCATTATTTTATGTTCAAAAAAACTTCAATTTTCATTTTCATGGTGCTTGTCCCCTATGTGGCCATGACTCAGTATATATTGAGTGGGACGGTTATTGATGCCACGAGTGGGCAAAGGCTCGCGGGCGCCAATGTTGTTATATTGAATTCTCCTTATGGAGCCGTAACCAACGATGCCGGATATTTTTCCATTAAAAAACTTCCTTGGGGAAATTATCCTTTAAAAATCAGTTATGTGGGATATAAGTCTTATATTGATACCATTAAAATAGACAGGAATCTCTATTTAAAGATAGAATTACAGACTGTAGCTCACATGCAGGAAGAGGTAATGGTGAAGGCCACAAGGGTAGATATTTCGGTTCCCACTACTTTTAGCGAACTCCATCGGAAGGAGATAAGGAAATTGAACACTGGACGAGATTTACCTTATGTGTTGCAAATGAGCCCTTCAGTGGTAGCAAGTTCCGATGCAGGTACAGGGATTGGATATACCAGTTTAAGAATTCGAGGCACAGATATGACTCGCATAAATGTAATGGTAAATGGAATTCCACTGAACGATCCAGAATCTCAGCAAGTTTACTGGGTTGATTTACCTGATTTTGCATCTTCGACCGATAATATACAAATACAAAGAGGAGTAGGGACGTCGGTGAACGGAGCAGGAGCCTTTGGCGCAAGCATCAATTTATTGAGCACCAAGATATCCGATGAACCTCAAACCATTATACATGCTTCAGGGGGCAGTTTCAATACCTTACGAAATTATATAAGTTTTAGCACAGGAAAATCTTCCAGTGGCTTTGCGCTTGATGGACGCCTTAGCCGAATAACCTCCGATGGCTATATTGATAGAGCCAGCGCTAACCTGAAGTCTTTCTTTCTATCAGGAGGCTACTATGGCAAGAAAAGTCTGTTACGCATCAATATCATGGGTGGAAAAGAGATTACTTACCAAGCCTGGGAAGGTGTTCCTTCAGAATTACTCGACAAATGGCGTACTTTTAATCCAGCCGGCCTCTATACTAATGAGTATGGTGATACGCTTTATTATAAAAACCAAATCGACGACTATCAGCAAGACCATTATCAGCTCTTATACAGCCTCTCCCCTTCCAGTAATATTACCCTCAATTTAGCAGCCCATTATACACACGGTTTTGGATATTACGAATCCTTCAGAGAAGATGCTAAATATAGTAAATATGCCCTGCCCGACCTCATTATAGGAAACGATACTATCCGTAAAACCGATTTAATCAATAGGAAACATCTCGATAACGACTTTGCAGGAACTACTTTTTCTTTCATTTATGAAAAAAATCCTCGATGGAGATTCACTTTGGGTGGAGCCTATAATTATTACAAAGGTCAGCACTTTGGAAGAATCATTTGGGCGAGGTATGCTTCGGCTAGCTTCCCCGAAAACGATTATTACCGCAATGAGGGAATAAAAAAGGATTTCAATATCTACGGCAAAGCATCATGGGAAATGACGAAATATCTTTCGTGGTTTGCCGATATGCAATATAGACGTGTTGATTACAAGATAGAAGGTATACACGATGATCAGCGAAGGCTCGATCAAAGTCATTTATTCAATTTTTTCAATCCCAAGGCTGGAATGAATATAAGCTTCAATGAAAGACAACGGCTTTATCTTTCACTGGCAGTAGCAAATCGTGAACCTTCGCGTGATAATTACAGGGATGCCGACGAAGGTTATACACCTCAACCCGAACGTCTGTATGACCTCGAATTAGGCTATGAATGGTCGGACACTCATCTTCAATTTGGAACAAATTTTTATTGGATGCAATACAAAAACCAATTGGTATTGACAGGCAAAATCAATAATGTGGGAGACCCGATAATGATGAATGTTCCAGATAGTTACAGAGCAGGAATAGAGCTTCAGGGGAATGCTCAGCTTGCTCCTTCTTTGCATTTGATAGCCAACTTAACCCTTAGCCGCAACAAGATTAAAAATCTGACGGAATATGTCGATAATTGGGATACAGGTGACCAACAGAGCATTTATTACAAGGAAACCGATATTTCATTTTCACCTCCAGTGATTGCAGGCTTAAGTATTCAGTACATGCCTCTTCAAAGCCTAACGTTCATGTTGCAGTCGAAATATGTGGGTAAACAATATATCGATAACAGCTCGAGCAACGAAAGGAAACTCCATCCTTATTTTGTAAGCGATTTGCGGATAGATTATTCACTTTCAATACCTTATATACGCAACATGAACCTTTTCTTTGTAGTAAACAACATATTCGATCATAAGTATGAAAGCAATGCATGGGTTTATAGCTATATTTATGAAAATCAACGCAGAAAAATGGATGGCTATTTTCCTCAGGCAGGGATTCATTTCATTGCCGGACTCGAAATAACTCTTTGAATAAATAAATAATGACGAATTTTTTGAAAATTAACACTTTTTAACCTTTTAATATATGTAAGTACCTCATTAAGTTATAATTTCGCAGCATCATGAAAAAGGTGCTGCTTTTTTTATTTTTAGTGGCTTTATGGAGTATCTCTGTAAAAGCCCAAGAAATTTTCATCGAGGGACATATTGTCAACCTCAATCATCAACCTGTTTCTTATGCGCATGTTATTTTATTACGCAACTTAACTGGAACGGTAAGCGATTCGGCAGGGCGTTTCATGATGCCGTTAAAATATGGTGACACACTCATTATCAGTCATGTAGGATATGCAACCCGAGTTTATTCCTTGAATGAATCTTCTTTACTTTACGATCATAGGCTTGAAATCGTTCTGTTGGACAAGATATATGAACTGAAAGAAGTGGTTATTACTACGTTTCCAAAAACATGGGAAGAATTCAAATATGCCTTTGAGAACCTGAAAGGCGATGAAGAGGAGCAACCTGCTGATTTGCAACTTAATAAGGAAATACCCTTGGGATATAATATTCCCCAAAGTGGTTTTGGAATTACAATGAATGGTCCGATTACTGCATTGTACAATATTTTTAGCCATGAAGGCAAAAGCAGGAGGAAGTTAGCCCGTTTACTGGAAAACGACAAGCGTAATAGAGCCGTTAGCCAGCGATATAACTATGATTTGATAAAAAAACTCACGGGTATTACCCAGCAAGAAACCATAGAAAGATTCATGCAGTTTTGCCATCTATCCGATGAATTTGTTCTGCAATCTTCCGATTACGAGCTGTATCTGGCCATTTTGGAATGCTATCGTGAATTTTGTGAGGAAAGTTAGGGCAGTGGCACTCGATTCTACACCAGAATTTGTAAAATGGCCAACCTAATTTAAGAATAGACAGGACAGAGGATGGTAGATGGGGTATAGAGAGCCGAAAGTTAAAAGTCAATAAGCTAAAAATGAATTAGTTGCTTGTTAATAGGAGTCCTTTCATCCCACAATCTCTGTATCCCCAAGCAACACATACCCTGGAAATCTTGCCACCTTCCTAATAAAATTCATAACATAACGGACAAAATATGTTACTGAGCGGACACGCTCTGGCACAAAGTATCAGTAATTTTGAGCAAAACAAATCAAGCCATGGTGAAACGATTTAAAAATAATCCACTTCTTTGTCCTTCAGATATCGAGCCATCTATGCCGGACATGGAGGTTGCCTGTTTATTGAATCCCGGCGTATTTAGATATGAAGATAAGATATGGTTGGTACTAAGGGTTGCGGAACGTCCAAAACAGGAAGAAGGTAAGATTTCTTTTCCTGTCTATAACGATAAAGGTAAAATCGAGATTCTTTCGTTCCAAAAAGATGATACCGATCTGGATGCCCATGATTCAAGGGTAATACGGTACAAAGGCAGCGATTATCTTACAACGCTGTCGCATTTACGACTGGTTTGTTCGGAGGATGGGATACATTTTATGGAACCTGAAGGTTATTCTTCCATCATGGGACAAGGGCCTTTAGAATCGTTTGGAATAGAAGATTGCCGGGTAGCTACTTTCGATGATTTCTATGCGTTGACTTTTACCGAGGTTTCGCGATATGGTGTAGGTGTGGGTTTGATAATTACTCAAAACTGGAAGGATTATCAGCGTGAAGGGATGATTTTTCCACCTCATAACAAGGACAGTGCGATTTTCGAACAAAAAATCGACGGAATATATTATGCTTTTCATCGCCCCAGTAGTCCTGAGTTAGGAGGAAATTATCTTTGGATTGCCGAGTCTCCCGATTTGATTCATTGGGGAAAACATCGATGTATAGCAACAACCCGTGAAAGAATGTGGGATTCGGCTCGTATTGGAGCAGGCGCTTCGCCCATACTCACTCCTGAAGGTTGGCTCGAAATCTATCATGGTGCAAACGAAAAAAATGAATACTGTCTCGGAGTAATTCTTCTCGATAAAAAATATCCATGGAAAGTTCTGGCCAGAAGTCAAGAACCCATCATGCAGCCTGAAATGGAGTACGAACTGAAGGGTTTCTTTGGTCATGTAATTTTTACCAACGGCCATCTGGTGGAAGGTGATACCATCAAGATGTATTATGGTGCCAGTGATGAAGTGATTTGTGGCGCTACTTTGTCTATCTCTGAAATAATGAATACGCTGAAGTAATCATATTCGAAAATATGCTGAAGAAGATCAAAATAGAATACGAGCATTTTCTTTCGATGCCATACAACATGAGGGTTTTGTTGATAACCAACATGTTATATTCCCTCGTGCTTCCCGTAGTCGAAATTTTTCTGGCAGCCTACATTATGCGTTTTTACAACGAAACCATTTATGTAGCCCTGTTTCAATTAGCTATGTACACAGGTATCATTCTCACCTCCATCACGAATGGTTTTTTGCTGAAACATTTTAAGATTGCTCATCTCTATTCATTCGGTATTCTGCTGAGCGGGCTCGTGATGGCTAGCATGATGCAAATCGAACATCTGAGTGTGGCCCAGCTTTTTCTGGCAGGTCTCCTCATTGGAGCAGCTTCGGGTTTCTTCTGGACTAATCGCTATCTGATGACATTGAACTCTACCATGGATACCAACCGGAATTATTTCTTTGGATTGGAGTCGTTTTTCTTTACCCTCTCGAACATTATCGTTCCCTTGATTATTGGCGCTATATTGGCCGGTATCGATGGAATGAGGATAGGAAGCATAACCTTTAGCATTCAAACCGGATATCAAATCGTTACCTTAATTGTTTTTGCAATAACTATTTTGGCTTGTATATCCTTGGCGAGGGGCCATTATACAAATCCAGCCCAGAAAGAATTCTTCTATTTGAAATTTCATAATTTGTGGAATTTACAAATTGTGCTGGCAGCATTGAAGGGATTGGTGCAGGGTTTTTTAGTTACTGCACCAGCCATGCTCATCATGCGTTATGTTGGGAAAGAAGGGTCGTTGGGATTGATTCAGGGGATTAGCGGAGGGCTCACTGCGTTGATTGTGTATCTTTTAGGACGGTTTACTCAACCCAAACATCGTCTGGCGGTTTTTTCGGTGGGATTAAGCGTTTTCTTGCTGGGAACCATCGTCAATGGAATTCTGCTATCAGCCACTGGTGTAATCGTGTTTATACTTTGTAAGGTTGTTTTTCAGCCTCTTCACGATCTGGCTTATTATCCCACGATGATGAAAGTAATCGATGTGGTTTCGGTTAAAGAAAACCGTAATCCTTATGCTTACATTCTGAATCATGAATTTGGGCTGTACATTGGCAGAGTCATAGGTTTGGGGATATTCATCCTGCTGGCTCTCATGGTTTCGGAAGTATTTGCCTTAAGATGGTCACTCATTATTGTAGCTGCCATTCAAATGTTGTCTATTCCTCTGGCTAAAACAATCATGAAAAAATCTTATCAACCCCTATGAAGAAATTAAAAACGATTTATTTTGGAAATTCCTGTATCGCTCTGTTGCTCATAGTTCTGACCATTGCTTGTACACAGCAGAAGCCTGCACCTTTGCTCCAAAAAAGCATTGTAAGAATTGAACAGATGCCCGATTTGCCACAACCTCTTTCCATTATCGATTGGGGAGAAAAAGCCAGACAATTCGATAGTCTTGTCTTCGATTTCGAGGCTACCACTCCGTTTGCTCCTTATATCTGGTGGGATACGAACCATCGGAATTTTCCTCAGAATACTTACGGAATATATACGGCTATAGGAGATGCTCGTCAGGGCTCATCGAAAAATGGAGGTGAGTTTCACGAAGCACTTGTTACACTTCCAGCCTTATTGAGTGCCGGCCTTATTGGAATCGACAAAACCAATCAGAATGGCTATAATTACGTTGAATTGGCGCAAAATTACTTCAATCGCGATAACGGATGGAACATAGTGATGAACAACACCCATCCCGACATGGCTCATCTAGGTGGAGGCTATGGCAGGGATTGGTGGTACGATGTTTACCCAAATGTCTTGTATTATAGCGTTGCTGCACTTTTCCCTCATGTTCAGAGAAACGACGAGATAATGAGAAGTGTGGCCAATAAATTTTATCAGGCCGATAGCATTTTGAACGGATGTTACGATTATTCCTACTTTGATTATGGAAGGATGAAACCCATGCGTAACAATATCCCATTTCAGCAGGATGCAGCCGGTGGCCATGCATGGGTACTCTATTCGGCTTACAAGAAATTCGGAGATACGAAATATCTTCAAGGTGCCATAAGTGCATGCAAAGCTCTCGATAATCAGAAAGAAAGCAGGTTTTACGAAATCCTTCTTCCATTTGGAGCTTACACGGCCGCTCGTCTCAATGCAGAACAAGGTCAAAATTTCGATGTCGAAAAAATTCTCAATCATATTTTCGATGGCTGCCAATCTACCGATGGAAGATATGGATGGGGTGTAATTGCTGAAAAATGGGGCGATTACGATGTATATGGACTTCAGGGCAGTATCACCGATGGAGGAGGGTATGCTTTTTTGATGAATTCTGTGGTCATGGCATGGCCTCTGCTTCCTATGGTAAAATACGATCCTCAGTACGCAAGGGCTATAGCAAAATATCTGCTCAATGCAGTCAATGCTGCTCGTCTTTTTTATCCCGATCAGATGGATGAGCAACATCAATGGCTCAGCAATAAAAAAGACATTACTAAAGGAATCATCGCTTATGAAGGGCTACGCAAGCACGATGACTATGGGAAACCTGAACTCAAGGGAATTACTCCCGTAGCCCTTGGAGATGGGCCCAAATGGGCACCAGGTCAACCCGAAGAATCCATGTTTAGCCTCTATAGTTCGGCTGTGGCTGGAATTTATGGGGCTATCGTCAACAAAACCGACATAGAAGGTATATTACGTCTTAACTGCAATGCTACCGACTTTTATGGAGACAATGATTTCCCGGTTTATCTGATCTATAACCCATATCTTGAAAATCGTGAAATAAATTATTCAATAGATACTGCTTCTGATCTTTTTGATATTCTCTCTCGAAATTATATTTGCAGAAATGGCGAGGGTGCTGTCAAATTAGAAATTCCCGCACACACTGCTCTTTTGATTGCAGAGTTGCCTTCTATGTCGAAGATTAAATTCTCAAATCATAAAATATGGTGTAACGACAAAATTGTTAGCTGGAAATAAAAAAATCTATTCTTATGAAACGACTATTACTTTTCATGGTCATTTTGTTAACAACTTCTTCTTTTATTCTGGCCCAAAACCGTATAGAAGGGAAAGTGACGGATGCCAAAAGTGGTGAGGCCTTACCGGGTGTAACCATCTACATCAAAGGAACCACAATTGGCACAGTATCGGATGTTAACGGTAAATACGTTTTGGAATCGGCCGCTCTGAAGCCTCAAGCAGTGATTGTTTTCTCTTTTGTTGGATACAACACTCAGGAGGTTGTCTTCCAGAATCAGAAGGTTCTCGATATTAAGCTGGAACCTTCGCAGGTGATGCTCGAGGAACTGGTAGTGATTGGTTACGGCACAACCAAGAAACGTAATGTTCTGGGAGCAATCTCGAAGGTAGGGACTCAAGAGCTTACCCGTTTACCTGTAGCGGGTATCGATCAGGCCTTACAGGGAGCTGCCGCAGGTGTACAGGTTACTCAAAATACCGGAGCACCAGGCGAAGGTGTTTCGGTAAGAATTCGAGGTATAGGTTCCATCAACTCGAGTAACGATCCACTTTACATTGTGGATGGCATTCCTACTGCCGATGCTTTGAATGTGATTGCACCCGGCGATATCGAAAACATCACCATACTCAAGGATGCCTCTTCGGCAGCTATTTATGGAGCTCGAGCCAATAATGGTATCATATTGATTACTACCAAAAAAGGCAAAGAAGGCAAACCTGTGCTTCAGTATCATGGTCAAAGTGGAGTTCAGGCCGTAGGGCATATTCCGAAAATGGTCAATACAGCGGATTATATCACCATTTATAATGAAGCTGCGACCAACGACAATAAATATTTGCCCGAAGGTCTCCAGCGTGTCTTGATTACGCCACAACTTGCAGCCAATTTTGTCGATATCAATTATCTGGAAGAACTTTTTCGGATTGCTCCTATCAACTCTCACGAACTCAGCTATTCGGGATCCACAGGTAAAACGAGCTATTTTATGTCGGGTAACTTCTTCGACCAGAGAGGAGTCATCGAAAATACTGGATATACAAGAGTTTCATCGCATTTGAGTCTCGAGACGGAGATTTTCCCATGGTTAAAAACTGGCATGAGCATGATAGTTGGGCATTCGAAAACCGATATCATTGGAAGTTCGGGAGATGGCTACGGTGGCAATGGTGGAAGCGTTATACGCTATGCCTTTTTCCGTAATCCGGCCATCCCGATCAAGTTTCCCGATGGTAGATGGGTAGATCGTCCAGCCGAATATTTCGGAGATCAGATTTACGACAGTTTCTTAGGCGATGGTTATAATCCTATTGGCATGGCAGCCCTTAATGACCATACACTTAACGAAGACAATTTTTTAGGAAAAACCTTCGCTACGGTGAAGTTCTCGGAAAAACTCGAATGGAATACCAATTTTGGGATAGATTATGGCAATAACTTTACACGGTGGTTTAATCCTACCTGGGGTACATTCAACCGAATCAACGCCAAAAATAATCTAAGTATCGTAAGTCAGCGTGCTACTAATTGGACGCTGAACAGTGTGTTGAATTATGAAACTCAATTTGGTGAAAATCATCATTTTAGTGCTATGGGTGGGTTCGAAGCTATTCATAATTCGGGAAGATATCTCAATGCCAGCGATTCTGATTTCCCAGTTCAGGAATCGAACCTGATTTATATAGGGAATGGACAAGGCACCAAAACGGTTTCGGAGAGTGAATATGCTTCTTCCCTTCTCTCATTTTTCGGACGAGTAAGTTATGATTTCAAGGGGAAATATTATTTATCGGGTACGCTTCGTAGAGATGGAACCTCGCGTTTTACAGGCGACAATCAATGGGGAAATTTCTATAGCCTCTCGGCAGGGTGGCTTCTCAAACAGGAAGCCTTCCTGAAGAACGTGGATTGGCTCGAAAACCTGAAACTAAGGCTGGGCTATGGAGCCATAGGCAATCAAGAAATCGGCCTTTATGCCTATTCCGACAGGATATCACCCTATTATAATTATCCTTTCGGTGAAATCGTAAGTAGCGGCTATGCTCAAACCGCTCTGGGAAATGAAAAACTGAAATGGGAAACGAGTTATCAATATAATGCTGGCATAGATGCCGAATTCTGGAAAGGTGCTCTGGCAATTTCACTGGATTATTTCTATAAAATTACCGATGATATGCTTGTAAAGGCGTCTTATCCTCCTTCGGCGGGTTATGCCTCTTCCCCTTGGATTAATAATGGTTCGGTATTGAACACCGGCCTCGAACTCGAAGCCAGTTATCGCAAAGCCGGCAACGAATGGAGCTACAATATAGGCGGTAATCTTACTTATTTGCATAATGAAGTAAGAAAACTGAATGCCCCTCTGATTGGTGGTAGAGTCGAATCGGGTGTATACGCTACCTATACTACTGAAGGACAACCCATTGGAGCTTTTTATCTTCTCGAAATGGACGGTATTTTCCAAAATGAAACCGAGATAATTCTTTCGGCTTTTCAAGGAAACAATATCCACCCCGGTGATGTGAAGTTTGTAGATCAGAATAAAGATGGAAAGATTACCAACGAAGACAGAGTATTTTTAGGCAGTGCTATTCCCAAATTCAGTGGCGGCATTAGCTTTAATGGCCAATGGCGTCAATGGGACATGGGAATATTTCTGCAGGGCGTAGCCGGAAACAAAATATACATTCAAATCAATCAGGATATCGAGGGCTTTTATCGTGGCTTCCCTGTTACTCAGCGTTATTTCGACAATCGCTGGACGGGCGAGGGGACTTCGAATACTCAACCCCGTCCGTCATGGACTGCAAAATCGAATAATGCACGACCTTCCTCACGTTTCCTCGAAGACGGTTCCTATCTCCGATTGAAAAATATTCAGATTGGATACACCCTTCCCAAAGAAACACTTAACTTCTTAGGCTTTACCAAAGCAAGAATCTATCTTTCGGCAAGCAATCTTTTCACCATTACCTCCTATCCTGGCCTCGACCCGGAAATGACCGTCAGCGACAACTCGAAAAATGAAGGTGACAGAGCCAGTGGTATAGATTGGGGAACTTATCCTTCGACAATGAGTATTATGTTAGGTTTAGACCTTTCTATCTAAAAAATTGAAATATTATGAAAATCAATATAAATCAATTCAAACATATCGGTAGCGGACTTCTGTTAATAGCCACCTTGAGCCTTCTTCCCATATCCTGCACAAAAGATTTTCTTGATGAAGAACTGAAAGGAGAATTTAGCAGCCAGACATTCTATCAGAATGACAAACAAGCCTTGCAGGCTCTCACCGGTGTTTACAATGCCATTGCCTTTACCAGCTTCAATAATGCGATATGGGTCTTTGGAGATGTGGCCTCGGATGATGCCGTAAAAGGAGGCAATCCTGGCGATCAGGCAGAAATTACCTATATAGACGAATTTACCGTCGACCGTAATAACGGCATCATCAATAATTACTGGACATTTTTATACGAAGGGGTATCGAGAGCTAATAATGTAATCAATAAAGTACCCGGCGTAAAAATGGATGAAACCCTCAAACAACGTATCATCGGCGAAGCGAAGTTCATCAGGGCTTATAATTATTTCTTACTGGTCAACATCTTTGGAAAGGTACCCTTAAAACTTTTGCCTCAGGATACTCCTGAAGCCATCAATGTACCTCTGTCAGAGATTAGTACTATTTATCAGCAAATTCAGACCGATTTAACTGAGGCAGCAGCCGTTCTGCCTGTTTCGTATGGCAGTTCCGAGAAAGGCAGAGTAAGCAAGGGAGCCGCTCTGGCCATGTTAGGCAAGGCAGCACTGTATCAACAACAGTGGGCTCTGGCAATAGATTATTTCCATCAACTCGAGGCCTTAGGGATTTATGGACTCGAGACCAATTATGCCAATCTTTTCAAACTATCCCACGAAAATGGTGTAGAATCCATTTTTGAGATACAACATCTATCTGACCAGATACCTTTTATCGGAAATGTTCTCAATCAATGGTTTGCACCTGCATCAGAAGGAGGTTATTATTTCAATGCGCCTACCACTTCGCTGGTGAATGAATTCGAGAAGGCTTCCAATCAAACTCCCGATCCAAGGCTCGACATAAGTATTGGCCGCGATGGAATTCCATGGCTTAACGGAGAACCATTCCAGGCTTCATGGTCTCCCACGGGTTATTTAACCAAAAAACATCAGCAACCTCTGTCGGAAGTTCCTATTGCGGTAAAAGGCGATGGTGGCCTTAATTACATTTACATGAGATATGCCGATGTTTTATTGATGAAAGCCGAGGCTTTCAATGAATTGAATCAAACCGATTCGGCTCTGGCTAACCTGAACAAGGTACGTGCAAGAGCGCGGAACAGTTTTACCAGCGGCAATCCTCCTGCCGATCTTCTTCCCAATGTGACTACTACCGATCAACATCTGCTTCGTAACGCCATTCGCCATGAACGCAGAGTAGAACTCGCCCAAGAGTTTCATCGCTATTTCGACCTCATGCGCTGGGGAAAGCAAACCGCAGAAGAAGCTCTTGGCAGTGGATTTTCATACGAAAATAACCGTTATTTCCCCATTCCACAGAATGAAATAGATGCTAATGAAGCAATTCCGTAACCTTTATTATTAAATAATTAATTTATTATTAACCTTTTAAAACTCAAGACCTATGTTTAAAAAAGCAAGTATTTTACTTCAGTCCTTAATGCTCATCCTAATGATGAGCACAGCTACACTATTTGTAGCCTGCGGTGATGATGAAGATGAGGTTGTGGCAGGCGATAAAACCCAACTCAATGCCCTGATTGCCGATTTGGAAACCATAGCCAATAGCGCTACCACTGCCGATTACCCCCAAGCTGCCATTGATGAGTTCAAAGCCGCTATTCAAACTGCAAAGACTGCAGCTCAGGGCACACTCACTCAAGAACAGATCAACAACCTGATTACTCAGCTTAATGAAGCCAAAGCCTCATTCGAATCGAAAGCCTATGGCTATATCGATGAATCTCTCTACCTGATCATGGGATGGCATTTTGATGAAGGAGATGGAACTACCACTACCGATTATTCATCTAACCATTATGTCGGTACCTTTAAGAGAGGTAGCGTCGATGTTTTGGGAGAGGATGCCTTAATGCCTTCATGGACTAATAATGGATTGAAAGGCAAAGCCATTTATTACAATAAGGGCGCTCATCTGGAAGTGCCTTATGCATCGGCTTTCCTGCCTTCTAATCTTACCATTTCTGTTTGGATAAAACCCGATGAACTTTACGAACACAACTACATCATATCACAAAACTACTGGAATGGTTATAAACTTCAGACCCAGGGAGCAGGCAAGCCTTTCTTTACCTATAAAAAGGCCGATGGTAACATAATCGATGCCGACAACGAAACCGATAACTCTGTAAAGGCCGGTCAGTGGAATCACATCGTTATAACCCTTGATGGAACTGCCAAGCTATTGAAGTTTTATGTGAATGGTACTTTAACAAAGACTTGGGATGAAGCCACTAAAGGCATTGGTCCTCTCACTCAAACGCTTACCAATCCCGATCCTCAACCCTTCATCATTGGCGGAGTTGCTACCGATGCCGAGCTGTTGGCCAATTTCATGGAATGGACAACGGCCGAAAATCTCGGTTATTTCAAAGGCATAATCGATGAGTTGAGGCTTTATAACATTGCCTTGACTGAAGGACAGGTTACCAAACTTTATAATTCGGATAAGCCCTGAACGCATTTTGTGCGATTTTGGTTAGTCATGGTTTAACAATGTTGTGTTTTTTCGGGCCAGCCTTCGGCTGGCCCGATTTTTGCCCCTTCCTTTCATCGTCCTATTCTTGATTATGTTACTCCCTTCTTATGAAACATTCCTTTATCCTTTCTCTTCTTTTACTCGCCTCAATTTATTCAACAGCCCAAACGGGTCAGATAAACATCAACCGTATCGAACAAATGCCCAACCTCCCTTCTGACTTCTTAGTCAGAAACTGGCATAAGGTTGCTCTCGACTATGATCAATTCGTATTCGATACCACTCGTCAAGGTCAATATCTTCCATTTTCAAGACTCGGAATGTTAGGGCAGTTTAATTATCCCGACAATCGTCCGATATTTCTTGATACTTATGTTGGCAGTAGCTGGCATCACCAGCAAGCCGAAGCCATCAACCTCATGCCGGCTGTTATTGGGGCAAGTCTGGTTGGTATTGACAAGTCGAATCAGAATGGAATGAATTACGTGGCGGCTTTGAAAGATTTTTTCAATCTGAAAAATGGCCAAAATGTGTACCTCAACAATTATTTTGCTTCTTCAGGCTCTGACTGGTGGTACGACTTAATGCCCAATGTTTATTTTTATCAGTTGAAATGGTTATATCCCGATGAAGCACCAGAATTCGAATATCAATATTCTGAAGTGGCAGAACGATGGTTGGGTTGTGTATATGCCTTGGGAGGGAACACCAAGCCTTGGCAAATTCCCAATATGAATTACAGGGCCTTCAATCTGATAACTGGGAAACCTCTTTCCACGGGTGTTCCCGAACCTGAAGCCTCGGGAGCTATTGCATGGTTACTGCTTCAGGCATATTTTACAACCCATCAGGAAGAATTTCGCCAAGGAGCCGAATTAGCCATGGAATTTCTCGATGGTTTAACCTCTAATCCCTCTTACGAGCTTCAACTTTCTTATGGAGTAACGGCTGCTGCTGCCATGAATGCCATAGTGGGAACCAATTACAATCTCACAAAAATGCTCAGTTGGTGTTTCGATCGTGGAAATTTGCGAGGCTGGGGCGCCAATGTCGGGAAATGGGGTGAAGTCGAGGTAAATGGCCTCATTGGTGAAGTAAATGAAAACGAAGGATATGCTTTTGTGATGAATGGATTTCAGCAGGCAGGTGCACTTACACCCCTCGCAAAATACGATAAACGTTATGCTCGCACATTGGGTAAATGGTTAGCCAATCTGGCCAGCTCCTCAAGATATTTTTACTGGAATGCTCTTCCATCCGATTATCAAGATAGTTATTCATGGGCTTCACAATATGATACTTCGGCTTGCATCCCTTATGAAGCTCTAAAATCGACTTGGCAAGGTAAATCGCCTTTTGCCAGAGGTGATGCCATAGCTGGAGGCTGGGCTGCTACCAATCTTTCTCTATATTCAGGATCAAGTGTTGGCTATCTGGGCGCAATGATCAAAAGAACTTCGGTAGACCAGATCCTCGCTTTCGATCTGAATCAGACTGATTTTCTGGTTAAAGATTCTATCCCTGCATTTTTACTCTATAACCCTAACGATTCGAACCTTACATGCAGCTTCGATCTTCCCTCAGGAAACTGGAAGGTATACGAAAGCCTTACCGAAACCTTTTTCCCTGAAGTAATCTCCGGTTCGTTTACACTGAATATTCCCGCCGACGAAGCCTGTTTGATAAGATTATATCCAGCATCAGAGACTTGCACAATAGAGGGAAATCACTTGGTTTGTAATGGAAAAATCATCGATTACCAATATCATTATAATTTCTCGAAGAAATTACGCATCAAGGCATTGGAATCAGAACCCAATCCCGTTGAAAAAAATGCTTCATTTCGCGTCTGGGTCAAAGCCGACCAGATTCCCGAAGGTGTAGTTCCTGTCTATTTTTGGAATTTCAATGGAACACAGATTACAACCCTCGTCGATTCCACTCATTTAAAAACTCCCTCGCAAACCGGTCTGTATGTTTTGACTCTCAAAGTACAGGCAGGAGACCAGTGGGCTGAAGATTCCCTTCGAATCGAAGTGGTCGATTGGATTCCTAAACCCCCTCTCATCGATTCTATCAGCGTTTCCAAATTTTACTGCAATCCACTGGAAAAGATCACGCTGGAGATATGGGCTGATACCACAGGGAGCGGGCCTTACAATTTTTCATGGACATCAAGTGCTGGTCAGATATCTTTTTCGAATAATATTGCTGAATTTGTGGCACCTTCGGCCGAACAGATCGTCAGCATCACCGGGAAAATAACCAATTCTTTGGGATTAAGCTCTACGAAATCGATCGAAATATTGGTTAGAGATACCTTGCATCATTCGGCTCAACCCTTAATCTGGTATCCTTTCGACACGAGTGATAGCAATGCCGTAACCAATAAGTTTCACGCCACTTCTATAGGCACAATCAAGGCACCCGATGCCCGAAACATCGAAAATAAAGCTAAACGTTTCATTAGCAACAGCGATTTGATTTACACCGAAAATGAACCCGAACTCGACTTTTCTTATCCCTTGACTCTGAGCTGCTGGATATATCCCGAAAAAATATATCAGGAACATTATATCATCTCTCATGGTAGCTGGCAGGAAAGGTTCAAACTGTCGCTTTTGTCTGATCATCACCTCAGGCTGACGGTCAATACGACTAGCGGAATTTTCGACCTCGACAGCAAAAACCCCATTCCCTTGGAACAATATACCCATGTAACGGGCATTTATACTGGTTTTTCGCTTGAAATTTACATCAATGGGAAGTTAGACAATTTCATGTCGTGCAGCGGTAATCTTAACCCAACCTCCCATCCTCTTACCTTGGGTCGAATGAATGAAATAGAAACCAAGTATAGTTTTTGGGGTCGTATCGACGAGTTTAAACTTTGGAATGATGCATTGTCACTTTCCGAGGTAAAAAATCTTCCTTTCATCTGGTTTTCTTTAGCCGATGGGCAAAAATTACATGTTTATCCCACTTTGCTTAGGAAAGGAGAAAGTATAAAAATTTCCGGAATAGAAGCAGGCTCTGAAGTCAAATTATATTCCGTGTTTGGACAAGTCGTCGGCATAAATTTGCAAATAAACCCGGGCGAAACTTCAAATGTCAGGTTCCCGGCATACATCAGAACCGGAATGTACTTGCTACGCTGCAATCAACCATCCAAAGGAACCGAAGTAGTTAAGATCGTCATTTATTGACTGGCTCAATGCTGAAAACCGATGGCTTTCCCAAGGAGAACTTATTCGAATTTAAAATGCTTCACATGAATGCTGAGAATGTCAAATCCGGATAAATTTGTTCGAACTACATCTTTTGAAAAGCAAAAATCATCCTTGATTCTTTATTATCCGAACATAGAATCTTCTACTTGAATTTCCTTGAGCCTATGTTCAATCATTATTTCCGATGAAATTTGCTTCATCTAATCAATTTTTCTCACCGACAGCATCATCAATAAATTTTGTTCATTTTTACCTTTTTAAAAGGTATAACCAATAAAAACATCAAGCTGGTTCAATGGATATTTTTCCAAAAATCCAGCTCAAGTTCAAGAAAAAAAATATCATTTGCAATGCTTTCGGTGGGGGTAAATTGTCAAGGCTTCTGCCAGGCATTCCATAGCCTGTTGTAGTTCATCAACTCTAAGCACATACGAGATTCTGACCTCATCGATTCCTTTACCTGGAGTAGAATAAAAACCCGTACCCGGCGCTATCATCACCGTACGTCCTTTCGATTCAAAATCTTCGAGAAGCCATTTGCAAAAGAGGTCACTATCATCAATCGGTAATCGAGCCATTACATAAAAAGCTCCCTGAGGGCTGGTACAAAATGCGCCTGGCATTTTATTGATGGCTTCGACTACCACATTGCGTCGGGCAAAATATTCATTCCTGACATTTTCAAAATATTGGGCTGGTGTATCGAGCGCAGCTTCGGCGGCTACCTGACCGATACTTGGAGGGCTCAATCTGGCCTGAGCAAATTTCATGGCAGTAGCCATCAATTGCTTATTCTTCGAAATTATGCATCCTATCCTTATTCCACAGGCACTGTAACGTTTGCTGACCGAATCGATCAAAACGGCATGCTGATCTAATCCTTCCAGCTGCATAATACTGAAATGTTCACGTCCATCATAACAAAATTCCCTGTACACTTCATCGGCAAAAAGATATAAGTTGTACTTCAAGGCAATGTCTCGGAGTAATTCAAGCTCTTCGGGACTATATAAGTAACCTGTAGGGTTATTCGGATTGCAAATCATAATGGCCTTGGTACGGGGTCCAATTGCCTTTTCGAACTCACTGATGGCAGGAAGGGCAAAACCATTTTCGATAAAGGAAGGGATAGGTTTTACGATGACTCCCGAATTAATGGCAAAACCATTGTAATTGGCATAGAATGGCTCGGGAATTATAATTTCATCTCCAGGATCCATGGTAGATTGCAGAGCAAATAAGATTGCTTCCGAGCCTCCTGTCGTAATGATGATATCATCGGGTTGGATTGAAATACCCAGCTTGGCATAATACTGAGTGAGCTTGGTCCGGTACGACAAAAATCCGGCTGAATGGCTATATTCGATGACCTTCTGGTCGAAATGGTGAATAGCATCCAAGATTGTTTGGGGTGTTTCGATATCGGGTTGACCAATATTCAGATGAAACACCTGGATACCTCTCTGTTTGGCCTTATCGGCAAATGGAACGAGTTTGCGAATGGGAGAAGCTGGCATCTTCTTGCCTTTCTCTGATATCTCTGGCATAGCAATGAATTTAAAGTTAAGTAACCGCAAAGGTAAACAAATACTACCATTTTAAATTTTACAGACAACGCAACATCTATTGAAATCTCCTCAAACCTACACCCACAAAAAAACCCAGAGGTACATTCTCCGGGCATGAGTATTCTTCAAGATTAGAGTTTATTTGGCTTTATTCAAAGGTTGAGCAGCATCGACCGACCTCTTCTCTGGAACTACTTCGGCAGGCTTTTCGATTACATTGCCCTTGATGCGTAAAATTACTGGATTATTCACTGCATTCGACATCACCGTAATAGTCTTATTGATTACTCCTAAACGATTTGTAGCATACCTTACCTTTATGGTATCACTTTTACCCGGGAGTATGGGTTCACGGGGCCAGCTGGGCACAGTACATCCACACGAAGAACGTACTTCGGAAAGCACCAGAGGCTCTTTACCGGTATTGGTAAACCGGAAATAAGAATCTCCTTTGCTATCCTTATATATTGTACCATAATCCCATACTATATTCCCTGCTTCATCACGCAGTTTTTGATCGAAAGTAATAATGGGACCATTTTTGCTGACTGGTTTCGCATCCTGCGCCTGTAAATAATTCAAGGTCAGGAAAATTCCTAAAACGAATATTAATTTGCGTTTCATAGTATATAGCTGATTTTTAAGGTTTGCATTTCGTTTCAATTCATACGACCGCAAAAGTAATGAATTTCGAGGCTATGGTTAAAATTTTCGAACTTGTTCACTAAAATTTTAATCTTTTCCCCCTTCATTTTGTTAAAATTTTGTTTCATGATGTTTTATGAATGAATCCATTCTCGAACTTAATAAGAAACAACCTTCGGAGAATTACAGAAATTATGCCATAACCTTTAAGAATTGAAAAAGAATGGGAAGGAGTAGAAAAAATTTGGTCGATTTTATAAAACATGCTGACGTTAAAAAAGGATACTATGGAATAGGACACGGCTAATTCGATAATGATTCAGTGATAAATGGAGATTTCTTTGATTTTTTAAATAATTTATATACAGCAAATTAAACTAAACATCATTTTCCTATTCGGCTTTATGTTCTAATTTTGTATTTCATTTTTCGCTCAAATAAGGATGGAAAATCAAATAGACACCGGCTTATTACATATTCCTGCAACAGAGCCGATAGTAATTTTTGCCATCATCTTACTGAGTATTCTTCTTTCGCAAACCATATTTCGAAAGATTAAGCTACCGGCGATCATTGGATACATTTTAGCCGGAATAGCGCTTGGGCCTCACGGTTGGGGTATTTTACAAAATGACAGCAGCATTCAATTGTTTGGTAATGCGGGCTTGTTATTCATCATGTTTGTGGCCGGGTTAGACCTCAATCTACAGGAATTCAAACATACAGCTTACAAGAGTATTATTTTTGGATTGTTAACATTTTCTATTCCGTTGTCGCTGGGTTTTATATCGTGCCGCACCTTACTTCATCTCGATAAATTACCATCTTTTCTGGTAAGTATCATGTTTTCTACTCATACACTGATTGCTTATCCCATTGTAAGCAGGTTTGGAATTACGAAAAACGAAGCCGTAGCCATTACCATTGGAGGGACTATCATTACCGATACGCTGGTTTTAATGTTGCTGGCCTTCATTGCTTCCGGATACGGCAATTCTTCCAATTCACTTGTATGGCTAAAAATAGTCATAAGCGGTATCATTGTGGCATTTCTTATTTTATGGTTGTATCCAAAAGCTTTGCGATGGCTATTAAGACACATAGAGGGAGAAAAGTTGATCCCGCTTATTTTTATTTTCTTCATGATATTTTTAGCCGGTATCCTGGCTAAGGCAGCAAAACTCGAACCCATTATCGGGGCTTTCCTGGCGGGTTTAGCACTTAATAGAACCTTATCGGGCAACCGAGAATTAATGAACAATATCGAGCTGATTGGAAATACTTTGTTTATCCCCTTTTTTCTTTTAGGTATAGGTATGGTAATCGATCCTCATCTTATGACCGAGGGAAGTTTAGTCATCAAAGTTGCTTTAATTCTTACTTTGGCCGCTCTCATAGGAAAATATTTTGCAGCTCAGCTTACACGTTTCATCTTCAGATATAGCTCGGTGCAAGGAAATTTAATCTTTGGACTCAGCAGTACCCATGCTGCTGCTACTCTCGCCGTTATTTTCATCGGATTCAGAATGGGCATCATCGATGTCTATATTCTCAATGGAACCATTATTCTGATATTGCTCACCTGCCTGACGGGTTCAATAGTTACCGATCGGGCTAGCCGTAAAATTCATTTGGCAGAAGAATATACCCTGCCTGAAGTCTCTGCCTTGCCCGAGAGGATTCTTGTTCCCGTAGCCAACCCCCAATCGCTTCAATCTTTGTTAGAATTGGCAATCGTTTTGAAACATCCCGGATCGGATGAACCCATCTATCCTATATCCATTGTTGAAGATAATGACCAAGTACAGCAAAACATCCTTAAAAGCCGAAAAAACTTGGATAATATCATCCAGCATATTTCACTGAGTGAAGTCAAGATTCAACCACTGGTCAGGGTAGATGTAAATATTGTTAGTGGGATTATTAGAGGAATCAAGGAAACCATGGCCAGTATGATCGTTATGGGCTGGGGAGGAAGCTTGAAAACAAGTGAACGTATCTTTGGAAGTATTCTTCAGAAAATCATTTCCGAAACTGAGCAAACTACTTTAGTAAGCAGAATCAAGCAGCCTGTTTTTATTTTCAAGAATATCAACGTATTATGCCCACCTAATGTAGAATATGAAGTGGGATTCATTTACTGGGTCTCGAAAATTTTGATAATGGCTTACAGAATTCAAGCAACCCTTGAGTTCAAGACTTCGAAAGACCTGTTGCCGGTTTTTTCAACCATAGCCAGAAGATGGAAAATCAACCCATCTCTTAAAAATACCATCTATTCCGACTGGGAAACAGGTTTTGAGTCGAGTAGCCATTCAAAAACCGACGATCTCTTTGTTATAGTCGCAGCCCGGAAAGATACCATATCGTTTTTACCCGTTTTCGATAGTTTGCCTCAACGATTGAATCACTTACCCGAAAACCTCAACTTCATTCTTCTGTTCCCCGAACAAGTCGAAAAAATGAAAGGCACTGGAGTAATCCCAGTAAGCGAAATTCATATTTCTCCCATCATGTCGCAAATGGAAAACCTCAAAAAAATCAGTAAAAAAGTAATGAAATCTGTCCAAAAAAAATCAAGTCATGAATAAAACCTTTCCTCTTTATCTTCTTTCGTTTCTCATTCTGTTGGCAGCTTGTAAAACAGGCCGGCAAACCACTCAGCAACCTCAACAAACAGCTTATTCGCAAACGCCTGCTCCTCTCATGGTATATAAAACACGTTATAACTACGTGAATTTAGTTCCCATTGTGCTAAGCCAAAATAAAGATTCCATTCTACATTACCCTCACCCCCAAGACCTAAAATATGGAAATTCTTTCCGCTATCCTGTTTTACTGGAACAAGGCTACCTGCTCGACAAAAAGGGAATTCAACCCGGCACGGCATTCTTAAGGCTTACTTATGAAGAATATGCCGCTTTTAAAGATTTGCCCTCGCAACATCAGTTGCTTCAAATGATTGCAGACACCAATCCATTTATTGAATTATACCGCTGTAAAATTTCTCTTGATGAATCTCAAAGAATAGATACCCTGAATGCCTGGATACGAAATGGCCAATTAGGTCAGAAATGCTCGAAACTAAAATAAACGACCTCTGCTATTTTTCTGTATGAATAATGACCATATTATATTTTGAGTAATTTTGCAGCCCTTTCGAATTGAAAAATAGACAATCGTTCCATACAAAATATTGTATCTCAAGTTTGGAATTTATTTTCTTGGGAATGCACTTTCTCTTATTACCGAAGAACGCAAAGATCCTCAGCCTAAAGAATTTTATCCATAATGAGGTTCTATATAGAGTGAAGGAATAAAATTTTAATCAAGACTAATTTATGGAAAATAGGAAGGGCGACTCGATCGAAAAACAGTTGAATTATATCGATGGGAGGGCATTATATTACGGTTTTTTGGCGGGTGCCAATAAAATATTTGAAAATCAACATCAGCTCAATAAAATCAATGTTTTCCCTGTAGCCGATGCCGACACAGGCACAAATTTTGCCTCTACCATGCGCTCTATCATCGATATGGTAGAACCCAACCGCGACGTAAAAACCACTGTAGATTCGTTAGCCAATGCCGCATTAATCGGAGCAAGAGGGAATTCAGGGATCATATTCGCACAGTTTCTCTATGGCTTCAGTACAGGCATAGGGCCCACCGAGTCCCTGAGCGTTGCAAACTTTGCCATGGCCTTGAAAGAATCGGTAAAGTATGCATATCAGGCCGTCACCAATCCTGTTGAAGGAACTATTTTAACCGTCATCAGAGAATGGGCTGATTTTATCTATCAAATTAAAGATTCCATCAATGATTTCAGCATATTGTTAGAAAATTCGATCGACAAGGCCAGAATATCTCTGGAACAAACAAAAATAAAATTGCAGGTACTGGCAAGAGCAAACGTCGTAGATGCCGGTGCCAAGGCCTTTGTATTGTTTTTAGAAGGAATTATCGATCTTTTAAAAAAAGGAATCAAAATTCTACTTACTTCTCATCAAGCCAGTAAGGTTGAAGAATTATCGCCTATCTTTCACGACGAAATAACCTTCAGATACTGTACCGAAGCTCTAATTAGTGGTAATGGCATCGATCAGCAAAAAATCAAGAAGGAGATGTCTTTTATGGGAGATTCGTTAGTTGTTGCCGGCTCTTCGAGTAAAACCCGTATCCACATCCATACCGACAACCCCTCCGGAGTCTTTAAGCGCCTGATGAATCATGGACAAATTATTTATCAAAAAGTCGACGACATGGCGTTTCAAAATACCGTCGCTTCGAGCCAAAGGTCAAAAGTAGCCATACTTACCGATTCTACTTGTGACATTCCACGTGATTTACTCGATCGTTATCAAATCCATGTCATTCCTCTCAATGTTCATTTTGGAGAAAATTATTTTCTCGACGGTTTAAGCTTATCGGGTAAACACTTTCGAAAAATGTTCTTTTCGTCGAAAGTCTATCCCTCGACCTCTCAACCTTCCATTAAAGACTTGATGAACCGCTATTCGTACCTGTTTACTCAATACGATTCGGTAATCAGCCTGCATATCAGTTCGGCCATGAGTGGCACATGGAACAACAGCCATCAGGCTGCCACCAGAATAGCTGTCGAAAATAGGAAAATGACTACGGTAATCGATTCGGCTAAACTTTCGGGTTCATTAGGCCTACTCGTCCTACGAGCCGCGCAAATGGCATCTGAAGGCGCTTTGCACAATGAAATTGTCGAAGCTATCAAACAATGGAAAGAAAAAATTTATATGCTCGTTAGCTGCACTACTACAAAATACATGGTAAAAAGTGGGCGACTTAGCCCTATGAAGGGATTCATTGCCAATGTCTTGAATATTAAACCTGTAATCATAGTCGGAAGTGATGGCCAGACTCATGAGAATGGTAAATCGGTAACCGAAAGCGGAGCTGCAAAAATGGTCATGGCAAAAATCAGGAAATTGCTCAAGACAGGAGAGGTTTGGAATTATGCCATCACTCATTTCAATAATATACAAACGGCCAATTGGTATACCAGGGAATTGGAAAAACTCATAGGCAAGCCTCCCCTATTCGTATCGGAAGGCTCACCGGTGCTTTGCATCAACGCCGGGCCAGGCACTGTCTCAGTGAATATTCTTTTGGAATAGAATTCAGAAAGAAAATGAGAATTCACTCAAAAAACTGCCTGAATCTTGTGAGTAGGGAAAAACTTGCTAATTTTGTAAGCCATAATCGGGATGTTAACTCAGTTGGTTTAGAGTGTCACCTTGACAGGGTGGAAGTCACAGGTTCGAGTCCTGTACATCCCACAAGATAAATTCTTTCGAATCCTCTTTAGGATCTATGTCGAAACAAATAAAAAACTGGAATAGGACAAAAGAACAGGTTTAGATTTGTCCATCTTTCCGTAAAAAAATCTTCTAGATTATCTAAAAAGGCTGTCAACGAATTCGGTGCGGTTAAAGAGTTGAAGCTGATCGATTTTTTCACCCACACCTATATATTTCACTGGAATTTTAAACTGGTCGGAGACGCCGATAACCACACCTCCCTTAGCTGTTCCATCGAGTTTGGTGAGGGCAATGGCATTTACTTCGGTAGCCGAAGTGAATTGTCGAGCCTGTTCGATGGCATTTTGGCCGGTCGAAGCATCCAATACAAGCAGTACTTCCTGAGGAGCTTCGGGGATGACTTTTTGAATGACTTTTCTGATTTTTGAAAGTTCATTCATAAGATTCAACTTGTTGTGAAGACGGCCGGCAGTATCAATGATCACCACGTCATAATCGTTAGCCAAGGCCGAGTTGCAGGTATCGAAAGCCACAGCTGCCGGGTCGGCACCCATTTCCTGAGCTATTACGGTGACGTTTGCCCTCTGTCCCCAGATTTTAAGCTGATCAATGGCTGCGGCTCTGAAAGTATCGGCAGCACCGAGGATTACCTTTTTCCCTGCCCGAGCAAATTGATAGGCTAACTTTCCAATGGTTGTAGTCTTACCCACGCCATTTACCCCAACCACCATAATCACATAAGGATATTTCCCTTTTTCGAAGTCGAAACCTTGTATCAGGCCCGAATGATGTTCCTCGAGCAAGGCAACAATTTCTTCTTTCAGAATTTTGTTGAGTTCGGAGGTATGGATATATTTTTCGCGAGCTACACGTTTTTGAATTCTCTCGATGATACGAAGCGTGGTGTCAACCCCAACATCGGCGCCAATGAGAATGTCTTCGAGCTCATCGAGCACCTGATCGTCAACCGTCGATTTTCCAGCAATGGCTCTTGCAATTTTAGAAAAAACCGATTGCTTTGTTTTTTCCAATCCTTTGTCGAGATCTTCTTTTTCCTTCTTACCAAAAAATGAAAATAATGCCATAGTAGTCAACAAAATATACTTATTAAAATAAAATAACAGGGAGCCCCCTTTTGTTTTTCGAAGGCTCCCTGTTTTTTTGCAGAAGTGCTTATGAAAAAACTATTTCTGAGAAGCCAGAAATTCCTTTACTTTATCGTGGGGCACCATCTCTTCGGTAAAAATATAAGAGCCTGACTTGGGCGATTTCACCATACGGATAACCTTTGCCCAGTCTTTTCCTGAAGTTTGTAAGGTTGCAACGACTTTCTTTGCCATAGTACAATTTATTTAATTTCTTTATGAACGGTAACTCTTCTCAAATATGGATTGTATTTCCTCAGTTCGAGGCGGCCAGGGGTATTTTTCTTGTTCTTGGTAGTAACATACCTCGACATGCCTGGCACGCCCGAGTTCTTCTGTTCGGTGCATTCCAGAATTACCTGTACTCTTGCTTCTTTATTTTTCTTTGTCATCTCTCGGTATCCATTTTGAATTAAGTGTGCAAAATTACATATTTTTCGATAACAAAATAAAAATCTCAAACTTTTCCTTCGTTCGAATTATTCCGGCCCTTATTGAACCCTCGAAGCTTGATAGCCGCAATGATTTTCTTGGTATAAAGCGGAAATTCGGCTTTCATCATCCAGTCATAATAGGAAGGTTCCTTGCGGAAAATTTCTTCAACCGACTTTCCTTTATATTTTCCAAAATTGAACACTTCTTTTCCTTGCTCATTATAAATAATATGACCCGCAAAATCGACATTTTTGTGATGAAAAGAAAGCTGATGCAAGGTTGAAGTGGTGTTGTCGAATAAGAGCGGGCTGGAATCTTGGGTCATCTCGACTTCTTTGCCGGCATATCGTTCAATCTGAGCCAGAAGGATTTCATAGGTAGCCTGAATGTCGGCTTCGGCCGAGTGGGCATTTACAAGGTCCTTATTGCAATAGAATCTATATGCAGCCTCCAGGTTTCGAGGTTCCATCTTATGAAAAATGTTCTGCACATCGATCAACTTCCTGCCTTTTAAATCGAACTCTATCCCAGCTCTAAGAAATTCTTCCATGAGTAGAGGTATGTCGAATTTATTGCTATTGTAACCTGCCAGATCACAATCCTTTATAAATTGGGCAATCTCTGCACCTAAACTCGAAAATTCAGGTTCATGTTTTACGTCATCGTCGGTAATCCCATGTATGCGTGTCACCTCGGCCGGGATAGGAATGGTGGGATTTATGCGGCGAGTATAGGATTTGGTTGTCCCATCGGGATATACCTTCAGAATACTGATTTCGACAATTCTATCGTGGCCAACGTTTAAACCAGTGGTTTCAAGATCGATAAATGCAAGTGGCTTGGTTAGTTTTAAATTCATTTTCCTTTAGCAAATAATTCATTTCTAAGGCAAAATTAGAATAAATAACGTATAGACCTGAATTGGTCCATGATAAACCATCGACGATTCCATAAACGAAAAATTTGGGTTTTTGAGTTTTCTGTCATCAATAAGTAAGACGAGATTCATACGAAATCAGCCGATTTAAATTCGTCCAAGATTGCGAAAGCCTTTGAATACGATACTGAAATCATCCAAAGGTCTGTAATTTCGGGCATAGAGCAAATTAAGGTTGAACGCGGTTTGAGATGTTAAGTGTTCGGAAGGATAGGCATCGTCAGGGCATAAAACTCCAGGTTTAACTGCAGAAGATGGCTCTCCCCAGCCCGGCATATCCATGAGGCCTACCCAGGTTTTGCGACCTATTAGCACAAGGAAAAGATTTTTCAGATATCCGAATTTATTTTCGACCCACCAAATATTAACAGGAAGAGTGAGCATTAGCAAGAAAACGAGGAAGAGATCTGCCATCCGCTTATTACGCTTGTTGCGACGACTGGTTATGCTGCTGATGTCGACGATAAAAGGATCGTTCGAAGTGCTTATAGAATTGCTGCCAATGATAGAATAGCTTTCGGGAGGTGCAATTTTGAATTCTATGGATTTATCTTGAAGTTTCAACATTTGATCGATGATGAATTGAGCCGTAAGATCGCTGGCGCAAAAAACGATTTCATCGATACCATAGATTCGAATAATTTCGTTCATTTGTTGTACATTTCCGATAAAACCGTTGGCTTGTTGCTGAAGGGGATCGATGGCTACATAACCAATAAAAGCCGGTCTGTGGATTCCATTACGCAGGATTTCGGCCACCCGATCGCATTCGTTATTTTTCCCAACTATCAGAAATCGTTTATTCTCGTTTACAGCCAGGTGATATTGATCGATACCACTCAAATGAAGAATTACGCGAGTCAGTATCATGCTGATAATAGCCCATAATGCACCAAAAAGAATCAGAGCGCGCGAAAATCTCAAATTTTCGGGCAATAACGCATAAGCAGCCAAAATAATCACAGTACCCAGCGCAATTCCCTGAATAACCTTTCCTAAACGAAAGGGTTTGTCGTAGCCTCCGCTCAAATACACCGAAAGTAGCCAGACAACAATATAAGCCGGTAAAATGATGTAAACGAAAAGTGGGGGGTATTGTCCATATCCCTGAAAGATAAAACCCTCCCAGTAATTCTTCATCACCAGAATACCACCATAAACCAAGGCAGCATCCAGCAAGGGTAAAAAAACGTATTGAGCAAATCGCCGCAAAAGAGAAAGACTAGCCCTCAAAAAAATAGCCAGATTGATAAAAAAGTTGAACCTGCGTGCCAAGCCGGCCGAAAAATGCTTTCTGGCAAAAATGGCCATGGCTTGATAAAACGTAAAGACATAATTGACCGAGCTCTTACGTGTACTTTCACCCTTGTAATGAATGATACGCGTGAGTGGAAAGTAATAATTCTTGTATCCGGCCTTCAAAATTCTGTACGACAAATCAACGTCTTCCCCATACATGAAATAATCTTCATCGAGCAAACCGGTTTTTTGAAGCACTTCACGTCTCAAAAGCATAAAAGCACCCGAAAGGATTTCAACTTCGTGAATCTCATCATCGGAAAGATGGCCAAGATAATAACGGGCAAACAAAGGACTGCGGGGAAATATTCTTGCTAGTCCTGTCATCTTGAAAAAAGCCACCGAAGGAGTAGGTAAGCCTCGTTTAGATTCTTTCAGGAATTTTCCCTTGCCATCTACCATCTTCACTCCTAACCCACCTGCATCAGGATGTGAACCCATAAAGGCTATGGTTTTTTCGAATGTGTCCTCTTCCACTAGGGTATCGGGATTCAGCAAGAGAATATATTCTCCTTCTGCCTCACGTATAGCTTGATTATTTGCTTTGGCAAACCCCAGGTTTTCTTTATTGGCAATTATTTTTACTTCGGGAAATTTTTCGTTCAGCATCATCAACGAGCCATCCACGCTATTGTTATCGACCACCCATATTTCTGCCTCGAGGTTTTTACAGGCTCGCCTTACTGAATGCAAGCATTGTTCAAGAAAATATTCAACGTTATAATTGACGATAATGATTGAAAGTTTCATCGAAGGAAAGGTAGAAAAGCATAAATGAATATGTTAGCCTAATTAACGATAGCATAAAATATCTTATTGCTCTGGGTCGGTAAAATAAGATTTTTCGCCTCCATGATACATAAAATGGAAAGCAAGCAAACAAGATGCGACACGAGGGCCCCAATGTTCGAGGAAAAGCCGGCGGCATTCGGCTACTGCATTTTCTTTGGCAGCAAGCGAATTCTTCTGATACAATAACACGAAATCTTTCATATCCTGATAAATATCGGCCAGATGCTCTGCCAGACTGGTCCTTAAACTTTCTCCCCAGCCATAAGCCGGAGGATCGAAGGTGTAATAAATATCGTCGGAATCTAATATGAGTCTGAGATAATTAAAAAGCCCTTCCCATTCTTCTTCTATCACGAAACGTTCATTGGCTTCAGGATGCTCAGCTTCGATTTCGGGCAATAATTCTCCTTTCACGTATAGCAGCGGCAATACTTTGAGTAAATATGAGGCCAGACCTTCCTTATCTATACTTTCTAATTTTTCCATGAACCGGCAATACTCAAAGGCCAATGCCAGCATCTCCACTACATTACGATGGTAAACAGGATGACTGAATTTGTTATCCATAATATTACACATTCACCTCAACAAAGGTAAGCTTTCTATGGATACCATCTCTATAAAAACCTTGACTAAAATTTTCCCGAACCTTCTCCAAAAATTACGATCGTTAAACAACGAACAAAGAATCGGCGCATAAATCGAGCTTTTAGAAGAAAAAAATTGGTAAAAAAACAGGGAGGAATGAATGGCAAAGATGAGCGCAAACACTTATAAATTTTTTATTAAAATTCATTTGCATATTTCATTTCTTTATATATTTGCAAAGAAACCTTTCCCGGCATAAAATGTCTCCTTTGTCGGGAGGTTTTTTTTTATCCTATTCAAGTTAAACCGATTATGGAACAGAATTCATTAAAGAAGAAGATATATGAAGTAGCTGTAGAAACTCTCGAATCGGCTGCCGAGAGAACGAGGCTTGCGATTGAAGAAGCCATACAAGCTGCTCAGGAAGAGGTAAATACTTTGGATATCTATGAATCCTACCGATCGCAATATCTTCAGAAGAGCGAAATGTTTGTCAGTCAATACAATAAAATATTGGAACAACTCGATATATTAAGGAAGATTAATCCAGAAGAGGAATCACAAAATATAGAATTTGGTTCGATTGTGATTACCGATCGCCAGAAGATATTTGTAGCAGTTGGTCTGGGCAAGATTAAGGTAAATGGCGATACTTGGTTCGTAATTTCACCTCAGGTGCCCATCTTCGAAGCCATGAAAGGGAAAAAAGCAGGAGACGAATTCATTTTCAACAACATAAAACATAAGATATTGCAAGTTTCATAGTTTATTTTCTATATTGACTATCCTTCCAAAACAAGCCGCATGAAAAAATTTTACCATTTTTTGCTCAAAATGCTTGGCTGGACGATTGAAGGGGGTTGTCCCGAAGGAAATAAGTTTATCATCATTCAGGCACCACATACCAGTTTGTGGGATTTTGTTTATGGATGGTTATTTTCGAGGGCAATAGGAATCAAACCCAAGTTTCTCATCAAATCGAAATATTTTTTCTGGCCTCTCGGACCTATATTGAAAATGTTGGGTGGGGTTGCGGTCTATCCTAGTAAGGATACTCGTTTTGTCAAACACCTTGTGCAACAGATTCATTCTTCTAAAAATTTCATCCTGGTAATTACTCCCGAAGGTACGCGTAAAAAGGTGAAACGCTGGAAAACAGGATTTTATCAAATAAGCCTTGAAACGGGCTTGCCCATTCTTCTTGGAAGGATTGATTATTCCAATAAATTCATACACCTTGGGAACGTCTTTTATCCTACGGGTAATATGGAAGCCGACCTGCGAAAGATTCAGGGATATTTTCGAGCCTCATGGGCCAAGCATCCTGAAAGATATTACGAATGGCCACCTACCGATTAAGACTAATCTTTATCATTCGGCCAAGTTCTTCCATCGTCTATGAGACCATAACCAATTATCAGGATGATTTAAAATTTCTTGTTCAAGAATACGAACATAATTCCTTGTGATTTCTCCAAATTCGCTTTGGTGAGGGTTCGAAGAAATTTGCTCGGCAAAAACTTCATATCTGCCTCTCTCCAACCTTCTGATTCCAAAATAATAAACCGGAATGCGAAAACGCCGGGCATACTTTTCAACTCCTCCTAACCAGAGCGTAGGCCTACCTAAAAAAACAACCTCAACGACTTTCCGACCCTTACCCGGATATTGATCGGAAAGAAAAAAATACGCCCGCCTCTCGGCAGAATTTCTGAACATGAAACCTGTTTGTGTCACTGAAACCAAGTGCATCCCCCATAAAGCCCTGTGCTTCTTCAGGTAATCATCAATAAAACGATTGGAAAGTGGCTTGTAAATCCCATAAGTATGATATTTCAACAAAAGAGGAATGAGCAATGCTCCCCATTCCCAGTTCCCACAATGAGCGGATGCTACAATAATTTCGGGATATTTTTGCTCGATTTCATAAAATACCTCTGGATTGGCAAGTTTAAAACGACTCGACAATTCTTTCTGCGAAAGGGAGAAACCTTTCAAACTCTCGACTAAAATATCGGAAAGATTATGGTAAAATTTACAGGCCGTTGATTCAATCCAGCCATCATCTTTCTCGGGAAAGCATTTACGCAAATTGTCGTAAGTAATCGCCCTCCTGTACTTTATAGCTTTATATAGAATAAAGAAAGTTAAATCCGATAGAACATAAAATAAACGCATGGGGAACCACCTGACCAGAGCTAAAAACAATCTGAAAAAAAGATATACAATATACTGAGTAAAATCTTTCATTCTTTCGGTTCCCCCGTTCCCTCCCTTAAAATTACTCATAAAGAGCTCTCAAATAAATGGTTGCCATAATTTCAAATTTCCTGTCTGTTGAACAAATTTTTTTATTCGACGTATGCATAAGCCGCGAAATGGCAACTAACCGGAAAATGGACAATAACCCCCATCTTTCCATACTATTATTAAGCATGATATATTTCCATCGAAAATTTTCTATAAAGTGATGGCTGATAAAGCTATTCCTAAATATTTTATCGATTCTCTTCACAATTCCGGATAAAACCTTTAAAATCTCAACTAAATTATTTTATTCTATTTATTTACAATCGTACAATATGCCTGAATGCGATAAATATTCTGCTTCCCGATTCATGATGAAGCCAACAGATCCATATTCTACAACAAAACAAACGTATGGAAGAGACTTTTATTTCCCTTTCCCCTTCTAAATATTGAACTAAGATCAGAAGTTCACTCATGAAATACCGACCCCATACATGTAAATAAATTCGACGATTTATCCGATTTTAATAAGCCAAGGATTTTCGGATTAAGTTTGAAAATTTTCATAGGGTTTGTTCGGCATCATGAGGTAAACAATCTCGAAACCGTTAATGGGATATCGAAGTGAATAAAAATAGATTCCAATCGAAATGAGCCCAGTCATGAGCTACTATGGCATTTTATTATCCGAGTAAAAATTTTTCGGATTAAACAGCCTTCCATAGGCAGGGAAATTTTTCTTCAGGATCATTTCCGAAAATTTTACTCCCTCAATCACCCTACTCTATTTTATAAAAACCCACATCGAAAAAACCTGAGTGTTGATACAGAAAAACAACCGCAACTTTGCCAACATCTGTTTCGAACGTTTTTCTCATCATTCCGATATAAATATTCCGATAGAATTCGAGGCCCTATCGTTGTTATGGCTGCTAACGCATTCAAATCGAAACCAGAAAGATTGCTGAGAGAGGGTTTCTTCCATTTTCTGGCTAAACCATTCACTCCGGGCGAACTAAAGGATTTTGTCGAAAATGTGCTGAAAACAAATTTCCTTCAATCTGAATCGAAAACAGGGTAGGCCAATCCACACTATCTTGACGCTAATAACCGAGGATCGGTAAACAGCCGGAAAAGAACCAATATCGAGAAAGAAAAAATCAACATTTTACGTCTCAGAGTCAAATTTCCACTGTCTTCGAAAATTCTCTCCCCCATAATTCCTGGCGATGTCCATACAGGAAGTAGAAAAATAATGATGGTGCTCAGGGTAAAAAGTTCGTAAGGAGTAATTTTGGGAAGTTTGAACAGGATGATAACAAGGCTACCCAATAAGGCAGGGTAAACTATATGATATCTGATGACATACTTGACATTACGGAAGTTGATTTCTTCGAAATACACATTGGCAGAATTTATGAACAAAGATCTCGACAGAACCCCTATGAAGAGCAAAGCACCCAGAGAACAAAGCGAGATAAGCAGTTTGGCTGTATCCATCAAATAAATATAAATAACCACAAAACCAAAACCCTTGTTGATGATGGTACCCACGGCCAGAGCTCCAAAGAAAGCAACCAGACCATAAACATAAACCCATAAGAATATCATCTTAAGAATACCTTCATACTGTTGAACATTCAGATAAATAATCAAGCCAATCAAAGACAAAATCAGGCTTGTAAGAGGTTGCACACTATAAAGTGTCAGAACGGAATCGGGCGTCCAGTCATTCGATGTGATAAAATAGAGCACTCCCCAATAGCGTATCGTTCCCTGGAATTCGAAATTTTGTGCAATAAGCAACGTAAGTGCTTGACTGATGATTTGAATAGTTAGATAAGCAATGATAAAAGCCGAGGCACTGTTCAGCATCATTATCCATTTCTCCCTGCGGCTAAATTTGGCAGGGCTAGCTGGCTGCGTCTGAATGCCCGTTTTCTTTCCGAAAGACAACGACCTTAAATATTTATAAATCAAAAATCGGATGATTCGCTTTCGCCTTTTCCATGAAGAATAACTAGCTTGCTTTCGCTTCTGTTCTTCTTTTATCTTGACTGGTTCCTGTGTTTTTTTCTTTGATTTCGGAGGGAAAAGTTTATGAAACTGTTTCTTAAGGACAAATCGAATCAAACGGCGTCTTTTCCTCCTTTCCCATTTTCTGATATTTTTTTCCCTTTCACGAATTTTCTTTCTGGCGGCTTTCTTAGCCTGCTTGTTCTTCTTTCGTATCCTTCTCAACAGTTTCAGTTTACGAAAAAAGACTGACACCGAATGAAATACCGTGCTGTTCTCTCTATGATTTTCCATAATCCAGGCCCATCAGCCGCAAAAATAAACAAAAGGGGTGATTCACACTTCTACATCATGATTTATCTATTTCGATCTCGAGTCCGTCGTAAGCAACAGAAACATAAGGAGGCAAAATTCTTTCTATTTCGCCATGCTTGCCGAGTCTGTGGCTGATATGAGTAAGGAAGGCAGATCTAGGCGATAGGCGATGAATGATGTCGAGCGCTTGGGGAAGGTTGAAATGCGCAACATGAGGCTCGAGCCTCAGGGCATTGATGACCAAAACATCGAGGCCAGTCAGTAATTGCATGCTGCTTTCAGGAATATAACTGGCATCAGTAATATAAGCAAAATCTCCTATTCTGAATCCTAAAATCTTGAGTCGGTTGTGCCATAATTCGAAAGGTATCACTTCGAGTTTATCTATCGAAAAAGGAGAATAATCTATCGTATGAAGCTCAATTTCGGGAATGCCGGGATATTTGTCGTCATCAAAGGCATAGAAAAAATCACGCCGGATGTCTTCTTGAACCTCCCGAGCAGCATAAACATCTATGGGTTCATGCGTGAAATAATTGAATGGCCTTACGTCATCCAGGCCAGCTATGTGGTCCTTATGTCCATGAGTTATCAAAACGGCTCGGAGCGTTTTTATACCCGCCCTTAGCATCTGACAACGAAAATCAGGCCCCGCATCAATAACAATATTCATAGCGCCTTCCTGAATCAATACGGAAGAACGCAATCTTCGATCACGTGGATCGGTGGAAGTACAAATATCACACTCGCATGCAATTACCGGAACGCCTTGTGAAGTACCCGTACCCAAAAAAGTAATTCTCATCCCTTGAACAATTCGACGTTAAAATTAACGAAAGTAAAGGGGAAATGGGCAATTTATGTCTAATTTTGCAATACCAAAGTGTAAAAAAGTAGCTATAGTGCTTTCATTGAAAAACTTAAAAACCCGGCTAGCAAAAAAGACGATATCAAGAAGAATTCACCAGACGAAACGAGATGCAAAATTTCTAAATCTGGAGGGATCACGAATGCTCATGATATTATTCGAATTCAAGGATAAAACGGATTTTGAGGAAGTCGAAGAATTCTCCGAATTTCTGCGTTCGCTCGGTAAACAGGTAAAACTCTGGGGTTATTATCCACATAAAAACTTACCCTTATTTTTCACACCTACGGGAAATCAACAATGCCTCACACAAAAACAATTGAGATGGTTTCCTATTCCGTGTGAACGAGCCATAGCAGGATTCAACGAATATCAACCGGATATTCTCATCGATTTAAGTCGGGAAGATTGTTACCCATTGAAATACCTTGCCGCCATCAGCCAAGCATCCATGAAAGTGGGTTGCAATTCAAACTTTACACAGCCCATTTTCGATCTGCTGATACAAAAAGATGACGATCTTCCTCTAACTGCTTTTATAGAAAATATAATTCATTACTTAAATCATTTAAATAAATCATGAAAAATAAATTAAAAGGGACGGGAGTAGCTTTGATTACTCCCTTTAAACAGGATTATTCGATTGATTATGAATCGCTTGGAAAAATAATCGAATATGTTCTTTACAATCAGGTTGATTATCTTGTAGTAATGGGTACTACTGCCGAGACTCCGACTTTGAGCTGGGAAGAAAAGCTGGAACTCGCCGCTTTTGCCCGCGAAACCGTAAAAGGCAGAGTCCCATTGGTTTATGGTATAGGTGGAAATAATACATCCGAGGTTGTAGCCTCTATTCGCAAGGCCGATATGCATGGTTACGATGCTATTCTTTCTGTTACACCTTACTACAATAAACCTCAGCAGGAAGGGCTTTACAAACATTTTATGGCCATAGCCGAAGCCAGCCCTATGCCCGTCATTCTTTACAATGTGCCGGGACGTACGGGAGTAAATATGACGGCAGAAACTACTCTGAACCTTGCCAGATCCAACTCGAAGATTTGTGCAATTAAAGAAGCTTCAGGTAATCTGGAACAAATTGCAAAAATTATCAAGGATAAACCTCAGGATTTTTTAGTCATTTCAGGCGACGATAACCTTACTCTCCCAATTTTAGCTATAGGCGGAAATGGAGTGATATCGGTAGTAGCCAATGTATTACCCGCATCTTTTTCTACCATGGTAAGATGGGGGCTCGAGGAAGTATTCACTGAAGCCCGCAAGATTCATTTAGCACTTTTCGAATTTACACAATATCTTTTCGCTAATGGTAGTCCTGCAGGAATAAAAGCGGCACTTGCTTCACTCGGTATGTGCGAAGAAGTACTCAGACTCCCTCTGGTACCAGTAACCCCTGAACTTCGATCAAAAATTAAACAAAGCCTCCAAAATATCCTCAATAAACAAAAAAATACGATTTAATGCGGCCTATGAAACTAAGAATTTATCTTATTCTATTCTGTGGACTGTTTTTAACCGTTTCACTGAATGCCCAACCTATTTCTCCCGAATATTATCTAAAAACCAAGGGAGAAGTCTATTTTCGTTTTAAAGCAGATTCGAAACAAACTGTGGACGAGCTCTCGAAAATTATTTCTATTGACAATGTGAATGCCGAAGGTGAAGTGAGGGCTTATGCCAATGCCAAGGAATTCGAACGATTCTCGAACATGAGAATAGCTTATGAAATCCTGCCTCATCCGGGTGATTCACCAGAAGCTGCCATCATGAGCACTTTCGATGAAATTAAAACGCGCAAAAATTGGAATACTTACCCAACCTACGATGCCTATGTTCAAATGATGTATGATTTTGCCACCAATTATCCCAACCTCTGCCAGGTTACTCAAATTGGGACAACGGTGCAAAATCGAAAACTTTTGGTAGCCAAAATTTCCAGCAATGTCAATGCGATAAAACCAAGATTTTTTTATACTTCTTCTATACATGGAGACGAGACGGGGCCCTATGTTTTATGCCTGAGATTAATCGACTATCTTCTAACGAATTATGGAGTTGACTCTCGCATTACTCATCTGTTGGATAATATCGAGATATATATCAATCCCTTAGCAAATCCCGATGGAACCTATAAAGGAGGTAACAACACCGTAAATGGTGCCATAAGGTATAACGCCAATTATGTAGATTTAAACCGTAATTATCCTGATCCTGCTGCCGGGCCTCATCCCGACGGGAATGCGTGGCAACCCGAAACTGTTGCTTTCATGAATTTTGCCGAAGCTGATCAATTTACACAATCGGCTAATTTTCATGCCGGAGCCGAAGTAGCCAATTATCCTTGGGATACCTGGAGCCGCCTTACAGCCGACAATTCTTGGTGGGTTATGGTTTCCAACGAATATGCCGATACGGCTCAGTTTTACAGTCCTCCCGGATATTTTGACGACTTTGGTACAGGCATCACCAATGGTTATCAATGGTACCGCATCACCGGGGGTCGACAGGATTACATGAACTATTTCCAGCAATGCCGTGAATTTACACTCGAGATCTCTAATTTCAAAATTTATCCGGCCGCACAACTGCCTAATCTGTGGGAATATAATTACCGTTCCATGCTCAATTATATGGAACAATGCCTTTATGGAATCAGAGGAATAGTAACCGATTCCATTACTTCACAACCCGTTAAAGCTATGGTATTTGTAAAAAGCCACGACATCGACAGTTCCATGGTCTTTACCCGCTTGCCATGGGGAAATTATCACCGGCTCATAGCTGCGGGGAATTGGACACTCGAGTTTTCTGCTCCGGGTTATGTTACTAAAACTATCTCTAATGTGCAAACTACAAACTATAACACTGTTTTTCTCGATGTTCAACTTTGCCCCATAGGCGTGTGGGCTGATTTTGCAGCCGACAAAACTCAGGTAGAGGCTGGAGAATCGGTGAATTTTACCGATAATTCGGTGGGCAGCCCAACTCAATGGGTTTGGAATTTCGATGGTGGAAACCCATCCACTTCCAATTCTCAAAATCCCCAAAATATTTTTTATGAGGAAGACGGAGTTTACGATGTAGCTCTGACTGCCTCTAATTCGTCTTATAGCAATACAAAGACGAAAATTAACTATATACGTGTAGGCAATCAGTATTTAATGGACAATCAAACCATTACTACCTGTTCGGGAAAGTTTTATGACCAGGGCGGGCCAAACTACGATTATTCCGCTGACCAGCACTTAATTACTACTTTCTTTCCCGCCGAACCAGGCAAGAAAATACGTATTGCCTTCGAATCATTTGCTTTGGAAGCAAGCCAGGATTGTACAAGGGATTATTTGAAGATTTATGATGGTTCATCGACCACTTCTCCAATCATAGGAACCTGGTGCGGTTCGGAAGGCCCCGATTCGGTGGTTTCGACCGATCCAAGTGGCGCACTTACGGTTGAATTCAATTCCAATATGTTTGTTCAGACAGCCGGTTGGGTAGCTTCGATAATGTGCGATTCAGGTGTGGGAATATCTTCACAACAAAAAACTAAAACTTTCGTACATACCTCCCCAACGGGAAAAATAGAAATATATAATGCCAAACAGGGCACTGTTGCTACACTTTTTTCCCTCTCTGGAAGTAAACTCATCGAGAAGGGCTTGAATGCCTCCACCGAAATCATTTCAACTCATTCATTACCAGAAGGGATATACCTTCTGCGCCTTACCTCAGACACTGAAACTAAAGTTTATAAAATCCTTCTCAGGAAATAACTTCCAACGAAAAAAAGGGAATCAATACCAAAATTTTATGCAGCTGTGCCCGAATTTTTTACTTGTTTCCTTTCTCGCAGAGAATTCCTAAATCGGCATTAAATTAAAGTGTCGCAGTTTTGAAGAGGGCGATTGAATATCACTTACTCTAAATGATCAATTTCATCATGCCGTTGAAAGGTACTTCTTTCATCTGAAACAGCTCATTTGTTAACGTTTCCATTTCTGACGCTAAATCTAAAAGCTTCTTGGCGTCATGGCGAGAAAAGTATTGCACGCAAAGGCTGCAGAATGCCCTAAGGAGTTGAACAGATTTTTTTACATCACGAAAACCAATTACATTTAAACAAAACTTAATAGGTTTTAAAGAGAGTATTTTATGATAAATTGGTATGTAATTACAGGATCAAAAGTTCCGACTTCAATCATTTTTTCAAATTTCGAAACTCGGGTTAAGTAAGTCAGCTTGTAGAAAAAATTCTATTTTTGGGATAATAACTCGTGAATTCGAACCACTTGAGGGATTAAGGGCTGTTGTTCGTCATTTTTGATAATATAATCGGCGAGAGGAATTTTCATTTCCTCGGGCCATTGTCTATTCATGCGAGCTATAATATCCTCAGCCTCGACTCCATCTCTTTGCATCACTCTTTGAATTCGAAGAGTTGAGGGGGCAGATACAAAAATGATTTTATCGAACTGAGTATGAAATCCACTTTCGAAAAGGATTGCTGCTTCGTGGATGACATAAGGCTGATCGGTGTATTTCAGGTACCAGTTCTCGAAATATTGCCGCACGATTGGATGGATCAATTCATTGAGAAATAAAAGTTCATCCTCATCATTGAATACGATTGTAGCAATCGTCTTTCGATTTGGCTGATTCGTATAAGGATGCAATACTTGCGAGCCCCAGCGTTTCCGTAATTGCCGAATAATCTCAGGTTCATTAAGAGCTTCATGACCAGCCACATCAGCCTGAAATACAGGTATTCCCATACTTTGGAAGATTTCGGTAACCAAACTCTTCCCACTTCCCATGTTACCAGTTAGAGCTACCTTTTTCATTTTAATTAAAAATTAGAAATTCCACTTCATTGGGTTCAATTTCAACTAACTTAGAACCTGCAGGCAAGCGATCTACCTTCACTGTCAGCATTTTACGCTTGAAATCGGAAGAATCAGGGCAAGCCACAGAAACTAAAAAATCATTGGTATTCAGATTCTTATAAACACCAAACGGTACTAAAAGTCGAAGAGAAACCTTATCGGGAAACAATTTTAAAGAGCAACTCGCCGAATCGGGCAGTCGGATGGGCAATTCCACAGTAGCTTCGGTTGAACGCTCTACCTTTAGTTTGAGGTTGACCTTTTCGTCCGAAATTTTTATTCCCAGATGTGAATAAGGATTCTGAATCTTCACAGTAAAAGTCTTATCGGAAGATATTTCACCTGCATCCATCCAATGTGTATTGACGAAAGAAATGGTATCGATTATTCTCGTGGGTCCTTGAATCAGAACTGAATCAGGCGATACACGAACCGAATCGACCAAAAAGTATTGAGGGCTTAATGTATATTTCAGGCATGGTTTCACCGGAACTCGTTTTTGGTAAGTTCTTTCGAAACCGAAATAAAGTGTATCAGGTCGAATCACAACCACAGAAGAGGTTGAATGAAGCCATGTAGTCAATTCGGCCGAAAGTTGAGTTGTTGGGATGAATAGCTCAGCATATCCTTGACGATTGGGTTTTAAGCGTAAATTATTAAATTTCAGTAAGAAAGGATTTACATTATTACGGAATTGCCAGGAAGCCAGTTGAGTACCTTTAAGTTTTGCCTTGGCATAAATGACAGTATCGGAATAATATACGAGCGAATAATCACCCACAGCCGTTTGAAAACTAAGCGGAATGGCAAGGGTTTCTTCATATTCGGTCGAAAGCCTGATGATTGCCCATAGAACAGCTGATACTAACAAAAAAAACATAAATATGGGCAAGCCTTTTCGAAATGGCATAATGCGCTGCCATAATCTGTTAAGAAAGGGTATATGAATTGGCATGCTCACGAGAAGAAATTGTTCTTCCGAAAATACAGCAAATGCCCCTAATCATAAAATCACAGGCATTTCAATAAAAATTCATTATTTAGAGGAACCTACACTGGTTTGAGAACCACCCATGGCTACGGCGGTTTTCTCGATCTTGAGCTTCGAACCTTCTTCCACTTCGATGATAAACGTCGTATCATTCACTTCTACGATTTTACCATGAATACCGCCAATAGTGATGACTTTATCACCTTTTTTGAGGTTCTCACGGTATTTTCGCTCTTCTTTTGCCTTTTTCGTTTGTGGACGAATAAAGAAGAAGTAAAAAATCACAATGATAATAATTAGTGGAAGCAGGGCCGTAAGTCCGGAACCGGCATTTTTCCCTTGGGGTTGGCTAACCAATAATACACTTAAGAAATGGAAAAGCATAATTGAAATGATTAAGTTATTGAAAATTTATTCCTTATTACTGCCAGGCTCATAGACTTGTGCCTTAATCATCAAGGAAACAGTGTTAGGGACAGTATTTGCCAGCACGGTAATTTGCTTTTGCTGGAATCCACTTCGGCCGGCTGTATTAAAGGTAACAGTAATATGGCCTTCCTCTCCGGGCGCAACAGGCGTTTTGGACCACTCAGGCACAGTGCATCCGCAACTTGCAGTCACATTCGTAATTAAAAGATCAGATTTGCCCTTGTTATAAAACTTAAAACTATACGAAACTTTCTCTCCCGCAAATACACGGCCAAAATCGTGTTCCAAGGTTTCGAATTTCATCACTGGCGATTGAGTAGAATCGCTTTTCTTCAAACTTACAGGATTCTTCACCAGATCACCTTTTAGATTATTTTCGTTTCTATGGGTACAGGAAAAAATCAACAGCAAACTTCCTATCAATAAGACGAAACGGAAAAACTTCATAGCTTCGTTTTCTAATTTATTGGCCACAAAATTACAACTTCTCTCGTAATTTTTTCAATCATCAAATGCATCGACTTATTTTTGCACCTCCTTAATTCACCATAACATGCTTATCTATCTGGTAGGTTATATGGCAAGCGGTAAGTCATACACCGGCTCTCGACTTGCAAGCAAATTGGGCATTCGGTTTATCGATCTCGATCACTCCATTGAAGAAAAATACAGAATCAGTATAAAGAACTTCTTCCTCAAATATGGAGAAGACCAATTTCGAATCATCGAAAATCAAATGCTTCATCGAACCTTTCAACTTGCCGATGCTGTAATTGCTACCGGAGGTGGAACGGCTTGCTATTTCGATAACATGGAACAAATGAATCGGCACGGACTTACAATATATTTAAAACAAGATGCCGAGGAAGTTTTTCAACGGCTGAAACGATCGAAGAAACCCCGTCCTATGCTTTCGGCTTCCCCCGATCCCGAGTTGAAGGAAGAAATATTAACCCAGCTAAGAGAAAGAGTTCCTTATTATGAAAAAGCCCATATTATTTTCGATATTCATAAAATGAACATTCATCAACTGGCTAATGAAGTTTTACAATATAAAAATCAGTTTTGATCTTTTCTTTCGAGAAGCATTACATTCTCGACATGTGAAGTGTGCGGAAACATATCTATTGGCTGAACCTTTCTAACATGATATTTTTCCGATAACAAACTTACATCTCTTGCCTGTGTGGCTGGATTGCAACTGATATATACAATACGTGAAGGCAAAATATCGAGCATTCGTTTTACTACTTGCGGATGCATCCCACTGCGCGGTGGATCCGTAATAATCACATCAGGAAAGCCATATTTCGCGATAAAATCCTGATTCATTATCTGAAGCACATCGCCTGATAGAAATTCTACATTCTCTATACTATTCATACGGGCATTCATGCGAGCATCTTCAATGGCTCTTTCTACATATTCTATTCCAATCACTTTTTGGCAGTGTTTTGCTACGAAACAAGCAATCGTGCCAGTGCCTGTATAAAGATCATAAACAATTTCATGAGCTTTTAATTCGACAAAATCCATTGCAACTTTGTAAAGACATTTTGTTTGTAGTATATTTGTCTGAAAAAATGACAGAGGACTGATTCTGAATTTCAAATCGTCCATTTCTTCGATAATAACTTCCTGACCTGCATATAAAATCGGCTCGAGTTCTGAAAAAGAATCATTTGCCTTTGTATTGATGAGGTAGTAGAGCGATTTGATTTCGGTAAAAGTTTCTTTTAAAAAATCCATTAAAAGATGAATAGGTTCAGGTTGATATTCTCCAAAGACCATTATTACCATGTAATCGCCTTCTTGATTATTACGAATGATGAGGTTGCGTAAAAATCCGTGGTGGGTAACCAGATCCTGAAAAACCAAACCATGTTCGAGGGCAAACCTCTTCACGGCCAAACGAATCTTATTCGAGGATTCAGGCTGAAGATAGCAATGCTGGATATCGAGTACACGGTCGAACCGATCAGGTAAATGCAAACCCAAAGCCTGCAGGGTAATTTCCGGATCATCTGCATTTTCGCCCTCATCCAAGAACCTTCGATTACTGAAGGTAAACTCCATTTTATTACGATAAGATACTTTTCCTGGTGAACCGAGAATGGGAAGAGGTTCTGGAAATTCAAATTTACCTAAACGCAACAAGGTGTCATTCACCCATTTGGCCTTATAGAACAATTGAGTAGAATAGTCCATATTTTGCCAGCGGCATCCCCCACATATACCAAAATGGCTGCACCAAGGTTTTCTCCTGTTTTCGGATTCCTTGATAATTCTTATAAGACGAGCTTCCCAGAATCGTTTTCTTTTCCTTACTACCCGAACATCGACAATATCGCCAGGTACAGCCCATGGAACAAATATTACCATATCCTGAAACCTCCCAACTGCCATACCTTCAGCACCTGCATCGGTTATCTCAAGCCGTTCGATAATGGGAAGATTCCTATTGCGCATTGCTACAAAACTTCGGCTTACAAAATTACTTTAAATTCAACAACGGGCTCCATGTAATAAAAACCACTCTCCTCCGTTTAGGTGAAATCAGACACGGCAATTGGTTGTCATACTGCTTTTGTTTACTTTTACCCGCCGTTTTATAATATTAAATTTAATCCTGACACAGTGAGACATAGAAAAAATATCCTTGTATTGAGCATAATTTTAGGCTTGGGGAATTCTTTCTGCCAGGCGCAAACAGGAGGCACAAAAACTTACGAATTCTTGAATTTACCCACATCGGCGCGTGCTGCCGCCTTAGGCTATAATGTATTGAGTATCAGCGATAACGACATTTCTCTGGTCAATACCAACCCCTCACTTTTGAATCCAGAAATGCACAATAATTTGGTTTTGAGCTTTGTGGATTATTTTGCAGATATCAATTATGGGTATGCCACCTATGCCCGTTCATTCTCCAAAACCGGAAACTTTGCAGCTACCCTACAATTTATTGATTATGGCACCTTTACCTCCGCCGACCCTACGGGTAGCATTCAAGGAAGTTTTGGAGCAAATGAGCTGGCTTTGAACTTAAGTTGGGGTCGAAGTTTGGATAGCAATTTTAGTATTGGAGCAAGTTTAAAGGGAATTTATTCCTCCTTCGAGTCATATACCTCTACTGGAATAGCCGTAGATGTGGCCGGTTCGTTTATTCTTCCGGAACAATTTCTCAGCATTTCACTCATTGCTCGTAATATAGGATTGCAATTATCGACTTATAGCTCGACGGGCAGCGAAGACCTTCCTTTGGAGATCGATCTTGCCGTAAGTAAACGCCTCGAGCATGTTCCACTGCGTTTCTCGATAATAGCCACCAACTTGCAAAAATGGGATCTTACTTATACTGACCCATTTCTCATCGAGACCGATCCGCTTACCGGAGAAGAAAAACAAAAAAACGGGCTTAGTGGCTTCCCCGACAAACTTATGCGTCATTTCATTTTTGGGGCAGAACTCCAACCCGTAAAGGCCTTAAGCCTTCGCCTGGGTTATAATTATCAACGCAGGCAACAATTAAAACTAGAATCAAAAATGGGTATGGTTGGTTTTTCATGGGGCATAGGTCTGAAAATTTCCAAGTTTCAACTCAATTTTGCTCACTCCATCGATCATCTTGCCGGCGCTCCCAACTACATTTCCCTATCTACCAACTTCGGCGATTTCTTGAAATGAAATTGTCAATACCTAAATGACGTTGACCGTTTTTAACCTGATTTTTAAAATTGATTCAAGAGATATCTAAACTCTGCTCTGTGAAATTCTGCGTATAACCCGGCACATCTTTATGTTCTCTGTAGTTAATTTTTCCTAACCACAGAGAGCACGGAGGAGCTTAGAGGGTGTTAATCTTTTTTCGCTGAGTATCTCGGTGTACTCTGTGGTTAAAAAGGAGGAAAGGAAAACGGAGAAAGGGAGACGAGGGGACGAGAAGTTAGGGAATTGGAATTTGGAATTTGTAATTTGGAGTTTGAAAGTTGTCTGTCGTCTGTCGTCTGTTGTTCGTTGTTTGTTGTTGGTATATCTTTGCCGAATAGCAATTGACTGTGAAAATTAATTTAAACTATGGATAATCAAATAGAAAAGATACGTTGCTTGATTATAGGTTCGGGTCCTGCAGGCTACACTGCCGCTATTTATACTTCACGTGCTGATTTGAAGCCTATTCTTTACCAAGGAAACCAACCAGGAGGACAACTTACTATAACCACTGAGGTTGATAATTTCCCTGGTTATCCCAATGGTGTTAACGGTCCAGAAATGATGGAAGATTTGAAGAAACAAGCGGAACGTTTTGGAACCGATGTTCGCTGGGGAACTATCGAAGCCGTCGATTTTTCGCATCATCCTTTTCAGTGTAAGGCAGATGACGGGAAAACAATAGAAGCAGAAACCGTTATTGTGGCTACGGGAGCTTCGGCCAAATGGCTGGGTATTCCAAGCGAACAGGAATATATGGGAGCTGGGGTTTCGGGTTGCGCCACTTGCGATGGTTATTTCTATCGCGGTAAAATAGTAGCCGTCGTTGGCGGAGGTGATACGGCCTGCGAAGAAGCTACTTATCTTTCTAAACTGGCCTCCAAGGTATATTTAATCCATCGCCGCAACGAATTGAGAGCTTCCAAAGCCATGCAAAACAAGGTAATGAATACTGCAAATATCGGAATCATCTGGGATAGCGTAGTCGATGAAATTATAGGTGAGAAAGAAGGATTCATGAAATCGGTAAATGGCATTATTCTTAAAAACGTAAAAACCAACGAAAAAAAGAAACTCGATCTGGACGGAGTATTTATTGCCATAGGCCATAAACCTAATTCCGAAATTTTTATTGATCAACTCGAGCTGGATGAAACAGGATATATCAAAACTATTCCTGGAACTACCCGGACTAACATCGAAGGCGTTTTTGCCGCTGGCGACGTTCAGGACCATTATTACCGCCAAGCAATTACCGCTGCAGGCACAGGCGCAATGGCAGCCATCGAGGCCGAACGCTTCCTTTCAAGTAATTAATATTCAAAAAATTCTACTGAAAATTAAGATAAATACAAGGCCTCACCATTAAACCTCATCCCTGAAATATCTTTTGCCTGAGTTTGTCCTCCGTTTGAATCTTACCTATCAAGTTTCGAACAGAATTCAAGGCTATTTGCTTTAAAACAATATTCTGAACCTTTAAAAACAATAATTCGCTTACATCATCATCAGGCTTCATCTGCGCAATATTATCAACTTTACATAAAAATACATTATCAAGTGTATAGTACAACAAGTCGTTATAAAAATATTGGTTAGGAAGCGAAAACAAATACTCAAAATGTTGAAGAGTGAGACCTGTTTCTTCCCTTATTTCTCGCATGAGAGCTTCTTCCGATGTTTCATTAATATCGACAAAACCTCCTGGCAAGTCGAGCAAAGCAGCTCCAGGATCATATTTTCTTTTGGTAAAAAGTATTCTATCTTGTGAATTAGTAATAATTGCAATCACGGCAGGAGCAGGGTTATAAAACCATTCCAAACCACAAACTGGGCATTTCATCGATTTGATACTTTTGGAAGTAAATCCACTTTCTCCACAACGTGGACAATGTTTGAAGACTGCAAAAGGATGTCCTGACGGAAGCTGCATTGAGTTTTTCAGCAAAATTAAAATTTATATGGAATAAAATCTAAGATTCGTCTATATTTTTGATGATCACTTAACTACATGAAACTATTTCGAAAATCAATATGAAAAATTTTACTCAAAATCTTTCACAAAAATAAAAGGCACTATCTTAAAAAATTTCAACCACCTTATTCAGCCTTGGATTGTTGATTTCTGTATTCGGTAGGAGCACAACCATAACAACGGTTAAATAAATCATAAAAATAGGTTCGGCTATTAAACCCCACCTGATCGATAATCTCACTAACATTAAGATGTGTAGTAACCAGCAACAAAGCGGCTTTCTCCAGTCTGCGGCGATTGACCAGCTCATGCGGGCTTAACCCTACCAGCGACTTGCACTTGGCATAAAGTGATGATTTGCTGATGGCCATCCTGTCGGCTATAAACTCAGCCGTTAGATGTTGATCATCAAGATTCTCGTCAATCAACGTAATAATTTTATGTAAAAATGGATCGGGTATTTGGCCAAAAGCCGCTAAACTGTTGCATGATCCCCCGGCATTCTCCCTTAATTTTCTGCGCATCTCAAGCAGTTTCTCAATCCTAACTTTTAAATGTTTAGGATGAAAAGGTTTGGGAATATATGAATCGGCTCCCGCCTCAAGACCACTGATACGATCTTCAATGTCCGTACGTGCAGTAAGTAAGATTATTGGCAAATGACTAATATCGAAATCCTGACGTATGACCTTGCACAATTCTATGCCGTCCATTTCAGGCATCATCACATCCGAAACAATCAAATCGGGTAAAAACCGATGAATCATCTCCAAGGCTACTCTGCCATTCTGCGCAGTAATTATGCGGTAATCATCTTTAATCACATCTACTATCACATCCATCACTTCTATCTCATCTTCCACAATCAAAATCAAAGGCTTCTGACTTGGTGTATTGGCGGCTATGGAAACTTGCTCCTGCATCCTATTCTCATCTTCATCTAAATCTTGTGTAACTGCGACTTCAACAGATGATTCCCCGTTGAAAATATTCTCCTTGGATGGTATATAAAAAATAATTCTTGCTCCTCCACCGGTTTTGTTCTCGGCACTTATGCTGCCTCCCAATAGATCGATCATGCTGCGCGTAACCGCCAATCCCAATCCCGATGAATAAAATGCTGGATAATTCTTCATCGTTGTAGGATTATTCAATGCAAAAGGTTCAAACACCTGAGAAATACGCGCCGGATCGAAGCCATCTCCTTCATCTTCCACAATAAACTTCATCCCCTCACCTGCTCTATCAATGTAAATATTCACTTCTCCTTCCTCACGGTTATATTTGGTTGCATTCGAAATCACATTGGTAAGTATGCTTTGAAGTTTTTCCCTGTCAGTATAAAACGACGAAACATTTTCTCCTCTATGTATCTTGAATTTAATTCCTCTTTGCATGGCCAGACTTTCTATGTCGCTGACCACTTCCTTAGTAATTTCAATGGGATCGACCTTGCTTATACTGAGTTGCTCTTTCCCTTTTTCCAATTTCCTGAATTGAATAATCTCGGTGATTAATCTTTGTAATTTTAGATTGCTTCTATAAATTCTCAGAAGTTTCTCCCTGAATTTGCCTTCCCTCAATTCGTCGAGCAATTGGTGGGTTTGTGCATTGATCACGGTAAGAGGAGTCCTAAACTCATGCGCCATCTGGGTAAAAAACTCCAGCTTGTAATTCTGCAACTCCTGTTCTTTTTGCTTTTCCATCTCCTGAAGCACCAAACGATGTTTTTGTAAGGCTCTACGACGAAATATCAATAAGATGACTCCCTGTATGGTAGCCAAAACCACGAAATAGAGAGCAAAAGCCCAGGTAGTAATCCAGAAAGGAGGTGAAATATGGATATTGATTTCTTTACTGACAGGAGCCCATTGACCGTTTTCGTCACTCACACGCAATTGCAGAACATAATCACCTGGGTGGAGATTCGACAACACTAAGCCATTTTTGTCGGATTGAATCATCCATTCTTTATTATCAGGAAGCAAACGGTAAGAAATGCTGTGATTGCGATTCCCAAAACTATTCAGAGCCACCACATCAAACGTAAGGGTATTTTGATTATGTTTGAGCCTTAAATTTTTAACCAGATTAGCACGAAATGGCAAAATTTTATCATCCGGCTGCTGTAATTGATTGTTGACATATAAAGCATTGATAGCTAATGAAGGGAAACTTGAAGTAAGCCGAATATCTTCCGTACGAATTCTATCGAGACCCCGCGTACCTCCTGCATAATATACCCTATTCACCGAATCATAATATCCAGCTCCGTCCGTGTATTCTGCGTTGATCAATCCATCTTCTTGACCAAAAAACCTCACTTTTTCCCTTTCTCTGTCAATGACAACAATGCCATCCGAAGTAGTCAGTAGTAAATTATCTTCTGCATCGGCTTGAATGGAATGAATAATACAGCCCACAATACGATACCTGAAGTTTTGATATTCCCTTAAAACCTGTCCTGACTCAGGATCGAGACAAAACAAACCTCCACTCGTGCCAATCCACACTATACCTTTAGCATCTACAAACAAAGAAATAACATCATCATTTTGAATGATATCGGGTCGGGTATGAGTAGAATAAACCGACTCTACACGGTTTGTTACCGTATTATAGCGAATAACTCCTTTGCCTCTCACACCTATCCATAAAATTCCAGGACGACTTTGAGCTAAAGCATATACAATCTGTCTTTGTAGTTCACCGGTAGCGGTTTTCTCGAGTTCTACCTGCCTCAAACCATAAATTTTATCTGGATGATGAGGATCATAAGAAATCTGGAGAACCCCAAAACCACTGGTTCCGGCAAAAACATTCCCATGGCCATCGTCTATCATCTTATAAATGCTGGCATAAGAACTTAATTCGGGAGGAATGTCGGGAATAAACAAGGAATGAATATGCGTTTTCGAAGCATTCAATACGCCGATTCCTGTCCCGTCGGTCCCTAACCATATACTTCCATCAGGTCGCCTGAGCATCGAAAGCAGAGAATTATTGCTCATTCCTTTCTCTGTACTGAAGGTACGTACACGATTTCCATCCAAACCAAGAACATCGAGCCCACCGCCCTTTGTTCCCACTAATAACAATTTACCATCTCGTAAAATACTTCTTACGATAGGATAGGACAATCGTGTAGCAGGAATGGGTTCATTAGAGATACATTTAGGTAAAATAGCGAAGGCGCCATTGCCGTCGGTTCCCAGCCACAGACCACCCCCCTTGGGTTCATAGATTTCAAGAATACGTGAGGTGAACAATCCTTCACCTGCGTAATCCTTTGATTTATATATCTCACGAAAAATTCTCGTAGAAAGATTAAACCGATAAAGATTCCCCAGTTCGGTGCCTACCCATATCTCTGTAATATTACGTGCGGGAGCAAAATGAGTAATAAAATCACCAGAAATTCTAAGCTGCCACTTCTTTCCACTCTTCAAATTCATCATTAATGCAGGAGCATTGCGCTGTACAAGAAGAAAATATTCATCCTGACCCTGCATAAATAGAAAGGTAGATACCAAGGGAGCATTCGTATGAAATTTGCCTATAAGATATAGATCCTCCCCTTTCAAGCGCCATACTTTCCCATTGTTTGTCAGTAAAACTAAACCATTTACCGAACTTTGAATACTTACAAGGCTCTGGAGTATTTCAAGCGAATCGTGAATATCATCTCTCAACCTAAAATTCTTTTCATCAGAAATATACTGATATAATCCTCTCCCTTTTACCGAAACAAAAAGAACAGAATCTTCTGCAAGGGTCATACTCAAGTCAGTCTCATAATTTAAGTTTCCAGGAAGATTATCGAAATAGGCCGTAAACTCGTCCAGTTGATTATCATATTTCGAAATTCCTTTATTGGTCATAAGCCACAAACCACCTTTTTTCAAAGGAATAATCCTGCGAACAACGTGGTTGTGAAGTGAATGCGGTGAGCTCCCGGGCAAATAACTTACTATCTGGCTACCATCCCAGCGATTAAGCCCATTCCATGTTCCAAGCCAAAGATATCCTTCTGAATCCATATTAATGCAATTGACCGCCCCATTTGATAACCCCCTTTCCTTAGCCAAATTCAAAATAGGCACACTGGGGCCCTGTGCAAGACTCATTTCTACAAGGCTTATGACCAAAACACTAAGAATCGCTAAACGATAAATCTTGATGCTCGCCAGATTCAGATATTTTATGCAAAACTTCTTCCGCATGACAAACAACAAAATTAGGGATATTTTTAAGTATTTTTGAGACAAGAAGAATGGTGGCTGGAGGCTGCTGATTAGTGATTGGCAGATGGCAGCTGGTGATTTGTTATTAGTTGTAAGTAAATGGGAAAAAAATATTATCTTATAACAACTGATAATCAAAAAACTCCAAATTACAAATTCCAAATAATTTTTCAAATTCAAAACTCCAGTTTCCTAACTTCTCATCTCCCCATCTCCTTTCATCCTTTCCACCATTTCTTCTTTCCTCCCTTCCTCTCTTTTTCCTTTTTAACTTTATAAACTTTTAACTTTTACTTACTAACCACCAACCACTATCCACTATCCACTATCCACTATCCACTATCCACTATCCACCATTTCTCCCTTCCTCTATTTTTCCTTTTTAACTTTATAAACTTTTAACTTTTACTTACTAACCACCAACCACTATCCACTATCCACCATTTCTCCCTTCCTCCCTTTTTAACTTTATAAACTTTTAACTTTATACTTTTTACTCACTAACCACCATCCACTAATCTCCATTCACTTCGTCTCCCAGTCTCCCGTCTCCATTCTCCCTTTTCCCCTTCCTCCCTTTTCCCGTGTTTTAAATATTTTTTTACTTTTGCCCTTCATAACGATTATAATCTAATATCATGCTTCCACGCATTGGATTTGGTTACGATGTTCACCGGCTTTCTAAAGGTTACGAGCTTTGGTTAGGCGGCTTAAAACTCGACTTTCCGCTGGGAGCAGTTGGTCATTCCGATGCCGACGTTCTTCTTCACGCTATCTGCGACGCCTTGCTTGGTGCGGCAGCTCTTCATGATATTGGCTACTATTTCCCCGATAATGATCCCCAATATAAAGGAATCTCATCACTGCTGCTTTTAAAAGAAGTAGCCAAACTCCTCCAACATCATGAATATCAAATCGGTAATATCGACTCCACCATAATTTTAGAGCAACCTAAAATCGCTCCTTATATCCCTCAAATGCAACAAAATATCGCTCAAACCCTCCAAATCCCTATTACTTCTATTTCTATTAAGGCCACTACATCAGAAGGCTTAGGATACGAAGGCCGACAAGAAGGTATTTCCGCTTTTGCCGTCGCACTCGTATTTTCTAAGAATTTATATATCAACAATTTCCCTGAAGAAAATTATAATTTTTCAAAATTTAACAAATTTTAACATAAAAAAATTTGCAAATTCAAAATCTTTGAGTAATTTTGTTACTCAAAACTGCAAGCAGCTCTTTTCATCCTAATAAACTCATAATTGAATGGATAACTTGTTAAGATGGTATGCGGTTTACACTCGTTCCAGGTACGAGAAAAAGTCAGCTTTTCTGTTGAATGAACAGGGTATCGAAGCCTATGTGCCTCTAAGGCGTGTGCTCAGGCAATGGAGCGACCGTCGCAAGCTGGTTTTCGAACCTGTTATCCATTCGTATGTTTTCGTAAAAGCCAATAAAATGCTTTACGAGAAAGTATTAGGCATCGAAGGCGTTGTACGTTATATTTATTTCGGAGGCAAGCCTGCTCCTATCCCCGATCGTCAGATTGAGACAATGAAAACGGTAGTCGGCACCGACCTCGAGATAGAATGTACGCCCGATTGTTTGAAACCGGGTATGCACGTAATTGTAACCGAAGGTCCGCTGGCCGGAATGGAAGGCGAGTTGGTGCAGTTTCGCGGAAAGCAGAAAGTAGCCGTTCGGATACAAGCTATTCAACAGGTAATCATGGTAACCCTTTCGCCTCTTATCCTGCAACCTGTCCAGAATACTACTCCAGCTATTGCTTTGTAGCTTTACTGGAACATCTTCTGCTTCTTTTCGCTTAGGTCTCCAATGGTGCGTATGGGACTGAAAGGGCGAAGCTGTAGTTGGTAGTTGGTAGTTGGTAGTTGGTAGTTGGTAGTTGGTAGTTGGTAGTTGGTAGTTGGTGGCTGGTGATTGGTGGATGGTGGATGGTGGTTAGTTATGTCGATGATTATAAGGAAATGAAAGAAAAAATATTATCTTATAAAGATTTGGAGGTTTGGAAGAATGGAGTTAAGTTAGCAAAGGATATTTATGGGCTTACGGAAACGTTCCCCTATCATGAACTTTATGCATTGACTTCACAACTTAGAAGGGCTGCGGTATCGGTTTCATCAAATATTGCAGAAGGGTATGTAAGAAATTCGACAAAAGAATTCGTTCATTTTCTATATATCTCACTTGGTTCATTGGCCGAAATTGATACTCAGTTACAATTGGCAAAAGAATTAAACTATACAGAGAATACGGAGGAATTGCAAAATTTCATTGAAATGCAAATGCAACAAATCAGGTCATTTATAAACGCACTCAAAAGAAAAATATAAACAAGCTAATCACCATTTTCTAACCTCCAGTCTCTAACCTCCAGTCTCCATTCTCCACTCCCCATTCCCAATTTTCTGCGACTATCTGCGAGAGTTCCATTCTGCGATATCTACGAGAAATTATTTCCTCTCTCGCTGATTTACCCAGATTTAAAAACGCTGATTTACCCAGATTAATAATTGATAACTAATAACTTAGTATTTACTTCTTACAACATATAACTGTCAACTGATAACTGTCATCCTCCATCCTCCATCCTCCATCCTCCATCCTCCATCCTCCATCCTCCATCCTCCATCCTCCATCCTCCATCC
>MWFC01000012.1 GCA_002071415.1 Bacteroidetes bacterium ADurb.Bin012
AGGGCCATTGATAATGTTTATATCGAACGTTTCTTCAGAACCATTAAATACGAAAAAATTTACCTTGAGCACCCAAAGACAGGTAGTGAATTATACCACACCTGTTCACAATTTATTCACTATTACAATGAAAAGCGGGATCATTCTTCAATAGGGAACAACCCGCCAATGGTTGTATATCAGAATGCTGCATAATTTATTAACAAAAAATCAAGTTATGAGTCTCCCCCAGACCCTCTCTTTTCAACATAATAAATTAACTTTGATAAAAATATTGTCCAGACTCATTGGACCATCTCAGTAATCCATAAATTATATAATATAATCACCATATAGCTACCACTGCTATTCAAATAATCTTCTGTCTTCGAATCGATTAATAAAGTATAAAGCCAAATTCTTGGTTGTGAATTTGACATTTATTTTCGAAACTACCTAACGGCTTAGATCCTTCGGAATTTTCAATGTGCTGATTAAAAATTATTTTATGTTACAGAATTATTTGTTTTCCAATCGTTTGTAAAGTGGTAAGGAGACTTTACGAGCAATATTTTCGGCAATCAATTCGCCTTCTTTTGTGAAAGGCCACACAAAAAGTGCCTTGATAGGAAATTGTTGGCGTATATTCTCAACAGCTTGAAGAATAAGACGCTTAGCTATTCCTTGACGTCGATATTCTTCTAAAACCAACGCAGAACAAAGATAGAGTGCTTCATATGATATATTCGAGGGTGTAAGTTCGAAAAGTTCATTTTCAGATATTTCTCCTTTAACGAAACAATTCATAAGTTCGAGTGTAGAGGGAATAATCATAATCCACGCCACAGGACCATTGCTGTCGCTATACTCTGCAAAAGTTGATGGATGCATCTCTTTCAAACGATCCATTACTTCGGGAGTAACTCTTATTTGGTTAGGATCACTCGAAGTAGCAAAAACTTCATCTACAAGTTTGAGCATTCTTTCATAATTATTTGAAATCATAATTAAAATATTTTAATATTCAATAATTTACTTCATTTTCTTTGTTCTTTCCATCCCAATCTTGGCTTTTTGAGTTATACTATTTCTATACTCTTCGAAAGGCATATCCATGCACATCTTATAATGATGCCTGGCCAGTGGATACTGATGTTGTTTTTCATAAATCATCGCCATCATGAGCGATGCGTTTGCGGCATAATATTGTGGGAGCGCCTTACCTAATTCGATTGCCTTGTGATATTCGAGTTTAGCCATCACTAAATTATGGGTTTCGTCGTAAATTCTGCCTAAGCGATAATGGTATTCAGTCTGTTCGATAATTGGCAAAGTATTCAATTTATCTTTATTCTCTAACAACAGATTCAAGGCTTGATTGTAATATCCACCATCAAAAAGAAGTCGTGATTTCAATAATAGAACGTTTGGTATAATGCCCTTTGTAGCTGCAAAATGAGCCTGTTTATCTGCATCCACCTCTTCCTGACCTGTTTTAAGAACCTGCTTCATCAATAAATAATATTCTTCTCTATCTTCTTTTATTAAATATTGCCATGCTTTTCGCTGAAGACTTGATTTTTTGAAATTCTTTACCGTAGGATAGCTTAAATATTTGTCATAATATATCAAACAACTATCCGAGAGTTTATTCTGGTAAGCATTAGCCAGTAAATAATCGAGAAAAGTAAATTCAGTTTGATCGGGATAGAATTTTCTCGATCGAAGGATACGAATAACCTCATCGTTTCGACCCGTAAACAGTGACACTTTCGAAAATGCAAAAGCCTGTATAGGATCGAGTTTCTCAAGCTCAATATCTTTTTGACTTAGATATTTGTTACGAAAAGAGAGAGATTTTTCTTTTCCTTTATCAAGATTGATATAAATAAAACTCAAGTAGAATACTGTTTCTTTCTCGAGCCAGAATAAATCATTATTTTGCATAGATTCTTCCAATGCAGTTTCGAGTTCACTCAGACCTTGTTCGACAGTTCCTTTGTATCCGAGTAGATTTTTTATCCAATTGTATTGATCGGGTACCGAGCCGACGAAAACATGTAAAACACCTAATGCAGAAAGAGAAGGTGGAAACTGAGGATAAAGACGATAATTCTTTTCAAGCAAACGATATGCAGTATTCGCTTCTTTAAAAGCCGTGTAGTAATCTTTGAATTTTAGATGGATTATAGCCCATTGAAAATGAAAATGACCCAGACAATACCTATAATAAGGTGAGTTTTGATCTCCAGACTCCAACCATTTTAGACGAATTTTCTTTGAATTTTTGAGATTTTGGTATTGTTTATCATCTTCAGAGTTCAGTAAATAAATGAAATCGATATAGTTTTCAACCCAAATGGGTATATTCGCTTTAGAATTCAGGCTTTTAGAAATATTCACTTGCTCCCTGGCTTTTTCGAATCGAAATTCAGAAGCTAATTCTAATGCTCTTGTGGTGTATATATCAAAAAAATATTGATTTTGTGCAGAAATTTTCGATATAGAAAGAATGATTGAGAATATTATTATCAACAAAAATAATGAATAATGCCGTATCATAAACAGGTCCTTAATGATAGAATTATCAGCAACGATTAAAAAAATACACCTTCTTATATTCAGAAGGTGCATGACTGAATACAAGATTTTATCAAGACTGATTTACGCTATCTACAATAGCTTGGTCAACCAGAATTCTGCCGCAATATTCGCAAACGATGATCTTCTTATGCATACGTATATCTAACTGATGCTGAGGAGGAATTTTATTGAAACATCCTCCACAAGCATCTCTTTCCACATGCACCACTGCCAAGCCATTTCTGGCATTTTTCCTTATACGCGTATAAGCCAGCAATAAGCGGTCTTCAATGAGTTTCCTGCATTTTTCAGCTTTCTGAAGCAATTCTTTTTCTTCCTTTTCGGTTTCTGCTATAATATCAGCCAATTCACTTCGCTTAATTTCCAATTCACTTTTATTTTCTTCGACGAGCTTCTGAGCTTTTTCAATTTCTTCCTTTAAATGATTCAATTCATTGGTAAATTCATTGATCCGCTTATTCGCCAGCTGTATTTCGAGCTGTTGATATTCTATTTCTTTCGACAATGCATCGTATTCTCTGTTATTACGTACATTCATTTGTTGATCTTCATATTTCTTGATAAGAGCTTGGCAATCTTTTATAATATTTTTCTTTTCCAGAATTTTTTGCTCGTACTCGGCAATTTGTTGAATATAATTATCAATGCGAGTTTCGAGCCCTGCGATTTCATCTTCCAGATCTTGTACCTCAAGAGGCAGTTCACCTCTTATAATTCTGATGCGGTCGATCTGAGATTCTATTTGCTGCAATCGGTAAAGATTGGTTAACTTCTGTTCGATTGAAAGTTCGACATTCTCTTCTGTTTGTGGATTCTGAAGGTTGGCGTTTGTGTCCATAAATTTATTTTCCTGATTAAGATATTACAGTGCAACTTATTATATCACAAATAATTAACAGGATTCAATCCTTTTTGTGAAATTTCCACTGCAAAATTAGGAAATTTTTGTAAGAGAAATTCTTTCAGAAGGTTGAGGCCTCCAATTTCTGTTTCATAATGACCTGCATCAATAAGTAGCATATTTTCAATTGCTGAATCGAGAAAATTGTGATATTTGAGATCTGAAGTTACAAAAGCGTCGGCATTCAATTTTACTGCTTCTTCGATGAGAAACGAACCAGAACCTCCACATAAGGCAACTTTAGAAATTATCTTGTTGTTGCTTAAGGTATTATATCGAATCGACTTACATTCTAATGATGATTTTAGAAAAGCCAAAAAATCCATAAGTTCAAAATTCTGAGGTAAATTTCCGATAATCCCCTCTCCTACTGATGTATAAACATTATCTAAAGGAATAATATCATAAGCAACTTCTTCATAGGGATGAACTTCCAATAATAATCGTATTATCGTGTCGGTTAGGTGAACTGGGAAAATCACTTCTATACGAGTTTCCAATTCCTTATGTATCTGATTGATTTCTCCCACGTATGGATGTGAACCCTCCTGAGCTCGAAAAGTACCATATCCTTCGGCATTAAAGCTGCAACTATCGTAATTTCCAATATATCCTCCACCGACACTGAATAAAGCCGAACGAACTTTTTCCGAAAAACCAACTGGACAAAATGTAACCAACTTTCTCAAAGCTCCTTTCTTAGGACATAAAATCATAGTATCTTTTAATCCGAGTTTGTTAGCAAGTGCTTCATTCGTTCCTTTTGCCACATTATCGAAATTAGTATGAAAGGAAATGAGAGAAATTCTATTTTCGGTAAGTTTTCGTATGATTCTTCCTTCGGACTTTGAAAAGTCGAGATAACGAAGGCCTTTGAAGAAAAAAGGATGATGAGTAAGAATCAGATTGAATCGATTTTGTATGGCTTCATCAATAATTTCTGTAGTCAGATCGAGGCAAAGAAGTATTCCATGAACCTCCTCATCCTTATCCCCCAACTGAAATCCTGAATTGTCATATTCTTCTTGATAGACGAATGGTGCATATTGGTCGAGCACTTGCAATACATCACGAACGGTTATCATTGAATTTTCTTTTTTACAAAATTATGAAATATGCTTCAATTCTGCATTACTCTTAATAATACATTATTTCAAATTTCATAGAATTTGATTTATTTTTGTTTAAATATAAATTCTTCGTATTTTTAGCTCATGAATATTTTGAAACTCTTACTTTTGCCATTTGCCTTCATTTATGGCTTTATTACAAGCTTTCGAAACTTTTTTTACAATGTTGGCATATTCAAATCGTATGCTTTCGATATCCCTATTATCTCCATTGGTAATCTATGCATGGGAGGTACTGGCAAAACTCCTCATTGCGAGTTTTTGATTCAAAATCTTTATAAACAGTATAATCTGGTTTATCTGTCGAGAGGATACAGACGGAAATCAAGAGGCTTACAGATTATCAAAATCGACGATAATTCACAAAAAGCTGGTGATGAGCCACTTCAAATAAAAAGGAAATTTCCCCATATTGTAGTAGCCGTGAGCAGGAATAGGGTAAAAGGGATACAAGAGATTCTAAATAATTTTCCACAAACCCAAATCATAATTCTTGACGATGCTTTTCAGCATCGTTCTGTACGTCCTGCAATAAATATTCTTTTATCGAATTTTTTTCATCTTTATACCAAGGATAATCTATTTCCAATTGGCAGTTTAAGAGAATCAAGAAGAGGTTATAAAAGAGCCGATCTGATTATTGTCACTAAAACAGCAAAGATATTCCCAATGATGCTTAAAAATATAGTCGAACATGAAATAAAGCCGTTGCCTTATCAAAAGCTTTTTTTTACGTATTATAAATATTCTAATTTTTTGCCTGCCATAAGCAACAATATATATAAGAAAAATCCAAAAACCAGTAGAATTCTTCTTTTCACCGGAATAGCAGATGCTAATCCTTTAGTCGATCATTTGAAATTAAATAATTATAGAGTAGAGCATATCTCGTTTCCAGATCATCATATTTATTCAAAAAACGATATAATTAGAATCATTAAAACTTTCGAAAACATGATAGGAACTAATAAAATAATCCTTACCACAGAAAAGGACCTCATGCGGATTAGAGGAAATCAGGAAATCGAAGGCATTCTCAATCAATATCCACTATATTATATTCTGATTAATGTAAAATTTCATTTTGATGAAGAACAAAAATTTCTTTCTTTAATTGCTAAGATGATTGATACAAATTTACCTTTAAGACAGAAGGATATCGAATTTTAGTTCAATTTTTACTACTTAGCCAGGGCAATGGATTTTGTGGTGTTTTCCCTTTCCAGAGTTCAAAATGCAATTCGGCGTTTTCCTCATTTTTAATCTCACTAGCAGTACCAATTTTAGTATGTGCTGCAATCATTTCTCCTTCCTTTACCATTATATTCTTAAGATTGCTATAAACTGTTAGAAATTCTCCATGTCTGATAATAACCACATTTCGCATACCTGGAATTTCCATAATTTTACTGACTTTACCTTTTGCTATCGAATAAACTGGCGTCTCTGGCGGGCAAATAAAATTAAGGCCATTGTTCTTGACTTTTATTCCTTTTAGTACTGGATGTGGATGTTCACCAAAATATTCTGAGATTAGTCCTCTTTCGATTGGCCAAGGCAACTTACCTTGATTCTTTTCGAATTCTACTGAAAGTTTCAAATCTTCAGCCGAATAAAAAGTTACAAAACCGTCAGAACTTTTATATTCTTTGTTTCCAGATTTATTTGAAGTTGCTGCAGCTTTCTTTGCCTCTTCTTCAATCAATTTTCTAATGGCAGCATTTAGAGTTTCGGCCGCTTTCTTCTTTTCGGCCAATAATGACTTCAGTTTTGCCTCATCTTTTTTTGCATCTTGAAGTAAACGATTTTTTTTCTTTTGTGTGACTTCAAGATTGTTTTTCTGCTCTAATTCTAATTGTTGTAGTTGATATTTAGTTTGTTTTTGCTGTGATAATTCCTTTTGTTGAACTTCTAATCTTGTTTGTATCTCTTTGAGCATCAACATGCGTTCCTGTAGAAAATTTTTATATTGGCGATAATACTTTAAACGTAATAATGCCTGATTAAAACTCTTAGATGCAAACAAAAACTGTAATAAATCGTTTGGTTGATTTGTATATATTTGAAAATTTAACAATAATTTTTCATACTCTTTCTTATTTGCTTCCAGCATTTTTTCATAACGTTTGATTTCTTTTGTCGTTTGTTCCAAATTAAGATCAACTATTTGAATTTCCTTCGTCAATGATTCAATCAAGCGTTTCCTATCATTAATATTCTTATTGATAAGTGTTATTTCAGTGGTGATGTTTTTTTGTGTAGTTTGAGCTTTTTTTATTTTTTGAGTTGTTTCATTGATCTCCTGTTCGAGTAATTTCCTTTGATTTTCAAGATCGGTTCTCGATTTCTGAGCTATGCTCTTTCCTGGAACTAATATTAAAATGATTATCAATAATTTTAATAAATCATTCATCTTAATAATCAATTTTTCAATAGATGATTAAGGATTCATAATCTGGAGGTATAACAAAATGCAAAACAACTTTATCAGTTTTTTGCCATTTATCTATACTTATATCTATTTTTTTAGATTCTTTGCCTTGTAAATATATGTTCCAATTTGTTGGCAGATATTCATTATCAATCAATTTATGCTCCTTATAATTAATTGTTATTGTAGAAATTTTGCATGAATTTATATCGAAATTCACTGATGTTGTAACAGGTTTTTTTTCATTGAGATACACATCGATAATTTTTGGGTTATTCAATGGAAACATCGAATCAATATAATTAGCGTTATTATTTATTACACGTAAGCCTTTATCTGTTTTTTTGTATGTATAAATAATCGAATCCGATTGTCTTAAAAAATCCGCAGTTATTATAGCCTGAAATACTTTTATATCAAAAGGCAAATTCCATTTAGTTCTTATAATTTGTAATGATTCTGTAATGTATTTATGTCTTGTTCTGTCTAAATAAAATATTGAATCATTTGTGAGCATGATTCTCAATGCTTCTATTCCTAAGCCTGGTGATACCGAAAGCCATATTGCCGAATCGTAAATAATACGAGAGTTAACATAGAATGAATAATCTTGCTTATCTTTATAATAATTTACATTTGCTTTGCAGGTTAAGAATTTATGAGGTGTATGCATTTTGAAATAGTCTGAAATAGGATATCGAAAAGTTTGCGGATAAGGTGTAGATATTGGTTTTTCTTTCACTTTGCATGAAGTAATTATAAGTAACCAGCTAAATAATATCAAGAGTATAAAACTATTCTTATTCATAAAGCATCTTATCTTTAATTTTTTGAAGTAGCTTTTCGCTGCTTCCTTCTTTTTCTGATGCAATCATCCAATTTTTTAATGCTTCATCAATATTCCCAATCTTATAATAAGCATCTCCCAGGTGTTCCCATAATACAGCATCATTTGTGTTATCCGTCTTTTCGACAGCCTTCTTCAAGTAAACTATTGCTTCATCATACCGTCCAAGTCTATAAAGAATCCATCCGTATGTATCAAGATATGATGGTTCTTTTGGATTAATAGATAAGGCTTTTTCCGACATTTTTAACGCTTTCTCGAGGTCTTTTTTTCTCTCTGCTAAGGAATAACTATAATTATTCAATAATGTTGCGTCGCTACTATCTGACTGCAATGCCAATTCGAAATAGTAATCGGATTTATCATAATCCTGTAAGTTGGAGTTAACTTCAGCAAGTAAGCGATAGAGAAATTGTGTGAGGTTGCTGTTTCGGCCCGAATATTTCAAACTTTTTTCCAATAATTCACCTGACTCGGTATACTTCTTTTGAATGAATGATACGAACCCGCTAAAATAATATGGTAAGGGTTGATATGGATATAACTCAATTACTTTATCAGCCAGTGATTTTAGCTTGTCATTATTTTCCAATGCTGCATAACATAACAATAATTTCTCATAGACTTCATAATTATTCACTTTCAAATCTATAGCCGCTTCATATTCTTTAGCAGCCTCCGCATAATATTGCGACACAAAATATATATTTCCTGCAAGAATTTTGGAGTTAGGTTCTTGGTTATGCACTTGGGAAATAATACCTACTAATTTCAAAATTTGTGCAGTATCTGAAGCCTTTATATTGTCCAAAGAATAGAAATTAAGCAAATACTGAATCTTATTATTAACAGTAATTTGTGGATTATTGAAAGCTTTTAGTAGGTATTTAAAAGCTTTATCGTTTTTTCCTTTTTTATTATAATATTCGGCTAATGTGAGTGAGGCAATTTCATTATTTGTATCGCAATTTAGGAGATCATCCAAAATACTCAACGCATCTTTATCCTTTTTGTTTTGAAAATAGTAATTTGATAAAACAAGCATAATTGATTCAGAACAAGGATATTTTGTTAAATAATTATTTAGAACACAGATCGCATCTTTTTTCTTGTCCTTTTTTAATAATAACTCAAATTTCTTTATAATTATTTCTTCGTTTACAATATTTTTACTAATAAGTTTATCAATAAAACTAATTGCCTCGTCGTATTTTTGATTTTTAATCAGAACATCTAAGTATTTCCGGTAATCCTCAGGCTTATCGGGGAATCTCGAAATAAACAATGCAAAATATTTCATATAAGTTTCTTCATTGCCTGTTGCTTCGTATGAGTCCAAAAGTTGTTTCCAATACCAATAATTATTGGGATTTAATTTCACTGCATTTTCCATTAATACTGCTGAAGCATAAAAATTTCCTTGACTGTAATATATCTTTGACAATTCGAAGGCTGCAGTATGATTATCGGGGTTGTTCATCAATATTAATGCTAAAATCTGAGCTGCAGTACTATCATCGCCCTGCAATACGAATTTTAAAGCTTCTAAATATTTTGCTTGTTCGTCTATTCGGATATTTTCACCAATGAATTTGTTTGGCAATGTATCCTGTATTTGTGCAAATGCATTTGAAGCACATAGTAAAGCAAAATATATCAAGAACAAATTAATATTAAATATTTTCATTTATAAACAATTTTTAAGGGATAAATTTTATATATCAAATTATTTATGATTAGACGAAAGTCCTGTATGGCCAAAGCCACGCGCTGCCCTTGTTGTTGCCCCAAGTTCCAATTCAATTTGCCATATAATTTTTTCGATTTTCATCAAAATAAATTGCGCAATTCTATCCCCATCATTTACAATAAAAGGAATATCGGAAAGATTAACGAGAATAATCTGAATTTCTCCTCTATAATCTGAATCAATGGTCCCTGGAGAATTCAAAACCGTAACCCCATGCTTGATTGCTAAGCCACTACGCGGTCGAATCTGACCTTCATAACCTTCAGGAATTTCGACAAACAAGCCGGTTGGAATAATATTGCGATGTAATGGTAGGATTTCTACTGATTCATGTAAATATGCACAAAGATCCATACCTGATGCACCCATTGTTTGATAGACTGGTAGAGGATGATGAGAATTATTTACTATCTTTATTGTTATCATATCCATTTCGACAAGTGTAAAATTTTGGCAAAGATAATCTCCTTTTGTGAAATCGAACAAATTATGGAATGGATTTCAGTCTATTTATTCTGAAAACATAGGCAGTTTAATGTAAAAGGTCGTTCCATTTTCAACCGACGATTCAAAAGTGATTTCTCCTCCGTGTGCCTTTATTATATTTTTCGAGATGTAAAGTCCAAGCCCAGTTCCAAATGATTTTGTCGTAAAATAGGGTGTAAAAATCTTTTTTTTCTCTTCTTCATTCATTCCTTTACCATTGTCATATATTGAAACTATTACATGATCGTAATCGAGTAAATATTTTATTTCTATTAATTTATTTTCCTGATCTTGAACAGCTTGAGTAGCATTCTTCAGAATATTGATGAATAATCGTAAAAGTTGGTTTCGGTCTGCTTTAACGATTGTAGAGTAATCAGGAAAATGATGAATAAACTCGCCACTAAATCCTGTCAAGACTATATTTGCGGCTTCTTCAACAATTTCGATTAAATTCACCTGGACTTGTTTACTTTCGCTCAAGTGGCCTAATTCAGAAAAAGCATCGGCCAATTGAGAGAGTAAATCAATTTGTTCTAACAACAGATTTGAAAATTCATAAAATTTTTTGTTCCAATTAGAGTCGCCAGGCTTAAATGAGGCACTGAGGAACTGTATTTGTAAACGAATAGGCGTTAGAGGATTTTTAATCTCATGCGCTATTTGCCTTGCAATATCTTTCCATGCCAAATCACGTTCCTTATGTTTCAGTTCGTTGATAGCACTTTCTAATTGGTCTACTAAATTATTGTACTTTTCAATTAAAAGCCCAATTTCATCGTTTCGGACAATAGGAATTTTTATATTCGATTCGCCTAATCGTAGTTGTGAAAGTGATTCGCTCAGAACATTTAATGGTTTGACTATAATATTTGCTATGAACAATGCAATAAGCAATGAGAAGATAAGAAGGAATATGAACACACTAATTAAGGTAGATAAATATTCTTCCCTTTGTTGTTGCTGTTGTGAAATTCTCGAAATTTGAGGTAGATTTATATAGGCAACAATAGTATTATCGTTATCTCTTAAAGGAATATAGCCCGATAAGAAATTATAATTACCAACTTTTTCTTCTTGAAGATATGTTGTTGCCTGTCCTTCTGTTAAGACATTATATGCAGTTCTATTGATTAGTGGTTCAACTATCCGAAAATGAAAAAGTTTAGGACTCGTACTTGTTATAAGTTTTCCATTGATATCATACAAATTAATATCAGTAAAAAAAATGTTCGATAATTTTATAATAAATGCTTCTAAATCAATATCTTTATATAAGAAATTAGGTTCTTCTATTAATTTATATGCAAATTCCGATGAAACAGAATAAATTGTTTCTACTAATTTGGCTTTTACTTGGTTTTTATAATTAGAATCAAACAAATTATATACAAAATATCCTATAATACTAAATGACACCAATAAAATAATGGTTATAACAATTTGAAACTTAATACCAATTCGATTGAAATAGAAATTTTTTGATTTTAGATTCCATAAAAAATAAACAATACCCCAGATTGTATAAATTATTAAAAATAATCCAAGGAATGAAATAAAATTATTAATTCTTTTAACTTCGTTAGCAAGAATATATATCGATTTATTCTTCGATTTTAAAATAGAGTAATGAAACTTTCCTGATTTCACCTCAATGATAGATGATTCATCTTTTTCATTAATGATGAATGACTTTGGTAAATCTACAGGGAATACAGCACTTCCCGAAAATGAAATCAATTTATTATTAAAATACCTTGCAAATGAATAATTTTCGAGATTGATTCTTGATTTTAAATCCTGTGAAGTTACTAAATCATAAAGAAAAGTTGCATTACTAGATGGATTGGGTAACAACTCGACGAATAATTTAAAGGGTATGTGTGGAAAAGAAATTACACCAGTATACCCATTCAAACGGTGCCCATAATCAGAAATTTTTATAAAGGATGTATCATATATTGAATCCGGTTTTAAATCAAATAAATGATTAAAATATTCATAACAACTTATTTCTTCCAATATAGGTGTTATTCTTATGCGTTCATTTTCTTTACAAATAGTTATTGTTATATGAAATTGATTCCAAAATCCTCTAAAATATTTTTCATGTATATAATTTTCTACAAGCACAGGATTATAAGCAGAATTATCGATTAAATTCAATATCAATGAATCATATTGAATTTCGGATACAATATCTGCAAATAATGATTCTGTAATTGGATCGCCTTGTTCCATTGATTCGATATTCATCAAAATAAGTTGCTTCTTGCTATATTCTTTTTCTTCTAAATTATAAATTAAATATAATATTAAGAATAAACTTATTATCAAAACATAAAGAAATTTCTCTAATAAATTTATATCGAAGTGTATTGAATTTTTAATAATTACCACGACCTCTATTGAAGCTATGCTAATTAGTAAAGTAAAAACGATAAATATTTTCGAGATAAACGAAATTGTAACTAACAGAATTAGAATAATTAAAAGATACGGATGATATTTCGATATGATTGGGTTTTGAAATATGTTAACTATTTTAATTGTAATATATAGTATAATATATAACAAAACAAAGAGTGAAATCAAAGATACTCCATTTATATAAGTAATATCGAAGAACATAGCTGGAGTAAATGAAATATCTGAATTGATTATTATTTGATCAATTACATAATAAAAAACAATTAATAAGATTATATACACTAAAAATATTATAATTGTACTAAATTGAATCTTTGAATATTTTTGAATTTTCCTTTTATTATAATTTTCCAATATTTTGCATAGATTCTTGATAAATATTGCTGATAATATGCTAAAAAATAGTAATTCTGAATATGAAATCAATTTATTAAAAATAACCAAATAATTATGATAACTTATAAAATATTCATGTTCAAAATACTTACCTAATTTGTAAAATAAGCAAAATAATATGAATATTGATAATATAATGAAAATATTTATCTGATATTCTTTTTTAAATATTAAATTAAATAATTGTATTACAGTAATATAGAATCCGATAATAATTAATGTACCAATTAATAAATACTTCCAAGGATAATAATGTACTGGATTGTTGAATTCAACAAAGAAAATCTCTTTGCCTTGCGAATTATATATTGGAAAACCTTCATTTGCGGGTGGACATAATGAAAACAATCCAAATTTTTTGAATATAGATGAAGGTTCTGGTTGAAAACCTTCGTTCTGAATGGCAAATTCAATCCAAACTGGAAATGCAACCATCAGAATGAATTCATTTGTAGAATCGCAAGTATATAAAAATGAACCTTTCTTATTACTTATAAAACCATCCTCGGCAAATCTTAACTCATTTAGGTTAATCAAATACTGATTATTATGCCAATATACAAGATGATCTGGCTTTTTATAGATTATTATTTGTAATTCATCGGAATTTTTTATTTGTTTCAGTTTGTTCGTAATATTTGCATAATTATTATTTGAATCAAGTTGATTTTTTAATTCATAAGTTAAATTTGATATTTGATTATAGGAATTATAAATAGTTTTCTGAAACTTTTTCCATTGTAAATAATTGTTGAACCAAATAATCGAAAAGATTCCTGCCAAAAGTAGCAGGGTTATGCCTATTACGATAGATTTGGAAGAAAATCTCGATATCTTATAATGTGCTTTCTTCATTGTTTTTTAGCTACAACTATAATACTTGATGGGTTGTTCATTGTCTTCGATTTTAGCATTAAACGAAATCCAATAAAACTTCCTGTAATACAAGGTATTAACTTATTAAGATATTTTTGGGATAAATAGGAAATATACAAAACATCAAAATATAAGCCAGAATGTTTTATAACTTGAAGATTGTTTATTTTTAATAATTTGCTTAGGCTAAGCAAATTGAAATGAAATAAATGTCTAGGGACATCCCATGCTGCCCAGTAAGACATAAAAAATTCTGCGTCTGGAGAATCGTAATTCGGAACAGCAATAAGGAGAATACCTTCTTTATTAAGCAGATTGATAATTTTTTGAATAGCGTCTTCCGGGTGATGAATATGCTCAAGTACATGCCAGAATGTTATTAAGTTGAAGCTATTTGCCGACTCTATCTCATTTAATGAAGAATAAACTGGAAATTTATTCATCTTTGTCAAATAATGCCGTGAGTCATTATCCGGTTCAACTCCTGCGCAATCCCATCCTTTACTAAAGAGATAATTTAAAAAATCGCCCGATCCACATCCCACATCTAAAACTCGTCCAATCTTTAATTGCAAGTCTTTACTTATAAACTTGTATTTTCTTCTTAAGTTAATTTTTCTGGCAATGTTGTAAATATAATAAGATAGACTTTTTTTATTTTTATAATGTGAGAAATATTCTTCCTTTTTATAATAGTCTTGAATTTTTTCTTCTGAAGGTATTGGTTGAGTAAATCTTATTTTGCAGAATTCACATTCCCATATTTCAAATTCTTCATTGCTTAGGAAAAAGTCTTTAGTTACGAGAATTCGATTCACTTTTTCGTTTTTACAAATAGGACAAATTACATACTGCATATTTTCTATGAACTATAATTTTTATTCAAGTAGATTAGTAAAAAGGAAAGATCGGATGGAGAGACGCCGCTTATTCGTGATGCTTGTCCTAATGTAGAAGGTTTTATTTTATTAAGCTTTTCACGAGCTTCAATCGTTAATGATGGAAACAAACTATAATCGATTAAAGGAGAAAGATACAAATTTTCGAATTTCTTAATTCTATTTGCTACTTCAATTTCCTTTTGAATATATTCATAATATTTAATAATAATTTCTGCTTCTTCGATTTCTTCTTCGTTAGCATGTAAATCTTCAACATATTGTTTAAAATTTGGAAAATTGTTTAGAGTTTGATAGATAGAAACGCCCGGCTGTACTAAAAAATTAATAATAGGATTATTTTGAGGCAGTGCCTCTTTATCGCTATTATAATTATATAACTGTAAAATATTATCTATTTCTAAAAATTGCAAAATTTTTTGGATTGTTCGATATTTATCACAGAGATTTATCCATTGTTGGTTAGAAACCAGACCTATTGAATAACCCAAAGGTGTAAGACGAAAATCGGCATTATCTTGACGTAGTAAGGTTCTAAATTCTGCTCTTGAAGTAAAAAGGCGATATGGTTCATTCAATTCTTTAGTGATTAAATCATCGATTAACACTCCTATATAGGCTTCGGATCGAGATAAAGTAAATTTTTTCAAGCCATGCGATTTCAAATGTGCATTAATTCCTGCCATTAAACCTTGGGCTGCAGCTTCTTCATAACCGGTAGTTCCATTCACTTGTCCGGCAAAGAATAGATTTTCGATGATTTTTGACTCTAAATTATCATTAAGCTGAGAAGGGTAGAAATAATCATATTCAATTGCATATCCTGGACGAAATATCCGTGCCTTTTCTAAGCCTATAATTCGATGAAGTGCTTCTATCTGTATTTCATCGGGTAATGAAGAGGAAAACCCGTTGAGATAATATTCAACTGTTGTCCTTCCTTCGGGTTCGAGAAAAAGTTGATGAGAATCCTTAGAAGAAAATCTTTGTATCTTATCTTCGATAGAAGGACAATATCGAGGTCCTACCCCTTGAATGCGTCCTGTAAACAATGGTGAACGATCGAACCCTTTTTTTAATATTTCATGAACGAATGAATTGGTATATGTAATGTAGCAAGGAAGTTGATAGAAATTTTCTTTATCAATTATTTCTCGAAAAGACATCTGTCCTGGAGGTTTGTCTCCAACTTGTTGAGTTAGTTTTGAAAAGTCGATTGAACGGCTATCTATACGTGGTGGTGTTCCAGTTTTTAATCTGCCCGATTTAATTTCTAAACGATTAATTATTTCTGTTAGACCTGAAACAGAAGTCTCTGCGATTCTTCCGCCGGAAAAATTTTTTTCTCCAATATGAATTTTACCGTTCAGAAATGTGCCTGACGTAATAATTACCGCTTTACAATAAATTTTATTTCCCATTCCTGTAACAACTCCCAATATTTTCCTATTTTTTACAATAAGATTTACAACTTGGTCTTGTAAAAAATGAACATTAGGTATAGATTCCAATACTTTTCTCCATTCCACGTGAAACATCAATCGGTCATTTTGTGCTCGCGGGCTCCACATAGCCGGCCCTTTACTCTTGTTGAGCATTCGAAATTGAACCATACTTTTATCTGAAACCAAAGCTGTATAACCTCCTAAAGCATCTATCTCACGGGTAATCTGCCCCTTCCCTACTCCTCCAATAGAAGGATTACACGACATTTGGCCAATTGTTAGTAAATTCATGGTAATAAGGAGTACTTTCGAACCTAAATTCGCAGCTGCAGCTGATGCTTCACATCCAGCATGGCCAGCTCCGACTACAACAATATCATAATGATCAAAGATCATAATCTCTATTCATTAATCGTTTCACGTGAAACATTTCAAAATTATAATTGTTCTAAAAAATCTTGAAGATACTTTTCTTGCTTTTTAAAAATAATATTATTGCCATTTTTATCCTGATACTCTAAAAGGTGAAGAATGCTGTGAATGATAACACGAATTAATTCAATTTGAACGGAACATTTGTATAGTTTAGCATTCTCCTTAATTCTATCATAACTTATAAAAATATCTCCTTCGATTACTTTAGAATGTTTTAAATGATAGGGAAATGTAATCGTATCCGTATAGTAATCATGATGTAAAAATTCATTATTGATTTTCAATAGATATTCATCATCGACAAATACAATATTAATATTGCCGTCCTTTTTGGAATGTTCATTCAAGATGCCTATCAGAAAACATCTTAAGGTTCGGATTTTTTTTAAGGGATTGTTAAAACCAATAGAATAAAACGATATCATTCCTATTATATTCTTAATGCTACTTGATTAAGATAATCCTTCACCATCGAAGCACGATCATAATAAATTGTTTTGTTTAAATAAGAAAATGAATATGATAAAGCAAAAGAATCTCCATCAATATATAGATTATCCACTAAACTATTTAATATAATGTTCGATTTTAGTGTATTATTTAAATCATTAGCTGTGTGGCAATGGATTCTATCAACTTTAAAATATAAAATTAAAACCGATTCTTTTAATTCTACAGAAAAATTTACATATTCACAATAATTCTTAACTGTATGAAAAAATTCTTCGACCGATAGTTCAAGCGGGCTTATCAATGAATAAGGTATATGAAATTTAGAAAGAATATAATTTATAATTACACTAATATTCTGAGGTTTATCGAGATTTATCTGTAAAGTTGACATTTTTAGAACTATTTTGATAATTTAGAAAAGCATTTTGGTAAAATATACGTAAAGGCACTTCATTTAGTTTCAAATTATCCAAAGATTTTTCTTTTTTTAAAATATACTCATTTTCAGCAACTTCGTCCCATTTCCGTATATAATTACCGGCATCTTTCGAAACTCGCTTATTTTCAAATTCTTGTTCGCGAATAGCCTTCTCTGCTTCCAATAAACGTGTTTCAATATTTTTTTGCCGTCTAAGAGCTTCCGTTGGGTTTGAATTCTTATTTAAAAGTTTCCTTTCGCTTTCGCGCATATCATGGTTAATGCTTTCAAGAATTTTAGAATATTTTTGCATGTCATCATTTTGTAATAATTCACTTAGTTTTTTCCTAATCTCATATTGTAAATTAATATATTCATTGATTTCCTTATTCCCGAAGCCTGAATTATTTTCACCCTTCATCTGTTTTTGACCCATTTTTTCTGTAAGCTGTTGTTGTATCTTGATAATTTCACTCAAAGAATTAGTACTCTGCTGTTTATTTCCACCCTTTTTCATGGGTTTACTGCACATGCCAGCCATTTCCATGGTATTATTCTTGTTATTCTCTTCAATTCTTTTGAGAAGTTCCGATAAACTGAGATTTATTAAATTAATTTCCGACATGATAACATTGGTTTCCTTACTAAAATTTAGGTAATTATTTTCCTTTATGGCTTTATTAGCATCTTTTATGGCTTTATTAATTTTTAATGAACTATTTGCTATAGAGGAAACCGGAATATCGGCCTGTTTCAGAAACCGATTCAAACTATCATTAATCGATGACCAATTATACGAAAAATGGATAAAATTTGTAAAAACAGAGTCATTGGGCAAAGCTCGATAATATGATGAATTTGTTGATGAATACTCAATTTGTTTACTAAAATATATTAAACTTTTCAAAAGACTCTTTAAAGCATTTTCGTCGATTAATTTATCTTCATTGACCATTCCTTCATTTTGTAGATTGTTTTGAAATTCATTGTAACTTTCATTGATTCTTTTTAGTCCCTTATCAATTAAGGACGAATTTTGTTTAAGAAACTCGTATTCGTTGCTAATGGATTTCAGAATGGAATCATTTTGAAATTTTAGATTATTATTTATAAAATTCTCTTTCACAGCTTTATCATATTCATTCTTTATATCTTCATGCTTCTTTATAAGTTGATTTAATTCTTCTTTTAATTTCGAATCATAAGCTGTATCAGAATTTTTCCAACTATCGGTTTTATAAATCAAATTATTGTTATTTCTTATCTGATTGTTTATCAATTCGTTTAATCTATCGAATATATTCTCAAAAATATTTCGATCCAAAAAATTTTTGAATTTATTATTCATAATATCGACAAGTTGTTTAAGGTCATTTATTTGCTTATTTAAATCCAAATTATTGATATTATTTAAATCCAAATTATTTTTCAAATTATTATAAATACTGTCAATTATATTTAGAAAGTTTTTTAAATCAGTCTTTTCATCGGTGTTCAAATTATTTTGATTCATAAAATGATCACTGTTTTTCCTAAAATGATCATATGTCGACTGTATTTCATCGATTAATTGCTTTTTCTGAAAATTGTCCAATTGATTTATATTATTGATAGAATTAATCTTTGAACGCAGATTTTCAAAATTTTTTAATGAATTATCGATTTGATTAATATTTTCCTGTGAATTGTTGATTTCGCTGATAATAGAACTCAATGATTCTTTGTGTCTAAGAATGATAATCGGCGAATATGCTTTATGATTCGTTTTATAAGGATAATAATCATCGGCAAAGAATCGAATGCCAAGACTGTCTATTTCAGAAAATTCATTATAATTTACTTCTATATTATTGCTAAAATTGGAGGAATTCCAATTTGTAAAAAGATTGAAATTTTTTATTATTTTTAAATTTCCATAATTTATTTTAATAAATTCATAACCAATTTTATTGATTTTATAATCGTCATTGATATTTAGGATAAAATTGGCAATGTATTCTGCATTGGATAGTAATTCAGAATAAATCAATGGAGGTCTATCTTTGACGGCATTAATATGTATTGAGAGAGAATCGGAAATTATACGATCACAGAATAACTTGAAATTAATATTAGTATTATCGAAGACATAAAACGATTTCGTAAAATAATCCTTATCCAGTTTGAATGTTTCCCTGTAATTTGTCAATTCATTCGAGATGAAAATAGAATCTCCTTTATTAAAATTCAGGTTTAAATGTATCAAACTTCCCTCAGGTATAAATAATTCTCGCAAATCATAGATTGTATCGTTGGAGAGTCCTAAATAAGCTGGGGGGATTACCAATATTTCTAAATCTTTGAAAAATGATTTGGGCCGGACTTTGAGTAGATATTTCTTATGATGATTGAGAGTTTTGCAAACGATTTCAAAACTTATTTCTTTATGAACATCATGAATTTTATAATAAAATTCTTTTTCTGAAGTTTTAATAAAATAATCAGTATAAATACCTTTGATGATTTGAATTTTATCGGGAATAAAATTACCAGTAATTTTCAAATTGATGACAAAATCATCATTTTCATTGCATATCAGATTATCGGGAGTTATTGTGTACTGTAGTAAATCCGGCTTCGAGAATGCAGTTTGATAATTGACTATTCTTTTATATGGTTCTTTAAATGAAGAAAAACTGAATATAAATATAACAAGAAGAATGACGAAAGAAATAGTGAAATATTTCACATTTTTTAATCTGATAAAATTTTTTATTTCGATAAATTTTATATCTCTCTTAAATTTCAAAGTCAGCTGATTAAATGCTAATCTTGCAAACTTGGATGGCATTTTACTCAATTGAACCAAATTAAAAAAACTGAAAAAATCTTTAGAATTCACAAAAATAAAATTATGTTTTATTTTTTTTATATAAATATGCAGAAATTTTTTTGAAAAGAATAACAGACATATTAAAGACAATATGCTAATTATCAATAATATCCAGCTAATCAATATAATCAGTCGTATCGTTGAGGATAAATAAGTTAAATGCTCGACCAACACACATACTAAGATATACGCCAATAAAATAGGAAGGGAAGTAACTATTGTATAGATAGAAGCACGGACAGCTAAATCTCTATGGATTGAATTTTTCATATCGGAAGAAGAGGCTAAATTTCTCGAAAAACTTTTTGCAAAGATATTCAAAAACTATGTGGCTTCGGGCAGAATGGTAAATAAATAAAAATGTTTACTTTTGCAGCCCCTTGAACTGAAATGATGATTCAAAATTAAAGTTATGTCATTGCTTTCGACAGAGGAAGTTATAAAGGCAATACCTATACTTAAGAGCAAGTTTGGAGTGAAAATCGCAAACTTTCTCATTAGGTTGATCAAGATGGATTCTATCAATCAGCTTTATGATGATCTAGTAGCTTCTGGGTTGCATAACAGAGATGGCTTGGGCTTTTTATTCGATCAACTTTCAGTTGGCCATTCTGTTAATCCGGGCGGGTTGGAGAATATTCCCCAAGAAGGTCCTTTTGTTACGATTTCGAATCATCCATTTGGAGGAATGGATGGAATGATGCTCGCCTATATTGTATCAGAAATCAGGGATGATTTCAAATTGATGGCCAACTTCTTACTTTACAAAATTGAGCCTCTTCGAGAAATATTCTTACCAGTAAATCCATTTGAAGATCGCAAGGATTTGACTTCAAGCATCAAAGGATTAAGAGAAGCCTATCGTCATGTTAATGCGGGTCATCCTTTGGGATTATTTCCAGCAGGAGCAGTCTCAGCTATTAATTTCAAGGATTTTTCTATTGAAGACAGGCCATGGCCGCACAACGTAAAAAAATTGCTTCGACAATTGAATGTACCAATAATTCCTATTCACTTTTCAGGATACAATTCACTGTTATTCTATTCTTTAGGCTTAATCAATCCAAAATTGAGAAGTTTAAGATTACCTGCAGAAGTTCTTACAAAATCGGGGAAAGTAATTAAAGTAACCATTGGGAAGGCCATTCATCCAAAAGAATACATAAATTTATCTCTTAACGATTTTGGAGACATTTTGAGAACAAAAATATACAGTTTGGATTATTCATTTAGCAATAAAATTGAATATCGAGCTACAAACTTAGTTTATAATAATGAAAAATCATTTACAAATGACTCCTTAGTTCAAAGTGAGATAAATAAAATCGAAAAGGAATTAATTCTGCAATTAGATGATTTTCAGTTCTATTTCACACAGTCTAATAAAATTCTTTATTCTGTAAGGAGTTTCTTGAAGAGTAAAGAAAAAATATACTATACTAATAAATTTAAAAATAATATCGCCACCATTGACGAATTGGACAATGAATCGCGTTATGCCTTTGTTTGGGATAGAAAGAATTCTACAATAGTTTATGCTTGCAGAATTGACTTAGGCAAGGAAATTATTGAAAATCACCGTATGAAATGTATTTTTATAAATAATGTTTTTAAATTGAATACAGAAGTAAAATCATTAGTAAATAATTCGATACTATTTGATGAATTGTATTTTGCTAACGATTACCGGGGAAATAATATTTTTTATATAACATTATGGGAAAGTATATTTGAAATTTTTCGAAACCTGAAGTATCATTATTTGATTTCTTTGTTTCATATTCCTTATATTTACCAGAAAGAAACCACATCATTATTTATAAACTTTTTGAAAGAAAACTTTTTTGACAATACTTTCTCGGAACATATCAAAAGTAAAAATCGTTCGACTTTGCCTTTCCCGAAGCGATTGTCGAAAAAAGCGTTTTTAGATTTTACTGGAAAGAATTTTAATAAACTGGAAGAATTTTTAACGGATTTAGAACCTACATTCGAAATAGATCCAATAATTTGCCAGAAACTATATCTCATGCATTCCACCATACTGGGATTAAATATCAATACAAAGAAATCGAGTTATATCGATACTTTATTTTTAACCGATATCACTATGGTTCCTGAAAATTTTCGGCAATTGTTGGAATGAAATTGATAATTAAAAACTCAATTGTAGCTTTTCAAAAGATTTAATAAATAAAATCTATGAGTAAGAAATATAGAGAATATAAATGTTTAGATTTAAGCAAGATATGTAATGAAATTCTAAATGTTTGGGACCAAGATCATACCTTTCAGAAGTCATTGGAGAAGACAAAAACGGGAGAACCATTTATTTTTTATGAGGGCCCTCCTTCGGCCAACGGAGTTCCAGGTATTCATCATGTAATGGCTCGAACAATCAAAGATATTGTATGTAGGTATAAGACATTAAAAGGCTATTATGTTGAAAGGAAGGCCGGTTGGGATACTCATGGCTTGCCTGTTGAAATAGAAGTAGAAAAAAAACTTGGAATTACCAAGGATGATATAGGGAATAAAATATCCATTGTCGATTATAACAATGAATGCCGGAAGGAAGTAATGAAATATAAAAATTTATGGGACGAATTAACCATAAAAATGGGCTATTGGGTTGATTTGGAACATCCCTATATAACTTTCGATAATAAATATATCGAATCAGTTTGGTATTTATTATTGCAGCTTTACCATAAAGGGTTATTATATAAAGGTTATACCGTTCAACCGTATTCACCTGCTGCTGGGACAGGCTTGAGTACCCATGAATTAAATCAGCCTGGATGTTATAAGATGGTGAAAGATAACTCCGTTATTGCACAATTTAAAATCATTAAGGACGAAAAGTCCTTATTCCTTTTCCGGCTTACTCAATATGAAATTTTTTGCCTTGCCTGGACAACTACTCCATGGACTTTGCCTTCTAATACAGGCTTGGCCGTGGGTGAGAATATAAGTTATAGTTTAGTTGAGACCTATAATCCGTACACTGGACTAGCCGAAGCGGTAATTGGTGCAACCCAGTTGCTACCAACTATTCTGGATTTTAGGAATAAGGATCTGGATTTTGATTCTTACAAACCTGGTGATAAGAAAATACCTTTTAGAATTGTCGCAGAGTTCTTGGGCAAAGAGCTCGAAGGTATTCGGTATGAACAGCTATTGCCTTATGCCAAACCAAAGGATGGGGATCCCTTTCGTATCGTATTAGGCGATTTCGTCTCGACTGTGGAGGGAACCGGGATCGTACATATTGCACCCAGTTTTGGAGCCGATGACTTTAAAGTAGGGAAACAATATAATTTGGGCTATTTAACCTTGGTTGACAAAAAGGGAAAATTTACTTCTGAAATGGGAGAATTTGCTGGTAGATATGTAAGACCAGAATACGAACCCGACGGCGATCATTCCAGGGGCCCGGTAGATATTGAAATTATAGTGAAACTCAAAAAAGAGAATAAAGCTTTCAGGTCGGAAAAATACGAACATAGCTATCCACATTGCTGGCGCACCGATAAACCCATACTTTATTACCCACTCGATTCATGGTTTATTAAAACTACAGCCATGAAGGATAAAATGATCGAAGAAAACGACAAAATTTTATGGAAACCTCAATCAACCGGGACGGGTCGGTTTGGCAACTGGCTCGAAAACCTCGTTGATTGGAATTTGTCGAGAACGAGATTTTGGGGAACTCCGCTTCCTATCTGGCGTACAAAAGATAACCAAGAGGAAATCTGTATAGGTTCAGTAGAACAACTTTTCCTGGAATGTGAAAAATCTGTCGAATCCGGTTTTATGAAGGTAAACCCTTTTAAAGATTGTAAAAATGCCTCTACGGGTAAAATCGATTATAATTCATTCGATCTTCATAGACCTTTTGTCGATGAAATTATTTTGCTTTCCCCTTTGGGGAAGCCAATGTACAGAGAGAGCGATCTAATCGATGTGTGGTTCGATTCAGGTGCAATGCCTTATGCTCAGTTTCATTATCCATTTGAAAGAGAAGATGAGTTAGACTTGTTTTTCCCAGCTGATTTCATTGCCGAAGGTGTAGATCAAACACGAGGATGGTTTTATACGCTTCATGCCATTGCCGTGATGATTTTTGGAAAAGCCGCTTTTAAGGCTGTTGTTTCGAATGGTCTAGTCCTCGATAAGGAAGGAAACAAGATGTCGAAACGTGTCGGCAACGTTGTGAATCCATTTACTACAATTGAAAATTATGGGCCAGATGCTACTCGATGGTATCTCATAACCAATTCGAATCCTTGGGACAATTTGAAATTCGATGAGAACGGAATTATAGATGTAAGCAGAAAATTCTTCAGTACATTATTTAATACCTACGCTTTCTTTGCTCTTTATGCCAATATCGATAATTTCCAATACACCGAAGAGGATATGCCAATCAGTCAACGTCCTGAACTTGACCGTTGGATACTTTCTACATTGAATTCTTTGATTGAAGAAGTAGATGAATGCTTCAATGATTATGATCTTACTAAAGCAGGAAGATTAATTGCCAGCTTTACACTTGAAGATTTGAGCAACTGGTATGTGCGTTTAAGCAGAAGAAGGTTCTGGAAAGGAGATTATACTCAAGATAAGATTTCGGCTTATCAGACACTTTATACCTGTTTAATTACGATTGCTAAACTGGCATCCCCTATTGCTCCTTTTTATATGGATCAGATTTATAAAGACTTGAATTCAATAACTCAAAAAGAGAAATACGATTCGGTTCATCTTACCGATTTTCCGGTAATAAACGAAAAACTTATCGACAAAGAGTTAGAGGAACGGATGAAAACTGCTCAGAAAATCACTTCGATGATACTTTCGTTGCGCAAGAAAATGAATTTGAGGGTTCGCCAACCACTTAAAAAAGTATTAATCCCGGCTATTAATAGCCATACATCAAAATTAATAGCGAGCATTAAGGATATTATACTACACGAAACCAATATAAAAGAATTGGAGGTATTGCCCGAAGAAGACACCACAATAGTAAAAAAGGTAAAACCCGATTACAAGAAGTTAGGGCCTAAGTTGGGCAAGAAAATGAAAAGTGTGGCTAATGCCCTGGAGAATCTTTCTCAGGAACAAATCAGAGAACTTGAGCAGAAACAGTCTATTCAGCTGAAGATTGATGGGGATCTAGTTCTCATTCATTTGGAAGAAGTTGAAATCATAACCGAAGATATTCCTGGCTGGATTAGTATAACCGAAACACCCTATACCGTTGCTCTCGACCTTACCTTGACGGATGATCTTATCGACGAAGGGTATGTAAGAGATTTAATCAACCGGGTGCAAAATATAAGAAAGGAGAGTGGATTTGATGTAACAGACAAGATACAATTGAAGATATACCATCATCCAACCCTGACTAAGGCAATTGAAAAAAATTATCACTACATTTGCTCCGAAACATTGGCCAAAGAACTTTTATTTACCGATCAATTGGAACAGGAAATGATAGAAGTAGATATAGCCAATGAATTCAAGGTATTTATTAAAGTGAATCGGATAGAAAATTGACATGATGAAATTTTAACTAATAGGAGGGAATACAATGAAAAAAGAAGAAGCTCCAAAAGAGCGTTATTCCGATGAAGAATTGGAGGAGTTTCGCCAAATCATTATGGTAAAATTGGAAAAAGCGCGTAAAGATCTTGCTTTACTTATGGAAGCCTATGCAAATCTGGAAGAAAATGGCACCAGCGATACAAGCCCAACTTTCAAAGTATTAGAGGAAGGCAATGCCGTGCTAACCAAAGAAGAAAATGGCAAACTTGCTGCAAGAACTGAAAAGTTCATCAAAGCACTCGAGAATGCCTTGGTACGAATAGAAAACAAGACCTACGGAATATGCAGAGAAACAGGCACTCTCATTCCAAAAGAAAGATTGAGAGCAGTTCCTCATGCTACGCTTTCGATTGATGCTAAGCTAAAACAGAAACGGAATAAATGAATTTTGATTACTCTTCGTACTCCATAGAATGAAGTCGAAAAATAAAGCCATCTGGCTTGCTATAGGAACTGTTGCCCTCGTCTTGTTTGTTGATCAAGTCTTGAAAATTTGGATTAAAACACACTTCTTTTTAGGAGAAGAAATTCCAGTTTTCGATAATTGGTTTTTCCTTCATTTTGTCGAAAATGAAGGAATGGCTTTCGGTTTTAGCTTTGGAGGCAATTCGGGAAAGATATTACTAAGCCTCTTGCGAATTGTAGCTGTTTTAGCTATTGGGTATTACTTATATCTACTTATTAAAAGAGAATCAAAACCTTTAAAGATAATAGTTTTTAGTCTCATTTTTGCTGGAGCACTGGGCAATATCATCGATAGTTGTTTCTATGGTCTTATATTCACTGAAAGTACTTATTATCAAATTGCCTCATTCACATTGAAAAATGGGTACGCCCCTTTTTTACACGGTAGAGTTGTGGATATGCTTTATTTTCCATTGATTGAAACCCAATGGCCAACTTGGTTCCCGTTTATTGGGGGCCAGGAATTTCAGTTTTTTAGGCCTGTGTTTAATATTGCCGATTCTGCAATCACCATAGGGGTGTTTATGTTGATCATTTTTTACAAGAATATTTTTGAAGTTTCAGCTCAGAAAGAGGCAATCCATAAAATAAAAGAAGAATATTAAATATTGATGCTTTAACAATGTTAATTTTGCCAAGTAAATTTATTCATGATGAAAAGTGGAATAGGAAAAATATCTCAAATCATTGGGCCGGTAATTGATGTAACATTCAAGGAAGCCGATGAGCTTCCCAACATTTATGAGTCTTTGATTGTAAAGCGTCCCGATGGTACTGATCTGGTTCTTGAATGTCAGCAACAAATAGGTGAAGCCACTATAAGAGCCATTGCCATGGATTCGACGGATGGATTGATGCGTGGTCTCAACGTGATCAAAACCGGTAAACCTATCAGTATGCCCGTGGGCGAAAACATTAGAGGAAGATTGTTCAACGTAATCGGGCAAACCATTGATGGGCTTCCCAATATCGAAGTAAAACAAACTTATGCGATTCATCGCGATCCTCCTAAATTTGAAAATCTCACAACCAATAATGAAGTTCTGTTCACAGGCATCAAAGTAATCGATTTAATTGAACCTTATGCCAAAGGAGGTAAAATTGGATTATTTGGAGGAGCTGGCGTAGGGAAAACAGTAATTATCATGGAGCTGATAAATAATATTGCCAAACGCTATTCAGGTTTATCGGTTTTTGGAGGGGTTGGTGAAAGAACACGTGAAGGGAATGACTTATTGCGTGAAATGATTTCATCAGGTGTAATCCGTTATGGTCATGAATTTATCGATGAGATGGAGAAAGGCGGATGGGATTTAAGCAAGGTAGATATGGAGGAACTTGCTAAATCGCAAGCTACATTAGTTTTTGGTCAAATGAACGAACCCCCTGGAGCACGCGCTCGTGTTGCTCTTTCAGGACTGACCTTGGCCGAGTACTTTAGAGATGGGGATGACCAATCGGGGGGTCGAGATATTTTATTTTTTATAGATAATATTTTCAGATTTACTCAGGCCGGAAGCGAAGTTTCGGCCCTTTTAGGCCGCATGCCTTCAGCCGTGGGATACCAACCTACTCTGGCAACCGAAATGGGTTTGCTTCAAGAAAGGATTACCTCTACAAAAAGAGGTTCTATAACTTCTGTTCAGGCTATTTACGTTCCGGCCGACGATCTTACAGATCCTGCACCCGCTACAACATTTGCCCACCTTGATGCCACGACAGTTTTAAGCCGAAAAATTGCCGAACTTGGAATTTATCCGGCAGTAGATCCCTTAGAATCCACTTCTCGAATTTTAACCCCTGAAAATGTAGGAGAAGAACATTATAACACTGCCCAAAATGTAAAAAGAATCCTTCAACGATATAAAGAATTGCAGGACATAATTGCCATTCTAGGAATGGATGAACTGTCGGAAGAAGATAGATTAATCGTTCAAAGAGCACGCAAAGTACAAAGATTCCTTTCGCAACCTTTCCACGTAGCAGAACAATTTACGGGTGTAAAAGGCACTATGGTGGGCATTGAGGATACTATCAAGGGCTTCAACATGATAATGAACGGCGAAGTCGATGAATTTCCAGAAGCCGCATTTAACCTTGTGGGAACAATCGAAGAAGCAATAGAAAAAGGGAAAAAATTCGTCGAGCAAAGTAAATGATTCTTATGAAAGTTGAACTAATTTCGCCGCAGAAGAGAATTTTTCACAGTGATGATATAATATTGGTACAACTACCAGGAATCGATGGATTATTTGAGATACTGAATCGCCATGCTCCTATGATTGCTCTTCTGAAAAAAGGAAACATCAAAGTGAAAGATAGCCAGAATAAGGTTACATTTTTTAGAATCGAAAAAGGATTTGTTGAGGTGAAGAACAACGTGGTAACCATTTTTTCACAATGATTTTTATAAGTAATAATTGTCTCCTTGAGAATCTTCGAAAAGTAATACAACTTATTTTAAATCAACTCTTTTAATAATATATGAAACAAAAAAGGCTCATCATTGAGCCTTTACCATTTCATCGCCGAATGAGTGGTGTCGGCGGGAATCGAACCAGCGACACACGGATTTTCAGTCCGTTGCTCTACCGACTGAGCTACGACACCATCATTTAGTTCGAGGCTGCAAAGATAAATATTTTGTGTAATCAACCAAAATATTCTCAAGGTTTCAATACGATTGTTATAACTTTGCATAAAAGCTGATGTTAAATATAGCTATAGACATAGGAAATTCTATGACAAAAGTTGGTTATTTTGAGAATGATCAACTTGTGCATTTTGAAAAAGTAAGGAAGTTAACTGCCGACCGTTTAAAAGGAATCACCAATAGATACTTTTCAAACTCTCCTGAAGCTGTTATCCTATCGAATGTAAAAGAACACGACATCGGGTTATATAGATTTTTGAGTCAAACCTATAGATTCTATGAAGTAGGTTTTAATACTCAATATCCGATTAAGATTGCGTATAAAACTCCACATACATTGGGAAATGATAGAATAGCTGCGGCTGCGGCTGCATATTCGAAATCTTCGGGTGCCCCTGCATTGGTTATCACATGTGGAAGCTGTATTATTTATGATTTTGTCGATGAAAATGGAAACTATCTGGGAGGTGCAATTTCGCCGGGTTTAAGAATGAGATTGAAAGCTTTACATAATTTTAGCGCAAAATTACCGTTGATAAAACCGCGTTTCATTGATTCGAACTTAGGTGTTGATACCGAAACATCGATACTCTCAGGGGTAATCAATGGAATGACTTATGAGGTAGATGGATTTATCGATGAATTTCGCACAAAAAACATTGATTTGTCTGTATTTTTAAGTGGAGGAGATATGTTGTATTTTGAAGGTAAGTTTAAAAATAGCATTTTTGCAGTTCCAAATATTGTGCTTGAAGGACTTAATAAAATTTTGCTTTTTAATGAGCGTTAATAGAAAGATATTGTTTGTTCTTCCTCTAATCATGATGGCTTGTCTCTCAAAGAAAAGCCTTTCACAATCGAGTATTACTTCCCCCTATTCGCATTATGGCATAGGTGACTTGTCAAGCATAAGTAATACGAGAAATAGAACGATGGGTTCAATTGGCTACGCCCAAAGAGGATTTTACAATGTGAATCCCATAAATCCCGCTTCTTATACTTCTTATGATTCGATGTCGTTTGTCTTTGAGGGTGGCATGAAAAGTTCCTTCGTAACTTTGAAAACATCTGGAATTTCGGAGAGCGCTACGAGTGCAAGCTTAGACTTCTTGTTCTTTGGTTTTCCTGTTTCTCGAAGAATTGGAGTAAGTTTCGGAACCATGCCATTTTCGACCGTTGGTTATAAAATTCTCCAAAAACAAACAGATCCCATGTTAGGAGAGGTCAATTATTATTACCAAGGAGATGGGGGTCTTAATCAGTACTATATAGGAGCTGCATTTAAGTTACACAAAAATTTTTCTATTGGCTTCAATGCAATCTATTTAGCGGGCAATTTAGAAAGGAGCCGCTTATTACATTTCCCTGATTCGGTAGCTATATTGAACACCAGGATTAAAGATAACATTCATATTAGTGATATTTCTTACTCTGCTGGTATTCAATATCATAGAACTTTATCGAAAGGAAATTTGTTCAATCTGGGTGCAACAGTCAGTTATGGAAATAAACTTAACACCAATACCGACAAACTCTCGGAAACTTTGTTTGGGGGTATTAATGGAGGCTATGAACTCTATAAGGATACAATAGAATATATATCGGATATAGAGGGCGATTTAAAATTGCCTCTTCATTTTGGAGGTGGATTTTTATACGAAATTCCCGAAAAGCTATGTTTTGGCGCTGATTTTATGTATTCGTTCTGGGAAGATTACACTATATCTGGGAAGTCCGATTCATTGAAAAATAGTTACCGAATTAATGCAGGTGTGGAATGGATCCCCGACAATAGACCAATATCGAAATACTGGCAAAAAATCAGGTATCGTTTTGGGATTAATTATAACGATACGTATTTGAGACTCAACGGAACCAATATTAATGAATTTACTGCCAGTATTGGCTTTGGACTCCCTTTGAGACGGCAGGCAGCCTCGATTAATTTTGGCGCAGAATTTGGTAACAGAGGTACAATACATAATCAATTGATCAAAGAAAATAATTTTAAAATATATATAGGCATCTCCATAACAGAACGCTGGTTTGTAAAACGTAAATATAATTAGATAAAACATTATTATAAAATGAAGACAAATAAAACCATCCTTTATTTCATTGTTAGTTTACTTCTTTCTTTGGGAAGCATTCGAGTATTTGGCCAAGTTTCGGCTTGTAATGAAAAGGCAAAATACGGACAGGACAGTGTTGAATGTGTGAAAAATCTCTCCCTTTATCGAGAACCGGTCAAACAAAAAAACTATAAAGATGCTTACAGGCACTGGCGGTGGGTTTATCAAAATTGCCCCTGCGCAAGTCAGTTTACTTTTGTAGATGGTATTAAGATTATGGAATATCGTCTTGAAAATGAGAAAGATCCTCTACGGAAGAATCAGATCATCGACAGTCTTCTTGAAATTTATGATGCAAGGATTAAATATTTCCCGATTAATCCCTCCAATGGGCAATCTCAGGTAGGAAGTATTCTTACCAGAAAGGCTCTGGATTGTTTTACCTATAAACCCGATAAACCAGAAGAAGCGTTCCAAATTATCAAAAGAGCCATCGAAATAGATGGGGCAGAAGTTCTGCCCAGTGGATTTCAAGTTTATATGGAAGCAGCCATCGAAATGGTAAAGAAAGAACTGGCTGACAAAACCCTCGTAGTCGATGTATATGACCAGTTGAGCGACTTAATGGATCAGGCCATGGATAATGCTCACACGGATTCTGTCGCTATAAAGAAATACTATCTTATCAAAAACAATATAGAGGTACTATTCGAACCCTTTGCCACGTGCGAAGACCTTGTGAACATCTATCATTCCAAGTTTAATCAAAATCCGAATGACACAACTCTTTTGAAGAAGATCACTAAGGTCCTCGATAAAAAGCAATGCACTGACAGCGAATTATTTTTTGCTGCAACGGAAAATCTTCATAAAATCGAACCCTCGGCCAATAGTGCATATTTAATGGCATTAAAATATATCAAAGAAGAAAAATGGGACGTAGCAAAAAAATATCTCGAGGAGAGTCTTCAGTTATATAAACCAGACGAATTGAATAAAAAGGCGAGAATTTACCATTTATTGGGTCAGGTTTACCTTGCTCAAAAGAGCTTTCCGGCAGCCAGAAGCATGGCACAAAAAATTCTGGAAATCAATCCCAACAACGGAGAAGCATATATTATCATAGGAGATGCTTATGCACTTTCGGCTTCACAATGTGGTGATAATGAACTCACTAAACGTGCAGCTTATTGGGCTGCTGTTGATAAATACATGCAAGCCCGCCGTTTAGACCCGCGAGTCGAAGAAATTGCAACAAAGCGAATAGCGACTTATTCGAGTTATTTTCCAAGCATCGAGACCATATTTTTCTATGGCTTGAAGCAGGGTGAAAGTTATAGAGTGGAATGTTGGATAAATGAAACTACTACGGTTAGGCCTGCCAGGTAAAGTAAAAATGAACTCATCGGTATTTTATGAATATAGAGTTTCAGTATTTTTTATTACGGCCATTGCCATTTTAATGGTAATGGCCGTTTCCTGTAAGAACGATATGAAAAGAATTCAGGAATTGACGGCAATAGATACCTTACCCGACGAAGTAATTAAAAATATTCAGCTTAGATACGTTGATTCAGGTAGAGTTACAAGTCTGTTGAAAAGTCCCTTGCTTTACACTTATTCCACACCCGAGGCAAAAACTATTTTCCCACAAGGCCTCGAAGTTTATTTTTACGATAAGCAAATGAGGATAACGGCTTCACTCACTTCACGCTTTGGAATCAATTATATGAATGAGAAACGCATTGAGGTGAAGAACAATGTTGTGGTAACGAATATGGAAAAGGGAGAAAAACTAGAAACCGAAGAACTTGCATGGGACCAGAGAAAGGGTAAAATATTCACTGAAGCCAATATCAAAATCACCACACCCGATAAGATTATTTTTGGACGAGGTCTTGAATCGGATGATAATTTTAGGAGAAGAATCATAAGAAATGTCTCCGGTGAAATTCTGGTAGAAGATGAACAATAAATTTTTGCGTGATTTATAATTGATAATGGGAAATAACTACATCATAGTCGTCATCTCACTATTGTTTTCAGCCTTATTTTCAGGATCGGAAATGGCATTTTTCACTGCCAACCGGCTCAAAATCGCTCTGGCTAAAAACAATAAATCGTGGTCGGCTGTCATACTCTCAAAATTTGTAGAAAATCCCTCAGCTTTCATTGCCACTATGCTATTGGGAAATACGATAACTCTTGTGGTATACAGCCTAGCTATGGAACCCATTCTTTCTCATGAGATTTTCCCAAGAATCGGATTAGGAAACATCCCGTCTACCAGCTTGATTCTTTTTCTTCAAACCTTGATCTCAACCTTGATCGTACTCGTTTTCGCAGAATTTTTACCAAAATCACTTTTCAAAATACAACCCAATGTTATCTTGAATTTTTTAGCTATTCCACTATATATCATTTATTTAATACTATTCCCTATTGTTTATTTGGTTAACAAAATGTCCCATATCTTTATTGTAAAGATTTTGAAGCAGGAATTGCCTTCTCAAGATACCTCCATCACATGGGTCGATCTTGACAAATTTATAAGAGAATTTACGCAATCCACTGGAAATAAGCATATTGAACAAGAAGCACATATATTACAAGCCGCTCTCGACTTCAAGGAAACAAAATTGCGGGAGTGCATGGTTCCGCGCACCGAACTGGTTGCTGTGGAAAAGAATGAAAGCATCCCTATATTGATCAATAAATTTGTCGAAACTGGTCATTCCAAGATATTGGTATATAATTCGACCATAGATGATATTATTGGCTATGTACACTCGTTCGATCTATTCAATAAGCCAACTGATTTGCAAAGCATTATACGAAAAGTAGAATATTTTCCTGAAACCATGACTGCCGACAAAGCTCTAAAAAAGCTTACTCATGATAAAATCAGTGTAGCCATCATTCTCGATGAGTTTGGAGGAACATCGGGGATGGTAACCCTGGAAGACCTTATAGAAGAGATTTTTGGAGAAATTAACGACGAGTATGATTCTAATTCAGTGAATGACAGAAAAATCAATGAAAAGGAATATATATTTTCAGGACGGGCCGAGATCGACTATATAAACAACAAATACAATCTTGGATTACCCGAATCGGATGAGTATGAAACCATTGCTGGATTAATTATACATTATTATGAAGGGATACCTTCAAACAACGAACAAATAACCATCGAGCCCTATTGTTTCCAAATCCTTCAATCGACTGGCAAAAGAATCGAAAAGGTGAGAATGACGCTAAAAAATTAAAATTCGACCATTTTTAAATAAGGGTTCGATTGATAATGGTTGTAAATAATGACCCAAGAGATTAACCCAGGAATGAAAAGAAAAATTTTTCCTTTTGCTTTGATTTCTGTACTTTTGCTGGCTTTAAAAAATACATCAAATGGCTATTTTAGGAAACATTAGAAAACGTTCAGGTGTTGCAATAATCTTTGTGGGTGTTGCTATTTTGGCCTTCGTTTTGGGCGATATCGGTAAAAGCACATGGAGAAACCCTACCGCCATAGGAGTGGTTGCGGGTGAAAAGATCTCATACATTGATTTCGAAAAGAAGGTCGAGGAAAATTTGGGATACACCAAGCAAAGCACCCAAAAGGAAGCCCTTTCTACAGAAGAAATTTATTCTGTAAGACAAAATACCTGGAATCAGCTTGTCAACCAGATTATCATGGGAAAAGCCTTCAAGGAAACTGGCCTTAGCATTTCGCAGGATGAGTTGACTGATCTGATTCAAGGCCCAAACCCTCATAAATATATTCTACAGAATTTCCAAAACCCCCAAACAGGTCTTCTGGATAGAGAATTGTTGATAAACTTTCTTCAAACCCTCGATCAGCGAGAACCTGAAATTCAGAAACAAATGGAAAATCTCATTGAAGCTATAAGAGAAGATAGACTCAACACAAAATTCAATGTTCTAATAGGTAAAGCCTACTACATGCCGCGGCCATTGGTATTAAAGGATTACCAATTGAAAAATGTTAAAGCCTCTTTCAACTTTGTAGCCCAAAGTTTTACATTGATTCCAGATAGCCTTGTCAAAATTACCGACAAAGACCTGCTTGCTTATTACGAAAAGCATAAACAATATTATGAACAGGAAGAAAGCAGAGACATAGATTATGTTGTTTTTGATGTTTTGCCTTCGGCTGAAGATTATGCAATGGCAGAAAACGAAATTAGACGGTTATACGAGGAAATGTCCACTACGACCGATATCGTCAATTTTGTAAATTTTAATTCCGACGAAAAGTACGACAGCTCATTTAAAAAGAAGGGCACCTTGCCCGTTCAGATCGATTCCATTATGTTTAACTCACCCATAGGAACAATGGCGGGACCATGGATGGACAATAACGTTTATTATATAGCCAAACTAATGGATGTTCAGGAGAGGCCTGATAGCCTCAAGGCGTCGCATATTCTTATTTCCTACAAAGGCGCTTATGGAGCCAGTCAAGACATAAAGCGCACGAGAGAGGAAGCCAAAAAACTTGCAGATAGCTTGATGGCTGTGTTAAAAGCCGATAAGAAAAAATTGGCCGAAATAGCTGCAAAATTCTCCGATGATCCATCCGTTACACAAAATTCAGGAGATTTAGGCTGGTTTGCCGATGGTCAGATGATTTATCCATTCAACCAAGCAGTGTTGAAAACGAAAGTTGGTGATTTTACTACTGTGGAATCGGCGTTTGGTTACCATGTAATTGAAGTTACAGGGAAAACGACTCCAATTAAGAAAGTACGAGTAGCAATTTTGAAGAAAGTCATTAATCCGAGTACTCGTACTCAGCAAAAGATTTATGCTCAAGCAAGTACTTTTGCTGCCCAATGTAAAACAAGAGATGATTTCGATAAAAAAGTTCAGGAATTAGGGTTGAACAAACGGTCGAAGGATTATTTGAATGCAATGGATATGGGTTTGCCCGGTATCGATGATTCGAGAGATATCGTTCGCTGGGCATTTAGCAAAGAAGTAAAACTAGGAGCGATTTCCGATGTGAAAGAATTTGGCAATAAATTCGTAGTTGCCACACTAAAAAAAATTCATCCCAAAGGCATTGCTCCACTTGAAGATATCAAAGAAGGCATTGAAGCATCCGTGAAAAAGGAAAAGAAAGTTCAAATGCTGGCTGCAAAAATGAAAGAAGTTCAAACAAAGGACCTGTATGAATTGGCAATTAGATTAAACGCCAAGGTCGATACAGCTTCTGATATAACTTTTTACACCTATAATATTCCTGGCATAGGAAGAGAGCCAAATCTTATTGGAACAGTTTTTTCGCTGAATCCCAATGAAGTCTCCGATCCTATCGAAGGTATTAACAATGCTTTTGTTGCTAAGGTGAAGTCCTTTACCGATGCTCCGGCAAAGTCAGATTTCACATTTGAAACGAAACAACTCGAAAACAATTTTTTTGCCCGCAGCAGCTCAGGAACTTACAAAGCGCTGGAAAAACTGGCAGAAATTGAGGATAATCGTGTGTTGTTCTATTGATGGAATTTCCACAAGAGGCGGAAAAAATTCTTTTTTCTAGAAACCAGCTTTACACAAGCTGGTTTTTTTAACTTTACCTAATCTATTTGCTCCATTCGTAATAATTTTGAAAAATTTTTTTCGATCTTGATACCCGAGTCCACAGTAAGTCTGATTCTTGAAACCGCCCGAATAGAAGAAGTTATTGGCGAATATGTTCATTTACGTCGAAGAGGGGCCAATCTGGTTGGATTGTGCCCATTTCATAGCGAAAAGACACCTTCTTTTACCGTATCACCCTTGAAGGGCTTTTATAAGTGTTTTGGATGTGGTGCTGCAGGAAATGTTGTGAAATTCCTTATGGAATATGAGCATTATACTTATATAGAAGCACTTAGATATTTGGCGCGAAAGTACAATATCGAAATTGAAGAACGTGAACCAACGGAAGAAGAAATTCAAAAGGCAAACGAGAAAGAAAGCCTTTATTCGGTGAATGCCATGGCCGCTGAATTCTTTAAAACTCAATTATGGGAAACACCTGAAGGAAGAAACATAGGATTATCCTATTTCGAAGAACGTGGCTTTCAGCATCCAATTATTCAGAGATTTCAACTGGGATATTCTCCCATGCAAAAGGATGCACTTTATATATATGCCCTTTCGAAAGGATTTGATCCTGATTACATAGAAAAAGCGGGGCTTATTATAAAACATGGGAATGAGTACATTGACCGATTCTTTAACCGTGTAATCTTCCCCATTCACAATCAATCGGGTAGAATAATTGGTTTTGGAGGCCGAATCCTCACCAATGACAAATTATTTCCCAAATACATCAATACTCCCGAAACGGAAATCTATCATAAAAGCAACGTTCTTTATGGATTTTATCAGGCACGAAAGCAAATTGCCGATGCAAATAACTGTTATCTGGTAGAAGGCTATACCGACGTAATTTCAATGAATCAAATAGGAGTAAGCAATGTTGTGGCATCATCAGGAACATCACTCACTCCTGGACAAATTCATTTGATCAAGAGATATACTCCAAATGTTACTATACTCTATGATGGAGATACAGCCGGTATAAAAGCATCATTTCGCGGCATTGATATGATTTTACAGGAAGGGATGAATGTAAGAATTGTCCTTTTCCCCAAAGACCATGACCCCGATTCTTTTGCCCGCAGCCATCGTACCGAAGAAGTAGTAAGTTTTATTACCGAAAAAGCTCAACACTTTATAGGTTTTAAAACCAATGTTCTGCTCGATGAAACACAAAATGATCCCATAAAACGATCGGCTTTGATTAAAGAAATTCTCGATTCCATCGCCTTAGTGCCCAGTAGCATTGCAAGATCAGAATTTATCAAATATACTTCGGAAACCTTAAATATACCTGAGCAAACTCTGCTCTATGAACTGAACAAGATACTTTCGAGAAAATACAAGAACTTTAAACCCGAGCCTCAACCTCTTTCCCCGCCAAACCTTCAGATAGATTCAAATCAGGAAATTGCTGAAGAAAGAAACATTACTCATCAAGAATACAACATCATTCGTTTGCTCCTAAATCATGGAGAAAAGAATTTCGAGTTCCAGTTCGATGATGAAAGTGGCCAGCAACAATTTATGAAAGTGAATACATCTCACTTCATTGTAAGTGAACTAATCGAGGATGATTATGAATTTAGCTCACCAGTTCTTCAAAAACTTTACCAGGAATACAAAGCAGCGTTCGAAAAAAATATCATACTGCCTGAAAAATATTTTATCAATCATCCTGATGAGGAAATAGCTAATATAGCTATGAATTTTTTAGCATCCAATTATCAGATCAGTGAAAATTGGTTTAAGCAAAAGGGAATTTTCACACCTAAAGAAATAGACAAGTTAAAAGATTTAGTCATCAACTCAGTTTATAATCTCCGGCTCCGACGCATAGAGCTCGAAATAAACAAGGTACAGCAAGAATTACAACGAGCAGATTGGGAAGAAGCCTGGAATTTGCTAAAGCAGCTCAATGACCTAAATGTTTCGAAATCTCAGATCTCGAAGAAACTTGGGAGAATCATACTCAAATAATCATCGGCTTTATTTGGATGGAAGTTTTATCGTGGAAACCAATTTGTAACAAATATGTGCCCGCTTTAACCCAACCCAACTTGAGAGCCTTAGGGATGCAATTTCCTTGTATACAGCAAGTTGAATTTTTGAGTTTCAACTTTCAGGGAACACAAATTTTTCCTGTAAAATAGCCTCATGTAAATACAAATAATTAATTCAACTTTTTGAGGGTAAAATGCTCAAGCTGGGTTAAATCAATTCTTATGGATCACTTTTATGAGTTTATGTGATTTGTCGGTAGAAATTTTTACAAGATAAAGCCCATCGGGTAGTGATATAAATGAAGATTCGGGGGTATTCCAGATAAAATGATTTACCCCCGAAGGAAGATAGCCTTTACTTATAGTTTTAACTATATAGCCCGATGAATTATATATTTCTATTATAACTGGGATAGACTGATTTAGACGAAATTCGATTAGCAATTGATTGGAGAAAGGATTAGGCCCTATTTTGCAATCTGCAAGCCAATCTATTTCGTTGTGGATTCCAATACCGGAAAAGACATTAAAATGAACGAGAATGTTATCTACAGGCTGATCGGGGTCGTTCGATTGGATGGATATCTTGCTTTCATAAAGCGCGGGACTGAGGAAAGTTGCATCGAGAGTCAGGGTAATATCTTGAGTTGATCCAGGAGATAATGTCCCCATGATATCGGAAGAATAGAGCCAGGACGATGAAGCCGAATCGATTTGTAAAATCCAGGCAAGGTCAGCATAACCAACATTGGTTATGGAAATAGGGAAATTTACTACCTGACCCGGATTGGAGGAAGTATCTACACTATGCGTAGAAAGTGTAATATGTGGATGAATTCCTTCGCCTACCATAAAATTATGGGGATCGGTGACTCCAATGAAGGGGTGATACATATTACGGCCACTTTTCTCAGCGGCTTGCAAGAAGTAACGAATACTGCTTCCGGCAGGCTGCCGTGGAATAAGTGCTGTATATTGATCATTGGATTGATAGCTGAGAGGTATGATCTGATAAGGACCATTATCTATGCTATAGAATACCCGGGTAGAATCGGCAATGATGGCGGAATCACACAAAGATTTAATATATGTCGTGATAAGATAATCTTCGTCGCAAGGCTGAGTATGCACGATAGGAAGATGTTTTATAAAAAGCATATATTTATCGGCAACTTCGTGAGTGCGGCAATGTAAAGCATCGGTAGATTCCCATGGAGTAGAAGGATTTTGATAAACCCCAATGATCTGATAACCGGGCATTGCGTTTTGGTATGCTTGCAAGGCCTCATTATCATACAGGGTATTCCCGGTGAAGGGAACGAAGACATGATCCTTGAGGATAAACGAGTTGGTATATGGTTGATTGTTCGGTGTGTTTACACGAAATACCTGATATGGAGTGCCGTAACTGCTTATAGCAGATTGCCAATAGGCTGCAGCTTGCTCTATCAGATTATATTGTGGATGAGAAGATGGAACCTGACGGACAAGAATTTTATCGACGTCGAGAAATTTTGCCCAGCAATCGATATGGTCGATGTAAGTCCCATTAGGATCGGGCCGAACGTGATAATTGATTATTCCCAGATAATCGTTCATCATTTGATGAATCTGCGAAGGACTTAGGGAAGGATTCTCTGAATATACCAGATTGGTAGAGGCAGCAGCTTCCATTCCGTCGCACATGTAATTTCCACCCGTATGAATGATATTCATTCCATAGAGGGGAACATCCATAAAACTTGCCATTTTGACCGGTATATCATCATCCGATGGTCGTGGACGATTGTAAGGAAAATCAACAATACCCACTTTGTTTTCTCCGTTGATTACAAACCAGGGCCCATAATCTCTCGTCCAATAAGAATCAGTTGGAGCAATCAAAAAACTGCAATTAGTCAAGTTAACCCCATTATTAACATACTGGTTATAAACCGTATTTTGCGCTGATTGATTAGCAACAATGGTAATAACAATACCAACTTCAGACATTTTTTTTATTAATGCCATAGGTATTCCAAAAGGATAGCGTATTAAAACGCCTTCATTGTAGTTAAACTCAGCCAGATTAGTAACTGGAGCAGGTGGGGGAGGGGTAGGAGTAAATCCTCGACCAATCTCACTTCGACGCAAGAATTCATCGGGTGTCATCCAATGCGTTAAAACTATGGAAGTACATTGTAAAGGCTCCTGTGCAAAGGTGAAATGACACAAGGCAGCGACTACTATTAAAACGTTTAGAAGAATAAAACTCTTAGAGCGCATAAAAACCTATTTTATAGATTACGAATGATGTTAATTGAAAGAGATACCAGGGATCATCTTTAAAGAAAAACAAAAGAAAAAAGCAGGTAAAGATAGATAAAAAATGAGGTTATCCAGCAATTTCTTTCGGAAATCCCAATGGATAAGTGGCAGATTGTTCTTTATAAGATTGAAAATCATTAGCATAAATGGGACGATATGACCGCTAAGAAAGTGAAAAGCAACCCATACACAGGAAATAAAGAGATACACTCCTGAGTCGAGCGGAATTATCATGGGTATTGTTGCCAGGCAAATCATAAATGCTTTGTAAGATCTGAAAATGCTCGATTGACATTGTTAAGCAAGTAAGATTCATTGTAAGGAATGATGAATGGGGTGGGGTTAAGAGATTGTAAGTGATTAATTTTCAGGATTCTGATAGCAAAGCATGTGGTAGAAGATTATAAAGTATTATATTACAATAGATTAAAAATAAAAGGCATGGAATGAATCCAGAAAAATTAAACGGCTCAATACGATGAGGGTCTATTAAATCGAAAAGAATTCGATCCCGATTTTGACAAACTTATCAAAAATTGATAAAATTTTGAGCTTATAGATTATTTTTGCAAAGATATCGTCATTCATATCTTGAAAAGGGCTTTACGTAACTCAATAAAAGAAATGAAAGGAATCAGGAAAATACTCATTCTATTTATTTTACTTAGTACATTAGAAGGACAATCTCAGAAAGTACTCGTTCATGATACTATACATACTTCGGATTCAGGAATTTTTTTCTTACCTTACAAGAAGGTCTTTAATCCCGAAGTTGACCTTATAGAGGATTCACCGATTTTACGTGCGCTCGATAGCTTAGCCAATATTAAATTTTTTCAGGATTATTATTTTACTGCTGATGCGAGTTTAACCAATGTATATCAGTTTCCCGGAGATTTTATACCAGTATATTCGGATTCGGTTTATCAGCAGAGAATTGAGAACATGAAGCAGAATTCACCCATAGATTATACCTTTAACTGTTATGTAAAGGATTATATCGAACTGTATGCGGTTAAAAAACGACAGTTAACGCAGCGTTTATTGGGGCTGTCGTATATTTATTTTCCGTTATTTGAGGGAATGCTCGACAAGTATGAGCTGCCTCTCGAACTGAAATACTTAGCGGTGATAGAGTCAGCTCTTAATCCTATAGCCGGTTCACGAGCGGGGGCAAAAGGATTATGGCAATTTATGTATGGAACGGGGAAAGTATATGGTCTGAAAGCTACTTCATTGGTTGACGATCGTTTTGATCCATATTTATCGACTGATGCAGCTTGCCGACATTTAAAAGATTTGTACGATCTCTATGAAGACTGGTTTTTGGTTCTGGCAGCCTATAATTCTGGAGTTGGTAATGTTAACAAGGCAATCAGAAGGGCAGGAGGGACAAAAAATTACTGGGCCATCTGGCCATATCTTCCAGCCGAAACCCGAGGGTATGTTCCGGCTTTCATTGCAGCCTCTTATATTATGCAGTATGCTCCCGAACACAATCTCTACCCTCTTCATCCCGGAATCTTATACAACGGTATTGATACAGTCGTTGTTCGCGAACCGGTCTCATTCGATCAGATTAGTGAAGTATTGGGCGTTCCCATCGAGGATATCAAATTTCTGAATCCATCCTACAAGTTAGGTATCATTCCCGTAGCAAAAGATCAGAAATATTACTTGCAGTTACCCCGTGAGTTTATCGGAGATTTTATAAACAATGAATACACTATCTACAATTATACTACTACAAAAGGAATAGAAAAGGAAAAACTCCTCAAACAAATTAAAAATATACACGAACAGCAGATTCATATTGTGCGGTCAGGAGAAAGTTTATCGTCTATTGCTCGCAAATACCATTGTTCGGTAAGTGATATTAAAAAATGGAATAACTTGAAATCAAATACCGTGAAAGCCGGTAAACGACTCATTATTTATTCCGGTACCTCATCGATAGCCTCTACTAGTTCCTCGAATAACAATCAAACAACCGATACCAAGCCTGAAATATCGAATTCTTCGACGAATAAAGAACAACATCCGAACTACCACATTGTTAAAAGGGGAGAAACCCTTTCTCAGATTAGTATAAAATATAATTGTACCATCAATGAGCTGATAAGCTGGAATAATTTAAAGGGATATAATATTCAGGTGAATCAAAGACTATTGATTCATCCTCCTGCGGCAAAGAATGATTCAGCTTCTTCTGAGATAAACAAACAGGTAAAGTATAGATATTACACAGTGAAGGAAGGGGATACACTTTGGGATATTGCCCAACAGTTCGATGGAGTTACGGTAGATGAAATCAAAAAGTTGAACAATTTGCGTTCGAACAGGATCTCGGTTGGTCAAAAATTGAAAATCAAAGTAATAAATTAATAAAGCCATGAAAAAATTATTAACGGTTATTATAGTTTTTCTATCATTGATAACTGCTACATCCTGTTCCAAAAGCAGTTCAAAAAAATCTTCGACCGGTGGTACACTCGAAGTTTTGGTTGCCACCGATAGTCATGAGCAATGGAATGGTAAAATCGGGGATACCATACGTTCTCTGTTCGCTCGATATATTCCCTGTCTTCCTATGCCTGAGGAATCGTTTACTCCTTTACCAATACTTTCCAAGACTCTTTACGAAAATGATATGTATAAGGCTCATCACAATATCTTTATCGTAAGTATAGACCCAAAATTAACAAAACCATCCATAAATCTGGAAAGGAATTATTGGGCTGAACCCCAATTGATCATTCACTTTTCTTGTCCATCCGATACTTCCTTTTTTTGCTTGTTTAATCAATACTACCCTTCTTTATATGAACTTTACAGGGAGGTAGAAAAAGATCGTATTCAGAAACTTTTTACCTCAAATCCGGCCAAAGAGATTATTACTAAGCTTCAATCCAAATATGGAATAGATATGCTTATTCCCGGCGGATTCACAGTTGCCAGAGAAGAAGAAAATTTTATTTGGATAAGACAAACTATTCACCGTCGCAAGCAAGACACAGAAACGGGATTTCTGGTATATTACAGGCCATATACCGATACGGCTCAGTTTAATGGTAAAAACATTATTCGTACACGAGATTCTATTACCCGAAAATATATTCCTGGAGCAGTCGAAGGTTCATATATGGCCACTTCGGTAGACGTTATTCCTCCACAATTTAAGCGAACCTCTAAATTTTCGACGGGTTTTGCCGTCGAAACACGTGGACTCTGGAAAGTAGTAAACGATTTTATGGGTGGACCCTTTATCAGCTATACTTTTGCCGATACAAAACGTCAACGAATCGTTACTGTAGAAGGTTATCTATATCATCCCAATTCGGAACAGAGAAAATACATGCTTCAGATCGAAAGCCTTCTCAATACTGCTAAGGTTTATGATGAACAGGAACAACAAAATGTCCCAACTAAAAAATAATCTATAAACTATAATGAACTATACATCTTTATCTTTGTCGAAAAAGAAATTACTGGTACTGTTTTTATTGCTGAATTATGTGCTCATTTCGCAAGCTCAGGAAAAACACTTTACTGCTGAAGATGCTTCATACAATAATCCGGCACTATACCCCAAAGGATTGAGCAATCTATCATGGATTCCCGAAACTGATTTTTACGCTTTCACGAATGAAAAAGCCCTGATTAAAAAAGAAGCCACCAAAGAAACTTCCGACACTCTCATTTTTTTGCAGCAATTCAACCAGCTTCTGGTGCAAAACAACGAGAAAGCCGGGAAGGGATTTCCTCGCATGACCTGGATCAATAAAAATGAATTCCGATTTCAAAAAGGGAATAAGTTCTATTTATGTAATCCTGAATCCCAAAGAATTGTTCTTTTAACTCAAATACCCGAAAACGCAGGCAATGTCGATATATCGGAATCTTCTCAGCATATAGCCTATACCCTTGATAATAATCTTTATATTAATTTAAGGGGAGAACAGAGAATCATCTCTGATGAAAAGAATTCGGGAATTTTATATGGCAGTGAAAGAGTTTATCGCAATGAATGGGGAATCAGTAAGGGAACTTTCTGGAGCCCTGATGGAACCAAACTGGCATTTTACCGGATGGATGAAACTATGGTTACCGATTATCCCATAATAGATATTACGTCGAGGCCTGCAAAAGTCAATAATATTAAATATCCTATGGCGGGCATGCCTATTCATCATGTTACTGTGGGAGTTTACAACATACTGACCCAAAAAACGGTTTATCTAAACACACCCGAACCATCGGCTCATTATTTAACCAATATTACATGGTCGCCCGATAATAAGAGCATTTATATAGCTGTTCTGAACCGGGAACAAAATCATTTGTGGCTCAATTGCTATGATGTCTCTACTGGAAATCTGAAAAGGATACTTTTCGAGGAAACCTCTCCGCGTTACGTAGAACCTGAAAATGGTCCATGGTTCATGCCGGCAAATCCTGCACAGTTTGTTTGGCAGAGTGAAAGAGATGGATATAACCATCTTTATTTATACGATACATCGGGAAATCTTATCAAACAGCTTACAAAAGGTAATTGGGAGGTGCAGGAAATATCAGGATATTCACAAAAATTACACAAATTTATTATCCTTTCCACAAAGGACAGCCCACTCGAAAGCAATATTTTTACAGTAGATATACGTAATAATGAGGTAAGACGCATAAATGAAGAAGGTGGGAGCCACTCGGTAAAATTCAACAGCTATGGCGATTGTTTTTTAGATATTTATTCTAATAGCGAAGTTCCTTTGAAGATAAGACTCAATAAGCTGAATGCTAAAATTGACAAGATCATATTTACGGCCGAGAATCCTTTGAAAGATTATAAACTAGGGGAAACCACTGTATTTACGATTAAGAATGACGATAATGATGATTTATATTGCCGAATGATTACACCTCCCGATTTTGACACTTCGAAAATATATCCTGTAATTGTTTATGTTTATGGTGGCCCGCATAATCAGTTAATTAGGAATTCGTGGTTGAGCGGAGCGGGCATTTATTTAAACTATCTCAGCCAAAGGGGTTATATTGTTTTCAGCTTGGACAACCGGGGTAGTGCCAACCGAGGATTTGAGTTCGAAAGCGTTATACATAGACATGTTGGAATGTATGAAGTGGAAGATCAAATATGCGGCATCAATTATTTGAAACAACTGCATTATGTAGATACTACGAGAATTGGCTTGGATGGCTGGAGTTACGGTGGATTTATGGTGATCAATCTAATGTTGCAACACCCCCAAACCTTCAAGGCAGGATGTGCTGGCGGACCGGTATGCGATTGGAAATATTATGAAGCCATGTATGGAGAGCGTTACATGGATACTCCCGAAGAAAATCCGGAAGGTTACCAAAATTCGAGTCTCCTTTCGAAAGCCAATTGTTTAAATAGAAGACTGCTTGTAATACATTGTACGACTGATCCTGTGGTTGTCTGGCAAAACAGCATCGATTTCGTTCAGAAGTGCATAGAAAAAGGAATTTTGCTCGATTATTTTATTTACCCCGGCCACGATCATAATGTTGCTGGAAAAGACAGAGCACATCTTATCAAAAAAATAGAAGACTATTTCGAGAGAAACCTTTGATCTCCATCTGTCTATGCTTAAATAGCCTTGGCTATCTTCAAAATCGAGAAGATGAATTCTTGTTTCACAACATCTGACTGAATTATCCATCGAATTGCTCGAAAATTCGACAATTCAAATTCTTATCATACTTTGCTAACTTATTGAAATATTGAGAGTTCTGATTGATTTGCAGTTATAAACCTTGGTTTTTCTGATTTTAACCCCTAAAATCCCAATTTATACGTAATTAAATAAAGGATGATTGCTGTATATGTTTGTATACGACCATCTTCTTATAATTTTGCAATTGTGTATTTACGTAATTTTTAGTATTTTACCTTTAAAATTTAGCTACTATGACAAAAACATCCTGATTGGGCACTGAAATTCCTAAAAAAGGCACTGAACTCCGTTTTTTGAACGGTCATTATTACCTCTATGAGGTAACCAGTAAATGGAACCCAGAGAAAAAACGCTCCCAAAAAGTAACAGGAAAACTTCTTGGAAAAATTACCGAAAAGGATGGGTTTATAGAATCTGAAAAGGCAAGATTGCGTAGGCAAAATTCTATATCCTCATTGACGGTCAAGGAATATGGATTTTCTTTCCTCTACGAACAATTGCTGGGTGATTACACTACCCTGCTAAAGAAGCATTTTGAAGAAGATTGGCAGACCATTCTTGCCCTGGCTTATGGGCCCTTGCTGTATTGTTCTCCACTAAAGAACATGTCATTTCATTATTTCAACAGCTACTTATCAGAGCTGTACAGTGAAGTAACCCTATCACCCAACAGTTTGAGTGGTTTTCTACGCGCACTGGGCATTAGACGGGAATCGATTGTTCGTTTCTTCAGAGAATTCAATTATGCCAACGACTGTATTATTTTTGATGGCACGGATATGAACTCGAAATCTTCGTTGATGTACTTACCAAAAGAAGGTAAAAGCAAACGAGGCATTTATGAATCGCTTATCGATTTGATGTTTGTTTTTTCAATAGAGCAACGCCTTCCGATTTATTACAGAATAAATCAGGGCAATATCAAAGATGTAAAGGCATTTCGTTTATGTTTGGAAGAATGCAAGATAGCTGATGCTGTAATTATTTTGGACAAGGGATTTTATTCAAAAGAAAACATAAAACAGGTAAAAGACGAACAGCTCAAGTTTATTATCCCTTTAAGAAGGACTTCTTCGCTTATAGATTATACGATAAGAAGGAAAGGGGGCAAAGAGGTTTTCGATGGTTATTTCAAGTTCGAAGGTCGGTATATTTGTTATTACAGCTACAAGACAGAAGGCAATGATATGCTTCACCTGTACCTGGACGAGAAGCTGCGTGTAGAAGAGGGAAAGGATTTTCTGGAGAGAATAGAGAACGGCTCAAAAGGTTACACCATGGAACAATTCAACAAAAAGAATCCACAGTTTGGTACGATTGCTCTGCTTACAAATGCTGTAAAGGCACCACAGAAGATTTACGTCGATTACAAAAGTCGTGGAGAGGTGGAGCAAATGATTGATACCTTGAAAGATGTGGTGGAAGCCGATATGAGTTACATGCAAAACGAATTTGCACTCGAAGGCTGGATGTTTATCAACTACATCGCATTACATTGGTATTATCGGATATACCAACAATTGCTGGCAAAACATGAGCTCAATGGGAAATTTTCACCTAAAGATTTTATTAGCTTCCTGACTTCGACACATTTTAAAAGACATTTTTACAACAATCACACAATGAGATATTTGTGATTTTTGCATCACC
>MWFC01000013.1 GCA_002071415.1 Bacteroidetes bacterium ADurb.Bin012
GTTGGAAAGGAGTTTGGTTCAAATAGATAACGATAGCTATTCCCGTCATGAAGAAGAGCAAAGCCACCACAAAACCATCGCGTGGATGTTTCTTAATGTGATAGAATAAACCAATGAGGCCCAAAATAAGTGGCAGAAAATAAAAACGATTGTATGCTGGATTCTGTTTCCGGTATTCAGGATAATTTTCCTGATTGCCTAATCTGGCTTGATCGATAAACTTAATACCACTTATCCAGTTGCCATCTTCAATCCCTCCATGACCCTCGATGTCGTTTTGCCGTCCTACAAAATTCCACATAAAATATCTGAAATACATGTGCCCCAACTGGTAATTGAAAAAGAACCTTAAGTTTTCACCAAAGGTGGGCTTTATAAGAGTTTCGGTTTTACCGCTTTTGTTGGTTATTGTAATGGGAACTCCTTTAATCTTGCCCCAATTTTTATAGGCATTGATATGACTTTGTTTTTGATTGCTCCACATTCGCGGAAACAAGGTCATGAATCGTTTATCGTACACAGGCAGAGTACCTTTTCGAGGATCGGCAATCACATATTTTCCCGATTTCTCGTCTTTTTGATAAATAGGTGGTTGGTCTTTAAAATCTACAACGGGTGTATTGTAGTACTGGCCATAAAATATAGGCCATGAGCCATATTGTTCTCTATTTAGATACGAAAGAAGGCCAATGGCATCGGTTGGAGCATTTTCGTTGATAGGTGTATTGGCATTGGCACGTATAACCAGCATTAAGAATGAAGAATAACCTATAAGAATAAATGCTAACGATAAAATGACCGCATTAATAACAGGCCGTGCTTTCTTCAATTTAAGAACTACATAGATACTAATTGCTGCAACAGCCAATGAGATCACAACGCCTAAAAATCCCTTTCCCGATCCGATTAAAATCAAAAAAAAGATAATGAGGGTAATTAGGAAGAAATTTTTATACTTGTCGCCTTTGATCGTATAAAGTAAGCCTGAAACTATCATTAAGGCAAGCACTAATGCAAAGAAAAGAGTTCCCGAGTTGAATGGCAATCCAAGTGAATTAACGAAGAACAATTCGGTTTTGCCGAAAAGGTTAACGATTTCGGGAATGATTCCATACATGATCAGTGCCAGTAAGGCTATAGAAATGACTCCTGTAAGCAGGAATCCTTTCCAGTTGGGCTTGTATTTCTTGTAATAATAGATATAAGTTATAGCAGGAATAGCCAAGAGGTTCAGTAGATGTACTCCAATGGAAAGACCAATCATGAATGCTATAAAGATAAGCCAGCGAACGGCATGATCTTCGTCAGCCACATTTTCCCATTTTAAGATTGCCCAGAAGACAAGAGCCGTGAAGAAAGACGACATGGCATAAACTTCTCCTTCGACAGCCGAGAACCAGAATGAGTCGCTGAAAGTATAGGCCATAGCTCCAATGAATCCCGAGCCCATGATGGCAATTAATTTTGCTGTATTGATCTCCTGACCTTGCTTTAAAACCACCTTTCGGGCAAGCATCGTAATGCTCCAAAAAAGGAACAGGATTGTCAGAGCACTGCTTAAAGCCGACATGGTGTTGATCATATAAGCTACTCGCGTAACATCATTGCCTGCTACAAGGGTAAATAAACGGCCTAATAATTGGAAAGTGGGTGCTCCTGGTGGATGCCCAACCTGTAATTTGTATGCTGTTGAAATGTATTCTCCACAATCCCACCAGCTGGCTGTGGGTTCGAGAGTCAGCATGTAAACTGCAAAAGCAATGGCAAAGGTGATCCATCCAAGCAGGTTGTTGATTCGTTTGTAATTTTTCATGTTTTTACTGATTAAATTCAAAGTATCAGTATTTTTTTCCGACTGATTGTCTATCGATTAAACCATTAAACGCTTTGAAATTTTAATATTATGAATCGAGTGCGAAAGTAATAAAAAATTTATGGCTTGTAAAATTATGTGGCATACAACTTGAACAGAGGATTTTTTTTATCTTTGCCGCCGAAAATTTTGTCCGATGGTGTAATGGCAGCACAGGAGATTTTGGTTCTCTTAGTCTAGGTTCGAATCCTGGTCGGACAACAAGCCCCGGTGAATGCGGGGCTCATTTTTTAATATGTCTATCCTAAGCTTTGAGAGAGGATTTTTGCTATTCTTATTAACTATTTGTTATTCATTATTTTATAGATTGATTTGCTATTTCATTCCTCTTTAATGATATCTCATTCGAATTTTGCTGATTACTTTTGTCATATAAATTGAATTTTTTCATTGAATAAGATTGCATTACAGGCTGTTGTAGAGCTTTTCGAAAGATATAAGGGTGCGAAACCATCTTCCGTACATCATTTGCCTCCTTCGGCTTCCGAACGTAAATATTTTCGATTGAACGTTGAGAATGACTCCATTCTTGGAGCTTGGAATCCATGTATTCAGGAAAATGAGGCTTTTTTTTCTTTTACCTATCAGTTCCTCAATAAAGACCTCCCTGTTCCTCCTATCTATGCTATCTCTGATGACCGCAAAGCCTACCTCTTGAGGGATTTGGGTAATGTTACTCTTTTCAGTCATTTGCAGGAACTACGAAAATCCATGAGCTGGAATGAACAACTTACCGAAATTTACCGGCAAACCTTAGATGCTCTCATTCGATTTCAGCTTGCAGGTAAAGGTTTCGATTTTTCGAAAGCCTATCCACGTGGCTGCTTCGATGAGCAAAGTATCTTATGGGATTTGCAGTATTTCAAATATTATTTTTTGAAACTTGCTGGAATTTTTTTCGACGAGCAGGCACTCGAAACAGATTTTAGATCTTTTGCTGAGTTTTTGACTCAGGCTCCTTCGGGATATTTCATGTACCGCGATTTCCAGTCGCGAAACGTCATGCTTCATGATGATACATTATATTTTATAGATTATCAAGGTGGAAGGGAAGGTCCTTGCTCATATGATCTGGCTTCACTTCTTTATGATGCCAAAGCCGATATACCCCATCCTATCCGTGAAATTCTACTTCGTTATTACATAGAGCAGATGAAACAAGCTGATTCTCTTGATCCTGAAGAATTTCTTAGCTACTGGCCTGGCTTTGTGTATATCAGAATCCTTCAGGCATTGGGGACTTATGGTTATCGGGGATTTTTCCAGCAAAAAACTCATTTCCTCCTCAGCATACCTTATGCCTTGAACAATCTGTCCTATGTCCTCGAAAACTATGGCTTTGCCAAGCAAATGCCAGAACTGGAAAGAGTGGTAAGAGTAATTGCTAATGATCAAACATTCAGATCTTTTGGCAAACAAACTCAACGATTGCTGGTACAAATCGTAAGTTTTTCGTACAGAAAAGGTATTCCACTCGACTCCTCAGGCAATGGTGGTGGTTTTGTTTTCGATTGCAGAGCCTTGCCTAATCCGGGTATATATCAGCAATTTTCGAAATTTACAGGAAATCATACCGAAGTGATCGAATTTTTCGATAAGTTTCCTGAGATAAAAGAGTTTATTCAGAATTGTACTGCACTGATTCAGCAAAGCATTCATTCCTATCTCGAAAAGGGTTATACCCAGCTGTTGGTTTGTTTTGGATGTACAGGCGGTCAGCATCGTTCGGTTTATTGTGCCAATGCATTGGCCGAAAAAATTTCGGCTTCTAATGATTACGATGTTGTACTCACCCATCGTGAACTTTCTTTTGATAAGGCAATTTTTATGGATGAGTAAATTTGTTCTATTAATGAAATGAGTGAATAAAAAACCAAATATTTTAAAATTTTCTAATCGAGTTCAATATAATGAATGCCTTGATTCTTGCAGCCGGAAGAGGAACACGCCTTTATCCTTTAACACTTCGTCGTCCCAAGGCTTTGATAGAAGTGGGCGGAATAAGTCTGCTCGAAAGGGCTATCCTAAAATTATCGAATGAAGGTTTTCAAAGAATTATTATCAATGTTCATCACTTTGGCGATCAAATAATTGCATATTTGCAGGCTCATGCATGGCCGAATGTTGAGATTATCATCAGCGATGAAAGAGAAGAATTACTCGACACAGGCGGGGCGATCAAGCATGCCGGTAAGTTTCTCGAAGGCGCTCCCTTTTTGGTTTATAATGTAGATGTTGTTACCGACCTGAAGTTAATGGACCTTTGTAGATTCCATAATAATAACAACCCTCTGGCAACTCTTGCTATAAGCCAGCGTCCAACGGCAAGGCAGTTGTATTTTGACGAGCGAATGTTACTGAAGGGCAGAGCAATTATGAAACCTGCAGACGAAGCTCTGACTCACGCAGTTGATGTTTTTCGAACATTTGCCTTTAGTGGAATCCACGTTGTAAGTGAAAAGATATTCGACCTGATGCCATCACAAGATGTTTTCTCTATAATGGATTTTTACCTTGAATTCTGCAAAAGTTATCCCATCATGGGTTACGATCATACTGGAATTTTCTGGATGGATTTAGGCACCATCGAAAATTTACAGCTTTTTGAGAATCTTTCTGCTTAGCAAAATATTTTCATCGATTTTTTTATGGCTTTAGATTATTTTCGCAACTTAATACGAATATAATGGCAGCATTCTTATCTCTTCTCGCAGATTATATTTACGAGCAATATGGGAACGATTTCAGGAATCTTTGTGTAATATTTCCCAATCGGCGGGCGGGATTATTCTTTCGCAGAGAACTTGGTTCAAAAATAGATAGACCTGTTTTGTCTCCTCAAATTTTTTCTTTCGAAGATTTCATCTTCGAGGTTACTCCTTTTATTCAGGCTGAACCTTTCGAGAAGTTAATCACCCTGTATAAGGCTGCAACAAATAATCCGGTGCTTCAATCAAGAGATTTCGACGGTTTTCTCGACTGGGGTCAGAATGTTTTGAGAGATTTTGATGAAGTGGATGCCTATTTGATTGATCCAGCCAGATTATTCCCCTATCTGCGGAATGTAAAGCAATTGGCAACATGGAATTTGGGAGAAACTCCTCCTACAGAATTTCAAAATAACTATCTGCGTTTCTATGATTCCATGTTTAGTCTCTATATGGAATATCATCGCCTGTCGATGAAGGCGAAAAAGGTTTCAACAGCTATGGCTGCTCGATGGTTAGCCGAGAATTCAAATTTTGCCGAACTTTTTAAGAAATGGGATCATATTGTGTTTGCTGGATTTTATGCAAATACACCGGCAGAAGAAAAAATTATTTCTGCTTTAAAGGATTCAGGTAAAGCCGAAATTTTTTACGACGCCGACTTGTATTACATTAAAAATAAACTTCAAGAAGCTGGCCTTTTCCTTAGAGATAAAATCGATCCAGAAAAGGATAAATGGATTCTCAATAGATTACGAGATGAAAACAGGGAAATAAAAATTATTGGCGTTGCAGGCAATGTGAGTCAGACGACGGCATTACAAAAAGAATTGGAAGAAAAACTCAAGAATGAGGGAACTGCTTGGCTCGATCATGCCGCTATTGTATTGGCCAATGAAGATTTGTTGATTCCTGTGCTCGATGCTTTACCTCTTGAAATCGAGGAGGTGAACGTTACAATGGGTTTACCACTTATAGCCACGCCTGTAAAACAACTTGTCGAGAATTTTTTAAACATCTTCATCCAGAAGAAAGATGATGCCTTGCCAGCCAGGCTATTTTATCGCCTTATACATCATCCATACATTTGGGCTGAAATGATCGATCATTTTCATGAAGTAAATGCTTTAAGAAAAAAAATCATGGCTGGCCAAGCCTATTTATCACATCAGCAACTGAATGATGTGTTCAAGGATAATGATACTGCAAATCAGCTCGTTTCCTTATTTTTTGAGGTGAATAATTCAATCGATATAGGAAATTCGCTCTTAGCCTTGATTGACCTCGTTAAGGATAAATTTGAGAAGGGCCTTCCTCAACAATATCTCTATGTTTTCAGCCATATTTTATATGGAACATTGAACAAATTAAAAGAATCGGACATCGATACCAACCCCCAATCTTTTTTGAAGCTAATGAAAAGGATTTTGGCTTCCACCAAAGTTCCTTTTTACGGTGAACCATTGAAGGGATTACAGATTATGGGCATGCTCGAAACCCGTGCACTCGATTTCGATACGGTTTTTTTGTTGTCGGCCAACGATGACATCCTGCCTGGTAGCAACCGCGGTAATTCCTTCATTCCTTTCGATGTAAGAATAGAAAAAGAATTCAATCTGCCTGTCGATGCTCATCAATCGGCTATTTCGGCCTATCATTTTTACCGTTTGCTTCAGGGCTGCAAGCAAGCCTTTATGTTTTACAACAGCGAACCCGGGGGTTTGGGCGGAGGTGAAAAAAGTCGCTTTATCCTTCAAATCGAAAACGAATTCCCTTTAAATGTGAAAAATACGAAAATCTCAACCACCACGGTGAGCTTTCGCTACCCCAGCATTCCTCACGAGGAAATAGTTTTTACTAAAACTCCCGAAGTCATGAAAAAATTGACGTATAAAGCTCAAGATGGGCTTTCGCCTTCGGCTTTGTGGACTTTTAACGTTTGTGGTGTAAAATTTTATTTCGACTATATGGTGGGTTTGATCGATTATCAGATTACCGAAGGAGAAATTGATGAAGCTGTTTTTGGGACGGTGGTTCATAAAGTTTTACAGGAATTTTATCCTCATGAGTATCCATTTCGTGTAACTGAAGAATTTATAAATAATAAACTTACTCAATTAGATGATTTAATCAGGAAGAGTTTCCAGAGTGAGCTCGAAGGCATAGATATCGACTATGGACGTAATAAGTTGCTTTTTGGCGTGGCTCAACAAATTCTTACAAGATTTTTTCAGAATGAAATCGAGTTTTTAAAGGATTATCCCGATTTGCAAATTTTGAATCTTGAAAAGGTAATCACTTATACCATGCCTTTTCCATTATCAGTTGATATGGATGGTAGTGACATCTCTTTAGATTCGGTAGTCATTCATGGCCGAATCGATCGCATCGATCAAGTAGGCGAGCAAATTCGCATCATAGACTACAAAACAGGCAAAGGCTTAGATAAGAAATTGTCTTTAGATATTTCAAAAAATCTTTCCAATAAATTAGATACAGACAAAGCCTTTCAATTGCTTACTTATTTATGGATGTATAAGATGAATAATCCGAAATTGAATGATGTGAAGGCTGGCATAATGTTTCTTAGAAGATCTGATATTGGTTTTACTGAGGCCATAATAAAAAATCCTTCCCATTCAAATGATAATCCTGTTCAATTTAATTCCTCTATACAATCTATACAATACATTGAGCAACAAATAAAAATGTTGCTTAGAAATCTTTTCGACCTTAATCAATCCTTTGTCCAGACTTCAAACAAGAATGCCTGTCGTTATTGTAAATACAAGTTTATTTGTGCCCGCGGGTGAAGATTAAAACTCTTTTTCGCTGAAAACGATAGCTTCATAAATATAGATTTCGGCGTCTTTCCAACCGTCCCAACCCAAGCCAGCTTTATCGCGGCTACAATGGCCAAGAAATTCTTCGAGTGTCCAGCCTGTTTCGGTTGCTACTTGAGGCAAGAATGTACCCGATCTCCAGCCTTTTTTGATGTAGATGCCATGTTTTCCTAATTGAATTTCGTTGATGGATGAGATTTTGCGCATGGGTGTAAGCACCGAAATTTCTATTTCAATTTCTCTGAGTTCCTCTTCGCTTAAGGGATAAAATCGCGTATCGTTGAAAGCCGATGCAAGAGCCATTTCGGCTACAGTTTCCCACAGTGGTTTGTCTTCTCCAAAATGGCCTATACAGCCTCTTAGTTCTCCGTGTTTATGAAGTGTAACAAAAGCTCCGCAGGGTTTCAGCAGATTCGGGGTAAGAAGTGCATCGGGTTTTGGCAGTCGCGTTTTCGTCTTGAAATATTGTTCTATGCTTTGACGTGCAATCTTCAATAGATTCTTTTTATCGGTATCGGTAAGCGAAAAATCGTTCGAACTAAGTTTTTGGGTTATGGTCATGGCGTGATAGCCTACCACGTGGTCTTGGTCGCCATAGGGACTGTGACCTGAATTTTGATAGTCGATGTCTTTGATTTCGATTCCGGGTAATTCGAAAGTAATGTAAAGCAGTGTGAAAACTGCAGAAGAGCCACAGAGGCTTGTCGAAAGCCCGGAGATATGTTTTTTACGATTCGAAATCAAGGTATCGAGAAGGTTTTGGGGAGAATTGGTACAAATAGCTTGTGCAGTGACCCTGTCCACATTCACCGCATCTTCGAATGAAGGATAATGTGAAAAATCGGTCGAAATTACAAAAAGATTGTTTGGGTTGAACCATGGTTTTAATGCTGACGCAATTTTCTTGAGGGTTTCGGGTGAATCCGTACCAATGATGATTGGAACGATTTTGAATGGATTCTTAAGATGTTTTTGCAGGAAAGGAATCTGAACCTCGATGTCGTGTTCATAGGCATCGGCATCTTGGCGATAAGAAAAGAAAGAATATTTTTTTATGAGTTCGCTGGCCAATTGAGTGTTTACTGTAGCTTTGCCTAAGGGGGTAATATAATCGCCCCTGTCGTAAACGCTTGCTCCATCCCAGGCTGCGCGGTGGCTTGGCCCAATGATAAAAATATTTTCGTATTTCATGTCGGCTGGGATCTGATTGAACCCCGATGCAGCTACTTTTCCCGAGAAAATATAGCCTGCATGAGGCACTATGATGGCTCTGAGATTGAGAGTTGGGCCCGGTTTTGCCTGTACAAACAAGTTTTCGAGACTTTTTTGCAGTGAAGCACTATCGGCCGGATAAAACTGACCCGCCACAGCAGGTTTACGATCGATGCTTTGCATATTTCCTCCCTTATTTTGTGAATGACAACCCACGGTAGTCATCCAAAACACTGTAAATATCAATAGAAAATTAGTAAGTTTCATGTTTTGGAGTCTATTTAAAATAGGAATGCTAATTTAGTATAAAAAACTGTAAATTTTCCGAGCAATGAAAATTTTTATACAAAACAGAAAAACCGTACTGAAAGAGTACGGTTTTCTAATTATTCTTTTCGAGAGGGCATTCAGGCATTTGCCTTTTCGAATTCTTCCATGCAAGCAATCAGAGCTTTTACACTTTCGATGGGCAAAGCATTGTATAAGGAGGCTCTAAAACCGCCTACTGAACGGTGACCTTTAATTCCAACCATTCCCTTGTTTTTTGCAAAGTCCATGAAGGCTTCCTCCTTGTCGGTATATTGGGGTTTCATTACAAAGCATACATTCATGAGCGAACGGCTGTCTTTTTCGGCTGTTCCCACGAACATCTTGCTCTGGTCGATGTAGTCGTAAAGCAGATTAGCCTTTTGTTTGTTGATTTTTTCCATTTCGCTCACTCCGCCCAGCCCTTTGAGCCAGCGCAAGGTCTGCATAAGGGTGTAAATAGGTAGAACTGGAGGAGTATTGAATAACGATCCTTCCTTGATGTGTGTACGATAATCGAGCATGGTGGGAATATTGCGTTCCACTTTGCCCAGAACATCTTCACGAATTATAACGAAAGCGACTCCTGCAGGACCGACGTTTTTCTGTGCACCTCCATATATGATGGCATATTTTGAAACGTCCAAAGGCCTGCTCATGATGTCGGACGACATGTCGGCAACCAGAGGAACGGGGCTGTCGAGGTCTTCACGAAGTTCGGTTCCATAAATCGTGTTGTTGGTAGTAATGTGGAAGTAATCTACATCGGTGGGAATGGTAAAACCCTTGGGGACATAGTTGAAATTTTTGTCGCTTGACGAAGCAGGTATGACTACTTCGCCAAAGAGTTTAGCTTCTTTGATGGCTTTTTTGGCCCATACGCCTGTTTCGAGATAGGCTGCTTTCTTGTTGAAGAGGTTGAATGGAACCATACAAAACTGCAAGGACGCACCCCCTCCCAGGAACAGTACATGATATCCTTCGGGAATGTGCAGTAGTTCTTTAAACAGAGCCACAGCCTCATCGATGATAGCCTGAAAGTCCTTACTGCGATGGGAGATTTCCAAAACACTCAAACCAGACCCGTTCAAGTCGAGTATAGCCTGAGCCGTGTTTTCGATGGCAACCCGCGGTAATATAGAAGGTCCCGCATTAAAATTATGCTTTTTCATAGTTTTGAATTTTTAAGCAGATGATTCACCCGCATGAAATATTTTTACTGCAAAGGTATGGGTATATTTCCAAATATTCAAGTAAAAATCGGAAACAAATATTTCATTTGCTGACATCGTTTCTTTCTCTCCACTTTATGATTTTGTTGATAAATCCCTTATTTTTGTTGATTCATCTCATTAAATAAATTGAAACATGGAAAATAAGATTCCTGAATCCATTATTCTGGCTATAGGGCTGCTTTTGTTGGGCTCGATGATCAAAGGAGGTATAAAGGTTTTTTCGGAGCGCGACCGTATGGTAAGCGTAAAAGGCCTTTCTGAGATGGAAGTGCAAGCTAACCGTGTAATCTGGCCCCTTCTTTTTAAGGAAGTAGGCAATGATTTATTGGTTTTGTACGATAATTTAAAAGACAAAAATGAAGCTATTGTTTCTTTTTTGAAGAAAAATGGCATAAAAGACGAAGAGATAAGTATTTCTGCTCCTCAAGTCATCGATATGGAAGCCGATCGCTACCGAGCGGTCCCTTCTCCATACCGTTATAATATTACTTCGGTGATAACAGTCATGTCGGATAATGTAAATCTGGTGCGCCGATTGATGAGTGAACAGGGAGAATTGCTCCAGAAAGGAATTGCCGTGGGAGGAGACGAATATCAATACAATGTGCAGTTTCTGTTTACCGGTCTGAACGATATCAAACCTCGGATGATAGAAGAAGCAACAAAGAACGCGCGTGCGGCAGCTGAAAAGTTTGCCAGAGATTCCAACAGCAAACTCGGGAAAATTAAGAGTGCCAATCAAGGTCAATTCACTATTAGCGACCGCGATGCCAATACCCCTTATATTAAGAATATTCGTGTGGTAAGCACCATCGATTATTACTTGAAAGATTAAACTTTTTTGATATTGAGGTCGATAGAGAGAGGGGTGTGGTGTAAAAATAAACAATTCAATGCCTTATAAAATATTTCATTATGAATAAAATATTTTGCTGGTTTTTTATTTTTCTCTTGATGGCGGGTTGTTATCGCTCCAACAATCCTCAGAAAGTGGCCGAGATTTTTCTCCACGATATAAGTACGGGTAATTTTCGTCATGCTCGTAAATATGTTACCCCAAATACCCTCAGCTACCTGATTAATGCCGAATCAATACTACCACTGCATGATTCTATCAAATCTCATCCTGTTTTCTATAAAATCGAAAAAATTGAAATGAATGGAGATACCGCAAGATGTGACATAATCTGGGATGAAACCAAAGAAAATTTACTCATTATTCGACAACAAGGCCGATGGTTGGTGGATTTAAATATCTAATAACTGCCATGCAATCGAGAAGAGATTTTCTTGGCAATTCGAGAGAATGAATAGAATTTTGATGGTTTCGAGGAGAGCCTATTTCTCCTGTTATTCCAAATTATGGAGTAGGAAATATTTTTTTACGGTTTAAAGAAGTAGATAAGAGAGGCTTATTCGGAAATTTCTGACCGATGATTCGGAATTCTGTGTTTCGATATTTCGACAATGTTCATTCGTTCGAATAAAGATGTTTGTATTTTTGTAAATTCATGGAAGCTCGAGATTATTTAATCAGGTTTTATTGAATGATTTTCATGATGAGTTATTGCTAATTATTGACCCCATAAACACAGATCGATGGATAAATATTTAAGAGAATTGGGTTTGCAATTTGAAAATTGGCTGATTTCGATAGGTTTTTCTGATTTTTGGGCCGAAAAGATTGCTGATTATATTTGGCTTTTTTCGTCTTTGGTTCTTTCTGTTCTTATTTACTATCTGGTACGCAACATCGTTTACAGGATAGTCAAACGCATAGCCAGACGATCGAAAAGCCTGTTCGACGATTTTCTTTTGCAGCGTAAATTTTTCCAGAGGCTTTGCTATTTAGTACCGGCCTTTATTTTCAAGGGATTTCTTCCTATCGTCATAAGTGAAATGACGGGTCTTATTGCCTTTCTTGATACTCTTGTATCTCTTTACATTGTTTTTGTCTTTCTTATCACTATAGATGCTTTTTTAAATGCTGTCCACGATTTATATTTAACTACACCGATATCGAAAAACAAACCCATCAAGGGGTTTATCCAGATTCTGAAAATCATCATTTATTTTATAGGTGCAGTGGTGGTTATCGCCATTCTGCTCAAGCGAAATCCTCTGGCAATTCTTGGCGGGCTGGGTGCCATTTCGGCTATTTTGTTATTGATTTTTAGGGATAGCATACTTGGTTTCGTTGCTGGAATTCAGCTATCGGCCAACAATATGGTCATGATTGGCGATTGGATAACCATGCAAAAGTATGATGTGGATGGAACTGTTTTGGAAATTACGCTAACGACAGTAAAAGTAGAGAATTTTGACAAGACGATTTCGTTTGTACCTGCATATACATTGGTTTCTGACTCATTCCGCAACTGGAGAGGCATGGAAGAAGCCGGGGGAAGGCGTATTGCTCGTTCTCTTCAAATTGATATGGGAAGTGTAAAATTTTGTACTCCCGAAATGTTAGAACAATTTGCGCAAATCAAACTAATAAGGGATTATGTGTTGAAGAAGGAAGAAGAACTTAGACTATTTAACCAGCAATTTGGTGTTGATGGTTCTGTGGTAGTTAATGGCCGCCGGCAGACCAATCTTGGAATTTTCAGAGCTTACATCCGTGAATATCTGAAAAGCAATCCCGATGTACATCAGGGAATGACAGTTATGGTAAGACATCTGGCTCCTACTGAAAAAGGGATCCCCTTGCAGGTTTATTGTTTTGCCAAAACTACCCGTTGGGAAACTTATGAAAAGATTCAGGCCGATATTTTCGATCATTTGATTGCCGTTTTACCCTATTTCGAATTGAAGGTATTCCAGAATCCAACCGGAAGCGATTTTAGGGCTTTGGTGGGCCAATCGTAAGGATGTCCATTTTTATGGTTCATTTGCTGGCTAAATTTCATTGATTTTTTTGAACGGAATTTGCGTTTTGTTTTTCTATTGGCCTTATTATTTAGGAATGATGGATGAGAAAGAAAATAAAATATTTATATTGCTCACTTGTATCGTTACAATAAACTATAAATGAATTTTTTGAATGAGTATTTTTCATTTAGAATTATTTTAAATTAGTAGAAAGTCGAGGCGAAGTTCTTGCAAACGTTTTCGGTATCTCAATTATAATATGTAATTTCGTCAATTCAAATGGCGATTATTATTTTAAACTAAAAATTAATTATATGGCAAAAGTACAAGGAGATGTAGTCATTGATATTGAACAATGTAAAGGCTGTGAACTTTGTAATGTTGCCTGCCCTTTAAATGTGCTGGCAATATCGGCCGAGGTGAATAGCAAAGGCTATCATTATGCAATCAAGGTAAACGGGAATTGCAATGGTTGTTCAAATTGTGCAGTTGTGTGTCCTGATGGTGTAATCACCGTTTATAGAGCTAAGGTTTAACAACTTTTAAAAGAAAAGGCATGAAAGAATTAAGGTTAATGAAAGGCAACGAAGCATTTGCTGAGGCTGCCATCAGAGCGGGAGCGGATGCCTATTTTGGTTATCCAATTACACCGCAGAGCGAAGTTATGGAGTATTTAATGGCGGAAAAACCTTATGAGCGCACGGGTATGATTGTTCTTCAATCGGAAAGTGAGCTTGGGGCGATTAACATGGTTTATGGAGCTGCTGCCTGCGGCAAGCGTGCTTTAACCTCTTCCTCGAGCCCTGGTATCAGTCTTATGCAGGAAGGTATATCCTATATTGCGGGGTCTGAATTGCCTTGCCTCATCATGAATGTAGTAAGAGGTGGTCCTGGCTTGGGAACCATACAGCCCTCGCAAAGTGATTATTTTCAAGCTACCAAAGGAGGCGGACATGGCGATTACAGGCTTATAGTCCTTGCTCCTTCATCGGTTCAGGAAATGTTCGATTTTGTTAGCTTAGGTTTTGAACTGGCTTTCAAATACCGAAATCCTGTGATGATGCTCTCAGACGGAGTTATTGGGCAGATGATGGAAAAAGTGGAGCTGAGCGAACAGCAGGGAAGGCTCACCAACCAGCAGATCGACGAACTTTATCCATGGGCTACCACCGGGAAGAAACCCGGCAAGGAACGCCGCATCATCACTTCTCTCGAATTAGACCCTGGCAGGCAGGAAAAACACAATCTAAAGCTGCAAGAAAAATACCGCAAAATTGAAACAACAGAGGTCAGGTATGAAACGCTGCATTGCGATGACGCCGAATATCTACTGGTTGCCTTTGGTTCGTCGGCTCGTATTTGCCAGAAAGCTATGGATTTGGGCCGTTCGAAAGGAATCAAAATTGGACTTATGCGACCCATTACTCTTTATCCTTTCCCCTATTCAATAATAGAACAACTTTCGAAACAGGTGAAAGGAATTCTGGTTGTCGAGCTCAATGCCGGCCAGATGATCGAAGATGTTCGTCTGGGATCGCACGACAGAATAAAGGTTGAACATTATGGCCGTTTTGGCGGAATGATTCCCTCTCCGGTCGATGTATTATATGCAATGGAAAAACAAATTATTGGAGGTTAAAAAAATGACACAAAATTTTGATATACCCGAAATTCGTACCCCGGAAAATTTAGTTTATAAAAAAACCAGTGTGCTTACGGATAATGTCCTTCATTACTGTCCGGGATGTGGTCATGGAACTACGCACAGATTGATAGCCGAAGTGATCGAAGAAATGGGAATACAAAGCGAAGTCATCGGCGTGGCACCTGTGGGGTGTTCCGTAATGGCTTACAATTATTTCGATATCGATATGCAGGAAGCAGCGCATGGTAGGGCGCCAGCACTTGCCACAGCCATCAAACGTGTATTTCCCGAAAAATTTGTATTTACTTATCAGGGCGATGGCGATCTTGCGGCTATTGGTACTGGTGAAACCATTCATGCATGCAACCGTGGCGAAAATATTACCATCATTTTTATCAATAATGCCATTTATGGTATGACGGGCGGGCAGATGGCTCCTACTACACTTCCCGATATGCCAACCAGTACTTGTCCTTATGGCCGCGATGTAAAAATAATGGGAAATCCGCTAAAAATTACCGAATTATTAGCCATGCTTCCTGGAACGTACTATGTTACTCGCCAGGCTGTGCATTCTCCAGCTCTGGTCAGAAGAGCCAAAAAGGCCATCCGAATGGCTTTCGAAAATCAGAAGCTCGATCGGGGAGTTAGCTTCATCGAAATTGTATCCAATTGCAATTCGGGCTGGAAATTAACCCCTGTGCAGGCCATCAAATGGCTCGAGGAAAATATGTTGCCGTTTTATCCACTTGGCGATTTAAAAGTAAACGGCGAATTGGTTAAAAAATCAGAATAATAATCTAATACCTTTAATTACTTATGACTGAAGAAATTATCATAGCCGGATTTGGGGGGCAGGGAGTCCTTTCGATGGGCAAGATTCTGGCTTATTCGGGACTTATGCAAGGCCAGGAAGTTAGCTGGATGCCTTCTTATGGCCCTGAAATGCGGGGTGGAACAGCTAATGTTACGGTTATTCTGAGCGATGAGAGAATTAGCAGTCCTGTAATTAGTCAATTCGATACTGCCATCATTCTGAATCAACAATCGCTCGATAAATTCGAAAACAGTGTTAAACCCGGCGGCCTTTTGCTCTACGACCCTAATGGCATTTCTCGCCACCCTCAACGAAAAGATATCAATATCTACAAAGTCGAAGCAACTACGGAGGCAGCAAAAATGGGTGCCACAAAAGTTTTTAACATGATCGTGCTGGGAGCCTATCTGAAGCTTAAACCCATCGTCAAGCTCGAAAATATAGAAAAAGGCCTTACTGAATCTCTCCCAGCCCGTCATCATAAACTGATTCCCCTTAACCTTGAAGCAATTAAAAAAGGCATGGAAATTGTCGAAATCGTTCATGTTGTTTAAAGTTCGAATCAAAAGTCGAATCATCAAAACCCTGTTAATTACTTAACAGGGCTTTTTTTTATATCCTTTGTCAAATTTAATTGGAGGTATCTTCCAATTTTTGTTGAGTTATGTATCTTTTTCTTATTTCTTCTATATTGCCCGAAGTAACCAGACCTAAATTATTGCCTTCTTTCACCATATAATCGAAGGCTTCTTCATAATCGTTATGAATCGTTCCTTCGAGGATAGCTTCCTTGATGGCGTTTTTTATAACACCCACAGGATGGGAGGGAGGTATTCCGAAGGCTTCCATAATGATATCACCAGTGATAGGAGGTTGAAAATTTCTTATTCGGTCTCTTTCTTCCACTTCATTTATTCTTTTGCGTACCTGTCGAAAATTTTCGAGATATTTTTTTACTTTTTCCGGATTTTTAGAAGTAACATCGGCTTCGCAAAGTGTCATCAGATCGTCGATCAGGTCTCCGGCTTCGAAAATCAGGCGGCGTATGGCCGAATCGGTTACTCCCTTGTCAACGAGAGCGATGGGGCGCAGATGAAGCATCACCAGTTTCGAAACATATTCCATTTTTTCGTTCATAGGGAGTTTGAATTTTCTGAAGAGCTGAACCACCATTTTGGCTCCTTTGGTTTCGTGTCCATGAAAGGTCCAGCCGGTTTCTTCGTCGAAACGTCGAGTAGCGGGTTTACCGATGTCGTGAAGCAAAGCAGCCCATCGCAGCCACAGGTTATCTGATTTTTGGGAAAGTTTATCGAGGACTTCCAATGTATGTTTGAAGTTATCTTTATGCCCCTTTCCGTCGATGTATTCTATGCCTTCGAGGGCTACGAATTCGGGGAAAAATTGACCAAGCAATCCTGACCTGTGTAACAGATTCAAACCATTGGAAGGCTTCTCGCACATTAGTATTTTATTGAATTCATCTATAGTGCGTTCGATGGAAACTATCTGGATTCGAGGAGCATTTTCTTTGATGGAAGCGAAGACTTTGAAGTGAATGGTAAAATTCAGATGTGTAGCAAATCGAATGGCACGCATCATCCTGAGTGGATCATCCGAAAAAGTAGCCAAAGGATCGAGGGGTGTGCATATAATTTTATTTTTCAAGTCGTTTTCTCCATGAAAGGGATCGATCAAAGTTCCAAAGTCATTGACATTCAGACTTATTGCCATAGCATTGATGGTAAAATCACGACGTTTTAAATCGTCCTCCAGTGTACCGGGCTCTACGTCGGGTTTACGTGAATCTTTATGATAGGATTCTTTTCTGGCTCCTACAAATTCTAATTTCCAGTTATCGTTATATTTTAAACTTGCGGTTCCAAAAGTTTTATAAACCGAGACTTTTGGAGATGGCTGCATGGCATCTGCCACTGAACGAGCAAACTCGATTCCATTGCCTACCACAAGAATATCTATGTCCTTCGACTCATATCCCAGTATTAAGTCGCGAACAAATCCCCCCACAATATAAACCTCGATATTCTGATTACTCGCAACTTTTTGTATGAGCTGAAAAATGGGTTGTTCGATTATTTTGCGATAATCCATAATTATTTATAAAGGGTGCAAATTTACCCTTTTCGGCCCAAGAAAGAACAGTAGCTGTTAGAATTCATCCAGTTCTTCTATCATATCTTGCAATTTTTGCTGGCGGCGTTTGTAATCGTTGAACTTGTACGAAAGACCCACGAACAAGGTTCGACTATCGCGTGTACGTTCACTTTTGGAGGTAAAGTTGCTGCCGTAAGTAGTCATATTGAATTTCATGGTTTTGAATATGTCGCTCAATCGGAGCGAAATGCTTGCATTTCCATCTAAGAAGTTCTTTTTTATTCCTAAATCAGCCCAGTAGTTTTCTTCCATTTTTCCTTGAGTGCCACCACCGCCGTGCCTGCCAATGGAAGGATTGAAAACCATAGGAGAATTATAATTGAAGTTGATTTGAATATCGGCCAGTCGCGGAACACTCATCAACGAATTAAGCCTGAATGTCCATGAATTACTCGAAGCTGTTTGCTGGGTTATATCCGGGCCATCTACTTCGGCATGATAATAACTGAAGTTGGTATTCAATCTCCACCATTTTGCAAATTGCTGGGCAAGAATGACTTCAAGTCCAGCTGCAGAGGATTTATCCTGGTTTTTAAAGGTAGTAAAAGAGACTCCATTGTTGTCGACCGACATGATACGTGAAATGACTCCGCTGGTATTGGTGTAGAAAACCGAAGGAGTGAGTGTGGTTTTCCCGAACTGTAAGGTATATCCAAGTTCCAGACTGTTGCTGTATTCTGGTTTCAGTGCAGGATTACCCGCTGAAAGGTTCAAGGGGTCGGAATAGTCGATAAAGGGATTGAGGAAACGGCTCCATGGTCTGTTTACACGACGTGAGTAGCTGAGTTGAATTTGATTCTTGTTATTAAAATTATAACGGACATGCAAGGTAGGGAAGAGGCTGAAATAATCATTCTTGAATATCGAGTCTTGAGTTACCTGATCGCTTGTAGTCTGAGCGGCTTCGGCTCTAAGTCCTCCCTGGATGAAAAGTTTATCGGTAATATCGCGGGTATAGATAAGATAGGCTGCGTGAATAGATTCGGAATATTTGAAACGATTACTTCGGTTAAAATCGCTTGTCCACCCATCAGCCGAATCATAATTATAAAAACCATAATCGGAATCTTCGTTCGAATAACGGTATTTGTATCCTGTTTCCAAGCGCCCAGCCCATAAACTGGTTACATAATCAGTTTGTGCCGTAAGCATATTCCGGCTCTTATCCGAAATGGTTTTTTGCTGAATCAATTCGCCTAGCAATCCGTTTGGAAGCTGAGTATATTTTTGTGTGATTAGATTATCGGAATTTCCGTCGGAATAGGAATAATATACATCGGCTGTGAGTTCCTTTGTCTTGTCGTCGAATGTTCGCTTGTAATTGAGGATTCCCTGGTAGCCTGAATTGTCGTTGGAATTGATGGAGGTGCGGTTAAAGAGGCTTAGGGTATCAAATTTAAAGTTGGTGCTTAAGTTATCCATATTTTCCCTTCCATCGTTTCCTCTTATATTATACATACCACTTAGTGATAAAGTATTGTAGTTATCGATAAAATAATCAGCCCCCAAAGTAAAATTGTGGAAATTTCCTTTGCGTCGTGAATCTCCATTCTGGTCTAAATAGGAAAGTGTGTCGTTGATAATGGTTTCTCGATGTGAAAAACTGGTTCCTTCGTCGGAAAATTGCCTGAAATTATAACTAGTAAAGAAGTTGAATTTCTTCTCACGGTAGTTGAGATTAATGGAGGCATTGTATTTATCCTTTGTTCCTGCATTTACGCTTACCATACCGTTAATTCCCTCAGCGCGGTTCTTTTTCAGAATGATATTGATGATGCCAGTAGTTCCATCGGGGTCATAACGAGCCGAAGGGTTGGTAACAACTTCGACCCGTTCGACCATACTTGAGGGTAATTGGTCGAGGCTGACCAAGTTGCTCGGTCTGCCGTCGATTAAGATATTGACGTTACTCGACCCCCTCAGGCTTACATTTCCGTCGAGATCGACCTGCACCGCAGGAATAGTCTGCATGATATCTATGGCTGTTCCTCCCATACTTACAATGTTCTGATCGACATTGTAAACCTTTTTATCGAGGTTGTATTCTACGGGTGCTCTTTTTTCTGTGATCTCAACCCCTTGAAGCTTATTTTCGACCAGCTTGATTCTTATAGTTCCTAAATTGACTTCGGGTTGCTTTGGAGTAATAAATACAGAATCAATGCTACGAGTAGCATATCCTATGAATGAAAGTTTGACGAAGAAACGGCCGAATGGGAGTTTTTCGATGATAAAATCGCCCTTTTCGTTAGTAATGGTTCCATTGATAAGCGCTGAATCGCGTTTGCGAAATATGGCAATGTTAGCATATTCGAGTGGCATCTTCGAGCTTTGATCTATGATACGTCCTTTAATGACCCCTGTCTTCTGACTGGGAAGATTCCCTTTCGTATTACTTGGATTACTTTGCCCTCCTTGCCCTGTGTTTTGTGCAAAAGAATTTTCGATCGTAAAAATAAAAATGAATGAAAAGCTGATTAATAATACTTTGTTGAATGACATAAATTTCAATATTTTAATTTCCTCTATTTGAGGGAAAAAGAATTAATTGGTTTAATAGAGAAAGTAATAATTTTACTACACTATTGCTGATTCATGACATAAGGCAAATCGTTTTCTTCAAAAATTCTTGTTCAGAGAACGAAGTACAATTGGCTTTATATTATCGATGAATTTGTCTTCATGTCGGTTCCTTCTGATTCTTTATCCTGGGAATCGAAGGATAAAGATAGTAGCCCTGAAACCTGGGGCAATACATCCAGTCCATTTGGTTTTTTACAGGTGGCCGATAAACATGCCTTGAAACGAAATCTTGTGACTTGTGATAAGCATTTGTAATATCTTTTTGTGAACTAACATTACTCGAGCTTTAGTAGTAACCTTCGGGGATATTACAAGTTGTCTTCTGCTCAAAAATCCGACTTCACCATGTTTATCTATTTATATTTAATTGTGTTTTAGATTGTTTGACTACTCCTGCATTGGTAAAACGATTGCTTTTACGATCAACATAATCGGACTGGGATAACAAACGAAGTTATTATTTGTGAGAGAATAACCTTGGGGTTTTCATTAGTGATTTCTTTCAGGAGATTATCCATTTTGAAGCCTTATCTGCTGCTTTAGCAGTTGCATGCAGCAAGATCAATCTACATCTGAGATAGCGAGGGGCTTCACATACCTGATGATGAATACGATTGCCGGCTATTTCGGCAAAATCGATTGGGTTCGGAATCATATTTTGTATTCCGTGTGATTCGGTTTGAATGCAGGTTCGATGGGATGCAAAATAGAAGGCAAGTTGCGATTGATATCCAGAAAGGGGTATGAAATTTTCCGAAGATTCCAGGGAAGTGAAGAGCTCATTAGATCGTAGACGACGCAATACTTAATTGATAGCCGTGCTTTGCTGAGATTGTTCGAGTTCGAGTATTGGAGCAATTTCCTTCCATATTTGCTGCGCAATAGTCGATACATGCGAATTAGTATTATTAAGGATGATGATAGTAAGCTCATTGTCGGGTATCCGGGTATAGGTTGCAGTAAACCCATGCCATAGCCCGTTATGATAGATGATGTCTTTTCCCTCGATTTTTTTGAATCTCCATCCAAAGCCATAATCCACCGTACTATGATTTTTGAGGGTAGCACGTGTAAAGGCTTCTTTTCTGAGATTTTCTTTAATGAGAATATCAGTTGTCCATGCCTGGTTATACTGAAATAGATCGGCCGGTGTAGAGAAAATACTTTTGTCGCCTAAAACTTCATCAATAGGATCATATTCGAAGAGAGAAGTATTGGGATGAGACGAACGATGTCCCAATGCTGTAGCAATTGTATCCATTGTTTGGCGATCGTAGGTGAAAGTATGATACATGCCTAAAGGGATAAATATTCTATTCTTCAGAAATTCATTGAAAGAAGTTTTGCTAACCCTTTCGACCAATAAAGCCAAAACGGCATAACCTGTATTGGAATAACTGAATTTGGTGCCGGGGGTAAATTGCAAGCGAAGTTTATGCTTTACCAAAAGTTTGAGCATATCTTCGTTGTTCATTGGTTTATTTTTTGGCCAGTATCGTGTAGCAAGATTGAAATAATTGGGAATACCCGAGGTATGGTTGAGTAAATGCTTCACCGTAACCGTTGGATAGGGAAATTCGGGTATATGGTTTTTTACCTTATCCTCGAGATCGAGAAGACTATCCTGAACCAGCATTAAAACGGCCAAAGCAGTAAATGATTTACTCACGGAAGCCAGTTGAAAGGGCGTCTCGGCTGATAAACTGTCATTGGTTCTCAAATTAATCAATCCAATGGCATTTTCGTAAAGCACATAATCTTTATATCCCACCAGAATACTACCGTTGAAATGAGCTTTGTGTATAATTCCGTCAATGGTTTTTGATATGGTATCGGCCTTGGAAACGATAAATGGGGGTTCGGAAGGTAAATCACCCCGGCTGGAAACATCAGATGCCCTGTTTCCTCCTGATTTTCCGTAAATAAACAGAATAAAGAAAAAGGCCAACCCGTACTTAAGGTTTTTCATCTTTCGTTCGTGGTTTGTCCATTTCTAATTAGAACAATTTGCAAAGATAAGCAAACTATTATTTTTCTTTTCATTATTGCTGCCTGATTTTTTCCAATTTTTATCCACATTTTCATAATAATGGTTTTCTTAATGCATTGGATATTATTCTATTACTTTTATTACAGAACGTATGTTGTTTGCGTAAAAAACATTCCTGATGAAAACACGTTATAATCTTGGGGAATCCAAACAACCTGAGCTTTTTGGCTTTGTCTATTAAAAAATGAAGTAAAAGACTGCAAAATGCTTGTGAATAGGAATATATATCTCTTATTCAGTATATTATCGATATTCATTTGTTTATTGGATATCATCGAAGTGAATGCTCAGGAAACGCCAGGACTTTCGGTTGGAAATTATACAGGAATCCATGCCTTGCAGTCGAATCCTTCGGCAGCTATTTACTCGGCTTACTGGCTCGATTTTAATATTATAGGACTGGAGGTTTTTGCTTGCAACAATGGCTTTTACATACCTCGCTCCGATTTTAACGTAACCGATCTATTACGCAGGGATTATGTTTTTCCGACGTATGGTAAATACAACCGTTCTTTTCTTACAAAGGGAGGAACATTTATGCGCAATTTTTTTACTCAGAATCGTGTCTTGCTCCCCTCAGCAATGGTTGTAGATATTACCAGGGGATTGAGTGTAGGTTTACTTCTCCAATCACGCGAAGCTGCTTCGGGCGACTGCATTCCGTACGACATCGCTAATTTTGGATATTATGGACTTGAACATAAGGCTCAACATAATATTGAATACAACGATTACAATATTTATACCGCCGGGCTTGTGTGGACAGAACTTGGGGTGAATATTGGCCGCACCTTAAAAAGGGAAAGGTTTGATTTATGGGCGGCCGGCATCACATTGAAATATCTATGGGGTCATTCAGGTTATTTTGCAAGAATTGACAATGTCCGCTATGTGGTATTGAACGATTCTACCATGGATATTCGCAACCTTGACGCCAAAGCTGGTTTTTCACTGGCTATTGACTATAGCAATAATGATTTCCCTGGTCCGGAAGGTTATACTCTTGGTCATGGATTCAGCTTCGACCTTGGAATAACTTTTATCAAAACAAATAGGGAATTGAGGAGACTTTTCCCGGGCAGGCTTTGTGAGGCACGTTTCGAGCCTTATGTTTTCAGATTGGGCTTGTCATTGCTTGATATTGGGAGTATTCGCTTTTCACGAAATGCCCAGAAACATGTATTCGATGGAGTAAGCCACTTTTGGGAACATGCCCGGGACTTCACTTATACTACGGTTGATGAAGCGGTAAATGACATAAGCAACCGCTTCTATGGAAATCCAACTGCTTCGTTGAACGATACTTCATTTACTGTGGGCTTGCCAACAGCCTTTAGTATTCAGTTCGATTATCATTTGAATGAGAAATATTATGTTCATGCCATGGCGATTCAAGCTTTCCCTATATTGGGTGAAGAGGCCGTTAAACGTGCAAATGTCATTTATGTTATGCCAAGATATGAAACTCCGGCATTTGAAATTGGAATTCCTCTGAGTCTCTATCGTTATCGAATTCCACGGTTGGGCTTTTGGTTCCGGATATATTCCTTTACCCTTGGTACAGATAATCTGGGTATGTTTCTGCGAACGGGCGACTTCAACAATGCCGATATTTATCTATCCTTGAGAATTCCCTTGAGAAAGGGAAAATGTCTGAAATCGAAAGGAAAATTGCCTTGCGAAAGTTTTTGATTGCTGTAAACCGAGAATGCGTAAGGTTTCGAATCATGCCCCTTCTGAAATAAACGATTCTATTTTTCTAAAAAAATGTTTCTTCTTACAATCCATTTTTTTAACGGCTTTTGTATAGCGTAAGATTCTTCCAAGATATTCATTGTATTTTCTTTATTTGGAATGTCTGTTCAACTGATCGAGTTTTTCTCTCAATAGTCGAATTCGTTCTTCCGCATCAGCCTTCTTTTTTAGCTCGTTTTCGATCACTTTTTGTGAAGCGTGTTTCCTGAAACCTTCATTATTTAATTTTGAATTCACTGATGAAAGAAATCTTTTGGTATACTCGAGTTTTTCCATTAATTTTTTTCTTTCGTTTCCCAGATCGAAATTTTGAGGAGCAGGAACATAAAATTCTGTTGATTTTACAATAAATGTGAGCGCATTCTCCATATTAGCCGAAAGAGGTGCAATTTTCGATAGATTGGAAAGTTTGGTAATGATGGATTTAAAGTCGGGTTTCAGATTAGATTGGCTTGAATCGATGTAATACAGTTCGATCATCTTTTTTGGAGGAATATTCTGATTTTGACGCAGATTACGGATATTGACGATAACTTCACGAGCAAAATCGAAATCATTCAGCAAAGTTTCATCTACTTCATGAGTATCTGGCCATGGAGCAAGCATAATAGTATCGTTTTTAGAACGGGTTTGGAGATGGTGCCATATTTCTTCGGTAATGAAGGGCATAAATGGATGTAGAATCCGTAGTAAGTTGTCGAAAAAGCCATTCACAAGCTGATAGGTAATTTTATCCATTGGATGTTGATAGGGAGGTTTGACTATTTCGAGCAACCATGAACAAAAATCGTCCCATATCAGGCGATAAGCTTCCATGAGAGCGTCTGAAATGCGGTATTTTCCGAAGTGGTCTTCGATAATGAGTAATGATTTGTTGAACCTATTCTCGAACCATCGGCACGCAGCGGCCGAATAGTTGGGCTGTGGAATTTTTTCATCTATTTCCCAACCTTTCAACAAGCGTAAAGCATTCCAGATTTTATTAGCGAAATTTCGGCCTTGTTCACATAGTGCTTCATCGAAAGGCAGATCATTGCCTGCGGGTGAAGTAAGCAACATTCCTACCCTAACGCCATCGGCACTGTATTTTTTCATTAGTGCGATAGGATCAGGCGAATTGCCCAGTTGTTTCGACATTTTTCTACCTAATTTGTCGCGAACAATGCCTGTAAAATAGACGTTACGAAAGGGAATTTCGCCTCTATATTCCAATCCAGCCATAATCATACGTGCTACCCAGAAAAATAGAATCTCCGGAGCCGTAACCAAATCGTTGGTCGGATAATAATATTCGATGTCGGGATTATGAGGATGGCGTATGCCATCGAATACCGAGATAGGCCAAAGCCACGACGAAAACCAAGTGTCGAGTACGTCCTCATCCTGTTTCAGATCTTCTGGTTTCAATTCATCGAGATCAGGATATTGTTTCAGGGCAATTTGATAGGCTTCTTTTTGTGTTTTGGCAACAATAACTTCTCGATTGGGTAAATAATAGGCAGGAATACGATGGCCCCACCACAACTGCCTCGAGATGCACCAGTCTTTTACATTTTCCATCCAGTATTTATAAGTGTTTTTGAACTTCTGAGGATAGAAATGAATGGTATCGTTCATCACCACATCAAGGGCTGGTTGGGCGAGGGGTTTCATATCGAGGAACCACTGCTGCGAAAGTCGTGGCTCGATCATTGCATCTGTTCTTTCGCTGAATCCGACTCGGTTCAAATAAGGTTCTTCTTTCACAAGAAATCCTTTTTGGCGTAAGTCTTCAGTAATTTTATTACGAACCTTCAAACGGTCTTCACCCACATAAAGAATGGCCTTTTCGTTCAAAGTTCCATCGTCATTGAAGATATCAATGGCATCGAGCTTATGTTTCATACCTAAATTATAGTCGTTGATGTCGTGAGCAGGAGTAACCTTCAGACAACCCGTACCAAATTCTCTGTCGATGTATTCATCGGTGATAATGGGTACTATTCTGTTGATGAGCGGTATAACTGCTTTTCGGCCGTGAAGATGTTTGTATCTTTCATCATCGGGATGAATGCAGACTGCTGTATCGCCCAAAATGGTCTCGGGTCGGGTCGTGGCAATGATGATCCATTCGTCTTCACTATCGTAAATTTTATATCTCACATAATAGAGTTTGGATTGCACTTCCTTGTAAATGACTTCTTCGTCGGACAAGGCCGTTAATGCTTGTGGATCCCAGTTAATCATCCTTACGCCTTTGTAGATGAGTCCTTTATGGTATAAATCGACGAAAACCTCGATTACCGACTCGTACATATCGGGATCCATGGTAAATTTCGTTCTCGACCAGTCGCACGAAGCTCCTAATTTACGAAGCTGCTGCAGAATGATACCTCCATGTTTTTCTTTCCATTCCCAAGCATATTTAAGAAACTCCTCACGGGAAAGTGAAGATTTTTCGATTCCTTTTTCTCGCAGGTTAGCTACCACTTTGGCTTCGGTAGCTATTGATGCATGGTCGGTACCAGGCACCCAGAGTGTATTTTTCCCCTGCATGCGAGCCCTGCGTATTAGTACATCCTGAATTGTATTGTTGAGCATGTGCCCCATGTGCAATACTCCGGTAACATTCGGAGGAGGTATGACAATACAATAAGGTTCACGCTCGTCGGGCACCGAATGGAAAAAACCATGACTTTCCCAGAAAGAATACCATTTATCTTCGGTAGTTTCAGGATTGTATCTCGAAGGAATCTCTTTTGTCATTTGAAGGATGTTATGACTCATTACGGCCGCAAAATTAAGAAAACACTATCAATCTCTTTGTTAGGATATACAGCCTCGATGATGGAAAGCCCCATTTGCCTTAGTGTATCCAACCTGTTGATTCCAGAAATACCTCAAACTGAAAAATGAGAAGGCATCATTGAACCGAGAGAATGAAGTTGGTGTAAATAATTACTTTTGTATCAACCACAAATGAATGATTTGATTATGTCGGCTTTCAAGGCTTATGATATCAGAGGCATATTCAACGAAGATTTCGATGAGGAAGATGTTTTCCGCATAGGTTATTATTTGCCTGGTTTGCTTCGAACCCACAAAATATTGATTGGAAGTGATGCCAGAGAATCATCTCCGGCTATTCACAAGGCATTGTGTGATGGAGTCATACGAGCGGGTGCCGATGTTTATGATATGGGGATGAGCACAACTCCTATGGTTTATTGGGCAACAGCTCGTTTCGGTTTTGGGGCTTCCATCATGATAACGGCTTCGCATAACCCCCCTCAGTATAATGGGATGAAGATCAGTAGAGAAAATGCTTTGCCTGTAGGATATGATTCTGGATTGAACAAACTTGAACACTTGATACAATCGCCCGTTGTGCATAATGCTGTTATAAATGGGAAAATCATCGAATTCGACAAGAAGACAGAATATCTTGATTTTCTGATTCATTCAGGGCAATATGACTTTGGAAATCTAAAGATGGCTATAGATTGCGGGAATGGCATGGCGGGTTTGTTTGCCAGAGGATTGTTCGGAAATGAATCGTTTTACTTGTTCGAAGATATCGACGGACGTTTTCCCAATCATCTTCCCAATCCTCTGGAGGGAAAAAATTTGGAACCTTTGAAGGCAAAAGTGCTCGAAAGGGAATGCGATTTGGGAGTTATTTTCGATGGAGACGCCGACCGTGTGATGTTTATAGATGAAAATGCGCAATTTATTTCGCCTGATCTAATGATTGCCGTGTTAGCGCATTATTATCTAAGAAACGATCGATTGTATGCCAGGGTTCTGCATGATATTCGAACTTCGAAATCTGTATCGGAATATATCGAAAAGTTAGGAGGGCAGGTTCATATCTGGAAGGTTGGCAGGGCCTTTGCTGCTCCAAAGTTAAGAGAGATAGATGGTTTGTTTGGAGGTGAACTGGCTGGCCATTATTATTTCAAAGATTTTTATTTTTCCGATTCTGGCTTGATGAGCGCATTACGATTATTGACCGTTCTTTCCAGATTCAAAACCCGGGGTGTTCGTCCTTCTCGACTCATTCAGTCCATTCAACATTATCATAATTCAGGAGAATTGAATTTTCTTGTTCGAAATAAAACTGAAGCCATGAACGAGCTTCTTCGTGTATTTCTTTCGAAAGAAGATCCTCTCCGAGTTTATGATTTCGATGGGTATCGGGTTGAATTCTCAGGTGAATGGTTCAATGTAAGACCCTCTAATACAGAACCTTATTTGCGTTTTATTGCTGAAGCCAATACCTCTGAGAAATTATCGGAAATGATTGAAACGACAAAAGCTATACTTGCGAGATTTATGTGAGGAATTTATTCGAATGATTTTATTATAAATATTTGTAATAGGCGAGCTAATCCCTTCGGATGGTTTGAGCCAAATAGTCATCAAATTTTGCCTTCAGGCTTATTACAAGGTTATACGGGAGAATTTAACCTGTTCTGACAATGATCTGATATTTTTCCCCTTCTTGATGAGATTATCGCCTATAGCATGTATTAAAAAATCCATTATTCTGGCAAAAAGAATGACAAAACGATGGATGTACTTCTCAAATCACCAATAAATGAGCCGATGGACGGACTCGAACCGCCGACCGGCTGATTACAAATCAGCTGCTCTACCAACTGAGCTACATCGGCTGAAAATCGTTGCAAAATTATAATTTTTTCACAAAGAATCATCCATTCTGAAAAATAACCCTATTTTCTATTCTTATCTGATGAAAAATGCCAGAATTTTTGCCCTGAGGTTTTTTTGTAATTTTGCGGCTTCCTTTTGTGAAGTTTTTATAACTTGAGGAAAGAAAACCTAATTGTCAGATATTATGTCGTTTAGAATTATCGTTCTTGCCAAACAGGTACCCGATACCCGTAATGTAGGCAAAGATGCTATGAAAGCTGATGGAACCGTCAACAGGGCGGCACTTCCAGCTATTTTCAATCCCGATGATTTGAATGCACTCGAAATGGCCCTTAAGATCAAAGATCAGATGGTGGATGCCGAAGTGATTATCGTAACCATGGGTCCATCTCGAGCGGCCGAAATTATTCGTGAAGCGCTTTACCGCGGTGCCGACCGAGGATATCTGGTAACCGATCGCAAATTTGCCGGCAGCGATACTCTGGCTACTTCCTATACACTTTCGCTTGCCATCAGAAAACTCGAACCTTTTCATCTTCTCATTACGGGCCGGCAGGCCATCGATGGGGATACCGCACAAGTGGGTCCTCAAACCGCCGAAAAACTTGGCATACCTCAAATTACTTATGTTGAAGAACTGATTTCTATCGATTTACAGCAAGTTGTCGTAAAACGCAGATTAGAGCAGGGAGTCGAAACAGTAAAGTCGCCTTTGCCGGTTTGCATTACGGTACATGGCTCAGCACCTGCCTGCCGACCACGGAATGCCAAATTGCTGATGAAGTTCAAACATGCTCGTACATATACCGAACTTCAGGAAGAAACCCGCGACTATACCCAATTGCGCTTCGAAAAGCCTTATCTCGATATCGAAGAATTGTCGGGCGATGCTCTTGAAGCCGATGAAGAAAAAATAGGACTGGCAGGTTCACCTACCAAAGTAAAGAAAATCGAAAATGTCGTATTTCAGCATAAAGAATCAAAAATTCTGAACAACAGCGATCAGGATATAGAATGGTTAGTACGACAGCTGATTCAGAACCATATTATTGGATAATGTTTGCCTTACAATTTAAAAGAAAGTCTTGTGAATAACGTATTTGTATATTGCGAAATCAACGAAGAAGGCCATATAGCCGAAGTGAGCCTCGAACTGTTATCGAAAGGCCGTAGGCTGGCCAACAAACTGAATGTCGAATTGGAAGCCCTGGCTATAGGATATCGACTCGAAAATATTGCAGATGAGGTTTTTACTTATGGAGTCAATATCCTTCATTTAGCCGACGATAAAAGGCTATTTCCATATTTGACCCTTCCGCATGCTTCTATTGTAACTGGAATTTTCAAAGAAGAACAGCCACAGATTGCGTTATTTGGTGCTACCTCCATTGGCCGCGACCTTGCACCACGCGTGGCCTCTGCATTGAGATGCGGACTTACTGCGGATTGTACGAGCCTTGAAATAGGCAACCATACTGAACTAAAAAGCAATAAGGTATATCAGAATCTTCTCTACCAGATTCGGCCGGCTTTTGGGGGTAATATTATTGCAACAATTGTTAACCCTGATACACGGCCTCAAATGGCCACTGTTCGTGATGGAGTCATGAAGAAGGAACCTCTTCCATCGCCATTCTCTGGAAAAATAAATCATGTGGAGGTACAAAAGTATTTATCCGATGTCGACTTTGTTGTCCAGATCATTGATCGTCATATCGAACAACGAAAGGTGAATCTGAAGGGTGCTCAAATCATTGTTTCGGGTGGCTATGGAGTGGGTACGCCCGAAAATTTTAAGTTGCTTTATGAATTAGCCGAGACCATTGGAGCTGAGGTAGGTGCTTCCCGTGCTGCTGTGGATGCCGGACTGGCCGATCATGAACGCCAGATTGGACAAACCGGTGTTACTGTTCAACCTAAATTGTATATAGCCTGTGGAATATCGGGCGCAATTCAGCACCGAGCAGGCATGGATAAAAGCGCTCAAATCATTTCTATCAATAAGGATCCCAATGCCCCTATCAATCAAATTGCCGATTATACCATCATAGGCGATGTGGCTGAAATCATTCCTAAATTTATCCATTTTTATAAACTCAACTCGAAGTAATAATTAATATATCATGGCAAATTTTTATACCGACAACAAGTCCCTTAAATTTTATCTTTCCCATCCTTTGATGCCGAAAATCATTAGTTTAAGAGAATTCGACTATACTGAAAAGAACGAGTATGATTATGCCCCTATTGATTTCGAAGATGCGCTCGATAGTTATGATAAGGTGCTGGAGATTATTGGGGAGATTAGTGGCGATATTATTGCAGTGAATGCCGATGATGTGGATAAAGAAGGTCCGCATCTTGTGAATAATGAAGTAGTATATGCAAGAGGAACTCAGGAAAATTTGGAAGCTATCAAAAATGCAGGATTATTTGGAATTTCACTGCCCCGAAAGTATGGTGGTTTGAATTTTTCTATTGTTCCCTATGTGATGTCGGCCGAAATAGTTTCACGTGCCGATGCCAGTTTTTCGAATATATGGGGTTTACAGGACTGTGCCGAAACCATTCATGAGTTTGCCTCAGAAGAGATCAAGAATGAGTTTCTACCTCGATTTCCTAGAGGTGCTACTGCGGCTATGGCTTTGACCGAACCCGATGCCGGCAGTGATCTTCAGGCAGTCCAGCTCAAGGCAACGCCCAATCAGGATGGTAAAACTTGGCGATTGAATGGGGTGAAACGCTTTATTACCAATGGAGATGCCGACATATCTCTGGTTTTGGCTCGCTCGGAAGAGAATACTACCGATGCCAGAGGCCTTTCCTTGTTTTTGTATGATAGAAATTCGAAAGCAGTTACCATTCGCAGAATCGAGAACAAACTTGGGATAAAAGGTTCACCTACCTGTGAGCTCGTATTTCGAGATGCTCCAGCTTTATTGGTAGGGGAGAGGAAATTGGGCCTCATCAAATACGTAATTGCCCTGATGAATTCGGCTCGTCTGGGTGTGGGAGCCCAATCTGTAGGCATAGCCGAGGCAGCTTACCGCGAAGCATTGAAATATGCCAACGAACGCGAACAATTTGGCAAGGCAATCGTCAATTACCCAGCAATATACGAAATGCTTATACGCATGAAGGTAAAAATCGATGCCATGCGCTCCTTACTTTACGAAACCGCCCGATTTGTCGATATTAACAAATCATATAACATAGCTGCCGAAAAAAGAAAACTCGAGCCTAACGAGCGCAATGAGCAAAAGTATTATCAGAAAATGGCCGATATGTACACACCTCTATTGAAGCTTATTTCAAGCGAATACTGTAACCAGATCGTTTATGATGCTCTCCAGATACATGGTGGACCTGGATTTATGAAGGATTTCCCCGTAGAGCGCCTATACCGGGATGCCAGAATTACTAGCATTTATGAAGGAACATCACAGTTACAGGTAGTAGCCGCCATTAGAGGCGTTACAACTGGATTTTATCTTAAAGCAATACAAGATTATGATTCGCAGATAATCATTCCAGAAGAGTATTTGAAAAAGTCGCTTCAATTGATGACCCAACAATATAAAGAAACAGTTGACAAGGTTAATACTGAAAAAGATAGTGAAATTGTTGAATTTCACTCCCGCAGATTGGTAGAAATGGCAGGAAACATTATCTTGGGTTATCTCCTTTTGCTCGATTCTCAGCGAAATCCTGAATTCTTGAAATCTGCTCGGATTTTCATCGAAAATGCCAAATCAGAAAACCAAAGCATGCATGAATATATCATGAATTTTAACGATCGCGAGATAGATAATTTCAAATTCATTTAGCAAAAGTTTTCCAGTAAGGGCAATATATCTTTACAGAAACGATATGCAATGAATGTCGCAGCAAGGCTGAGAGTTCAGAGGTTCTGTTCCTTTGAAAACTTTGTTACGACCGACCACTCCTTTTCATTTGTATTATGATTTTAAAAACGGACAATAATATGTTGACATTTGCAAATGTCTTGCGATTTGTAAACAAGTTTGATTTCGATACTTTGATTTATTGCCGAATTTTCAGTAGCTTTACTCTGGGGATAGCTTTTGTGATGTAAGGGATAGAAGTTTTTCAGAAGAGTCTGAAGTTAAAAGGGATGGTTGTTATGGTGTTGCCTGATAAAAGACAGGATTTCTATCGAAATTTCTTCGATAGATTTATGGCTGATATGAATAATATGCCACAAGGGCTGTTTGCGATAGATAGTGTGCGCCCATGCCAATTCCTTTTTCACATAATCGAACGAGGCATAGTTTTCGGCATATCCATTTAGAATTTCCACACGTGTCTGACGTAATTTGCTCAACTCGAGAGCGGAAGTGGTCAATGCGAAAACACGATGTGGAGGAATACGGAACAGTTCTTCGGGTGGTTCTATATCGAGAACGATAGGGACATTGGCAACAAACCAGCCTTTGTACGCCAGATAAATACTCAAAGGGGTCTTGAATGAGCGGCTGACGCCAACAAGCACAATTTCGGCTTTCGACAATTCCTCGATACGCAAACCGTCATCATGCGTAAAAGCAAACTGCACAGCATCGATTCTTCTAAAATATTCTTTATTCATTTGTTGATAGAGTCCTGGTGTGCCAGCTGGCTGACGCTCGAAATGAGCCGAGAGTTTCATAAGTAGAGGCCCCATCAGATCAACTGTTTCTATGATATAATGCCTGCAGATAGTTTGCATGTAATGTCGGGTTTGTTCTCCCACAAGACTATAAATAATAAGAGCTTCCTCTTTTGATGCCTTTTCCACAATCTGGTCGATCTGCTGCGAAGTCCTTACATCCGGAAATAATTCAATCTTTGTCTCATCTTTCATTTCCTGAAACTGAACCATGGCAGCTTCCAAGGCATAACTCGCCGTGCGGCCAGTCCCATCCGACAAGATGTATATCTTTCTCATAGAGGTCTAATATTATTGGTTTATCCTTAAATATCCGATAATTTTCGAGATTTTTACCGATTCAAAGCAGAGAAATTAGATTTTTTGAGAATGGGTATTGTGTTTAGAGAAAAACAATACAAATCAATAATTCTCGAAGCGTTCCATATCGCGTTTCTGGTCTTTTTGTTTAATGCTTTCTCGTTTGTCATAGCTATGTTTTCCCTTGGCCAGAGCAATTTCGAGTTTTGCATAACCTTTTTCATTGATGAATAAACGTATCGGAATGATGGTAAAACCTTTCTCTTTTACCTTGGTTTGCAAGCGTTTGAGTTCTCTTTTTGTCAGCAATAATTTTCTATGGCGTTTAGGATCGTGATTATAATGTGTACCTAATTCATATTCGGAAATGTGCATGTTCAGAACAAATAATTCATTTCCTATGAAGCTACAATAAGCATCGGTGAGATTGACCTTGCCAGCTCTGATGGATTTGATTTCCGTTCCTGTAAGCTGTATACCAGCCACATAGGTTTCTATCAGGAAATATTCGAATCCAGCTTTTCGGTTTTTAATATTTATGTCGGATTTTCTTCTCATTCCTTGCAAAATTATCCAAAATGCCGTTATTACGTTTTTTCCAGAAATAAAAAGCAAAGAGGAATTGTCGAACTAATTTTTCTTCATAGATTTGCAGTCGATTTTTAAAATCGATTCATTAGCTGTAAGCATTGAGCAAGGACAAAATTTCGGCCCTTGTTTTTTTGTTTTCAGCATCGAGTACAATAGCAAATCATCAGTTATTGTTCAATTTATTTTGCGAAAAAGTCATTTTATGGATAAACTTGCAGTAATAGCCTTTGGAGGCAATGCTCTTCTACGAGGAGATCAAAAGGGAACCATTGATGAGCAGGAAGCCAATGTATATGAAACCTGTACATATTTAGTGCCTCTCATCAAGCAGGGATATAATTTTGTGATTGGGCATGGCAATGGGCCGCAAGTGGGGAATGTTATTCTTCAACATCAAGCGGGAGAAAAGATGTTTGGTATCCCAGCCCAGCCCATTGATTTTTGTGTGGCTGAAACTCAAGGATCTATCGGATATATGATAGAACAGCAATTACGCAATGTTCTCATCGAGGAGCACCTCGAGCGAGATATTTTGACCATCATTACCGAAGTAATTGTAGATAAGGATGATCCGGCTTTTCATAACCCTACGAAACCCGTTGGGCCGTTTTATTCGAAAGAGGAGGCCGATAAGATAGCAGCCGAAACCAGTGCAAAATTTCATGAAGATCCTCGGGGGAGAGGCTGGCGTAAGGTTGTAGCTTCGCCCATGCCTCTGCAAATCAACAATGTAAAATCGATCGAAAAGCTAGCACGTGACGGCCAGATTATTATTGCGGTGGGTGGAGGAGGCATTCCGGTTTTTTGGGTTCATTCCAATAAGCTTCAAGGAATCGATGCCGTAATCGACAAAGATCTAGCTTCTTCATTACTCGCTGTTGAAATTAAAGCCGATATATTTATTATTTTAACCGATATTCCTAAGGTATATATCAATTTTCATAAACCTGATGAAAAGGCTCTGGATAGGATGAGCATAACCGAAGCAAGAAGATACCTTTCTGATAATCAATTTTCGGAAGGAAGTATGGCGCCAAAAGTAAGAGCCTGCATCAAGTTTGTCGAAAAATCAGGAAAAGAAGCCTTGATTACTATGGCCAGTGAACTTGGTAAACCTGGTGCCGGAACAATTATTTATGCTGAATAAATTATCAACCATCAAAATAAAAAGGAGATATACGTATGGCATTCAATTTAAGAAATCGCAGTTTTTTGAAACTTCTCGATTTTACATCTGAAGAAATCAAATATTTGCTTGGTCTTTCAAAGGAGCTGAAGAAGGCGAAATATACCGGCACAGAGCATCAGCGCTTGAAAGGGAAGAATATTGTGTTGTTGTTCGAAAAGGATTCTACACGAACGCGTTGTGCATTTGAAGTGGCCGCGCTGGATCAGGGAGCACATGTTACCTATATTGGGCCTTCGGGCTCTCAAATGGGGAAAAAAGAATCTATGAAAGACACGGCAAGAGTTTTAGGCAGAATATATGACGGAATAGAATACCGGGGATATGCACAGGAAATCGTGGAAACTCTGGCAAGATATTCGGGAGTTCCGGTTTGGAATGGTTTGACCAATGAATTTCATCCCACTCAGGTTCTGGCCGACCTTCTCACTATGATGGAGCATTGCGACAAGCCATTGAATAAAATTTCGTTTGCTTATTGTGGAGATGCCAGAAATAATATGGGTAATTCGCTCATGGTAGGAGCAGCCAAAATGGGAATGGATTTCAGGGCAGTAGCGCCTAAAAAATTGTGGCAGAATGAAGAATTGACAGACATTTGTCGTAAAATTGCCGAGGAAACCGGTGCCCGAATCACGCTGACCGAAAATGTGGATGAAGGCGTAAAAGGAGTAGATTTTCTCTATACAGATGTTTGGGTCTCGATGGGTGAACCTGCTGAAGCTTGGGCCGAACGTATTCATTTGTTGAAACCATATCAAGTTAACAGGGAATTAGTGAGGAAAACAGGTAATCCTCAGGTAAAATTTTTACATTGCCTTCCTTCGTTTCATAACCGTGAGACGAGTATAGGTGAAGAAATTTATCAGAAATTTGGTCTGGAAAGCATGGAGGTTACCGATGAAATATTCGAATCGCCCATGTCATTGGTTTTTGATGAAGCCGAAAATCGTCTTCATACGATAAAAGCAGTTATGGTAGCTACTTTAGGAGCTTAGTAATACGTCACTAACCAAAACAGGAAGCAGTATCTTCGTTTTTTCGACGAGCTTCGATGATTTAAAAGAAAACCGGATCGCATAATAGGCGAGCCGGTTTTCTTTAGGGATATAAATTTCTGATGATTGAGGGGGATGGGGTTGTAGAAGATGCGGCCGCCACGCAGTGGCGGCCGCAAAAGAAACTATAATTCAGACTTCCCTTATTGAATGACTACTTTCTTGTTATATATTCCTTTTTCTCCAGTGATTTTCAAAATATAAATGCCCTTAGCTAATTTATCGACCTGAATCTGTTCCTCATATTTTCCCGAAAAACTCTTTAAATCCTTCGAAAATACCACTGATCCCGTGGCATTAAATAACTGAACATTTATATATTGCTGTTTTTCGACCACAAAGGATAGATGAAGTAACTCACTGGCTGGATTAGGCCAAACATGACATTCGGCCAGAAGTCCTTGGGATTCTATTCCTATGTTCAAGGTTTCATAATGCAATTGCCATCCATCGGCATTGATACCACTATTGGTTTTCCAAATCATATAGACTTGCCCACTGGGCGAAGTAACGGGTGCTGGTGGACTGGAAGCAGGATAACTCCCTGTGTAAGTTGCCAGCAATTGCTGTGTGGATAGGTCGTAAATTTTCAACCAATCGTTTTCTGGTTCAGTATCGAAATAATCAAAATATACAGTTACAGAGGAAGCATAAGGAGGAACAATCTTAAATGTACAGCTTGTATTGTTATTGTAATAAAAGCGGCCACTTCCATCGTCGAAGGTAGTATCATATTGGGTGAAGATTTTCTGACCCGTGCAATACACAGGAAGATTAGCTTTAAAATTCAGGAGCCATCCTTGAGAAGTAACAGATCCATCAGAAACGAAGTGAATCATCACTTTATTACGGCTCGAAGTAAATGCAGCAGGTAAGTTATTGCCTGTATATTTTCCAATGAGAAGAGAATTTTCATCTTCTCCATCATAGATATATAGCGTATCGCCGGTTCCTAAATCGAAACGGTAGAATGATATGGTAATATTGGTTACGGAATCAAATTCTGTTTGCGGATTGAAAAGCCATTTAGCGTCAGTATTATTCAGATAATCTGCCACCGGGCCAGAACCATCTTCTATTGTCCCAACCAGATCCTTGATTTCGGTGAATGCAGATGAATAGTAAGGATAACCGGTTCCAGGAAAGAAGTTACGCACCATAGTCTGCTGAGTAGAAAAACCACCGGCATTCGCCAAAGTATAATATCCATCCATATAACCGTCCCAACCAAAATTGAAATGAAAATTACGGGGAGTTTGGTCATCATAGCCATCCACAACAAAAGCATGGCCAGCATTTGAACCTGCCTCGAGACCAGAATAATATACTGGATAGCCATTATCCATCTGTTCTTTTACCATATTTTCCCATACCGACGAAGTATAGCCAATTCGCTGCAAATATTGAATCTGACTATTATAACGGAAGTAATTTATAGCAGCATCGGGGACATTGGCCGATTGCGCACCCGAACCTGTTGGGCTGTAATCCATGTGCACCGATACTCCCGTATGGAAACCGATTAAAGCAATGGGTAAATTAAGAGCAACGGGCGAAGTATATACCATGCCATTCCAATTGTATTGTGTTTCTCCAAAATTGGCTGAGATATATCCATATTGTGGCATGTAATAGGTGTAGGAACCTTCTCCCTGCAAAGGCCATCTCCAGTAATACATAATCTGACTCATGGAAGTGGCTACACAACCCACGTAAACGTGTCCACCCGGTCCAGCTGGATCGGCCGGACAATAATAATTATACGGATCATCTTGATTCCACTGACTGGGCAATAAAGGTCCAACCGCCTTGCCCCCTCTTTTCAAAGTCTGACCTGATAATAAATCTGTCCAAATTTGAGCAATCTCTTCAGTTGCTTCGATTGACAAATCTTTCAGATATAAAATCTGATCTCTATAATCGGCCATCATCCCTCGAAACCCTTCCGGCTGGTTTTCTTCGCTGTAAAATCCTGACAGCGAATAGCCAATAACAGGATAAAATGCATCATCTGCCGAGATGATAACAAATCCGCCTTCACTGAAATTAAAAGCATACATCACATTCTGCCCCTTTGCCTTGATTTCGAAAGTCTCAGCAATGTTTCCCTTATACCCGGCCTGCATATGATATTGATTCTCTGCAGCTTGCTTTGCCTTATTCAACGGTACTTCTTTTGCTCTAACAGACCCGGCTGCTATCAATACTAATAAACTGAGTAAGTAAGTATGTAATCTTTTCATCCAATAAAAAAATTAAATTGTACAACAATAATAGGAGCACAAAAATAAAACAAATTCACTTGTGGAGAAATTGGACATTAATTTACATGACATAAAATTTATATTTGTGGAAAAATTAACATCTATTATGAACAGGCCTATTCAGCGAGTAGCGGCAATTCATGATCTTTCGGGATTCGGAAAGGCTTCCCTGACAGTAGTGATTCCCATTCTTTCTACCATGGGTATTCAGGTTTGCCCTTTGCCTACTGCCGTTTTATCCACACATACCCGATTTCAAGGATTTCATCTCATTGATTTGACACCCCATCTTCAAACGATTATCGATCACTGGAAAGAACTCCATCTGCATTTTGATGCAATTTATAGCGGATTCCTCGGATCGCACCAGCAAATCAAAATCGTAAAAAATTTCATTGATGATTTCAATACAGATAAGACATTGGTGGTTATTGATCCCGTGATGGGAGACAATGGGCATTTATATCATTCAATACAGCCTGAGATGATCACTGGAATGAGAAGCCTCGTCTCGAAGGCTAATGTTATTACACCTAATATTACCGAACTTTCTTTTTTGCTCGATAAAGATTACGACCCTGGGATAAGTGAAAACAAAGTGAAAGAATATATTCGGCGAATGATGGATTTAGGTCCTGAAACGGTAATTGTTACCAGTGTACCTCAACCAGATTTGCCAAAAAGGACATCAGTTATTGCTTATAGTCGGCTGGATGGCAGATATTGGAAAGTCAGTTGTGATTACCTTCCAGCCAGTTATCCAGGTACGGGCGATGCTTTTGCCAGTATCATCACTGGCTCGCTTCTTCAAGGGGATAGCCTTCCCATCGCTCTCGACCGAGCTGTTCAATTTTTGTCTTATGCAGTCAGAGCTACTTTTGGTTATCAATATAATTCGATTGAAGGACTGCTTCTTGAACGGGTTTTGCAAAATCTTCATGCTCCAGTGCAAATTAGCAGCTATGAACTCCTCGATGAATAGGGTTCATTGAATTAGAATACCATAGACAGGGTAATGGTTTGTATGATATAGGAATTCAATTTGCACAAATAAAGGTTTTGTCTTCATTTCCCCCAATTTTCGCGATCGAGGCTTCTGTAATGGATGGCCTCTGCTAGGTGTTCGGTTCTAATCTGTGGACTATCGTCGAGATCGGCTATGGTGCGTGATACCTTGAGGATACGATCATAGGCTCTTGCAGAAAGACCTAATTTTTCCATGGCAGTGCGAAGTATAGTTTGACCTTCGGGTGGAATCGTACAAAAAGTCTTGATCATTTTAGAAGTCATTTGTGCATTGCAGTGGATATTCGGATAATTCTTGAATCTTTCTTCTTGAATTTTTCTGGCGCCGACTACACGTTTTCTAATGACCGCACTTTTTTCTCCTTCGCGCTGTCCTGCAAGCTCTCTAAAAGGTACTGGAGTTACTTCTACGTGGATGTCGATTCTATCTAACAAAGGTCCCGAAATTCTATTCAAGTATTTCTGTACTTGTCCCGGCGCGCAGGTGCAGGGAATGTCAGGATGGTTATAATATCCACATGGACAGGGATTCATGGCTGCTACCAGCATAAAACTCGCAGGATATTCTACCGAATGTTTAGCTCTTGAGATGGTAACTACACGGTCTTCCATGGGCTGACGCATCACTTCGAGGACGCTACGCTTGAATTCGGGAAGTTCATCTAAGAACAAGACTCCATTTTGCGCCAGAGAAATTTCTCCAGGTTGTGGGAAAGTCCCCCCACCCACCAGTCCTGCATCTGAAATGGTATGATGTGGAGCCCTGAAAGGCCTTAGCGAAATAAGAGAGGCATTACATCCTAAACGTCCGGCGACGGAATGGATTTTAGTGGTTTCGAGCGCTTCCTGCAGGTTCAGGGGTGGCAAAATGGAAGGCAATCGGCGAGCTAACATGGTCTTACCCGAGCCCGGAGGACCAATTAAAATCACATTATGACTTCCGGCCGCTGCTATCTCTAAGGCTCTCTTTATATTTTCCTGACCTTTTACGTCAGCAAAATCGTATTCATATTCATTCAAGCGCTGATAGAACTCTTCCCGCGTATTCACAACCGTGGGCTCGATCTTTATCTTTCCATTCAAAAAATCAACTACCTGTCGGAGGTTTTCGGCACCAATGATTTCAAGATCGCTTACCGTGGCTGCCTCACGGGCATTGGCCGACGGAAGGATAAAACCCTTGTACCCCTGTTTTCGGGCTTCTATGGCTATTACCAGCGCCCCTTTTATTGGCTTTAACTCACCATCTAACGATAGCTCCCCCATGATGATGTACTGGTCGAGTAGATTCGCATTTACCTGTTCACTGGCTGCAAGTATGCCTATGGCCAGAGTCAAATCATAAGCCGATCCTTCCTTTCGAATATCGGCTGGCGCCATATTGATTACAATTTTCTTACCCGGGTATTTCAATTCATTATTATATAAGGCCGCTTCTATTCTTTGCTGGCTTTCCTTTACCGCATTGTCGGGTAAACCTACCAGAAAAAAATTCACCCCCGCTTCGATATCTACCTCAACAGTTATCGTCAGCGCATTTACCCCAATTACTGCACTCCCATAAGTCTTTACAAGCATAAACTCTCAGGCTGGTTTTTAAAATTAATGATTTGGTAAAGATAGTAAAATGTTTTTGCTATTAATCTTATCGACGAATTTCAAACTTGATCCTCTTTATAGTTCGGCTTAGACTATCGCCTGAATCGATGTATTTTAGCAGCTGACACCTCAGAAATGGATAATATCGACAAGGCCTTGCATGTTCACAAGAAAGTGTGAATTCGTTCGTATATATCGGCAAAGCTATAAAATAACAGAGAAAACGGATTACATTCTGACGTTTTGAAGGTTTGGCTGAATGGATCATCTTTTTACGCAGGGTATACCCTGATATAGATTTTGAAAACCTAATGTATTATGAAGCGAATAAGGGTTTATATCTTGCCTGGTTTGTGTAATCATGCTGTACCACATACATTTACTAATACTGATATCAAGCAGGAGAGGAAATTTAGATCGAGCTGTTCTTGATTTCGAAAATCATGCCAGTAAGCATTTTTTATAGATTTCAGATAAAGGCTTGTAAATTCCTACGATGTGGACGGAGCTGGTTTTCGAGTAGCATGGGAATCAATATGTTTTAAGTATCTAAAATAGATTTGAACTGGAGAATAGTAGAGTGATATTTGTTCGATATACAAAGCCTGTAAATATAGTTAAGGCTGATGCACAGGGCTAGAGCCGAACGAAATTTTCATGATGAATTCAGCGATTTCTTGTTTTATCGTTGAGGCTTTATCATTTTAAACCTGGGTTGTTTTATCTTTGTGTGAATTTTTATAATTTGGCCAAACTTTTTTCGAGTTGTTTGTTCATATTTATAGCTCTTTTTTCGAAGTCTCTTTTCGTAATTGGATTTGAAGAGGGAGAAAGTCAAGTTTTGTTTCAGATATCGACATTCTTAATTTACAATGAGTGTATTAGTTGACAAGAATTCAAGGGTTATTGTACAAGGATTTACGGGCAATGAAGCCACTTTTCATGCTTTGCAGATGATAGCATATGGGACGAATATCGTAGGGGGAGTAACTCCGGGCAAAGGAGGGACTTATCATTTGAATCGTCCTGTTTTCGATACCGTGAAGGAAGCTGTGAATGGCACATCGGCGAATGTTTCTATAATTTTTGTTCCACCAGCTTTTGCCACCGATGCCACCATGGAGGCTGCTGAAGGTGGAATAAACCTGATTGTATGTATTACTGAAGGAATTCCTGTACAAGACATGATCAAGGTTAAAGAATATATCAAGGCTTTTGGTTGCAGGCTCATTGGGCCGAATTGTCCAGGAGTCATCACTGTGGGTGAAGCCAAAGTAGGAATCATGCCAGGTTTTATCCACAAAAGAGGTGTGGTAGGCGTTGTTTCCCGTAGTGGTACTTTGGCTTACGAAGCAGTGAATCAATTAACCAAAGTGGGATTAGGGCAGACGACGGGTATTGGCATAGGCGGCGATCCTATTCCAGGAACGACCATTGTAGAAGCCGTTCAATTGCTCATGGATGATCCCGAGACGAAAGGAATTGTAGTGATAGGAGAAATTGGGGGAACCATGGAGGCCGAAGCTGCTTACTGGATAAAAGATCATGGTACCAAGCCTGTAGTGGCCTTCATTGCCGGTTCCACCGCACCCAAAGGCCGAACCATGGGCCATGCTGGCGCAATCATCGGAGGAAAAGACGATACGGCCAGTGCAAAAAAAACAATCCTCCGCCAGTGTGGTATTTTTGTGGTCGATTCCCCCGCAGAGATAGGAAGCAGAATGTTGGAGATTTTAGTTTAAGAAATTTGGAATCAAAAATCGAAATGTAACAGGTTCTTTCGCATTCCTACTCATTTATCAGGAAATAATGCCTTGGGTACATTCCAATCCTGCTCACGAAGAAAAATCGAGAGGGAAGCGTTTTGACCAATTTGTTTTAAAGGTTGTTTATTCGGGAATAATTAAGGCTCCAATCAAATCTTTTATACTCGATAAATTGTTTTGTTCGCAGTAATCATTTATCCCTTCAATAATCTTCAGTGTTACGGCAGGATCGATAAAATTGGCTGTTCCAACTTGAACGGCAACGGCTCCTGCAAGAAGAAATTCTATGGCATCCATGGCATTCATAATGCCCCCAATACCAATGACAGGAATTTTTACAGTATGATAAACTTGCCATACCATTCGCAGAGCAATGGGTTTAATCGCAGGTCCGCTCAATCCACCGGTTATCGTCGAAAGAATGGGTTTGCGGCTTTGTGCATCTATGGCCATTCCGAGCAAAGTGTTGATGAGTGAAACCGCATCTGCACCTTCACCTTCAACCGCCTTTGCAATTTCGGTGATATCGGTTACGTTGGGAGACAATTTTACGATAAGAGTCTTGTGAAAAACTTTCCTTACGGCTTTGGTTACAGACGCAGCGGCCAGGCACGAAGTTCCAAAGGTCATGCCTCCTTCTTTGACATTGGGGCAGGAGATATTGAGCTCGATGGCCGGCATTCCTTCGAGAGAATCCAGTTTTTCGGCTGTTTCGATGTATTCTTCTATGGTGCTCCCCGAAACATTTACGATGAAAGGCGTTTTAAACTGTTTCAAGCGAGGCCATATTTCATGGATGAAATGATCGATACCCTTATTTTGCAAACCTACTGCATTGAGCATTCCCGAGGCTGTTTCGGCCATCCTTGGATAAGGATTTCCTTCACGCGATGTTGCCGTGGTACCTTTCACGATGATCGCTCCCAAATGATTCAAATCGATGAAATCGGTAAATTCCTCTCCATAGCCAAAAGTGCCTGAAGCAGTCATTACGGGATTTCGAAGCGAAAGACGGTGGAGTTGTGTAGTTAAATCTGCCATGGCTTCTTGAATGTATTAGTTAACCCAGCCCGAAAGTTCTTTGGAATCGAAAACAGGCCCCTGAGTGCAAGTACATGTGTGACCATCCTTTGTTTTTACGACACAGCAAAGACACGCACCAAGCCCGCATGCCATAGTTTGTTCGAGCGAAACCTCGCAGTTTATCCCATGAATTAGCGCAAGCCTGGCCACTTCCTTCATCATGGGCTCAGGACCGCAGGTATATATTTTGTCTGCCATAAACGGCGTTTGCCTCCAAAGGCCGTGATGAATCACAAGACCAAGCCTTCCTTCACTCCCATCTTCGGTGGTGATGAAAACCTTACCAAACTTTTCGAATTTTTTCTTTTCAAGGATATCCTCTTTCGTTTTAGCCCCAATTAAAATGTAGAGCTCGTTTTCGTTTTCCTTTAAAATCCTTGCAAGAAACAACAAGGGAGCTACACCGCATCCTCCTCCAACCAATAGCACTTTTTCATGTTTTACCATGTGAAAAGAATTTCCTAATGGATAAATCATATTCAAACTTTCGCCTGGCTCGAGTAAGGAAAGTTGACGAGTTCCATCACCTTTAATTTGTATGAGAAGTTGAAGGTAGTTTTCTTGCCTATCGACTTCATGAATGCTAAATGGACGCCTTAGAAATGTAGCCGGTGAATGTTCCACTTTTACTTCTACGAACTGCCCTGGAAAAATTTCAGGTAGTTGTATAGGACAAAGCAATTCAAGGATGAAGTGCGATGCATTCAGGCTTATATTCCTTAGAACGATAAAATCATGGATGAATTTGCCTGGCATAATAAATTTTCATGAACGGAACTTCGATTACAAAATAACATAAAAAAATCCGTCTTTTTTGTATCGACGGATTTTTGGAAGATTATTGTTCTGGATTTTCAACTGGTGTTGAGTTTTCTTCAGAAATATCTTTTTCTTCGGGTTCATTTAATAAATCGAGTAATCCTTTTTCGTGAAGAAGGTTGTACCATGAGATGATTTTTTTTATCGCCGAAAAATAGACTCGTTCGTTGTCGTAATCAGGTACTACGGTTGCGAAATAATTTTTTAGGGTGGTTTCATCTGATTTATGGCTTGGGGCTGGCCCTCCATTTTCCCTTTCCCTGATGGCCTGTAGGATTTTTCTCAAAGGACGGTCTTCTTCGGTGGTAAAAACAGTAATATCAGCGAGACTGCTCAAACGGTCGTGAATAAATACGGGTTGTCTTTTACCGTCGATCAAGGATTCTACAATGGCACCCGTTTTAGTTTGGCCTACTACTTTAAAAAGACCCGTTTTTCCTGAAATTGCTACAATATCTTTTAATTCCATTTGCCAAAATTTAAGATTCCGCTTGCAAAATTACATGAAATTTCGCTGAATTCCTTGCGCTGAAATAAGAATCAAGACCGTGCAAATTCCAACGGCTTGT
>MWFC01000014.1 GCA_002071415.1 Bacteroidetes bacterium ADurb.Bin012
GGTGACGCAAAAAACACAAATATCTCATTATATAATTGTTACAAAAATAACCTCTAAAATGTGTCGAAGTCAGGAAATATATTCTTGAATTTTATTAATCGAAAATAATTTTAAAAACTTTCTTCGATATATCCAGAGCTCCCGATTTCGGTTTCAATCAGGTTATCGTGGTTTTGATGATTGCGTTATGTATTATCTAAAAAATCATTCTTATCACTCTCTTGACTCCCCATCATCTGCAACTTCTAACCCTTTTTTTAAATTTCTTTTCTTGACGTTAAAATCTAACTGTCTTGGAGACTTGTTAGGTTTGGACAAAACCCTATAGGTCTTTGGCGTCTCGACAAAAAAATTACCGAAGTGCGCTAAGGATTTGAAGGGATTATTGAGGGCATTTCTAAGATAGTATTTTTGTAAAATATAGATAGGCAATTGAAGGGTCAGGAGTTCTGATTTTTTCGATCAAATTCCCTTTTTTAAAAATATCTGACCAGACAAAAATCTTGACGATGAGGCAGTAAAGGATGTTTTGGGTACAAACGGAATGAGAAATCATACACTCCGGCTTTAGTAATAGGAATATGGCAGAAGAATTTTACGATATGGTAATCGATGATTTCTTGATTCATTTCGTTTTTAAACAGAAGTTTATCCACTGTGCCATTGATTTTGCGTCCAAAAATCAACTCAAGACCAATATCTTCAGGTGAAAGTTCGCCAATATCGAGGGTAACTTCTGCATGAAAAGTTTCACCCTGACGCAGGGCAGGATGTTCTGAGCCAGGGAATTTCATGTTTAAAACCAGGATATCTTTCCACAGGCGAGTTACGCGCCGTTTCCAGGCCGATATATTTTTAGCCAATTCGAAATCATTTTGTTTCATCAGTTCACCTCTATCGAAGAGCTTTGTATAAAATTTTTTGTAGTAATCATCCAATTGCCTTTTCATGGTGAAATGAGGAGCAATATTCGCAATGGTATTTTTGACATGGGCTACCCATCGTGATGAAACTCCGTTCCAGTCGGTATCATAATACGTAGGTATGATTTCTTCTTCGAGGGTAGAATAAATGGTTTCGGCATCCAGTTCATCCTGAAATTGATCATTGGTATAGGTGGGTTTCTCTTTAATAGCCCAACCTGCGCCTGGTTTGTAGCCATCGGCCCACCAGCCATCCTGAACGCTGAAATTGACTACTCCATTCATGACTGCTTTTTCACCACTAGTACCCGAAGCCTCCATCAATCGCATGGGTGTATTCAACCACACATCTACTCCTCTGATCAAACTTTTGGCCATTTCCATTCCGTAGTTTTCGAGGAAAATGATTTTCCCAAGAAATTCAGGTTGTTTGCTCACCGTATAAATCTTTTTGATGAGGTCTTGACCCTGTTGGTCAGCGGGATGTGCTTTCCCTGCAAAGATGAATTGTACGGGATAACGTGGATTATTCACGATTTTGGCCAATCTTTCCATATTGAAGAACAACAGGTAAGCCCTTTTGTAATAAGCAAATCTACGGGCAAAGCCAATGGTGAGAGGTTCTACCTTAATGGATTCAAGAACCCTGAAAATCAACTTAGGATTTTCCTGCCGGCGGGTCATGTCATCGTTTACATGTTTCTTAACGAATTTTATCAGTTCTTCTTTCTGATGCATTCTTTCAGCCCATATATTCTCATCACTTACTTCATAAATTTTTTCCCAGTATTTGGGATTCGATTGATTCAGTATATAGTCCTTTCCAAAAGTATGTGCATATATTCTTTGCCAATCGATAGAAGCCCAGGTAGGGAAATGAACTCCATTGGTAACATGGCCAATATGAAGTTCTTCAGGGAAATAACCTTCGAACATTTTTACGAACATTTTCTGGGTAACCGTTTCATGGATTCGGCTTACTCCGTTCACTTCCTGGCAAAGATTGATAGCCAGAACACTAACCGAGAAATTTTCCTGGGTATCATTAGGATTGATTCGCCCAAGCCGTATAAATTCCTCCCATGAAATGGTTAGCCTGTCGGCATAATGTGGAATATAGGCTCTTAGCAAGTCTTCAGTGAATGTATCATGGCCGGCGGGAACAGGGGTATGGGTAGTAAAGAGGCTGGTCGATCTTACTATTTCGATTGCCTGATTGAATGTCAATTTTTCGTTCTGAACCAGATCTCTCAGCCGTTCGATTCCGATGAATGCAGCATGGCCTTCGTTTAGGTGATATACATGAGGTCGAATATTAAGTTCATGTAAAAGGCGAATTCCGCCCACCCCAAGTAATAATTCTTGTTTCAGACGGTTTTCCCAATCGCCTCCATAAAGAAAATGTGTAACACTTCGGTCGATCTCGAGATTTTCGTCAATTTCGGTATCGAGCAGATACAGGGGGATTCGTCCAACTTCCACCAACCACGCTTTTGCATACATGGTACGACCCGGAAATGCTATACTTACCTTTATCCAATTACCATCGGCATCGCGAACAGGTATCAGCGGCATGTGCGAAAACTTTTGAGGAGAACTCTTGGCAATCTGATCCCCATGAATAGAGATTTCCTGTTGGAAATAGCCATACCTGTATAAAAGCCCAATGGCTATGATATTCTTATTGCAATCGCTGGCCTCTTTCAGATAATCACCTGCTAATATGCCTAAACCTCCAGAATAAATTTTCAAACTGTCGTGAATCCCATACTCCATACTGAAATAGGCCACAACCTTTGGATCTTTGTTGACAGCTTGGGCCATGTATTGATCAAATTGGGCAACAATGGTATCGAGTTTCGTTAAAAATTCCGTATCGTTCTCCAATTTTTTCAATGCATCAAGAGGCAACGACTCGATAAGAGCAATTGGGTTCTGTTCGCAATCTTCCCATAATTGTTTATCTATCATCGAGAACAATTCTATGGCATTGTTATTCCATGACCACCACAGATTTTTCGACAAACGTACCAGGCCCTCCAATCGTGGTGGAACACCCGGATCTACCATAATCTTTCTCCATGAAGCCTCGGCTTTTTCGGCTATCGCAACCGGATGTCCAACAGCCATGCGAGGACGAAATAAATCGCTGCGCGCCATGGCTTTTTCGATTGCTGCCGAATAGGCTATCCAATATTGGTCTATCATGTTTTCCCAAACAAAATCTCGCGCCATGGCATTGGCTCTTACTCCTATTTGATGTAATTCTTCGTCTGACTTTTGAGAATATTCTTTAATCGTAGCCGCAATTGCCTCACAAAACTCCTCGTAGTTATCTTCGTTTCGGGTTAGCACCCTTACCATATCGTTCGGTGAATCGTAATTCTGTAAAACCCATTGACCAAAGCCTGCTAATGATGTAGTCACAGTTGGAACATGATAAGCAATGCTTTCCAGAGGGGTGTAGCCCCATGGTTCATAGTAGGAAGGGAAAACCGATAAATCACATCCTAATAAAAGATCATAATAAGATTTATTGAAAATGCCATCTTGATTATCGAGGTAGGCAGGTACAAAAATCACTTTGATGCGGCTTTTGGCGCTATTTGTAAGCTGATTTTTCTTTATTGCTGATAGAATTTGGTCTTGTTCGGGTTCGTAGAGGTTATGAGTAAGGAACTCGTTTTCGGTAGGGACGATAGGTTCTTTTTCTTCCAGACGGTTTTTCAAGACAGGATTGGGTCCTTTATTGGTAAAGGGTACCATAAGCCATGCAATGATTTGTCGGTCGCCTCGATAGTTTTTATCGAGATAACCCAAGGCATCGATGAAAGCATCGAGGCCTTTGTTACGAAATTCGTAGCGGCCACTCGTAACCACCATGAAAGCATCATCCCTTATGTCCTGGCCTAAAAGTGTTCTGGCCGTGTGGATGAGAATTTTGCGAGCTTCGATGCGCTGGGTCTCGAAATCAGAATCTGGAATCAATGAAACATCGAAACCATTGGGTGTAATATAATCTACATCTCGGCCGAAAAACTTACGCGCTTCGGCTGCCGAAATATTGCTTACGGTTGCAAGAATATCGGTATTCAAAGCAGCGGTTTTTTCGAGTGAATATTTTGCAACAACACCTAATTCACGTGCTATGGTTTCAGGATTATAGAACTCCAGATTGCGGTATAAAGGCCAGTTATGCCCCGAAATGGATCTGCCTAAAACAGTGGCATGAGTGGTAAAAACTGTAGCAATTTGTGGAAGATTTTCTTTTAAATAAAGAATTGTACCTCCACTCATCCATTCATGACAATGAGCGACTACTTTCTCCTGAGGGAATACTTCATATTCGTAAAAACTCTCGATGACTTTCCCAGCCGCATATCCAAACAACAGAGGTTCTATGTAATCCCAACCTCCTGTAATGGAATCGAGTCCGAATTTTTCCCATAAATGAGCCAATATTTTGTCTTTTTGAGGGAACAAGGAAGTGAAATCTACCAAAATAGCCACGGCACCCTTCTTTCCCTTAAATCTACCAAGTCTTACTTTCAATCCTTCAGAAGTTGCCTGCATACGCCACGCTCTGTACAAAAGGTGGTCTTCCTCGAAATACGGATTCGTATGGGTTTCCATCCATACGTCGGGTCCAATTACAATATAGTTATCATCCAGTTCCTTTTTTATTGTACCAGCCTTGGTGGCTAAAACAGTAAAAATTCCACCAATCTTGTTACATACTTCCCAACTGACCTCAAAAAGATAATCGGGTTTTATTATTTCATTAGCAGCCATCGCAATTCTTTTAGTTAGGAATGTTTGATAAATGAATCGACAACAAAGATACTCCCTTAGTGCAACATTATTTCTGAATATGCAAGAGGATTTCTTCAACAGCCTCACTCAAGGCCTTTTTCGAAACCTTTTTAATTTCATGAGCCAGTTCTTTAACTTCTTCTCCTCTTTGTTTGGTCAGATTACGAAGAATTTTATCGGTTACTTCTTCAGCCGAGTTGGCTATGATTTTTGCGATAAATTCCGAATCAGTATTTTTTAGTGCACTTTTCAGCTTTCGATCACTAAAATGAATTAAATCGGAAGGTTGTGCCATTAACTTAGATGATTTTTTATCGCTTCTAACAAAATGAGGTGCTTGAGTTACAAAAGGAAGAGGTGGTCCGGAAATATTGTTGAATTCATATACACTTTTCAGTGAAGGCCATCCTTCATATTCGAGTTTTCCAACCGAATTCTTTTCTACTCTAATAATAAAATCGGATAAAACATTCATATAATTAATATAGGCTTCGTAAGGCGAAGGATAAGGATTGAAGTATTTGTGAACTTCACCATCGGAGAACCATTTTGTACACATATAATAGAAATGATCGCTGGTTTGGAGATAGAGCCAATCTTTCCAGATGGAAGGGTCATCGCAGGCGTAAACTTTAGATACCAGCGCGTAGAGGTTCGAAACGGCTTCTTCCTGTAGTTCATTGCCCAGCCAGGCAGTGAGGTCTCTTTCTTCGTCGGCCCAGGATGTAGCATGAGGAACGTGAATGGGAGCTACCGGCTGATGTAGGCTGGCAATTTCGGTTGGAGTATGAAATTCGAAGTTTGATTGGGTTAGTATGGTTTTCGGCAATGCTTCTAAAAATTCGAAAATTCCAGTTTCTTTCCAGTGATGTTCACCAAAAGTTTCATAATCGAGAAAAATATTAACTAATTCCTGATTGGGATCGAAGGCATTGAGCCAACTAACATACTTTTCGGCCGTAAGCGGCCATTCTGACCATGCTTTGTTTGAAAAGCGAAAACCAATGTCGTCGCTTAATCGAAAATTACGTAACAGGACTCTAAGCCTGGGATTCAAGGCATTGTAATACAAATAATTTGGACTCCTCCATCCCAGTATATGTTTTGCCCCTTCTGCCAGAATAGAGTAAAAACCCATTTCGGCTATGGTTGCTCCAATTTCATCCGAATAGATAAGCTCAGTATTGCGGAATGAAGTAGGTTTGATCCCGAAAAGTTCTTCGACTCTTTGTGAGTGCATGAGGATTTGCCTTTTAAATTCTTCCTTGTTTTTTAAGCCTGCAAGCGAATGTCCATAAGTTTCGGCTAAAAACTCCACCTGCCCAGTTGCAGCAAGCTGCTTAAAACTATCCAAAACCTCGGGGGTATATTTTTCGAACTGTTCTATTGCAGTCCCAGAAATCGAGAAACAAACCCTGAAAGCTTGGCCATGCCTTCGAATGAGAGTTAAAAGCAATTTATTTGCTGGTAAATAGCATTTTTCGGCAACTCTGCGAATGATAAAGCGATTTTGATATTCATCATAATAATTTGAATCATTACCTATGTCGAAAAATCTATAAGTCCTCAATCGAAAAGGCTGATGGATTTGAAAATAAAGGCAAATTGATCTCATAATAGGATAGTTTATAGATTAATTGGATGAGGAGAGTCTGATAGCTCTCTCATAGACCTGTTTTACGAGAAAAGCCGCATTTTCCCATTTCAGATTGTCAACTTCTGATTTTCCTTCTCTGGTAGCCATTTCGGGCAGTTTAGGGTAGGCAAGCAGTCCATATATGGCATCAGCCAGGGCATTTACATCCCAAAAATCTACTTTTATAGCATGCTTGAGAACTTCCGACACACCCGATTGTTTCGAAATAACGACCGGTACATTGCTTTGCATGGCTTCGAGCGGAACTATCCCAAAAGGTTCAGAAACCGATGGCATCACGAATACATCGGTCATCGCCAAGAGTTTGTTTACTTCATTTCCTTTTAAGAATCCAGTAAAATGGAATTTTGTACCCATCTTGAGTTTGGCTACACGTCGTATCATTTTTTGCTGCATATCGCCTGTTCCTGCCATCACAAAACGGACATTGGGATAGCGATCCAGAACCTTGCGTGCCGCTTCGACGAAATATTCAGGGCCTTTCTGGAAGGTTATGCGTCCTAAAAAGGTGACGATTTTGTCGTCGAGATTACGTTCAACCGTCGGACTTTCCATATTGTCTGCCGGTTCTACGGCATTATGCACTGTGATGATCTTATCGGGATCGATGTGATATTTTTCGATACAGATATTGCGGGTGAAATTGCTCACACTAATCACAAAATCGGCTTCTTCCATTCCTCTTTTTTCGATTTCATAAATCTCGGGGTTTACATTTTGGCCGCTACGATCGAACTCAGTGGCATGAATATGAACGATAAGTGGTTTCTTGCTGACATTCTTTGCCGCAATACCAGCCGGATAAGTTAACCAGTCATGGGCATGAATTACATCGAATTCTTCTTTAGCTGCCAAGGCCGAACCAATGAGAGCATATCGGGAGACTTCTTCTAGAAGCCGCGGCCCGTATTTACCAGAAAATTCATATTTCCGGCTCAGGACGTGTTGTTCATCCCTATGCTTGTTCAATTCTTCCCTGATCTTCATGTCTTCGAATTTTTCAGGACTCACATAAGGAATGATAGTGGAAGAGATTTCCATGTATTTTATTCTGTCCCATAATCCCTTAAATTCAGAGTCATTGGGATCGACGACTATGTCGCTGGCATCCACCAGTCTTACGGCAGATTGATCTTCGTCTCCATAGGCTTTGGGAACAACAAAGATCACCTCCACACCGTGTTTCATCAATCCTTTAGTAAGGCCATAACAGGCCGTTCCTAAACCACCTGTAATATGAGGGGGGAACTCCCATCCAAACATCAATACTCTCATAGCTTTTATGGATTTTAATTCATTTATATTTATTTTTCGTAATGTTCGATTAAGTCGTGCATGGTAAGCAATGCTGCTACGCTCCATGCTTGAGAAATAGCTCCTGCGGGCTTGTGTGGAGGATCACCATCGTAAATTTCCGAAATAGTACACAATCCATGTTCGGTCATTTCGGGTTCGAATCCATTGTACAGATTTTTTATGAACGATAATCCGCCTTTGCCATGAATGCGCAAGTAGCCCTCGACAAAGAATCCCAATAGCCAAGGGAAAGCACTCCCCTGATGGTAGGCGAGATCCCGGTCAATTTGATTGCCAGCATATATTCCTTTGTAATCGGGGTGTGTTGGAGTTAAAGTACGCAAGCCTCGAGGGGTTAATAATTCATGCCTTACCCTGCTTAATATTCCTTTGCGGATTTCCTCCTTCAGAGGAGTATATTGCATTGCTGTAGCAATTACCTGATTGGGGCGCATGGTCCAGTCTTTAAAGTTACCATCTGTATAATCGGCCAGATAGCCTTTGTCTTCATCCCAAAAATTAGCAGGAAAATTATTATTGAGCCTCTTTATTACCGGAGTCCATCTTTCGACGAAAACCTTGTCGGAAGCTCTTCTGGCCGCTGCAATAGCAAAACTTATACCATTGTACCACAATGCATTCGCTTCGACAGGACAACCTATACGAGGTGTTATAGGAACTCCTTCAATGATGGCATCCATCCAGGTAAGAGCTACTCCGGGCGCACCACCATAGATTAGACCATCTTCTTGCATGTGAATATTATATTCTGTCCCTTTTCTATATCCTTCGAGAATTTGTATGATGGCCGGGCCAAATTCCTTCCATACCGATGAAATCCTCCGAGTTTTGCAGGCATACTTCTGTACTGCCCAAATAAACCATAAAGGAGCGTCGATGGAGTTATACACTGGTTTTTCTTTGCTCAAGATATTTGGGAAAAGAGGACCCTTGAGCTCTGACAAATGAGATTGCAGCACTTCGTGGCATAATCTGGAATTGCCGACCGTCAATGTAAGACCAGGAAGTGAAATGAAGGTATCTCGACTAAATCTTCCAAAATAAGGATAACCTGCTATTAACTGAGTTTTGCCGTCACGGTGAACAATAAACTGCTGAGCTGCATTTTTCAGGCAATTCAAAAAATTACTGCGCGACAAGCGTCTGCGAACCTCCAGGTTAAAAATGGCTTTCAGCTTCGAAATGTCGGCTTCGGTCGTCCCTGCCGAAAATATTACGTTTTCTCCTTTTTTTAGGTTCAATTCGAAATAGCCTGGGGTGAAAAGATCTTCGTGCGCTTCATAGCCTCTTTCGATCTCTTTTAAATATTCCACATCGTAATACCAATCAGGAACATGAAGATATTCAATCGCCTCTTTCGAGAATTGCATATATAAAGGTGTATAGCCTTCGTACATCTTTACCATTATTCCTCCGGGCACTCTTTGAGCGTTAGTATTGGCATTTAAATTGGCATGGGTTAGAAAATGAATATTCCGAAAGGCTAAAAAGGGTTTAAAACGAATCTTCGTAGGCGACTGCCCATCAACAAGCGTATATTTGATCAAAACCCTGTCCTCATTCATGGCAAATACGAGTTGCCTCGTAATGACCATATTGCCTATTCGATAGGTAATTATGGGTACATGGTCAATTTCATATTCTCGTGCATATTTATGGCCTTTGGGATTGTATATTCCTCCCTTGTATCTTCTTATCGCCAGATTGAATTCGCTTCCTTCATCGACGATACTTTCATCGAGATTCGAAAGCAACAGATGATTATCATCGTCTATGCCAGCTTGTGGACAAATGAGCAGACCATGATATTTACGCGTATTACACCCTATGATGGTTTGAGAAGCATAAGCACCGGCACGATTCGATCGTAAAATCTCGCGTGCAAGTGAAAACTCAAGGTTAATAAGTTGATCTTTAACAAATTTAATATAACTCATACAATGAATTTCTAAAAGTCATAGGCCATTTTGAGAATGCAAATAAACATATTTCAAATGAAATATAAATTAACTTTCGAAAACAATTCTAACAGCAAATATGCTAAAATTTCCTTTTGCTTCCATGCATTCTTCGTAATTTTACACCTTCTTTCTACAATTTCTGCGGTTTGTTTAAATTTATAAAAGTATTAAAAAAATCCCTGAAATGCAACGTTTTCAACAGAAATTGAGGGTTATATCGATTTTAACTCTCCTCTTGCCTTCCCTCATCCTCTTATCCCAGAAAAAACCACTTACTCATGAGGTTTATGAAAAATGGAACTCCATTCCGTATAAATGCATAAGCCCGAATGGAAAGTTTGTAGCTTTTACCATACAGCCTGCAAGAGGTGATGGCTTCCTTCATTTGTTCAATGTTTCCGACCATCAGGTAAAAGTTTTTCCCAGAGGGGTTAATCCCGCATTTTCTGACAACAATTACGTGATATTTAGCGTTAAACAGCCTTATGATACTTTGAGAAAATTGCGTTTGAAAAAGATAAAAGAAAATGACTTACCTCTCGATTCCCTCTTCATTCTTTCACTTACCACTGATAACCTGCTCAGGTTTCCCCATCTCTATAATTTTAAATTGATGGAAGAAAGCCCTTTGGTTTGTTTCAAAAGAAAATTTACCCCCTCAGATACAAGTTCTTCCGATAGCACCAAATATCATCCTCCTAAGAAAAAAACATCTTATCAACTCGGTATTTTCGAATCATTCGATAAACCATGCTGGTTTTTCCCTTATATTGAAGATTATGCTACACCCCGATTAAACGGGCCTGTGGCCTTTGTTCAAAAGCTACCCGAGAATGATTCTTCTGGCCTTTATATTTTTAATCCTTTAAAAGGCCAGACAATCAAAGTTTTTCAAAAGCCCGGAAAGATCAAAAATCTAAGTTGGAACGAGACAGGAACATTGCTTAGTTTCTCATATTCAACAGACACTTCTTTTCGCTCGAATATTTGCTTATACTTGTATGGAGTAAATAAAAATGAGAGTCAACTTATAGCAGATTCTGCAATTTTGTCAGTTTCTACTGCCAGCGTTAGTCCATATTACAATCCCTGGTTTTCTCAAGATGGAGAAAAATTGTATTTCGCATATTACTATCCACCAGAAGAGTCTAAAACAGACACGCTTCATCTTCCCGAAGAAATTGCAAGGTTGGACATCTGGAGCTGGAGTGATCCCTTGCTGCAATCAGAACAACTCAAAAATCTCGAAAATGAAAAGAAGCGCTCCTATGTTTGCATGTATGATATCAAAAAAGAAAAGATAATTTTAGCAGGAAGGGACACCATCTCTCAAATTTCCATTTATATGAAGGGAAACTCGAGATACGCTCTGGGAAGCAATCCCCTCCCCTATTCTCAGCTGAAATCGTGGGATGGCAGCTATTATGACTACTATTTAATAGATTTACAGAATGGCAAGGCAAAACTCATCGAAAGAAAGGTTGCCGATTATGTCAGCCTTTCGCCTTATGGCTACTTTTATATTCGATATCATTCGAATGATTCATGCTGGTATGCCACAAATTTAAAGAACAACGAATGCATCCCGCTTACCAAAGGGTTGTCAGCATGTTTCGCTCTCGAAGAATACGACATGCCTTCCCCTCCTCCCTCCTATGGTATTGCAGGATGGGCAACTAATGACGAATTTGTGTTGATTTACGATAAATATGATATATGGAAAATAGATCCTAAGGGGAAACAAGCTCCCGAAAATCTCACTCGCTTCTATGGAAGAAAAAATAAATTAAAATTGAGGTATTTGAAAACCAACCCAGAAGAAATTCATATTGACCTCGAAAAGCCTCTATTGCTTGCCGGGTATAGCTATATCGATAAAGACATATACATTTTAACACTTTCTCCTCGATTAAAACGTGAACCTTCCATATTAACAGGAGGCAAATGCTGGATAAGCAATTTGATAAAATCAAGGAATTCAGACACTTTTCTATTTACAAAGGAAACATTTCAACAATTCCCCGATCTATGGTATGCCCAAAACGACTTTAATATTATGGAGCAGATTTCACAAGCCAATCCACAGCAATCAGAATATCAATGGGGAACTGTGGAAGTGGTGAAATGGATATCACCTCAAGGTGATTCTTTAGATGGTTTACTCTATAAACCTGAAAATTTCGATTCGACAAGGCAATATCCAATGATTGTCTATTTCTATGAGAAGAGTTCGCAAGATCTATACAGCTATTTTTCACCTTTACCATCGCGGTCTATTATTAATCCTACTTATCTCGTTAGCAATGGATATCTGGTATTTGTGCCCGATATAGTATATAAGAGCGACAATCCGGGAAATGATGCTTACGACTGTGTAATGAGCGGAGTTCTATCCTTATCGTCCTCAGGCTTTGTGGATAAGGATCGTATTGGATTACAGGGTCATAGCTGGGGTGGATATCAAGTGGCTTATATTATTACACGCACCGACCTATTCGCCTGTGCCATGGCTGGTGCACCAGTTGCCAATATGATTAGTGCTTACGCTGGAATACGAGGGGAATCGGGAAAAAGTCGGATGATACAATACGAAAGATCACAAAGCAGGATTGGAGGTAGCCTTTGGGAGAAACCTTTGAAATTTATCAATAATTCTCCTTTATTTTTTGCCGATAACATTCATACTCCCCTTCTCATCTTGCATAACGATAATGATGGAGCTGTACCCTGGTCGCAGGGGCTGGAGTTATTTAGCGCTATGAGGCGTTTACAGAAACCATGCTGGATGCTTGTATACAATAAAGAAGACCACAACCTGAAGGAAAAATCATGGGGAAACCGCATGGATTTGACTCAACGAATGTACCAGTTTTTCGATCATTATTTAAAGGGAAGTCCTGCTCCTCAGTGGATGAAGAAAGGCATTCCAGCTATTCGAAAAAGTATCGATAATGGATTGAAATTCGATGAAAATGATTAATACTCGCTATTATGTATGAACACGTCACCAACCTTAGAGTTAGATATGTCGAAGTAGATTCGATGGGTTATGTTTATCATGGGAATTATGCCTCCTATTATGAAGTCGGACGCACCGAACTTATGCGCAACCTTGGAAGTTCCTATAAAAAATTGGAAGATGAAGGAGTATTGATGCCTGTTATCCATCTCGAATGCCATTACATAAGGCCAGCTAGGTATGACGATGAAATTAGAATTGTTACCCGAATTCAAAAATTTACACATACTCAAATCACTTTCTCTTATAGAATCTATAACCAAGACAATCAATTGATCAATGAAGGGTCAACAACCCTCGTATTTGTCAATAGCCAAACCATGAAACCTCGAAGGTCACCCAAGTGGTTTGCCGAAATAATCGAAAAAACTCTGACCAATTGAAAATAATGCTTCGCATTTTATAAAATACAAAATTCGAAATGCCACGGAACTTTTCGACAGATTGTATATGATGGGAATCACTCAAAGCCACAGCGCAAAGAAAATGAATGATTTATCCGTTCAATTTGGAGAAAGCATAGAATATAATCACAATGCTTCCTACACTTTCAATCACTCTGAATTGGACAGGCGGTCTGGCAATACCTTTTATCGAGATGAATTATTCAACCAAAGACCATTAATTATTTTAGCGATGGTCATTAATCCTTTTCACGATAAAAAAATTTCTAGCCGAAAATTTTAGAGTAGAAGAAAACTCTTAGTCGTCCACAATCTTCTTCTCTCTTATTGTAAATTTTGTGAATAAATTCCCCGCGTCTCATTGGGGAATGTATTCCTGAAGAGCAAGGATTTTTGTCGGCTTTGGGAGTAGAAAAATCAAGGCAAATCTCCGAACATTCACTGGCACAATCTAATAGCATGGTAACTTTAAGCAATGTTGACTTTATGGAATACCAATGCACCAAAGTTTTTCCTTGTTGCGAATTTGCAAAATCTTATTTCTCTTCTGGAGAGCAGTTATACGATAGGGTTATCAAAAATCGGCCGATAGGATATTCGAAAGAACTGCCAAATCCACTATTCGAAAAATAATTCGTCGAAAGATTCTACAGAGGGTAAAGCCCGCTTTTTTTATTTTTGCCATCCATATAAAAAAAATAAAATGGAAGGAATTGAATTCAATTGGGATGAAATCCGTGAACAACTCAAGGGAGATCTTTTTATAGAAAAAACGATGCGGCTGATACATGCAACAGATGCATCGGCTTACCGGGAAATTCCTTTAGCTGTAGCAAGACCACGCGATAAGTCTGACTTATTAACCTTGATTCGTTTTGCCCGTAATCATCGTATTTCTTTAATACCAAGAGCTGCAGGGACTTCTCTGGCAGGCCAGGTAGTAGGGAATGGCATTGTGGTAGATATGGGAAAATATATGAATCGTATACTCGAGATCAACCCCGGCGAAAAATGGATACGAATAGAGCCCGGCGTGATACTCGATGAGATGAACAAAATATTGAAGCCTTTAGGATTATATTTTGCTCCAGAAACCTCAACTTCTAATCGTTGCATGCTTGGAGGCATGGTGAGTAACAATTCATGTGGTGCTCATTCATTAATCTATGGCAGCACAAGAGACCATTTGCTGGAGATAAAGGCTATGTTGAGCGATGGTAGCGAAGTGGAATTCAAAGATCTTTCTCCTGCGGAATTCCTGGCCAAACTAAGTGGCAATCAGCTCGAAAATAAATTATATCGTCAAATTTATCATATTTTATCCGATCCTGAAAACCAGGAAGAAATCCGAAAAGAATATCCCGATCCTAGTGTTCGTCGTCGAAATACAGGTTATGCCATCGACTCTTTGCTCGAGTGTCAACCATTTAAACCCGATGGTGCTCCATTCAACTTCTGCCGTTTAATAGCAGGCTCGGAAGGAACACTTGCTCTAATAACGGAAATTAAGCTAAGTTTGGTTCCCTTGCCGCCTCCAGTTTCAGGGCTTGTTTGCATTCATTTAGAAAATGTAAAAGACGCATTATATGCAAATCTCATTGCACTGAAATATCATCCCGTTTCGGTTGAACTAATGGATAAAACGGTTTTGGATTTAACCCATGAAAACCGTGAGCAGGACAAGAATCGTTTTTTTGTGCAAGGTAATCCTGGGGCTATTCTAATTGTAGAATTTTATGAAAATACTCTCTCGGAGATGGAAGTAAAAGTTGAGGCCATGAAAACGGAGATGATACAGGCTGGGTATGGTTATGCTTTTCCACTCATCACGGGAAAGGATATTCAACGCGTTTGGGCTTTGCGAAAAGCCGGGCTGGGAGTTTTATCGAATATGCCCGGCGATGCTAAACCCGTTCCTGTCATAGAAGATACCGCAGTAAATCCCGAATTACTTCCAGCTTATATCGAGGAATTCGATCGAATCCTCCAGCGTTTGAATTTATCCTGTGTTTATTATGCACATATCGGCAGTGGTGAACTACATCTAAGACCTGTTTTGAACCTAAAAGACCCGGAAGATGTGAAACGCTTTCGAGAAGTGGCTCAGCAAACAACTTTGCTAGTAAAAAAATACCGAGGTTCATTGAGTGGAGAACATGGTGACGGACGGTTACGGGGTGAATTCATTCCTCTAATGGTTGGGGAACGTAATTACAGACATTTAAAAGAAATTAAAAACACATGGGATCCTGAAGGAATATTCAATGATAGAAAGATCATCGATACTCCTCCTATGGATACTTCGCTTCGTTACGAACCAGGGAAGGCAACCAAAGATATCGAAACCATATTCGATTTTTCGAACGATCGAGGAATTATCAGGGCAGTTGAGAGATGCAACGGTTCGGGCGATTGCCGAAAGACAGAAGTGATGGGAGGAACCATGTGCCCAAGTTATATGGCTACTCGCGATGAAAATGCAAGCACTCGCGCCCGAGCAAATTTACTGCGTGAAATGCTTACCCATTCCGAACAGAAAAATCCATTCAACCACAAAGAACTCTATGAGATAATGGATTTATGCTTATCGTGCAAGGCATGCAAATCAGAATGCCCATCGAATGTAGACATGGCAAAATTAAAAGCCGAATTTCTTCAGCATTATTACGACGCAAACAGCATTCCCTTCAGAACATGGGCTGTAGCCAATATTTCGACTCTTTATCGATTGGGTAGCCTGATTCCTGATTTCACTAACTTCTTACTTGCCAATAAATTTACCTCCTCTCTTTTGAAGAGAATCCTGAATTTTGCCCCTCAAAGACAAATACAAACACTCAGTGGTGTAAATATCAAGAAGCAAATAACTCGTTATCAGAATTCAAAGATGTTTCCCAAGGGTAAGGTCTATTTTTTTAACGATGAATTTACCCATTATACCGAAGCCCATATCGTTATAAAAGCCATCATGTTACTGAATCGTCTGGGCTATGAAGTGATTATCCCACAGCATAAACCGAGCGGCCGTTCCTTTATTTCGAAAGGACTCCTCCGCAGAGCAAAAAAATTAGCTATTAGTAACATTTTGATGCTTAAAGATATAATTACTGAACAAACACCTCTTATTGGAATAGAACCTTCAGCTATTCTTTCGTTCCGGGATGAATACCCCGATCTATGTGGGCAGGATTTAAAGGAAGATAGCTTACGGCTGGCTTCTAATTGCTTGATGATTGACGAATTTATCGACAAAGAATATAAAGCTGGCAGAATTACATCATCTCAATTTACTGATAAACCGCTTTCGATAAAACTCCATGGGCATTGCCAACAAAAGGCCATAGCTTCAACACAGGCTACTATTTCCATGTTATCTATCCCCAAAAACTACAAAGTAGAGGAAATCCCTTCGGGCTGTTGTGGAATGGCCGGCTCATTCGGATTTGAAAAAGAACATTATGCCTTGAGCCAAAAAGTTGGCGAATTGGTCCTGTTCCCCGAAATACGAAAAACACCCGAAAATGTCAAGATTGCTGCTGTAGGAACATCGTGCAGAAATCAAATCCTTGAAGGTACAGGCAGGCAAGCCTTACATCCGTTGGAAATCTTATGGGAGAGTTTGATCTCGGATTTTGAAATAAAAACCTGATTGCCAATGCCGCAAGTGCCATTGCAAACTATATTGATACGGCCAATGGTGTGCGGGCATAGAATGTTACTCGGCCTCTAACTTTAAAAATTGAAGTTCGGATTGTTGGAATTTGCGAGAAAGAAAAATTCAAGTCAGCACAAACCATATTTATTACGATGATTACTTGATTTTTATGGCAAAAGGAATCGAAAGTGATCTCAAGGTTAATAAACAAAAACAACCTTATGAACATCTTCGAGAGGTATTCAACCTGTCAGTAGCCTTTATTGTTTAGATGGATTAATAAGCGAGCTTGCTTATCTGACAACTATACCATTCACATCACTAAATATTTCAACAGCACTGTCATAAAACGATTTTCGAACCTTCAAATGAATAAAGCATTTTTCACCATATTCGGATTCGGCAATTTGAAACTTATACTGCTTTATCTTTCGCATCACAACCTCCATTGAAGAATAATCAAATTCCAGATAAAGACTCTTTATTTCATATCCTGTAATTTTGGCAACCTTGCCTATGGCTTCTGAGGCTGCTGTTTTATATGCTTCTATCAAACCCGAAGTTCCTAATTTCGTTCCACCATAATATCTTACCACCACAATAAGAACATTTGTGATTCCTGCAGATAAAATCTGACCGTAAATAGGTCTGCCAGCCGTTCCCGAAGGTTCACCATCATCATAATAGCGGTACCTCTCCCGTTGCCTGCCCAAACTCCACCCAAAACAGTGATGAGTAGCATCAGCATATTGCCGTTTGATTGCTTTAAGATGAAAGTCGATCTCTTCTTCATCCTTCACGGGAATGGCAAAAGAAATAAAACGACTTCCCTTGCTTTTGAAATATCCTTCACCTGAATTTTCAATGGTTAGAAATGCATCTTCATCCATAGGGGCAAATTTACAATCAAGATGCAAATCCGGCAACGTCTATGGAATTTTTAAGCATAATACATTGATATATACTTATTTAAGCCCTAAATGAATCATTAAGAAATCTTAAATTGTTCGTAAATTTCTTAAAGAATGTTAAATTTTTTTTTGAAAAATGATACAATTTATTAAAAACCTTTATAATTTTGCAGAGTTAATTTTAAAACCAAAAACCGCTATGAAAAAATTAAATCTTTTCCTTTTAGCAGGTGCAGTTGCTCTGATTGCCGCTTGCGGACCAAGTGCAAAAGAAAAAGCTGAAAAAGCTCGTCAGGATTCCATTCGTATTGCCGACTCAATTGCTAAAGTAAAGGCTTACGAAGACAGTATTGCTGCTGCTCAAGCCGCTGCTGAACAAGCTCGTCTGGATAGTATCGCTCAAGCTGAAGAAGCTCAGAAACCGAAGAAAAAGTAAGGAAACTTCTGATTGTCAGAAATAAAAAAGGGAGTGTATATTCGTACATTCCCTTTTTTATATTCACCTAAAGAGGTATTAAATTTGATGGCAGTTTCAGAATTCACCAATGTTATGCAATTCAAACTGGTTTCGGAATATCAACCCACGGGTGATCAACCCGAAGCAATACGCCAGCTTGTCGAAGGAATAGAAAGAGGCGACAAGGCTCAGGTATTACTCGGTGTTACGGGTTCAGGAAAAACATTTACCATCGCTAATGTCATTACTCAAGTAAATCGTCCTACTCTTGTGCTGAGCCATAATAAAACCCTTGCAGCTCAGCTCTACGGAGAATTTAAACAGTTCTTCCCCGAAAACGCCGTCGAATATTTTGTTTCATATTATGACTATTATCAGCCCGAAGCTTACTTACCTGTTACAGACACCTACATAGAAAAAGACCTTTCCATCAATGAAGAAATCGAAAAACTTAGACTAAGTACGAGTTCATCCCTTTTATCTGGTCGAAGAGATATTATTGTAGTTTCATCGGTTTCTTGCATTTATGGTATAGGAAATCCCGATGATTTCAACCGCCAGGTCATTCACTTACAGAAAGGACAAATCGTCGGCCGTAGTAAAATACTCTTAGATTTGGTAGCTGGGCTCTATTCGCGTACCGTAAACGACTTCAAAAGAGGGACGTTCAGAGTGAAAGGAGATGTGGTCGATATTTTTCCTGCTTATGCCGACAAAGCTTACAGAATCATGTTCTGGGGTGATCAGATTGAAGAACTTCAAATTTTCGATCCACTTACGGGATATAAAATCTCGGACGAAGATAATTTGCTGATTTATCCCGCAAATATCTTTGTTACTTCGCACGAACAAATGGTAAAAGCGATTCATAACATTCAGGACGATTTGTTCAAACAAGTGGAGTATTTTAATCAAATTGGAAAGTTTCAGGAAGCTAAACGACTCGAAGACAGAGTTACGTACGATATTGAGATGATGAAAGAATTAGGTTACTGCTCGGGGATAGAAAATTATTCGCGTTATTTCGATGGTCGTAAACCTGGCTCGAGGCCATTCTGCCTCATAGATTATTTTCCGGATGATTATCTCTTGATCATTGACGAAAGCCATGTTACGGTTCCGCAGATTCGTGGAATGTATGGAGGTGATCGTTCACGCAAGCAGGTTCTGGTAGATTATGGGTTTCGGCTCCCTTCTGCCCTCGATAACCGACCTCTGAAATTCGATGAGTTCGAAAAACTAACCAATCAAATAATTTATGTGAGTGCTACTCCAGCGGAGTATGAATTAAAACAGGCCGAAGGAATAGTGGTGGAACAATTCATCAGACCAACCGGACTTCTCGACCCTAAAATAGAAGTCAGACCTTCAACCAACCAGATCGATGACTTATTGTCGGAAATTCAAAAAAATGTGGAAAGAAATGAAAGAGTTCTGGTTACAACCTTAACTAAAAGAATGGCAGAGGAACTCAGTAAATATTTGCAAAGTATCAATGTTAAAACTCGCTACATTCATTCTGATATCGAGACCCTCAACAGGGTCGAAATCATGCGTGATTTACGACTTGGAAAATTCGATGTATTGGTGGGAGTAAATCTTCTAAGAGAAGGGCTCGACCTGCCTGAAGTTTCATTGGTAGCTATCCTGGATGCTGACAAGGAAGGTTTCTTGCGCTCGGAACGATCGTTAACGCAAACAGCCGGACGTGCCGCCCGAAATATCAACAGCCGGGTCATTATGTATGCTGATAAGATTACCGATTCTATGCGGTTGACTATCGAGGAAACAAATAGAAGGCGATCGATGCAAACGGAATACAACCAGATGCACGGCATCACTCCTACCCCCATCATCAAATCGACGAGTGAAATTCTTGGGCAAACCTCGGTGGTAGATGTGAAAAAGCCTCAGTCAAATTATTATGTTGAAAAAGAAGAGATTGAAGTCGCTGCCGACCCTCTTGTGAAATATCTAAACAAAGAGCAGATACAAAAAATCATTCAGCAAACCCGAAAAAATATGGAAGCAGCCGTAAAAGAACTCGATTTTATCAACGCAGCCCGTTTTCGAGACGAAATTAACCAGCTTAAACAACTTCTCGAAACTAAATAACACATTTTTATAAGTTCTTATCAACAAATATTGTTGATTCTATTTTGTAATATTTTGTATAATAGTAAGTTATAAAATTAGCTCCAACTATTGAAAATTTGCCAAATATAAAATCAAGGGGGTTGAATCTTCAGGCAGTCCGAAAAAATTTAATTCAGATGAATTATTATGGAATCAACAGCCGTGGTTGCCTTCTCAATGAACATGTCCATGGGCCAGTTCTTCGGGAGAGGCTGGTCTTACATCGAGAATGGAACCCGTAAAAAATAAGGTCATTCCGGCCAGAGGATGGTTAAAATCCATTTTTACCGAATTTTCATCAATTTGTATTACTCTTCCTTCGAATCGGTTACCATCTTGATCCATCAAAGGAATGACGTTATCTATAAAAAGCATTTGTTCACCTTCGGGCGTTTGATGAAAAATCTCGATATCGACATCGAGTACTGATTCCGGGTCGAAAGGGCCATAGGCCTCTTCATACGACAAGGCGAATTCATAGGAAGATCCGGGTTCCAAACCACGAATGTTTTCCTCGAAGGAAGGAAGCAAATGTCCATGCCCGTAAATGAAAGTCAATGGATTTTCTTGGGTGGCAATTTGAAGGATTTCTCCTTCCGAGTTATTAGCTTGAAGTGTATAAATGAGGCTAACAACGGAGTTTTGTGCAATTTGCATAAAATAAAAATAAAGTTAATTTAAAAAATTGAATATGATTCGACTAAAACATTTTGTCTTTATGAAAAGCGAGCAAAAGTATAAAATTTATTTCAGCTAAGAATTTTATTCACCAGTTCAGCGGCTTCTTGAAGTTCGATAGCCGTCAACACTTTGAGTCCGCTATTTTGGATTAATTCGGATGCTTCTCTGGCATTTGTTCCTTGCAGACGTATAATGACAGGCACATCGATTTGTCCAATATTATTGAAAGCATCTATGATACCTTGAGCTACCCTGTCGCATCGAACAATCCCTCCAAAGATATTAATAAGTATGGCTTTCACGTTAGGGTCTTTCAAAATGATGCGAAAGGCTTGTTCAACGCGTTTAGCGTCGGCTGTGCCTCCTATATCGAGAAAGTTGGCAGGCGCTCCGCCCGACATCTTGATCATGTCCATGGTAGCCATGGCCAACCCTGCTCCATTGACCATACAGCCAACATTGCCATCGAGTTTGATGTAATTGAGTTTATAGTTTCCTGCTTCCACTTCGATGGGGTCTTCCTCGTCGAGGTCTCGCATTTGCAAGATATCGGGATGGCGAAAAAGCGCATTATTATCGATGATAACTTTGGCATCGGCTGCAAAGATTTTTCCGTCGGAGGCCTTAATTACAGGATTTATCTCGAACAGAGAAGCATCGCTTGCTTGGTAAGCCCGATAAAGTGCATCGACAAATTGTAACATCTGTTTATAGGCTTCGCCGGATAATCCAAGATTGAACGCTATGCGCCTGCATTGAAAATTTTGAAGGCCTACTCTGGGATCTATCTCTTCGGTGAAAATTTGTTCGGGCGTTTCTTCGGCTACGGCTTCGATATCCATTCCACCTCTTGGAGAATACATAATTATGGTGCGACCACGGTGGCGATTCAGCAATATGCTTAGGTAAAATTCCTGTATGGGCTCTTCACCAGGATAATAAATATTCTGCTCCACCAACACTTTCCTTACCAGCTTGCCTTCGGCAGAAGTTTGAGGTGTAACGAGCTTCATACCAATAATCTGAGCAGCAAAAGTTTCGACTTCCTTGAGCGATTTGGCAATCTTTACACCTCCACTTTTCCCTCTCCCACCCGCATGAATCTGAGCCTTAATTGCCCAGCAATTAGTACCCGTTTTTTCCTCGAGAATTTGCGCTGCCTCAACTGCTTCTTTCGCATTGAAAGCTAAAATGCCTTCAGGAACATTTACTCCATAGCTTTTAAAAATGCTTTTCCCCTGAAATTCATGAAGATTCATAAAGAAAATTCGATTTTTTAGAGCATTCAAAGGTATGTATTAATCCAATTCTCAATCGTTAATGCGTTTCACTTATTCACACCTTTGATAAAATATTTAGAGAAAAATCAACGTTCTTTGCAAAATCATCAGCTTATGGATGGATTATGAAAAAAATATTCGCCTTCCTCTTTTTGACCTTAGCCTTCATTACCTCCATCGTAGCCCAAAAACGCGTAGAATTGGGAGGAAATATTGGATTGCAATTCGGCACAGTAACCATTGTAAATATCTCCCCTTCAGCGGGATATTGGTTTACGAATTATTTAATGGGAGGCATAGATCTCACCTATCTTTATTCTCATGACTCAAGAAAAGGCGGCTATAAAGGAAGTACTTATGGAATAGATATTATTGGGAAACTGTATCCCTATCACAATTTTTATCTCGAAGCAAATTATTCCAATTTAAACACGGGTTTATCCTCGATAGGAGTGGTGAAGGACAGGATATGGACCAAGGCTTTATTGATCGGTGGAGGTTATAGTCAGCAATTGAGTGAAAAAGTTTTTCTTAATTTTAGTATCTTGTGGGACGTTATAGGAGAAGAATGGTATCCATTCGATAACCCTTTGATTAGGGCGGGTATTGTAACTCGATTATAAGTCATTGTAATGATAAACAATAAAGGGGAAATCTGTATTACGATAGGTAAATTTTATAGATTTATAGAAAAGTTGATCAGATCCGCAAGTTGACGACTCAAAGTGCAAATACAAATATAAAACATGGCAAGAAGGCAATAAAGCATTAAAGTTTATAAAATGGAAACGATGATGAAAGTGGAAAATATCCACAAACGATATGGAACAGTGGAAGTGTTGAAAGGAATTCATCTGGAGGTATACTCCAAAGAAATTCTAGCAATCGTAGGGTCCTCGGGTGCTGGGAAATCTACCTTACTGCATATTATGGGAACAATCGAAAAACCAGACCAGGGAAAAGTTTTCTTCAAACAAATGGATTTATTCAAGATGAAGGAAAAGCAATTATCGGCCTTTCGTAATCAGCAATTAGGATTCGTTTTTCAATTTCATCATTTGCTTTTCGAGTTCACCGCTATCGAAAATGTATGTATTCCAGCTCTTATTGCAGGAAAAGATAAAAACGCCATAAAGAAAAAAGCCGAAGAATGGTTGGCTTTTTTCGGATTAGCCCACCGCAAAGACCATAAGCCCACTGAACTTTCGGGTGGAGAACAACAACGTGTTGCCGTAGCACGCGCTTTAATCAATGATCCTCCCCTTATTCTGGCCGATGAACCCTCGGGAAACCTCGACAGCAAAAATGCCGAAGAACTCCATCGGCTGTTTTTCGAATTAAGAAACCAATACGAAAAAACCTTCGTCATTGTAACTCACAATCCTTCTCTTTCCGATCTATGTGACAGGCGTCTGTTAATCAAGGATGGAATATTACAATGATTTTTCGTGAAATTTCCATTTTCTTCTTCTCGAAAACATTGTCTCTTATCTGATGCAAACTGTACTAGGTGAAAATGAACATTATACCGATACCTTAAAATTCTTCTTCTTTCGAATCGAAATGAATTTCATCTATCAAAATACAATCATTTTCAATACTTTGTGATGAATTATAAAAACCAATTCTGATATAACGAACTTTTGCAGGCTGTAATTCCACTTTCACCCAAAAAGATTTATTAAAAGTAACAGAAAATCTCTTTTGTCCCAGAGGATAAAATTCATAACCATTTTCTGAACCTTCTACCAATATTGAAGGTAAGATAAGGTTCTTCGTTTCTGCCACATAAAGATGAAATTTTACTTCATTTACTTGTCGTTTTATCCCAAAATCCACCCAAAACTCAATTTTTGATCCTTTTAAACACAGGTAATCATTTCCATTTTCTGCAGTTTCTGAATTGTCGGTTACGCCATCGAACAATTTGTAACGTCGTGAACTCTGGCAACATCTCCTCTCGTCGCAAAAAATCTGAAAATCAAATAAGTTTTCAATTTTTACAAGCCTCAATTCCTTCATAGTACTTTTTATATGGGATGGTAATATAGCATAAGCCAGAAGTGTAGTAGAAGAATTGAACAACAACGGTTGATGGTATTGAAGGAATCCTATTTCATTTATCGTATTCTTCAACGAATAAAAAATTTCTGCTTTTTCGTTGTTGGTTATCAGTCTTAATTCTATCGATCGGGGAAAATACAGAATGGAATCGTCAATGGTATCGCTTCCCGATAAAATTCGGACTAATAAAGTTTGTAGGCTATCAGGTGCAAATTTTTCGTCAGTATGGGCATCGATAGAATTGGATGACGAAATCACCAATGCGTAAATTGTTAAAAATTGAATAATTGTAAGTAAGCAAGAAGTTTTATTGTGTAGGATCATCAAACTGTTTTTGGTTTTACCACGAAAATAAAATATATTACTGTAATCAGGGAAGTTATTGCGGTAGTAAGCAAAGCAACGGTAGCGCCAAAGTTATACCAAAGCAAGCCAGCCAATGAACTCGCCAGCATGGTAAAAACGCTCTGAAAAGCTGTATAAGCTCCAATGGCCGTAGCTGTTTCTCCTTTTGGAGAAACATTGGTAATCCATGCTTTGCTAATTCCCTCGGTAGCAGCAGCATAAATACCATAAACCACAAATAATCCCAAAAAAATAGTAAATTTTGTATTGAAGGCAAAGCCAAAATAAACGATGGAGAACATTAGGAGACCAAAAACGAATATTTTCTTCAGCCCCAATCTGTCGGCAATTATTCCCAAGGGATATGAAGCCAATGCATAAACCATGTTGTAGAAAATATAGGTTCCAATCACCCAGGTATCGTTAAGTCCTGCTTCCTTTATTTTGAGTAATAAAAAAACGTCGGAACTGTTGAAAAGCGTAAAGAACAATAAACCAGCTATAATTTTTTTATAAGTATTATTGCTCGTTTTCACATAGTTGATGAATGAGAAAAAAGAAACTTTATTATGGGAGGATTTTTGAATAGAAGGTTTTTCTTTGATGAGGAAAGTAAGAACAATAGCCAGTAAACCTGGAATAAAAGCAATAAAAAAGAGGGTTTTATATTGATTGGGATAAAAATAAAGAAAAAGGAGAGCAAACAAAGGACCAATAGCGGCTCCCACGGTATCTAAAGAACGATGAAACCCAAAAATCCTACCTTTGGTTTCGGGTGTGGATTCGTCGGAAAGCAATGCATCGCGTGCTCCGGTACGTATGCCCTTTCCTAAGCGGTCGAGTGTCCGGGCAAAGAACACCCATAAGGGATATATAAAAACCGCCATCAAAGGCTTAGATATCGCACTCAGGCCGTATCCAATCCTGATAAATGGAACTCTTTTCCCTTTTTCATCGGAAAGTTTACCGAAATAACCCTTGCTCAAACCGGCGGTTGCTTCGGCCAAACCTTCCAATACGCCAATTAAAACTACTGTAAATCCTATGCTTTTTAAATAAATCGGCATAACTGGATAAAGCATTTCACTTGCAATGTCAGTAAATAAACTTACAAGCGATAATATCCAGATGGTACGAGTTAGATATTTCATAAAGAAATTTTCATTCCTCAAACCTGCAAATATAGAAAAATCTTGATAGCAACTTTCAAAGAAGCGGTAATTTATGCCATATATAAATAATCACTATTAACCGACAAAATTCTAAAAAGTTCCTAAACATTTTTATATACCACTTATTCAGTTAGTTAGAGTCTGTCTATAAACTCAAATTGTTAATAACTTTTTGATAACTAATTAGAGTCTGTCTATAAACTCAAATTGTTAATAACTTTTTGATAACTAATTAATTAAAACTGTTATTGGCATTATTTTTTATTCTAATTTTGTTGGAAATTATTAAAAAAATAATGCCATGCGTTTATTTGAAGATTTTAAGATTTTATTCGAACAACCTGATTGGTTCTATGATCCTCAATTATGTTTTATTGATACAGTATTAGAGATGAAACTTCGGTTTTGTCCCTCCTTCTTTTTATTCAATTTTTTTGTCGGTCAGTAATGATAAATAATTTAAAAAATTCTACTATAGTATAAAAATAGCCCTTTGCATCATTCATGGAAAACTAAAGTTTACCAAGTAATCCCCATAAAAAATCAGAATGAAACTACAAAAATTAATTTATTTGCATATCTTATCTGAATTTTCTTCATTAATTCGAATTTTTCGGCCAGCTTTGGTAGAAGAAAAAAAAGATAGTCAAGCTTAAAGTCAATATTGAATAAATAAATTTATTAATTTCGCTCAATAATAAATTGCATCTCTCGAGATATCATGTCGGATAATAAAAATGGCTGTTTGATTTGTGGAGAAGACTTAGTTTACAATGATATACTCGAAAAAACCATGTGCTTCTATTGCAAGAAAATTTTCGAAACCAACGTAATTTGCAAAAACCAGCATTATGTTTGTGACGGATGTCATAGTTTGCCAGCCTATTCAGCGATCGAAACATTTTGCTTGATGAATATGCTGAAAGATCCACTCGAGATAGCTATTTTATTGATGCAACATCCATCTATTAAAATGCATGGACCAGAACATCACTTTCTTGTGGCAGCATCTTTGCTTACAGCTTACTATAATACCATCAATGAACCGTCAAAAAAGTCGGTTATACTCACCGAAGCCCAAAAACGTGCTAAAAATATCCTTGGAGGTTTTTGTGGATATTATGGTAATTGTGGTGCTGCCGTGGGTACCGGCATTTTTTTAAGCTTGATTACCCAGGCAACTCCTTTATCCAAAAAAGAATGGGAACTTTGCAACCTGATGACATCCAACAGTCTTTTTTCGATTGCTCATGCGGGAGGTCCTCGCTGCTGCAAACGCAACACCTATCTGGCTGTTATCGAGGCTGCTCGTTTTGTAAATGAGAATTTCCAAATTTCACTCAAAACAGGAAAATCTCTTCAGTGTTCATTCTCTTCGTTCAATCGAGAATGCAAAAAAGAAGACTGTAAGTTCTATAAGGGTTCCCGCATCAATGTTCTAATTGAGAAAAATTAACCTTTTTCATCTTTTTATTAAAATGTTTCTTAACCGAAACAAAACGAGTGAAAATCAACAATAAATGGCATACCACCAAAATTACAAAGAAAACTACTGACTTTTTGAAAAATCAGTACTATCTATTACGTAAATTTTGCGTCTCTTCGTCTCCTCATGGTGTCGCCTCAAGAATTTAAAGGTCTCCTCGAACCTGGGGACTTGCATCATATTAACTTACTCCACCCTCCGAAGAATCAATCCTTCAAGAGGCAAAATAGGAATTGATTTGCCTTTAATGATTCTTCCAGAAAGTAAATCCACAAATTTCCCTTTTGATGCAAACTTGATGCGATGAGAAGTGGTATCGGTATTCAAACAAACAAATATTTCATCTGAAGAATTCCAGCGTCTATATGCCAGTACTCGATCTTCTGAAGAAATAAATTCAATCTCGCCCGTAGCCAGAACAGGGTTATTTTTCCGTAAACTGATGATTTGCTTATAAAAGTGATAATGATCGGCATCGAATTTCACTTCATCGTATAATTTAAAGCCAGGCTGAATATTGGTTCGAGTTTCAGGTTCGAATTTCGTGTCGGGCCACCATAAAGGTTTACGATTATCGGGATCGTCGCTGCCCCACATTCCCATTTCATCACCATTCCAAATAGAAGGAGAACCGGGAATAGTAAATTGATGCATGAGATACAATCTAACTCTATTGTAGGTATCTTTGTCGGGTTTACCTGTTATGCATCGAGGATTTTCGTAAGGATTGACATGATATTTGTATTTTCCTTTGTTGGCAAAACAAGTCAGCAGACGTGGACTATCGTGTGTAGCATTTACATTCATTTGAGAGTAACGGAAATTTTTCGGCAGATTTGTCCATTCTTTTTGTAAACTATCGGCCAATTGCGAAGAAGTTAAGGCTTCTTTTCCGTGAACGAAGAAGCTACGAGCCGGTGCATAAATCTTATAGAACATTACTGCGTCGAAAATCTCATCATTTACATAAGGTGCAGGATCCATAAGCTTATCGGGCCATTTTTCCCACCAGATTTCTCCCACAAGGTAAGCCTCGGGTTTAATAGATTTTACCCATTTACGGTAATCTCTCCAAAAACCCAGAGGAATTTGTTCGGCCACGTCGAGGCGAAAACCATCTATTCCCTTGGTTTTATCTCCATTAGGAGCAAGCCATCGCTGAGTAACGGCAAAAATATGTTCCTTTACCTTAGGATTCAAATTTCCTTCGTAGGGACCATTGGATTTTCTTGGCCCAGGTAAGTTAACTTTTTTCCACTCCGGGAGGCTGGCCACATTAGCCCAACCACGATATTGGAACTCATTCTCAGGAGTAAGGGGGTTATCGAAAGAAATGATCTCATACCAATCACGGTAAGGTGATTTCTGTAAATTTTGCAGAACATCTTTCCATGCCCAGAAATCCACACCTGTATGATTCCACGAATAATCCATAATGACTCTTATGCCCATTTGGTGGCATTGTTCGATTAATTGGAGGAATTGCCTATCGGCTGCCGTCCATTTCCAAGTAGAAGGATCAGATGGGATCTCGGAAGCAATAATTTTTTTGTCACCCTTAGGATCGGGACCAAAATTCACATCTATATGGTGGTAATTGCGCGCATCATATTTATGCAAAGAAGGTGCATCATTTAGTGGATTGAAATAAATAGCGGTAATTCCCAATTCATGCAGATAGGGAAGTTTATCGATAACGCCTTGCAGATCGCCTCCATAACGGCGATGCTGAACGGTTTCCCGATGGGATTTTCCCGTTTTTTCTGCCCAAGGTTCTCGCTTCCACCAGTCCATCGTCCATGGCGTAATTGTCCAGTCATCGGGGAGGGGAAAGGTTGACGAGCTCACCGAGATGTCTTCGGGAGTAGGATCATTATTAGGGTTTCCATTGTAAAAGCGTTCTACGAAAATTTGATACCAAATCACATTGGAAGTCCATGAAGGAGGGCTTTGTGCCAGAAGTTGCTTTACGGGATTTGCAACAATCAAACTCAATAAAAACATAAAAATTAATAACTTTTTCATTTTCATTGCAAAAAATTCTTAATATCGTTCTGGTACAAAATTTTGCCTCTTTATTGGAGGTCTAACATAACCCGTTGATTCTTTTCGAGGTGAAAATTTGATGAGGGGTGAAGGTAATTCTTCATAAGGGATCATGCTTAGTAAATGAGAGATGCAATTGAGACGGGCTCTGCGTTTATCATCGGCATTCACGTCCCACCAGGGAGATATTTTCGTGTCGGTAAAGGCAAACATCTCATCTTTTGCTTTGCTATAATCTTCCCATTTTTCGCGCGAGGCGATGTCCATTGGACTGAGTTTCCAACGTTTAGTCGGATCGGCAAGACGTTGCTGAAACCTTTGCTCCTGTTCATGATCACTTACCGAAAACCAATATTTAATAAGAATAATTCCACTACGAATGAGCATTTCTTCGAAAAGAGGGCATGAACGGAAAAATTCCCAATACTCTTCTTCAGTACAAAAACCCATCACACGTTCCACACCTGCCCTGTTGTACCATGAGCGATCGAAAAGAACCATCTCGCCCGCACTGGGCAAATAAGAAACATATCTCTGAAAATACCACTGTGTGCGTTCCTTTTCGGTTGGAACTGGCAAGGCTGCAATTCGACAAATACGTGGATTTAGACATTCGGTAATACGCTTGATAACGCCACCCTTTCCTGCTGCATCACGACCTTCGAAAATAACCACTACCCTCAATCCCTTCGCCTTTACCCATTCCTGTAATTTGACCAGTTCTATCTGTAATTTCCGTAATTCTTTTTCATAGAATTTCTTTCCTAATTTCGAAACTTCATGGCCATTATCAGCGTCTTCTCCAAATTTTATTTGTTCAGATTCATCTCGAGGCTGAATATATTTCCGAAATTCTTCCCCAAACAATTCATTCAATTCATTACAGTTGGAATTGTTTCCCATAAATTATTGATTTTAAATCATTGATTCAAACCATTTATCCCCTCATTGAGATAACTTTCGATGATGTCGTCATAAGATTTCATAATGAAATGCAAAAGCGGATGATTTACATTATATGATTGTTCATTGATAAATGCAATGGGTAGTACTTTTGGTGAAGTTCCAGTTAAAAAAGAAGCCTCATAAGTATTCAGCGTTTTTACATAAATATTTCCCTCATTTAAAACAATATTTTGTTGATTGATTAGGTAAATGATTTTTTGACGAGTAACACCAGGCAGTACTTTCGAAAGTGGTGGCGTAAAAAATTGATTTTCTTTTATAAAGAACACATTCGACTTGCTCCCTTCTGTAACTGCTCCGCCATCATCCACAAGTAAAGCTTCATATATTTTATTCTTTTCGATAAAAATTTTTACCTTTTCCTTCAAATCTATATTTCTATACTTGATATTGGGATCCTTTCGTTCATAATAGAACAGCCCGGTTTTTACTCCTTGACGGTATTCTTCTTCCGTAGGGTAATGGTGAGGAATATACCATGCTACGAAAGTTTGTTTTGGGGAAAAACTATCAGGCCGGTAATTCACATCGAGTTCAATATTGCCATCGAGGGAACCATTGGCATGCAACATTTCATAAAGTCGATATGTAATTTCCTTTTGGCTCAATGAAAGCTGAAATCCCATGTTTCGAGCAGAATTCTCGAATCTTTTCAAATGATCTTCCAGAAATAGAAGTTTGCCTTTAATAACCCTGATGACTTCATAAACCGTAAGTCCTTGTGAAAAGATATTTTCATCAATTTGAGTGGCTTCGGTGATTTTATCATCCATCCAAATATATTTTCTCAACGGAATAATCATTTTCGAAAAATTAGATGTTATGTTTAGATTCTTAATCCTGTACTCCCGAGAAATTCAATGATCATATCATTAGAAAAGCATTGGGGTATATCTTTAAAATGGTAAATCATTGTCATCTTGAATCTCATTATATTCTATAGCCGGAGGTTCAGAGGGAGATTCAGGCTGTGAATGTATTTCTTCCGAGTCTGATGAAGATGAAATAGAAGAAGGGGTACTTTTCGAAATATTCAAGGCTCTTACATCGGTGTACCAACGATCGTTGAATTCACGAGACTCTATCGAGCATTCCACGGAAACTTCTTCGTCGATCTCAAGGCTCGAAACTACATCTGTGCGTTCATTCCATGCTATCAAGCATATTTTTCTGGGATAATAACCGAAGGTTTCGATGATGAAACTCTGTTTCTTCCATACCCCATTTCTACCTTCGCCTTGTTGAATCGGCAAAATTTTTACGACTTTTCCCTTAAGTGTTAGCGCCATAGCTGAATATATTTTTAAATTTCAATATTTGATCTTTTCTTCCATTCGATTCCATAGTACAAAGGGTTTTATGGCTTCGTGATGATGCATGCAAACGAAAGGTATTTTTCTTTCCGAAGATGGCAAAGTTAGCTGTTCAAAAATAAACGAATCATCGAAACCTGCCTGAGCTGCATCTTCCTGCCGGGCAGCATAATAAACTTTCCTAAGCCGAGCCCAGTAAATAGCTCCAAAACACATCGGACAAGGCTCACAACTGGTATACAGCTCGCAATCGTCGAGCTGGAAGGTATTTAGTTGCTTGCAGGCTTGCCTTATGGCATTCACCTCGGCATGAGCCGTTGGATCATTCGTGGAAGTCACTGTATTGGTGGCAATGGCTATTATGTGGCCGCCTCGTACAACCATAGCCGCGAATGGACCTCCTTTCCCTTCCATTACATTCTGAAAGGCCAAATCAATAACTTCCTGTATCAATTGTTCTTCCATCTAATCATGTATTCATTCGTTTCTTCTTTCAAAAATACACGAGAATTTTCGAACATCATTCAAAAAAACAGATTCATTTAACAAAATATTCTGCAGGGATGAGAAATCGATGAAAACGTTTACCATCGCATCTCCAACAAAAATATTCCAGTTGGCAAATGGTTGAAAATCAAATAAAGTCATTATTCATGAAATTACTCGAAGTCTTATATTTCAGGTTTTTATCAATCTTCGTGAAGATAATGCCATGGCTAACGTACCAAAAATATCGATCTAATCATAAGCCGAAAAGTTTTTTCGCAGATATTCGAAGAGAAGAAAGGCTTCGAACGAGATAACACGACCTTAGCAAAGAAAGAACATTTCAAATGCCGAAAAGACGAAAGTTAAAATTGATTATTTTTGCAATAATCAACCTGATTCGGAGATAGGATGGCAGCGAAAGTGAATCATAAAACGGAGAAAGAAGGGATTGAAGAGAAGGGAAAACCTTCTAACAAACCGCATAAGAAAAAACAAAAATCTACGGCATGGTGGCGCCAAAAAGAAAAATCAAGAGCAGTTATCGGTTTTATAATAACAGCAATAGGCATTTATTTGCTTCTAGCTTTTATTTCATTTTTCATCAACTGGCACATCGATTTCGATAAGACTACCAATATTTCATTTTATGACATTGCATCGGGGAAAACCAATTTCAAAAACACGACAGGTTCGATAGGTGCGGCAATTTCCTATTACATTATTTACAAAGGATTTGGTTTGGCCAGTTTTGTTTTCCCATTTATTTTTATTCTGATTGGATTACGTATTGCTTTAGGTATTAGAATTTTCCCTCTCCACAAATCCTTTAGTATTTCATTTTTCATTTTAATCTGGTTATCGGTAACTCTGGGTTTTGCCTTTCATAGTACCAACAACCTGTCTAATATTTTAGGAGGGGTATTCGGCAATCAAATAAGTCGGTATATGATGGTTGTAATGGGAAAAACCGGATTGGTCATACTTTTACTGGCGCTGTTACTGGTATTTACTACCATTTACATGAATTTCCCTTTTTCGCAGATTCAAAACTACAGGCGTCGCAAGCAGGAAGAAAAGAAAAATAAATTGCAACCCTCTCCTTCGACCGTTCCAGCACCTTCTGTAAGTTATAACCTTCATGAGTTTGCGGTGGATGAGCCTGCAACTACAGAATCAAAGATAATCGATAAACCCAGCCCAAAAAAAGCAGAAAACAATTCTCCATCCAACCCGCAGCCAAATTCCAAATCTGCTCGGGAAGAAGTTGAAGAAGGAACACCTGGCGCTCAACCTAAAAACGTGGATAAGCCAGTAAGCAGCCATGATGAAGTCGAATTGATTATAGTGAATTCCAAGAATAAGGAGCAAACCAACAAAGAACCAGAAATAACTGAAGAAAAGGGAAACCCCATTACTCATTACACTCTCGATACGCTTTATGATCCAACCTTAGAACTTTCCGATTTTAAACTTCCTACGGCCGATCTTTTGCAAACATATCCCAACGAAAATGCCAATGTTTACAAGGAAGAAATCGAAGACAACAAGAAACGTATTGTTGAAACGCTCAATAATTATCAGATCGATATTCAACAAATAAAAGCTACGATCGGGCCAGCCGTCACCCTCTATGAAATTATCCCTGCTCCAGGAATCCGTATCTCGAAGATCAAGAACCTAGAAGATGATATCGCCTTAAGTCTATCGGCCTTGGGAATCAGGATTATAGCTCCCATTCCGGGAAAAGGCACCATAGGCATAGAGGTTCCTAATCTGAACCCTGAAATCGTTTCGATGCGCAGCCTGATAACTAGCGAAAAATTTATCACTACGCGTTTCGACCTGCCCATTGCATTGGGCAAAACTATTTCCAACGAGTGCTATATTGCCGATTTGAGCCGAATGCCACATTTATTGATGGCAGGAGCTACCGGACAAGGCAAATCGGTTGGCTTGAATGTTATTATTACAAGTCTTCTGTATAAGAAACATCCTGCAGAGGTAAAATTTATCCTGGTCGATCCTAAAAAAGTAGAACTTTCTCTCTTTTCGAAAATCGAGCGTCATTATTTGGCCAAATTACCCGATTGTGAAGAAGCCATCATTACCGATATCCGTCAGGTCGTACGCACACTCAACAGCTTATGCATCGAGATGGACGACCGCTATGCCTTGATGAAATCTGCTCAGGTAAGAACCATCAAGGAATACAATCATAAATTCATCCACAGACGATTGGATCCAAACGAAGGACATCATTACATGCCATACATCGTCCTTATTGTAGACGAATTTGCCGATTTGATCATGACGGCAGGCAAAGAAATCGAATTACCCCTCACTCGTTTGGCTCAATTAGCCCGGGCCATCGGTATTCACCTCATCATTGCCACTCAACGTCCTTCGGTAAATATCATCACGGGCACCATTAAGGCCAATTTTCCGGCTCGCATCGCATTTAGAGTGAGTTCGAAGATCGATTCACGAACTATACTTGATACGGGAGGAGCCGACCAATTAGTGGGTCGGGGAGATATGTTGCTTTCACTTGGGAGTGATTTGCTTCGTTTGCAATGTGCTTTTGTCGATTTATCGGAAATCGAGAGTATTACTGGATACATAGGCAGCCAAAGAGGCTATCCCGAAGCCTATGCCCTCCCTGAATATTACGAAAGTGAAGATGAAATACCAGCTATTACCGAGCCGGGCGAACGAGACGAACTCTTCGAAGAAGCCGCCAGAATCATAGTCATCCATCAGCAAGGTAGTACTTCCTTGCTCCAAAGAAAATTAAAACTCGGATATAACCGGGCAGGCCGCTTGATTGACCAACTCGAAGCCGCTGGCATTGTAGGCCCTTTCGAAGGAAGTAAGGCCCGCGAAGTAAGAATTCCTAACGAACAAGCGTTGGAACAATATTTGAGAGAACTCAACAATAAGCAATAATGCACAATCTATTAAAACATGAAAAAATACCTCATCCTTCTCCTTGCTTTTACACCTGTATTTGTTCAGGCCCAATATAGTAGCGAAAAGGCTCAAAATCAGCTTCAATCCTTAGCTCAAACTCTTAAATCGGCTCAAAACATCCGAATACAATTCACTCTTTCGCAAACCGCTGATAAAGCCAGTGCGTCAAAACCAAATCAGGGAACACTCTGGATTTCGGGAAACAAATTTCGCCTGATGCTGGATGGTCAGATCATCGTTAATGATGGGAAAACCCTATTTACCTATTTGCCCGAAGCCAACGAAATTCAGATCAATGATGCCAACTCGTCCCATAATGAATTGAATCCATTGACGCTCTTGACAAGCTATCAACAAAACTACAGATCAAAATACATTCGTGAAGAAGATAACCGAATGATCATCGATTTATTGCCCTTGAACGAAAATAGGTTTTACAAAATCAGGATCGAAATTCTGACATCCAATAACTATCCATCGAAAATTTCGCTTTATGAGCGTAATGGAACTACTCTCACTTATCAGATCGATAGATTCGAATTGAACAAGGATGTCAATTCTTCCATCTTTTCATTTAACCCTGCCGATTATAAGAATGCAGAAGTAGTCGATTTGCGATAAACCATGATCACTCCTCCCCTTGCCGAAATCCTGCGTCCACAATCGCTTTCCGAATTCATCGGCCAAGAACATATTATCCAGCCCAATTCCATTCTATATAATTCTATTCAAGCAGGGAAAGTGCCCTCGATGATTTTGTGGGGCCCTCCAGGCACAGGTAAAACCACACTTGCTTATATCATTTCGAGAACATTGAACTGCCACTTTTTCTCGTTAAGCGCTATCCATTCGGGAGTAAAGGAGGTTCGTACAGTAATCGAAGAAGCCGAAAAAAACCCAAGCAGAACCATATTGTTTATTGATGAAATACATCGTTTTAACAAATCGCAGCAGGATTCTTTGTTAGGAGCGGTCGAAAAGGGCATTATCACGCTAATAGGAGCCACTACCGAAAATCCTTCCTTCGAAGTCATTACACCTTTGCTTTCGAGATGTCAGGTCTATATTCTGAAGCCGTTGGAAAGAAAACATCTGGAAATTTTAATCGAAAAGGCAGTTCGGTATTACGACACTCAGGGAATTCACTTACAAATTGCTGAAAATGAAGCGCTATTAAGGATATCGGGCGGAGATGCCCGTAAGTTGTTGAATGCAATCGAACTGATCGTTAATAATCGAAAAACTGGTACCAACAGCCTTTTGATCGACAATGGAATCACTCAAAAAATCATTCAGCAAAACATGGCCATTTACGACAAGGGAGGCGAGCAGCATTACGATATTGTATCCGCCTTTATTAAGTCATTGCGTGGTAGTGACCCCAATGCAGCAGTTTATTGGCTGGCACGCATGATCGAGGGAGGTGAAGATCCTTTATTTATCGCCCGCCGAATGCTCATTTTAGCCGCCGAAGATATTGGTATTGCAAATCCCAACGCTCTTTTACTTGCCAACACTTGCTTCGATGCAGTTCACAAAATTGGATGGCCTGAAAGTCGAATCATATTGTCGCAAACTGCTATTTATCTGGCTACATGTCCAAAAAGCAATTCGGCCTATATGGCCATCGAAAAAGCCCAGGAAGCAGTGAAATCAAGTGGCGATGTTTCGGTTCCGCTTCACTTACGCAATGCTCCCACTCAATTGATGAAACAACTTGGATACAGCAAGGGTTACCAATATGCCCATGATTTCCCAGATAACTTCGTTGCTATGGATTTCCTCCCTTCTTCGCTGCAAGGAAATATATTTTACGAACCTGGCAATAACCCTCGTGAAAATGAAATTAAAAATCGTCTTAAAATTCTCTGGAAAAACAAATATAAATATTGAAACCCAATTAAAATTATGATACCTGATGGTTTACCCTTGCTCCGGCATAAGAATTCCGATAATTTCTTCCTGATAGCAGGGCCTTGCATTGTCGAAAATCCACAAATGCCCCTCGAGATTGCCTCAGTAATCTATGATATCTGTGAACGTCTCGAAATACCTTTCATTTTCAAAGCTTCCTATAAAAAGGCCAATCGCACAAGCATACATTCCTTCACGGGAATAGGAGATATTTTGGCTTTGAAAGCCATCGCCGACGTGCGTAATGAATTAAGGATTCCAGTTCTAACCGATTTTCATACGGCCGAGGAAGCCGAACTGGCTGCTGCTTATGTAGATGTATTGCAGGTTCCTGCATTTCTTTGCCGGCAAACAGAATTACTCGTTGCAGCCGCACTTACGCAAAAAGTAATCAACGTAAAGAAAGGGCAGTTCATTTCGCCCGAAGCCATGCAATTTGTCGTCGAAAAGCTCAAAAGCCAGGGTAATAATCGAATAATCCTTACCGAAAGAGGAACTACCTTTGGTTATAACGATTTGATAGTTGATTTTCGCTCCATTCCCATCATGCAAAGTTTTGATGTGCCCGTTGTAGTTGACATAACGCATTCGTTGCAGCAGCCGAACACCTCAGCTGGCGTAAGCGGAGGCTCGCCTCAATTTATTTCTACTATTGGAAAAGCAGCTGTTGCCGCAAGCGCTGACGGTATTTTCATCGAAACCCATCCTGAACCATCCAGAGCTTTATCAGACGGAGCCAATATGCTGCAACTCTCCCTGCTCGAAAATCTCTTGAAACAGCTCGTTCAAATCAGAAAAGCCTTGAACAGAAATTATTCATAGTAGATTTTTACAATGCATCCTGTTTGGGGATCGAATTCTATTTTGCTCTTTACAAAAGGCACAACCGAAACTACACCAAATTGAGGGAGAGCTATCACTTGTTCATCATAAACCTTTCCAACATAATTTACTGATAACCTCACCATTTCAGGAATACGATAAGGAACTAAAAGAGATTTTACCTCAACGGGTGCAGAAGCCCAGGCAGGCATTTGAATCATAGTTCCGCTTCTTTTTATGCTAAGTACGATTTCTTTCCCTTTGCTATCGGTGGCATCGGAAATACCTGTTTCCTTCGAAAATTTACAAATGACCTGATTCGATTTATTCTGATCGGGTACAATATAATAGGTATAGGTGTGCAGGTTCTCTGTTTTCAATCCCTTGAAAAGAGAAATATATTCCTGAGCCATTAATTGAAGTTTTTCATCCATATACTTCATAGTTTCAGGCGAATAACTGGTTTCCTGATAACCTGTCAACAAATTAAACCGGCTTTCACGAATTCTTGACACCATGTCGGCTGCTTCTCGAGCTTTAATTTCTGTGGGTTTTTCTTCGAAATATGTATTGAAAAAACGCTTCTTAACCGTATTGGTATCTACGGTAACCATTCTTATGATGGTATCGACTTTCCTGTAAAGCGAAGGACTCATACTCATGGAAAATAAATCTTCCTGACCAATGACTTTTTTTTCTTCTTTGATGAGTTGAGCTTCTTTAGACGAAGAAATTCCATTAATACTACGAATGATTCCGTTAGAAGTCAAACATACCGAAAAATTCTTCTCCTCTTTGCTCAATTTATCATCCACCTCAAGGAAGTAAATCCTTTCGGGATCAGGTTCTACAAGGCCCTCCATACTTATATCGGCAATTTCATATTCCTTTGTATTTTGAGTAACAGGATTGCTTATGCCCATGAGCTGCTGGGCATATTCGGCATAAGGCCCTCTCAAATTTTCTATCTCTCTAACACTTACCGAAACCTTGATGATTTTCCGTGGTAAGGAAAAAAATACTCCATTTTTCTCGGGCTTCACATTTTTACCGCTCACCAAACTGATGTTGGTCTGTGCCAAACCCTGAAAAACGAAAAAAGAACAGCAAATTATAACAAACCAAAATTTATATTTCATATCGATCAATTTTTTTGGAATAAATTTCAACAAATTTTCTTCTTCGTCTACGAGAAGTTTTCACAAAATTAATTCTTTCGTTGATTTGTTGTATTTGTTCGATAATTTTAAATATTCACATTTAGCTATTCAATATAAGTCGGACATTACCCGGATACACTTCCAAACTCATGTATTAAATAAGAAACAGAGCGTTTAAATACATACATTCCTTATTTTTATTCCAATCATCGGATAAAATTTATTTTGATTCTCCACTTCAGAAATAGAATCATTATTCTCAAAATAATAGAAATAGTAAAACTATATGATAAATCCGTTTGAATCAGATCCCGTTTTGATATAATCCTATTCTTCGATTTTACATAAAACAAAGGTTTCCAAAGATATACACGGAGCTATACATAGTGAAAGCGGCTCAGTTGATTGCTTTATTATATCCAGCTTGGTCAACGTGCATGCTTGCTATTCTGAGCAAAAGATCATAATCTAAGGCAACGTAGTGAGAAAGGGACAATCTGAGTATGCGCGTAACATTCAATAGCCGGCCTAAGCAGACCGGCTATTGAATTTGAAATATAAGCTTTTCAAAGCTTGAGCAAGCGTTTTATTTCGTCCAGGAGTTTTTGCGGTTGGACAGGTTTTTCGAGGTAGGAATCCACGGGAAGCCATTTGGGATCATTGGCCATTTCTTTCAAGTTGAGACCCATAACTGAATCCACACTTGTCAACATGATGATGGGAATATCTTTCAGCTGGGGATCTTTACGCATTTCGCGTGCCATTTCAAACCCTTCCTGATCAGTAGTCATCATCACGTCGAGTATGGCCAGATCGGGTTTCTCGGCTCTTGCTCTTTCAAAGCCTGCAAACTTATCACCTGCCGTAATCACCTGAAAACCTTCTTTCTCTAAAAAAGCTTTCTGGATAAATACAAAATCTATATCATCATCTACCAACAATATTTTAATGTCTTTCATAATGACTGAAATTTTAAATGTTTCGACTTTTGTTGAATTCTTATTTTCTCGATAAAATTAAGAAATTTCACGATACTTCATTACTAAATCCAGTTATTGTCTAAATTAATAACGTTTTCGAGGAACATAATGCGTATGCAGTAATTCATGCGATGTATGGCTCAAGGGTTCACCCAAAAATTCCTGATAGATTTGAATAATTTCAGGATTTTCGTGGGATTTACGAATAGGCAGGTTTTCATCTTCTGCATAAATTGCCTCTGCACGTTTCTTTCTGATTTCCAGATTGGTTGGTATCGGTTGGCCACCACCACCCAGGCATCCTCCAGGACATGCCATGATTTCGATAAAATGATAAACAACCTTGCCATCACGTATAGCAGTCATCAGCCTCTTGGCATTGGCCAAACCATGAGCAATAGCAACCCTCAACGTAACTCCTTCGAGGAAACTCCAGTCAGGTTTTACATTTTCGATTTTGACCTCGGCTTCTTTAATGCCTTCCATGCCCCTTACAGGGGTAATATTCAAATTTTGAAATGGGACTTCACGACCTGTGACAATTTCGTAAGCCGTACGCAAAGCTGCCTCCATCACTCCACCAGTTGCTCCAAAAATAACACCAGCTCCCGATGATTCACCCATAAAACGATCATAATCTTCGTCATCGAGCTTCATAAATTCTATGCCGGCTTGTTTTATCATAATAGCCAGCTCGCGGGTGGTTAAGACATAATCTACATCCTGATAGCCACTATCGCGCATTTCGGGCCTCGTAGCCTCGAATTTCTTGGCTGTACAGGGCATAATGGAAACTGATACAATGTCCTTGGGATTAATCCCTTTCTTTTGAGCATAGTAAGTTTTAGCCAATGCGCCAAACATCTGCTGGGGAGATTTGCAGGTTGAAAGATGAGGCAGAAGGTCGGGGAAAGTATGTTCTATAAACTTGATCCATCCAGGCGAACAGGAAGTAAACATAGGTAGAGCCATCGATGTATCCTTATCAACCAATACTTTTTTCAAACGAGTAAGCAGTTCTGTTCCTTCTTCCATAATCGTTAAATCAGCCGTAAAATCGGTATCCAACACCGAATCGAATCCCAGTCTACGAAGAGCTGTAACAAGTTTTCCTGTAACGCGTGCACCCGGATCGTAACCAAGTTCTTCTCCCAGAGCTACACGCACGGCAGGAGCAGTTTGAACCACCACATGTTTACCTGGATCATAGATGGCATCCCATACCTCGTCGATATAATTACGTTCGGTAAGAGCACCCGTTGGGCAACGATTGATGCATTGCCCACAATTGGTACAAATCACTTCATGCATAGGTCGGTCGTAGAAACTCGAAATCTTCATTTCCGAGCCTTTGTAAGCTGCCGATAAAGCGCTAACAGCCTGTAAGTCAGAACACGTGCGCACGCAGCGCTGGCAACGGATGCACTTGCTATCATCCTTGATGAGCGAAGGAGAAGATTGATCAATTGTATAGTGTTTCAAAGGGATCAAATCGATATATACCTGATTGCCTATACGATATTCATTAGACAAATCCTGAAGTTCGCAATTCCCATTCTTATAGCACTTGGTACAGTCGGCATTATGTTCGGAAAGCAACAGTTCGATAATGGTTTTCCGGGCTTGCATTACCATCATGCTATTGGTAAGAATTTGCATATTTTCTCTTACAGGAGTAGCGCAAGCCGCCTGAAGTGTAGGGTTGCCAACTTGTTCGACGACACACACCCTGCAATTACCTGAAACACAAAGATCATCATGATTGCAGAGGGAAGGAATACGAATGCTCAGTCTACGTGCAGCTTCTATAATAGTAGTTCCTTCTTCTACACTAACCGGTATATTGTTAATAGTCAGATTAATCATATTTATCATAACATTTTCCTTTCAAAAGTTTTAGTAAATGATTTCTTCTCTAAAATTATCGACAATAGAAACGAAAGCATTGCCCACAGATTGGCCAAGGCCACATTTCGATGCCACTTTCATCACTTTTGCAAGTTTAACGAGTTCATCAAGGTAAGAAGAGGAGCGTTGTTTGCTCTTTACGGCTTCAATGCCTTTGAGCAACTGCTGGCAGCCAACCCGGCAAGGAGTACATTGTCCACATGATTCCTCTTCGAAAAATTCAAGATAATTATGCAAAACGTGATACATTGAACGGCTACTGTTGAAAATCTTCATTGAACCGCCCGTTGGAATTCCTTCGAAACCGATGATGGTTTGATTGAATTTCTTACGAGGCACGCAGAAACCAGAAGCTCCACCCACTTGCACAGCTTTGGTATCACCGTCTCCAAATTCTTCTACGAAGTCGCTGAGAAGCATTCCTAATTCCAGTTCATAAATACCCTCTTTGGAGCAATCACCACTCACCGAAAACAACTTGAAGCCTCTCGAACTATCAGTCCCGAACCTCTTGTATTCTTCGGCACCTATTCCCATAATAATGGTACAATTGACGAAAGTTTCGACATTGTTTACCACCGTGGGTTTATTCAAATAACCTTCTGTAACCGGAAAAGGAGGTTTATTCCGTGGTTCACCGCGGCGTCCTTCCATCGAATCGATCAATGCAGTTTCTTCGCCACAAACATAAGCCCCACTGCCATATCGAATATTGAGGGTGAAATCGAGCCCCAATTTCTTGAATTCCTGATTCATTTCGGCCATAATAGACATTAATTTAGGCGCGAGGAATTTATATTCGGCACGCAAATACAAGAATCCTTCCTTGGAGCCAATTACATAACCACATAGAGCCATTCCCGTGAATACACGTCGAGGCACTCTGTCGAGAATCTCCCTGTCTTTGAAAGTACCCGGTTCGCCTTCATCAGCATTGCAAATTACATATTTTACATCACCGGCTGCTTCCTTGGCAAGCTTCCATTTCAAACCGGTCAAGAATCCTGCTCCGCCTCTGCCCTTCAAACCAGAATCAATCAACTCGAGAATGATTTCATCACGATCACGTCGAAGGGATTTTTTTAAAGTATCCAGGCATGTATTGTCGGGTCGAAAAATATAATCAACACGTGTCAATTTCTTGGTTTCCATATCGTTTTGTTTTTTTCCTGTCAAAAAATATCTTGGTTTACTTGTTTATGTAACTTTCGATGATGTCGATAGCCTTGCCGGGGGTTAATTCGGTATAAACTTCATCATTAATGAGCATAGCAGGGCCTTTATGGCACCATCCGAGGCAATTGGTTGTTTTCAGGGTAAACTTCTTATCGGCAGTGGTTTGCCCTACTTTAATCTTCAGGGTATTTTCTATTGCCTGAAGTACGTTTTCCTTGCCTTTCATGTCGCAAACTATTGTTTTGCACAATCGAATTACATATTTACCAACTTCTTCGGTTTCGATGAAAGAATAGAAAGAAGCGGTTCCATAAACCTCTGCAGCCGATAAATCGAGTTCGCGTGCAACATTGATCATGGTTTCGTCATTTACATAACGCCTCTCGTCTATCAATTCCTGTAAGATAGGCAAGAGAGATTCGCGGTTTCGGCCGTATTTATCGGCTAATTCCTTAACAAGCATTTCTGTATTCGCCATTTATCCTCCTATTTTAAAATGAGTTATCACTAAAATTTTGATTGATTGCCTAATAGTAAAACGAAAAACCTATTGTTAGCGTGCTAACAATAGGTTGACAAAATTATCATAATTTCTTAATGGAAAAAAAATGTTTTTCGCAAAAAAGACATGATTTAAACACAGTCTAAATAAATTTTATTCATTACCAGATTCTTATGCCTTTTGTCTAAGAATTATTCAATGAATACCTCCGTGATAGATATCTTAAATTCGAATTCAATCACCAAGTTCAATGACCCGCAAAGGCAAATCAAAATCGACTTGATTTCGTATATCGAAAGCTGTTAAAGCTTCGGAATATTGGTTTTTGATTTCTGTCGGCTGATGAGGTTGCAGAAATTCTAAACATAATAACCGTCTTGGTTTCGATAATTCAGATAATAGACGTGTTCACATCCATCGAAGCAGAGAATAGCAATGTTGCATTTCTCTATAACGCGCATGAATGAATTATCCGGATTGGAAGTAAATGAAACGAACAAATGAACGAATTCGTCAACCGACAGCCAAGCCCATCCACTTCCAAACCGATCGAGGGCAGCCTTTGAAAATTCTGCCTTGAAGGTCTCAAAATCTTGAAAATCTTCCTGAATGGCTTTTTGCAACATTTCAGATGGCAAACCCCCTCCTTGGGGCTTCATTATCTCCCAGTATAAATAATGATTATAAAAACCTCCTCCATTATTTCGCAATGCTAAGGGGTATTTATCCACTTCGGTAAAAATTTTTAACAAAGGAACCGATTCAAAGGCTTGGCCTTTAGCGGCTTTGTTCATATTGGCGGTATAAGTAGCATGATGCTTTGAATAATGAATTTCCATGGTTCGAGCGTCTATGTAAGGCTCTAATGCATTGTAAGAATAAGGCAGGGGTTGTTGAACACTCATGGCTGTGAGTTGAGCGTCACCCAATTTTTTAACCACAGCAGGCCAATCGATGGCCGAAACATTCACTTCCATGGCTCCCAAGAAAAAGAGCAGGGTAAAAATAACTTTATTGGAATTTTTCATGGTAATACTTTTTAGCAATGTAAAACTTCACTTATAACAACTGTACAACATATTTGTTCGAAAAAGAAATTAAAACCAAGTAAGTGGATAATCGTTGAGATCACATTAATACTGAAATACACAAAGGTTATGTAATTATTTATGGCCTTACAAAAAGCAGTTACATTATTTAACCATTAACTATTTAAAATTCATTAACTTAAAATATTGAAACATCCATTGGTTGATGAAACATCATAAGAGATATATCTTGCAACAAATGTATCTTTGACCAGACAAGAAAAACAATCCAATTGACTAAAGTTAATCCGAAATATAAACCTATAACCGTCTTTTATCATGGATTAAATTATGGTACATCTTCGAAAGCTATAAAACAGTTTAAATAACAAAGAAGACTATCTTAAATAATAATTTTTTATAAAAGATACATCCATAGAAAAAACTTTTTATATTTGACGCATAATTTTCCCAGAGTCTCGAATCATTATAAAAACTTTAGAAAAAATGTTTGTTGAAATACTATAACTTTTGTCTTATTTTTTCAAAGAACCAAAACCATGAGAACCAATGGAAGAGAGTTTATAAATAAAAAATTTTCAAGAAGCACAATTGCAGCAATTTATTTAGCAATCAGTCTTTTACCTATAGGACTTAAAGCACAATGTCCACCTGTTATAACGCCTCAGCCAGCACCAGGGGTTATCATCAACGGCAACATTGTCAGGTTATGT
>MWFC01000015.1 GCA_002071415.1 Bacteroidetes bacterium ADurb.Bin012
TGCTACAGGGCAGAAACGGCTTTTGCTAATACGATGGCGTCCTGTTATTCCAAGAATAGAGATGAGATAAGGGCACTGGTAAAGAGTGTAATTTTTTCGAAGGCAGATTTGATTCCCGATGAAGTAAATAAAACTCTAACCATTAAACTTTATTCTCTGGCAACTAAAAGAGATAACCTGGCAGTTCAAAAAGACTGTGATTTATTGAACGACACAGAAATCATTTTCCCTGGTACAAATTTGACTCTTGTCTTCAAAACTGCGACAACCTGATTAACACCGAATCAGGAGTTCTGAATATCATTTTCAAAAATCTTTAACAAATAAGGTTTCATCTCTAATACTGTATCAATAAAACATAATTAAGGATCATAGAACCAATCAGGTTGTTCGAATAAAATCTTAAAATCTTCAAAAAAACGCATGGCATTATTTTTTTAATGATTTCCAACAAAATTAGAATAAAAAATAATACCAATAACAGTTTTAATTAATTAGTTATCAAAAAGTTATTAACAATTTGAGTTTATAGACAAACTCTATTTAAACTCTTCCTTGTAATTTGAATTATTATTAACTTTTTTACTCTATGTGAATGTTTTTATAGTTCATCCCTGTTAATTTATACTTATACCGCATTTTTAGGAATTCAATTCAATTTTTTAAAAAATCTCCTAAGTAAAATTCATCTTCTAAGGTATAGAAAATTTTGAGAATGAAGAGATTAATTTTTATTTATCCTATTATATTTATTAAAGACGCAATTTTTATTATCGTAGGAGGCTATTTTTCTGAAGAAATCATAGATAGCTGGGTATTCATCAATGGAATACTCCCCTCTTTTGAGCACTAATGTTCTCTTCATTAAGAAACTATGATTGGCAATTTGTGTGAACATCATATTGTAACTTCCCACCTGACACGAAAACTCAACCGGCTGGAATTCGAATTCTAATCGGTAGCCGTCTGGAATATGAATGATGATCGAATCTTTTTGTGTATAAGATTGTGAAATATAGAAATTAGTTCTTCGTTTTTTATGCAAAGTGAAATTATAGCGGTTGATAACATTAGGTTTAAAAGCAATTCTTTTGCCCATTAAATCGGCATATTTAGGAATTTCGGCTTTAATCTCGAGCTCTCCTAATGGATAGTTTAATGTACTTTTATTCTCAAACTTGTAACTTCTAAGGTTAAATCCATTGATGGGCATAGAATGAATGATGTACTTTTCCTGCTCATCCTTCGACAAGCTCATCAATGGCATTATTTCATCGAAAAGTTCATTGGCATAGGATAGAATTAGTTCTAATTTCACCACTCCAGTGGTATCAATATAAATTTGTCCAGTAACATTATTCCGATTTGCAAATTCGTCATAAGTTGGGGTGTTTACCAGTTTTCCACCTTCCTCGGCAACCAGCAAAGCTTTTCGATTGCTATTAGCAGCACCAATATAGCCCAGGGGCATATTGCTATTTGTACATTCCAACCACATAGTATCGGAAGTTAAAGGTACACAAAGGATTGCATGATTGGTTTGGTCAATACTGGCAAAGTCGGTAAATGCAATGGTTTTGTCTTTACCACTTCCAATTTCGGTATAATAGGATTTAATTCCAACAGATTGTAGTAAAGCCCTTGTATAGTTAGCCAAAGCTTTGCAATCGCCATAGCCATATTTATTGACGTCTGCCGCTGCAATGGGTTGGTAGCCTCCAATTCCTTTAGTAACATTTACATATCGTACTTTATTCTGCATATAACTGTAAACAAGATTAACCTTTCCCAAGTCGTTCTCGGCATTTCTGCATAAAGCACTAATCTCCTCTATGGTTTCACGAGGCAACTTGTCTCTATCGATCAAAAGATTATAAATCATTTTGCCATACGATTCCCAATTGTCATAACCAACTTTATGTCCATAAAAACCAGTGTTCCTGATATTTATAAAAATTTTTGGCATGTACATCGAAAATGGCTTCGAAAAAGGTTCTTTCTCGAATGCCTTTATATAGTCAACATCCCAGGTATATAAAAATTTTCCGTTCAATTTCTTTATATTGAAGGCTGGTTGAATGTTCTGATATCGAAACAAAATAATGGTGTCAGGAATTAGAATCTGCAAATGCCCTTTTTCCAGCGAAATTCTGTAATCAAGAATAGGCATCCAGCTTTCGGGCATTAAGAATCCTGAATACTCGATTTCGTAAATATACTCAAAAGTAATTGGATAATTTTTTATCACCGGCCTTGCTATTTTAATTCTACTATCACTAAAAAGTGTGAATGAAGGGTAGGCTGCATAATCAGCCATATCATCCTTAGAAAGCTTGTTTGTTTTAATTCCCATCGAATTATAAACCACGCCTGCTACACTCTTTATATTCGTATAACTGTTATAAGGAATTACTAAGCTTGCTCTTTCTTTTGCATTTTCATTCAAAATAGTGATAGCAAACGAAACTTGTTTCAATAAGACATTGTTTTTAATCTCGTAGTTGGTGTTACTGTATCTAATGACAGCATCGGCATTTTCCCTAAGTGAATCGGGTATATGAACTACATTAAAATGATTTTGCGCATAGCTATGAAAAGACAAAATAATTCCAAAGAGTAAAATACAACGACGCATAATTAAATCTTTTTAAAGACGATCTTTTCATTTTGTTTATCGACCATCATTCTGTAAAATTCCTTCAAATCGCCATATTCTTTGGGTAAATATGTCAATTTGTTTCGTGTAAAAAAGGCAGTGATCACAATTTTTCCATTATTTTCCATCACCGTGTACACGTAACGGGCCGATTTATCCGGCAAACTCATATTAATAGACGGGGGAAGAGATTCTATGGAATAACCATGAGGAATTTTTATTTGGCATATTACTAAATCTGCAGTATGATAATTATATTCGACGGGATAGATTCTCTCTTTGAGTTTGAAAGGAGATCGTTTGATGGCTTGAAATAACAATGGTTTGAAAATGATTAAATCACCAGCTTCTTCAACCTGATTAGGATAATTGAAGTCGAATGCCAAATGAACAGGATGCTCGAGCGTATCCATACCACCGATTTCGAATTGGTTGATTTCGATCCCTGGAATATTTTTCGAAACGCTTTGTATATAATCGTTCTGTGAACCATAGGATATTATCTCTTTACGCTGTTCCAAAGCAGCATACCCTTCCAAAGTGCTTAAATATCTTCCAGTTATCTGTAAATCTTCTGCCAATTCATACTCTAAAGTAACTTGGCTTTTGTAATTTGTATTTAAGGTAAGATCGATCCATTCTACAGGACCACTTTTCACTACCAATCCCTTATCGTTTAGGCAACGAACAGGCAACTGATTAACTACAGTCAGAGGTTCAGTGGCATCAAGTAAATAAGTCTTTCTATCAATTTTTGCTAAAGCAATCACATAGTTGAAGTTGGAAATGGAAGGATGCGTTAATTTCACAAATCCATTGCTTTGTGTCGACAATAACATAGGATAAGCCTCTATATCCATACTTTGTAAAAGTCCAACAAGGCAAAGATTGATGTCGGCCGAGTTACCAAAACCTTCTCTATAAGAATTATTCAGACTTTTGGAAGTAACCACACTGCTTTTCTCATTCCATTTATAACGATTAGCAACATGCCGGAATGCCATATTCATTTTTTCGAGTTGACTTTCTGCTTTATTACTGATTTGCTGTACCACATCGTCTAGAAATCCAGTACGTTTTACTCGCGTTCCAAACTCACTGTTACTTAAGAATTGATTGATTACATCTTCCCATGTGTTGGAATAACTCTTCATAGGTGAATTAGGAAATTTTGTAGCTGAAAGTTCGAATTCCACGGCAGTAAGATAATTTTTTGAACTTTTTAAATAACTATCTTCCATGAAAGCCGGAATATTCGTGCTTTCATATTCATTATACCCCACTTCGTAGTTGAATGTATTGGTAATTCTATCGCCCCCATTGAGCTGGCCTCTAATGTAAGTAAGCGTTAGAGATTCGTATTTATGACTATTTATTACTTGAACAGGATAATAGCCAACTATATTGGTATGATACATAAAATACTCAGGGATTCGTACTTCGTAATTGCTGTAGAGTACTGGAATAGAATACTGAAAAAGCCACTTATCGAGGTTGAAGTAAAAATCGGACACAATGGTATATGAAACCTCGATTATGCTTCCCTTCTTCACATTAGGCAAAGGTGCCTTGGCAGTTTCCCAACGATCTGAGGTTTTTTCGTAAATCAGATTTCCCTTACTAAAATTTGTTTTTTCCATCTTTCCATTTTCCAAATTGTAAGTGCAGGCTTTAAAAGAAACTATCTTTTCTTTATCATTGCCCAAAACATAGAGTGGTATTTCCACGTTTGCCCAATCGAAAGCAGTTTCATCAAGTATCTTGATTCTGAAATGCCTCGAGGTTTCCAGAATAAATCCTTTACTTTCGGTAGCATCATCCTCGCGTGTAACGGTTTGAGGATAAGTAAAATGCGATAACCCGCAGTTGAATATAAAATAGGCATGAGCATTCGAATCAATCGGACACACTTTATTTGCCAATTCATCCATACTAACTTTACCAAATTTTGAAGGCGAGTTTTGAGGAAAACCAACCATACAGGCGCTTAATAAGACCATAAAAAGTAACAATTGTTTTCTCATGATTTTTATATCTATTGCATTATGTATCAATATGTTAATGATGTTAGAGGCAATATTAAACACAATAACAACGGTACAAAATTAAAAAATTTTAGATTGTCAAATAGAAGAAAACCAGAAACGATCATATAAAAATAGGAAACTTAATTTCAGAACTCCTGATCCTATAATTGCATATCAATATTTTACAAAAGTACCACCGTATTTCAATTTGTCGTATTTTCGGGCAAAAATTTTTAGATATGCAACTTCAGTTACCATTTTTCCCGACCGATACTCGAATGATTAATTCCAACGTTGGAGTTTTTTCGAAAGATGAATTTGTGTATTTTCTTTTCAATGGTTCTCCGATATACTGCAGCCTTTGGGGAGCTCAAATCGAGTCCTGTAATATTTGAACCCTGTCAAAGTTTACAATATGGAGGGGTTTTATTTTTGTTGCCCTTTCTTATAGCCAATGGCCTTTTCAGTTATAGGAATTACTATTCGGCTCGCAAGTCATGGTATTATAATTATGATATATGCGACAGGAATATAATATAGATAGGATTATACAGTATAATGTAAGTGAGATAGATAGCAATATAATGATTGTGAATCGGGAGTATAGCAATTTAACTTATCAGTTTAAAAAAGTCAGGGAAAGGATATCCATGCATCAAGCCAAACTATATACATTAATAGAAGAGAATGTACCTACAGAAATGGAACAGACCAGTCAAAACCTTAAACAACAGATGGAGCTTCGACAGCGAATAGAAAGTCTTCAACAGCAATATCAGTCATTAATTGAGACAAGAAAGAATAAGCCTTATAAGATTAGTATCGGGCAAATGCCACAAAGTACCAGATACAATAAATTAAACACAGAATCGAAATATTTGCAGAACATCATTAAGATAATATGCTACAGGGCAGAAACGGCTTTTGCTAATACGATGGCGTCCTGTTATTCCAAGAATAGAGATGAGATAAGGGCACTGGTAAAGAGTGTAATTTTTTCGAAGGCAGATTTGATTCCCGATGAAGTAAATAAAACTCTAACCATTAAACTTTATTCTCTGGCAACTAAAAGAGATAACCTGGCAGTTCAAAAAGACTGTGATTTATTGAACGACACAGAAATCATTTTCCCTGGTACAAATTTGACTCTTGTCTTCAAAACTGCGACAACCTGATTAACACCGAATCAGAAGTTCTGAGTATAAAGAATTTGTTCCCCTTGAGTTCTTAATAAAACTTTCCTTGGGTTGAATGATGGGGTTATAAAAAACAACTTTGGAAGGAGAAACTACAACGATTATCCGACTTCCGCAAAGTCCAAAACGAACCCAGGGGGTGATGCAAGTTCAGATTTTACAGCTGTTGAATATGAATTTTTGTTGCGACATGGATGAGGCCTCGAAGGCAGCATTTAAGCTAAACCGGAATCAAATTTATTTGAATGATGTGGAGCGCAACTGCAACACTCAAATTACTTTTTTGTATCAAGCCTAAATGCATTATAGGTTTGATGCAAAGTCCATACAAATCAATTTAGTATAGTTTGTAAACAAAGCAAATTTATATCGATGTGCCTCATTTAAAAATCTTAGTAGTGATAATGGTCAGCTTTATAAGGTCCATCGATGTTAACGCCGATGTAGGCTGCTTGTTCGGGGGTCAGGCGTGTGAGTTTGGCTCCGAGTTGGTTGAGATGCAAACGGGCAACTTCTTCGTCGAGATGTTTAGGAAGTCGGTAAACTTTTAGTTCGAGTTTTTTCTGCCACAGTTCTATTTGAGCCAGGGTTTGGTTAGTAAAAGAGTTGCTCATTACGAAAGAAGGATGGCCGGTAGCACAGCCCAAATTGACTAGACGTCCTTCGGCCAGAAGAATGATGGAATGTCCATCAGGGAAGATAAACTGGTCAACCTGAGGTTTAATATTGATATGTTGGATACCAGGTCGTGCAACTAATCTATCTACTTGAATTTCATTGTCGAAATGCCCAATATTGCATACAATTACCTGATCCTTCATGTGTTCCATGTGCTCGAGGGTTATGATATCGCGATTGCCAGTAGCAGTAATAAATATGTTTCCCTGGGCCAATGCATCTTCAACTGTAGTTACCTGAAAACCTTCCATAGCAGCTTGTAAGGCACAGATGGGGTCAATTTCGGTAATCAGTACTCTTGCTCCAAAGCTTCGCATGGAATGGGCACAACCTTTCCCCACATCACCATATCCGCAAACCACAACGACTTTTCCCGCTATCATCACATCAGTAGCACGTTTTATGCCATCGGCTAAAGATTCTCTACAGCCATAAAGATTGTCGAATTTTGATTTCGTAACACTATCGTTCACATTAATTGCAGGCACCAAAAGTTTTCCCTGTTCGGCCATTTGATAAAGGCGGTGAACCCCCGTAGTAGTTTCTTCGGATACTCCTTTCCAATCTCTCACGGTTCGTGTCCACCGATCAGGGTCTTCCTTCAGGATGGATCTAAGCAAGTTATGAATAATGATTTCTTCTTTGTTGTCGACCGGAATGTCGAGTAACGAAGGATCCTGTTCGGCATAATATCCTTTGTGAATCAATAAGGTAGCATCGCCACCATCATCGACAACAAGATGAGGACCTAAACCACCGGGAAATTTCAAAGCCATACTTGTTGACCACCAATAATCTTCGAGAATTTCACCTTTCCATGCAAAAACAGGTACATGTGAATCTCGTACAACAGCAGCTGCTGCATGATCCTGCGTAGAAAAAATATTGCAACTCGCCCAACGAACTTCTGCTCCTAAGGCTTTCAAGGTCTCGATAAGCACGGCAGTTTGAATGGTCATGTGTAATGAACCAGTGATGCGAGCTCCCTTCAATGGCTGCAAAGGAGCATATTTGGCTCTAATTGCCATCAAGCCGGGCATTTCTTTTTCGGCAATTTCTATTTCCTTACGACCCCAATCGGCAAGCGAAAGGTCTTTTATCTTATATTCGAAATTTAAGGTTGTTTGACTATTTTGAAACATGATACAAATAAAGTTTTCTGAAAATACTGTTGAATCAGCAAAATTAGGTATAAACTTTTTATTACACATTCTCCATCTAATATGAAATCATGAAAATTAACCAATTAGTAATTAGTAAAATGTTATTCTTCACAAATAAATGCCTTGTATTACTTTTGCAGAGTCGATTCATGAAATTATGCAGCAATGCCAGTAAACAGGATTCAAGTACTTAATAATGGAAACATTCTGGGTTTATGGCAAATCACAGAATCATCAGAGGAACTGATTCCGTTTGCTTGTTTAGATCCTGATGAGTTCGTGCAATTCAGTAAATTCAAATCACCCTTACGCAGGCTTCACTGGCTGGCATGGCGGGCCTTACTTCGCAAGATGATTCCCGAATCCAATTTTTCTTTAATTTATGATGACAATGGGAAACCCTTCCCCCATGATCATTCTTTTCAACTTTCGGTAAGTCATTCCGGGAATTGGGCTACCTGCTTTATAGATGCCAACCATCCTGTTGGGCTCGACCTCGAGGCTGTTCATGAAAGAGTGCTCAAAGTGAAAGAACGCTTCTTATCACCATTAGAACTCGAATATTTCTCGCCATCAGCCAATGACCCCTTCGTATTTACTGTTTTATGGTCGGCTAAAGAAGCTGTCTTCAAATATATCGGACAAAAAGGTATCGATTTCCGACAACAAATCACTATCGAACCCTTTTCTCCATACGAATCTCATTCATTCTTCGTAAATATCCATCACAATTCATTGGCAAAGAAGCTCGTTTTAAAATGGCAAAACATAGATAGCAAATATCTCTTAGTTCATACCCAATGTCAAGAAAAACATTCCATAATGAGCTGTTGATGACTATAGCCCTATTCTCGGGTTTTCTGATTTTTGAATCCTGCCATCCAAGCTCGGCTGAGCAACCATCCCCTTCGGTAATTCAAGGATTTCTCCAAGATGAATTGCAGTCCAAAATCGTGCTTCATGAAATGGATATTATCGAAATGCATCCTGTCGATTCCGTGATGACAGGGAAAGATGGCAGTTTTGTGTTCTCCTTATTCATTACCGAGCCTGTTTTTTATCAGATGAGTATTGGGAAAAACGATCCTCTTGTTCTGATTGTGAATCCTGGTGAGAAAATTCAATTGAAAGGCAAAGCCGACAGTTTGATTTTTGCCGATATACAGGGTTCGGAAGAAAGCAGGCTTATGCAGGAATACCTTATTCATACACAACGGAATTTACGATTATCGGAATCATTAGCTACATTGCTGGCAGTAAAAAGCCAAGAGAAGGATTTTCTAACGGTACGTGATTCCATCCTCAAAGTGTTTGATTCAATATATACCGATCAAAAACAATTCGTAAAAAACTTCATTCTGCATCATCCCGGCTCACTGGCTTCGCTAATCATTATCAATCAAAAATTTGGCCGCCAGGTTGTGGTAGACGAACACTCCAATTTTGATTTATTCATAAAGCTCGATTCAGGTTTATTAGCTCATTATCCAAAAAGCAAACACACATTGAATTATCATCGGCAGATGGCTGAAAGAGCTCGAGAAAGGGAAATTAAAAAAATGGTTCGAGAAAACATTGAACCAGGCCATACGATTCCTTATTTTCGTCTTCCTTCGCTCGACGAAAACCAGTGGATCAGTCCTTCCAAATTCAAGGGGAAAAAATTTATACTGGCTTTCTGGATTCCTACTCAAAAAAAATCCATTCATCAGCTCGCCCAACTCAGAGAGTTTTTGCTTGCTTCGCAGATCAAAGAAATTCCTGTTGTTGCCATTGCGTTTGAACTTTACAGGTCAAGATGGGAAAATGTGGTAAAAGCCGGAAACATGGCTCATTGGAGTCATGCTTCCGATTTGAAGGGAGATGCTTCTCCCTTGTTCGATGTATTTGATTTGATGATAGATTCCTTGCCGGTTTTTTATCTGATCGACGAGCAGCAAACCATTATAGGCAGATATTCCTCGTTCGAAGATTTAAAAAAGTCGTTGGCTAAATGATTATAATCCATCAGGGGTACCTTTTGATTTCGATATTGGAAACTGCGGCTTTGAGTTCGATAAAGATTTTCTGGGAAGATTCGTCGAAGTCGGGTGTTTGCCAAAGGCCGCTCTTCAGTTTATGAAATCCCTCGAGTGAACGGCTCGACAGCACAGATTCCGATTCAACCTGGCAACCAGCCTGGCGGGGAATATAAATCACCGAATGGCTGGCTCCTATCTCGAGGCTCACGTTGGTGGTATCCGAAAGATGACCTAATTTCAATTCCACTAAAGAAGCGCCACCTTCAATATTCAATTCCCTCACACGGAAGCTACTTAAATCCATATTCATGTCGGCAGCTCCAGCCTTGATTTCGAATTTCCATAAAGGATTAGGATTCAATTTTATAACAACATCGTTCTTAATATCTCCCTTTATTTTTACTCCCTCGAGTGAAAGTTTGATATTACGGCCTTCTTCATTATCGTATGAAGTCATCACAAAGGGTCCAACATTCCCATAGCTTTCGAAGGATACCATCTTATTGGTGGTGTCTTTAATTGTAAACTTACCGGCAGCCGCATCGAACTTCAGAATAGCCGTTTTTACGGCAGAATCGTAAGGTTCAACAAATTTCTGGTTAGAAGGAATCCAGTTTCTTTCTTTATAACGACGATGTTCATTATACGACCATCCTTCCCAATAGAAGCGAGATTCGTCTCGAGGATTGGTTAATAAGAGGGTAATGGCAATGGCTCCGGTGAATATACCTAATATCATCTTTAGCACGGGCTTCGCCGGCAGTATCGAGATACCCCATAAAATGAGCAATATAGGCCATAAATCGAACACAGCTCGCCATGTAAAATGGATAATCCCAAAATTTCGCAAAGCAAATATTACGCCTATGATCAAAAGAATGACTCCCCAAAAAACATTTCTGAATTTTTTTTCCATTTTTTTGAAATTTAAAGTTCTTGTTCAGGTTTATTCCGATTTTCGCTCGATGATTGTCCCTTATTGTGTTGATAGTAATTATAAAGCAACACAATGCCAATAATGATAAGGATGAATGGCCAAAGATGGCTAAAATGAATCTTAGGGATAAATTGACTTATGAGAAATAGTACCCCCAATCCAATCAAAATAAGGCCGATAACCATATTTGTATCGCGTTTTAATTTTTTTTGATTTTGAGGAAAAGGGTTGATCTGAGTTTCTCCTCCTGAAGAAAATGGAGGAGTTGAATTGGAAGTGAAGTCAGGGGGAACGTTCTGTTCCCAGCGTCGAGGTAAGGGCCCATAAGGCAATATGATCCATAAAACGATATAAACCCAGAAACCTACACCATACAAGAGAGTGAAAAGGATAAACAGGACGCGAACAATCGCACTGTCCATTCCAAAATATTCGGCCAGTCCACCGGCCACCCCTCCAATAATCTTGTCGTAACGACTTCGTGTAAGAGCTTTTGTTCCGTTCACAATAATGATAATTTAAGGTTTTCGAAGTAAATAGACGCTTCAATCCTTAACAGGTTACAGCTGAATATTTACTTTTGCCAATGATGATACCTTAATTGATTAATGAATTTAGTCATGATCCAGCAGCAAACCATCGTATTGCCCGAATTTCCAAAAGGGATACACTTGATTACCGATTTTATCATGAAACAGCTGGGAACCCTGCCCGATCGTGGTTTGCTTCATTTGTTTTTACTTCACACTTCAGCAGCCTTGGCTATTAATGAAAACTATGATCCTACGGTAAGACAGGATACTGATTATTTATTCGATCATCTTGTTCCCGAGCATTTGCCGGCCTATAAGCATACGCTCGAAGGCGCCGATGATATGCCCGCTCATTTCAAAACTATTATCGCTGGAAGTGCTCTCACCATTCCTATCACACAAGGAAGACTTCACTTAGGAACATGGCAGGGAATTTATATGTGTGAATTTCGCCGGCACGGTGGCAGCCGTCATTTAGTTTGTACAATTATAGAATAGCCTGGTCTCTCTTCATAGGCATGCCTTCTTTTGTCTCAATGATATCAATTTGAGAAAATTTTAATTCTTAATGATTTATCAGTCAAATATTGGCTTAACCCCCTGTTATTCCATAATCTCAACTACAGAACGCCCCTCTATCGAGTTCATTTTCAAAAGAAATATGGAAATAATCGAGTACACTGACATTGGTGCTCGTAGTTGCTGCGAGTAAACACCCTGAATACATCCCTACCTGTATTTCGAAATTCGATGTAAGATGGAACACTAATTTGAGAGGAAGATCAACATAGTGCAAATTAAAAATGGGTTTCTCCCTCAAAGATAGCAATATTGCATAGTCTAACTTTAATCCGTTCAATGAATATAAAGGCTCGGGATGATGCGCTAACAAGAGATTGAAAACAATTTTACCGCAAATTCACGCATGAACTCCAAGTTTAAAGCTCTTATCGCCCTTCTGTCCAGAATTTAAGCCGCTCAAATCGATTCTACCTTTTACTCCAGTTATTGACTTTTGGGCATGAATTGTGGTTGCACCCGAACACATGACATAATGACCAAAATATTGGTTTTCTTCATAATGTTATTGTTTTCCGTTTCAAACCAAAAAAATTTAGTATTCAATTGTTTCTGACGAATGGGGAGGATAAAAATCAGAATAGGCTTGTATTTTTGCCTCGAATAAAATGAGTAAGTATCGAAATATTCATCGAAGGAAGTATATAGAATCTTAATTTGTTGATTATGGCAAGTACAGAATGGAACAAGAAATATAATGCCAATGAATATGTTTATGGAATTGAACCCATTCCCTATTTTATCGAAGTATTGGAAAGATACAGGCCTGATAATTTATTATTGCCAGGCGAGGGAGAAGGCCGAAATGCCGTTTACGCCGCTAAGAAAGGAGTAAAGGTTTTTGCTTTCGACCAGAGCAGAACTGCTTATCAGAAAGCCCAGAAATTGGCGAAAGAGCATGGCGTTCAGATTGATTACAAAGTTTGTGATATTCTTGAATCGAACTATCCTCGACAATATTTTCAAATGATTGGAATATTTTATTTACACTTGCCGGTTGAAGTAAGGCAAAAGGCACATCAACATTTATTAAACTTTCTGGCTCCTGGTGGAGTTCTGGTATTAGAAGCCTTCCATAAGCGGAATATTGGGAATGATTTTGGTCCCAAAACTGTTGAGATGCTCTATGATGAGATCACATTAAGAGCAGATTTTCAATCGCTTGTAATAGAAGAGTACTTCGAAAATCATTATGTATTTTCGCATGGCTGCGATGACCATCGAGGCCAAGCAGAGTTAATTCGTTTCTGTGCAATAAAACCTCATTAGAACATAAGGACTATGAAACTGATTTCGTACAATGTAAATGGATTACGTTCGGCATTATCGAAAGGGTTGCTCGAATGGCTCGAACAGGAACGTCCCGATATTTTTTCTCTTCAGGAATTGAAGGCTCAACCCGATCAAATCCCTGATGAAGAATTTCGTCGTCTCGGATACCATACTTACTGGCATTGTGCCGAGAAAAGAGGTTATAGTGGAGTTGGACTTATTTCACTCAGAGAACCCGATCGGGTGGTAAAGGGAATGGGTAAAACCGAATATGATCGGGAAGGTCGTTTTCTGAGAGCCGATTTTGGGGAGATCTCCGTCATCAGCGTCTATCATCCTTCGGGTACAACTGGCGAAGTACGTCAGGATTTCAAAATGCAATGGCTAGAATTTTTCCTTCAATATGTCAATAATCTTCGAAAAGAAAGACCTTATCTGATTATTTCGGGAGATTTCAATATATGCCATAAACCCATCGATATTCACGATCCAATCAGGAATGCTCATAGCAGTGGATTCCTACCCGAAGAAAGAGAGTGGATGGATCGCTTTGTGGCTTCGGGTTTTATCGATACTTTCCGGGTTTTCAACGACCAGCCCCATCAATATTCATGGTGGAGTTTCAGAGCCCGAGCAAGGGAAAAAAACCTTGGCTGGCGCATCGATTATCATTTCGTTACCGAAAATCTCAGGCCTCGCTTGAAAAATGCATGGATTCTTCCACACGTGAATCATAGCGACCATTGCCCGGTAGGTCTCGAAATAGAGATTTAAATCATTTGCCGGTTTTATGATATGTGATTCGTGGCAGGATATATTCCATCAAAACTTCAAGGCATCGATAAGGATGCATGATATGTGTAAAGAGATGAATATCGGAATACTGAGGGATTTCAAATGGTGAATTCACTCCAGTAAAATCATTGATCAGCCCCTCTTTGGCTTTAAGATACAATCCTTTGGTGTCTCTTTGCTGACAAATATCTATTGGGCAATCGACAAAAACTTCGAGAAGGTTTTCTTTCCCAATAATATTTCTTGCCATAGCGCGAATGGCTTCGGTGGGAGTAATAAAACAATTTATGCTAATGATTCCTGATTCCATGAAGAGTTTGCTGACTTCGGCTGCTCGCCGGATATTTTCGATGCGGTCTTCGACACTGAAACCTAAATCCTTATTCAATCCGCTACGTAAATTATCCCCATCTAACATCTGGGCAATAAATCCTCTTGAAAAAAGCTCATCTCTCAAAATCCTCCCCAAAGTCGTTTTGCCAGCACCCGAAAGCCCTGTAAACCAAATTACCACGCTTTTTTGCCCTAACAGGCTTTCCATTTTATTCCTCTCTGAGGAAGAGGATGGGAAAAGATTTTGCTGAGTGTTCGGCATCATGATATTTTCCATCACAAAATTACATAATAATTCCAAAGAGTACTCAGAGGGATAAAGAATAGATATTTGACAATTATATGAAAAGTTTTTGAATTTCTTTATTCGCAGCCAATTTCATCGTATAAATTTTTGTTTGCTGAGTTAGAGTGTCTATTTTTGCGAAAAATCATTATTGCTAAATTTTACGACCATGAAATTACTGAAAGAAAAATCAATCATCTGGTTATTGAGTATTGCCTTACTCATGCCATTTTTCGTTAAAGCTCAGGACACTAAAACCGATAGTTCCTATCAGTTTACTCTCGTAAAACAATTGCCTTATACTCCCGTTAAAAATCAGTTTCGTTCGGGTACTTGCTGGAGTTTCTCGGCTATTTCATTTATCGAATCGGAACTCTTGCGAAAAGGGAAAGGCGAATACGACCTTTCGGAAATGTTTTGTGTAAGAGATGCCTATGAAAAAAAAGCCGAAAAATATCTCCGTATGGGAGGAACCACCAATTTTAGCGGAGGCGGTGAATTCCATGATGTAATTCATACTTTACGAGACAGGGGATTGATGCCAGAAGAAGCTTACCCCGGCCTCGATTATGGAGAAAAAAATCATGTTCATGGCGAACTCGATGCTGTTGCAAAAGCTTATATGGATGCTTTGATAAAAAATCCCAACAAGAAAATATCTACTGCCTGGATGAATGGTTTTAAAGGGATCATGGATGCATACCTTGGTCATGTACCCGAAAATTTCGTTTATAAAGACAAACTATATACTTCAAGGAGTTTTGCCGAGTCGCTTGGACTTCATTCAGAGGATTACGTTTGTCTCACTTCATTTACACATCACCCATTTTACAAGACTTTTATACTTGAAGTGCCTGATAACTGGGCCTGGGGTGAGATTTATAATGTTCCTCTTGACGAGTTGATGGAAATTATCGATTATGCGCTGGATAAAGGTTATACAGTAGGTTGGGCTTCCGATGTAAGCGAAAAGGGGTTTGCCTATAACAAGGGAGTAGCCGTGATACCCGAAACCGATGTTACAGAGTTAAGTGGTGCAGAAAAGGCCAGATGGGAAAAATTAACCGAAAAGGAAAGAAATTCTCAGATGTATAATCTCGATCGGGTTGTACCCGAAAAAAAAGTTACACAGGAAATGCGCCAAAAAGAATTCGATAATCTTCAAACCACCGATGACCATGGGATGCATATAGTAGGTTACGGTAACGATCAGTTCGGTCATAAATATTATTATGTAAAGAATTCATGGGGGGGAGACAATAAATTCAATGGATTTTTCTATGCCTCGGTACCTTTTGTGCGTTTAAAGACCATCGATATATTGGTTCATAAGGAGGCTATTCCTACTGCCATCAAGAAAAAACTGGGCATATAGATAGGAAATACGGAAAGAAGGTAGAATTTTCGAAGTTTTGATGTAGGTATAGGCGGGCCGCTGTGCGGCCCCGCCTATCTCATATCATCTCAAGTCTTTTATTCTCCGCAAAGTCCAATTTCAATACATTTGTTATGAATTAATCATGCCAAGAATGCCATATAAATCGAGAAATTTCACGACCTTTTCGCTGGTCATGGCCATACTCGGCGGGCTGGTGCTACTTTTCATTCTGGCTCCTTTGCTGGGAATGTTTTTGCGCAGTTCGCCCAATCAGATAGTGAATACCATAAAAGAGCCGGAGGTAAGTTCCAGTTTGGCCGTAAGCCTGTTCACTGCGTTTGTGGCTACTTTCATAGGAGCTATCGGCGCAATTCCTCTCGCCTATCTACTCGCTCGCAAGCAATTCAGAGGCAAATTAGTAGTTCTGGGTTTAATTGATTTACCCGTGGTTATTCCTCATACTGCCGCTGGCATTGCTATTTTAGGCGTCATTTCGCGTAATTCTCTTATTGGCTCTGCCGCTGCCAGAGCAGGATTCGATCTAATTGGCACTCCCATTTCTATTTCCTGTGCTATGGCCTTCGTAAGCCTTCCTTTTCTGATCAATGCGGCACGTTCAGGCTTCGAAGCCGTTCCAATTCGTCTCGAGAAAGCAGCTTCGAACTTGGGCGCATCGTCTGTGAGAACATTTTTTACCGTTTCATTGCCTTTAGCCTGGCGTAGTATACTATCCGGTTTGGTGATGATGTTTGCCAGAGGAATGAGCGAATTCGGAGCTGTAATCATCGTGGCTTATCACCCTATGACCGCTCCTGTCTTAATCTTTGAAAGGTTCAACAATTATGGACTCAATTATGCCAATCCCTTAGCCGCCATTTTGATTCTTGTAAGCCTTGTTTTCTTCATCCTTTTGAGATTGCTCGCTAAACCCGCAAAAAATGCTTGAACTTTTTAATATTAAAAAAAGATTAGGAGATTTTCTTCTGGAAATTCCATCCTACTGCCTCGAAGAAGGTGAATACTTCGTATTTGCAGGCCCTTCGGGTGCAGGTAAATCACAACTGCTCGAACTAATTGCAGGTTTATCATTTCCCGATGAAGGCAAAATCATCTTCGATGGTATCGATATTACCAGCTTGCCAACCCAAAAACGTAAAATTGGAATGGTTTTTCAGGATATGGCTCTTTTCCCACATCTTACTGTAAAACAAAATATTTCATTTCCCATGAGGGCGAAAAAAAAAGAACCCATTTATGTGAAAAATGAAATAATGAAATTAGCTCATGCCATGAGCATAGAAAAGCTACTCGACCATTATCCTCATCAGCTTTCGGGTGGAGAAGCCCGTAGAGTTGCTTTGGCAAGAACCCTGGCTTCACAACCACGCTTACTTCTACTCGATGAACCCCTAAGTGAAGTGGATACCTCTCTGAAGGTAGCTCTGCGAAGATTGTTACGAACTATCAACCAGCAAGGGGTTACCATCATCCATGTAAGTCACGATTATGAAGATGCTTTGACGCTTGCCAGTAAAATGGCCATCATTAACGATGGTAAAATTATTCAAGTGGGGCAACCTTCAGAGATATTTTTAAAGCCAGCTTCTCCTTTCGTAGCCCAATTTGCTGGAATTCGCAATTTCTTCCATTGCAAGTTTCGATCTTTACATAACTCATCACTTTCCTTGGCTGTCATCAATGATGAAAAGCAAATATTTATTACCGGCACAATCTCCTCAACACATGGAAGTATCATTATACCCGCCAGAGATATAGTGTTGTCGGAACAAAAGCTTGAATCATCGGCACGCAATAATTTCCCTGGCATTGTAAAGGAAATAATTCCTACACGTGAAGGCCTCGAAGTGATAGTAGACTGTAGCTTTCCATTAGCAGCGATCGTAAGCACCGCTTCGGTAATTCAATTGAAGCTCGAAGTAGGTTCGAAGGTATGGGTTTCGTTCAAGGCATCATCGGTCCAATTCCTCGAAGGATAATAATACAAACTATATATAACAGGAAACACTAAGATGCAAAAAGAAAGCAGAATATAAAATTACAAAAGTTGTAAAAGAAAGTTGATAAGAATTTATTTATAGTTCGCATAATAAGATAATTCCGTAATTTTGCTCCATAATTTATGTCAAGTGTCCGATAGTCTGGTAATCATACCTACATACAACGAAAAGGAGAACATCGAGCGGATTATACGCAAGGTATTTTCGCTCGAACCCGCTTTCGATATACTTGTTGTGGATGATAATTCACCCGACGGGACCGCCAGAATTGTAAAGCAACTGATACAGGAATTTCCCGAACGGCTTTTCATTGAAGAAAGAAGTGGAAAATTAGGACTTGGCACGGCTTATATCCATGGTTTCAAATGGGCATTGGAAAAAGATTACCAATTCATTTTCGAGATGGATGCCGACTTTTCGCACAACCCCAACGATCTGATCCGTTTACGACAAGCAGTTGCTGAAAATAGTGCCGATCTTGCCATAGGTTCACGATATATATCGGGAGTTAACGTAGTAAATTGGCCCATAGGAAGGGTATTGATGTCATACCTTGCTTCAAAATATGTGCGCTTGATTACGGGTATAAAAGTCCATGATACTACTGCCGGATTTATTTGCTACAGTCGCAGCGTGCTGCAAACTATCAATCTCGACGAAATTAAATTTACCGGCTATGCTTTTCAGATCGAAATGAAATATTCTGCATGGAAACTTGGTTTTACGATTATAGAGATTCCCATCATCTTTACCGACCGAACGGCAGGGGAATCGAAAATGAGCAGGGGAATTTTCAAAGAAGCGGCACTGGGAGTCATCAAGCTTCGATTCAAAAAGATAGTTCCCAATAAACGTCAGGAATAATTGTCTTTGCACTTTTAAACCTTCATTCAACGGGGAATCCCATGAAAATGCAAAAAACGTTGATTACGGGTGCCAAAATGATAAACGAAGGGAATATTCAGGAAATGGATATTCTTATCGAAGAACCCTATATAGCTTCCATCATGAGAGCCGGTACAAACGCAGGAAAGGCATGTGTAATCGAAGCTCAGGGAAAATATCTCCTTCCCGGAATAATCGACGAGCATGTGCATTTCAGAGAACCAGGTCTTACACACAAAGCCGACATCTATACCGAATCAAGGGCAGCAGTAGCTGGCGGAGTAACATCTTTCATGGATATGCCCAATACTATCCCTCAAACCACTAACCATAAAACACTTGAATGGAAACTGAAAAGAGCTTCTAAGAGTTCACTCGCCAATTATGCCTTTTATCTGGGAGCTACCAACGATAATCTGAACGAAATTCTCGATATCGATCCAGCCATGATACCTGGCGTAAAAGTCTTTATGGGTGCTTCTACAGGTAATATGCGGATAGATGACGAGGAAACCCTAATCAATATCTTCTCAAAAGCTCCATGCCTTATCGCAGTACATTGCGAAGACGAAGACCTCATCCGTAAAAACCTTGCCTATTATCAATCTATCTACGCAAAAGATATTCCCCTAGAATACCATTCTCTTATCCGCTCGGCTGACGCTTGTCAGAAAAGCACTCAAAAAGCCATCGCATTAGCCAGGGAGTATGATAGCCGCCTGCATGTTCTCCATCTTTCTTCCGTCGAAGAGACAAAACTTTTTACCAACAAACTTCCCTCGAATCAAAAACAAATTACCTCCGAAGTATGCATACATCATCTTTGGTTCTCCAATATAGACTATAAAGAAAAAGGAACAAAGATCAAGTGGAATCCTTCTATAAAAACTCCTGCGGATAAAAAAGCACTATGGGAGGCCTTACTCGACGACCGCATTGATGCAGTAGCCACCGATCATGCACCTCATACACTTCAGGAAAAACAGAATCCCTATCTGAGTTGTCCGTCAGGAGCGCCTATGGTACAACATAGTCTTTCCGCTATGTTCGAAATGGCATTTCAACGTAAACTTGAGCTTACAAGAGTTGTGGAAAAAATGTGTCATGCACCGGCTCTACTTTTTAATATTCATAAAAGAGGTTTTATACGGGAGGGTTATTTTGCCGATCTCGTCCTAATCGACCCGAATGAACCATGGGAGGTAAATTCAAGTAATATTTTGTATAAATGCGGCTGGTCGCCCATGGAAGGAACTCATTTCTCCTCACGGGTTACTCATACCTGGGTAAATGGACACCTGGTTTATAAAAAAGGGTTGTTCGACGAAAGTCGAAAAGGAATGCAATTGATGTTTGATAATCGTTAAAAAATGAAAAAACAAATCTATTTTTTCTGGATGTTATTGGCAGTTCTATTCACTAGCTGTGGCCGTAAAACTGTAAACATTGTGAAGGAAGAATTCGAAGATGGTTCTCCAAAGGTTGTGCGGCAATATGAAATTCGAGGAAAAGACAGCATTCTTCTCCGAGAAACCATTTTTTACCAGAATGGACAAAAATATATAGAAGGGAAATATACTAACAATCAGCGCGACAGTATATGGACTGCCTGGCTTCCCGATGGAAAAATTTGGAGTCAAGGAGGGTACAAGGAAGGCTTGGAAGATGGACCTAAAAAAGTATTTTATACTAATGGGTCTCTTTTTTATGAAGGTGAGCATAAAATGGGAAAGCGCATAGGTGTATGGAAATTCTATGACTCGGTAGGAAATCTGATTCAAAGTATCGATTATAGTTCGATCATAAGCAGTGATACCTTGCCTCACTAAAGCCCGTATTTACCAGCAAAAGAATAAAATAACCGGATAAGTATAATAACCACTTATCCAGTTTTTGAGTGTATGTATTGATTTTTTATTCTACCTCGATGACCAGATATTTACCTGCAGCCCAAAATTCGGAAGAATTAGTAATGAAAAGGGTATCTGCACGCTTCACCCCACTGATACGATAAGCAGAGGCAGGATGTTTGGTAATAAGTCTGGCTTTCTTTGCTCCTAAAGGAATATATTCCAAACGCGTAATATCTACCTTGGTAAAATAATCCTTATTGAAGTCTCCTTTCAAAGTCTTTGTGGAACCTATTCCCAGAAAACCACCTTCTTTATTGATGATATTATTCTCCGTCAATTCTTTTCTCGTACCTATTGCATAATAAGCTGTATTTAATAAGGTGGTCTTGCTTTCGATCTCATCCTTATGTTTCTGAATTTCTTCTTCTTTCTGGCGAGTTACTTCTTCGAGCACAGCTACCTGCGACGAAAGATTCTCGACCTTGATGTTCATATTTCCCAGTTCATTCTTCAGCGCATTGATCTGAGCGTCTTTTTCTTCAACTTGAGTATTCAAATAAGTTACCATTTTTTCGAGTTCGGCCATCCTCACATCGCTGCTATTGAGTTTTTTCTGAAGCGAGGCGACTAGTTTCTTATTCTTCACCAGTAACTCATAAATAGTCTTAATATCCTCATTGATTTGATCCTTTGCCGAATTCTTTAGTTCACCTCCAGCGGTTCTTATATTGATGATGTTTTCCAGTGCCTTGATCGAATCGAGATTCCTCTGAATTTCATTAAAAGAAGTAATGTATTCGTAAAGCGATTCTTCTTTAAGTTGAGTTACTTGCATCAGACTATCATTTTTAGCCTTGAGCTTTTCCAACTCCTTTTTATGACTATTGCAACCTGCCAGGGCAAACAACACAACTAAAGCAATTATTGCACGTTTCATGGCGATTTGGTTTAAATATTTAACATTTATTAACTTCTTGATAACGGGTTTCATGCTATTTTATTATAATACAATATTATCCATCTTTAATCGGACAATATGAGTTTTCAACACAAGACTTATTCTATTCCTAAGGATTTAAAAAGTTTGGGCTACAAAATTACGGCAATTCTTTCTATAAACATTATGTGATATATAACTCATCTCGAGTAATATATCGAAATACTTTCGAGTCGATTCAATTTATTTATATAAGCAAAAAGCAGAAATTTCGTGGCTTTAAAATCCCAGACAAGCAAACCACGATAACACAATATTTACAAGAAACGGTTTACTTTTTATTTCTTTGTCATGTTAGCTATTCATTAAAACGGCCGGATAAAAAAACTCTGGCCTGCGGCAGAGCACAAGCCAGAGTGTATAGGACTTTAGAGCAAATCTGCCCTATTTGCTGATCACGATTCTTCTCACTGCATTCAACTGCGTATTGAACAAAGTTACCGTATAAACACCCGAAGGCAGATAACTCAAATCCATCGGCAAAATATGTTTCCCATCGACATAAATCTCACTGCTATAAACCCTCAATCCTAAACTATTGAAGATTTCTAAAGTATAGATTCCTGATTTCTGCAACACTAACTCGATGGTAAATCTCCCATCATTGGGAATAGGATAAACCTTAAATGAATTATGATCGAGCGAAATCATGCCTTCTATAATTACCAAAATGGTATTGGAAGGTGCTGAACTACAACCATTCAAGGTTACAATTACATAGTAATTGCCCGTTTCCGTTGCAGTATAGCTTTGTCCAGTAGCGTCCGGAATGGGAACTCCATTCAAATACCATTGATTGCCTTCCGGTGCACTGCTTGTTAAAGTATAATTCGACACCGTAATGGTAGGAGTAGGAGGAATGGGATTCACAGTAACAAAGAATTCGGGTGAAGAAATACCATTGCCGCAAGCATTTGTCCCATATACCGAAATATTACCAGAAACAGCGTTTTCACTAAAACTTACCTTGATGGAATTGGTATTTGCACCTGCCGTTATGCTTGCACCCACCGGCAAACTCCATACATAACCCGAAGCATTAGCTATAGGAGCAACTGAATAGGTAACATTTGTGGCACCCTGGCATACATTCGGATGCCCAGCAATTGTACCGGCTACTCCTGGTAAAGGTTTCACAATTACAGCCAAAAAAGAAGGCACACCTAAACCACAACCATTCATCCCTGCTACACTTACTTCGCCAGAAATGGCATTCGAAGCAAAATTTACCGTAATAGTGTTGCTTCCCTGACCAGAAACTATGGTTGCTCCTCCTGGAACAGTCCATTGATATGAAGTAGCATTGAGAATATTCCCTACTGAATAAACTACTCCGCTTTCCCCAGCACAAACCTCACCTGAACCAGTTATTGCTCCTGCCGCATTAGGCAAAGGCTGTACAAATATCGTCTTACTATATGGCCCTGGCATCATGCACCCCTGTGGACTTACATACGAAACACTGATGGATTGTAATCCCGTCGTATTCCATATTACTCTTAAATTCGCCGTCCCCTGACCACTATATATCGACCCACCTGAAGAAACAGTCCACTGATAATTGCTCATACCTGCCTCAGTAAAATAATCATAATAATTCGGACTCAAACAGGGATTAGCCGGTCCATTGATAGAAGGCGTCGGAGTAGGATTTACCGTAACATTCAAAACACTCGGACTCGATGCCGTACATCCCGAGGCATTTATGTAATTCACACTTACAGTTTGTGCACCACTACCATTCCAATTCACTGTTATAGCATTCGTACCTTGACCTCCAGTAATATTGCCACCTGACGATACTGCCCAAACATAATTGGTCATCCCCGACTGTGTGGTGTAATTTACTCCTGTACTTCCTTGGCACAAATTAGTATTACCCGAAATGGTTGGCGTTGGCAAGGCATTTACCGTTACATTGTATGTAGCCGGTGTACTTGCAGAACATCCCGCAGCATTTGTATATGTTACCGTGACATTCTGCCCTCCAGCCGTGTTCCATGTTACCGTTACCGAATTGCTCCCCTGACCAGCTGTAATAGTACCACCTGCAGATACAGTCCATGTGTAGTTGCTCATGCCTGTCTGAGTAGTGTATACATTCCCAGACGTACCTGCACAAACAGTCGCAGGACCACTAATGGTTGGAACTGGCCTCGGATTTACGGTTACAGCCAGAGATGAAGAAGCTCCACTCCCACAACTATTTGTGCCGTATACTGAAACATTCCCTGAAACCGCACTGGCACCATAACTTACGGTAATAGTATTGGTATTAGCGCCAGCTGTAATGGTTGCCCCACTTGGAACAGTCCATGAATATCCCGTTGCATTGACAATGGCAGCAACTGTGTAAACATTCCCTGTGCTCGATTGACATACACTTGTTGGCCCACTAATTGCTCCTGCGGCTCCTGGCATTGGACAACCCGTCAAAAATGTCATATCGTTCCCATAAGCCGTACCTGCTACATTTACAGCCTTTACCCTGTAATGATAGGTAATACCAGGATTCAAACCGGTTAAATTGGCCGATACATCAGTTGGAGTTAAACCTGTAACCGTATTGGGCGTTGCATTAATCGTATTCCCATAAGCTGTAGTAGTCCCCCATTCAAAGGTTACCGTCGTATTGGAATTGTTTGCCGTAACCGTCCCATTTAAAGTAGCTGAATTGGCAGTAATACTGGTCGCTGCATTGGTTACAGCAACAGGTGGCGCCGCAGCTGTGGTAAAGGTCAAATTATCTCCATAAGTCGTTCCACCTTCATTTGTTGCTTTTACTCTGAAATTATATAGGGTATTAGGCATTAATCCCGTTATACCAGCACTTACAGGTGTTACAACACTTCCACTTACTGGACTCTGAACCGCTGTTACTGTGTTCCCATAAGAAGTCGTCAATCCCCACTCGAATTCAACCGTTGCACTTCCACCATTGGCATTCACCGTACCATTTAAGGTCGCCGCCGAGGAAGTAATGGAGGTAGCAGCTTCAGTAGTAACTATAGGAGGGGGAACCGTTGTAGTAAACGAAACTGTATTCCCATATACCGTTAAACCTCCCATAGTAACACCTCTGGCTCTAAAATAATATGTGGTGGAAGGAAGCAAACCACTAATCCCAGCACTCACCGCAATGGCAGTATTCCCAGTTACCTGAGCAGGACTACCACTTACCGTATTACCTAAGGCAGTAGTCAATCCATAATCGAAAAAAGTGTTGAAAGTGGTACCCGCCGCATTGAAGCTTCCATTCAGTGTGGCTGCATTATAGGTAAGGGGAGAAGCCGTTGTGGTAATTACCTGTGGATCTTCACCAAATTCATAAGCACCCATATCGGGTGGATTGGTGCGCAATATGCCATTTATGTCATTGGTTACTGTTGAAAGATATACCCCGAGATTATTCATGGAATTGTTGGTGGGTAAAAGATTGGTGGCAGATGTAAATATTGGGTCTATATTAATGGAGGCTCCATCCTGTCCAGTGGCTGTCTGCCAATCAGTAAAGCTGGTTTGACCTGCACCCAGATATCCAATAACTCCTGGTGTTCCCGATACATAATAATCGTTATAATTGATGTTCGTCAATATAGCGCTCGTACCGGCTGCATATATCGCATAAGATTTATCACTTGAAGAGCCTGTGTTATCATAAGTATTCACCAAGATGTTATTTCTGATATCATATCCGCCGGTTCCTGTTCCAAGATATAAGGCAGCACTAACTGTTGAAGAAGTATATCCCGCATAAGTTCCCGAAAGATTCACGGAATTGTGATAAATATTCGCCCCTCCCGTTGCTCCTTCGAGACTGATGCCTATTCCCCAATAGGTTAATGAAGCATCCCCTGTACATTTAACATCAGAAACAGCATTATTGATAAGGTTGTAACTCCCATTAGCTTGGCCGGTGATCACACTGATTCCTCTTGCACCATAGCCTCCAGTGTTACTATTTAGCACAGTACTTAAATTATTCCCAATAATGTTCACTCCAGTGGTGGTTGAATAAATATATATCCCATAAGGAGTATAATAAGAAGAAGTTGTAATATTGGAAATAACATTATCAGTAATGGTTATATTAGCATTAGCATTCCCCGAGGAAACCCCAATGCCCCGAGTTGCACTACTGGTATTTGAAACGCCATCAATTATATTATTTTCAATTAAAGTATTCACCGTACCAGTAGCTAACCAAATACCAAAGCAATTCGATGCATCGATTGTATTGTTGATATTGCCAATATTATTATTGTTTATAGTAGCTCCATCTACTCCCTGAACATAAATTCCAACCAAACGAATAGAATTCGTGCCCGAAGCGTTCAAATCATTCTGCTTAATCAACAATCCATTCCCATTACCCGCAGCAACGGCAGCCATGGCATAAATCCCTATATAAGCCTTCTGAATGCTATTGTTCTGTATGGTAATATTACTGAAATAACCACCCGTTCCATCAGCATTGTAAATAATCACAGCAGTCGAAGTATTCGCTCCATTAATGATATTGCAATTTTTGAGGGTAGTATTCGAAGTGGGGGTGGAAGTGGTAGATGCAATCCTAACAACCTGTGGTACAGTCGTAGATAAATTGGTAATGGTCATATCACGTGTGGTTCCTCCGGCAGCATTCGAACCATCTATGATGATATAATTGTCCTGAACGTTGAGAACCGGCCCACTGTCAACAGTACCTTGAATGGTTGGTGTTACACCGGCATTCGGTTTGATGGTAACTGTATTAGTGCCAGATGGTTTATTTTCATTTTGAATATTAATATTCAGAGAAGAAGTCCCTATGTCGAGAGTAACATCATTGAGCAGAAATCTTACCGGACAACTCAAACCGCGATTGTTTAAATCACTGATAGCAGCATTCAAAGTGCTATAAGCACCACCACTACCTATGATATAATCACCGCAAAGAGGAGCGCCTACAATTACATAATAGCTAGGAGAGGTAGGAGGTGTAGAGGCGGCTGGAGGATTGGAAGTTAAACCCGAAGCACCGACTGAAGGCGAAACCGAAACATTCCCTATATTGTCCTGAGCCACAATATAATATCTTACCGTATCTCCCAATACTACTCCACTACCAAAAAAAAATGTATAGTTACTCCCTGAAACACTTCCTGGCGTTACTGTGCTATAGGTTCCATTATTTATTTTCCAGTATAATCTTGGCTGCCCTATCCCTGAAGTGGGAACTCCACTCAAATCCGTTATCGCAACTTCAAAATTTCGATTTATAGTGGAAGGTGTGTTGAGTAAAGGAGTATATGAAATTAAAGGTCCTTTAATATCGAGTAGGATAAAATTACCCTCGTCGGCTCCAATATCAGGTGTAGAAGAATTGCGCAAATCCCCATCGAAGTCGGTGGTTATAGATGGTGTAGTAACAGGTTTCCCTCCGCTCTCCATTTGAGTGGGTACAGTAGTTTTCAAATGAAGATCATACGGGCTAGTGGAAACATTGACAAAAGGAGACAACTCGGTAACAGAGCTAATATCGCGTGGAGCAACAAAAGCTTTGTATTGATCTAAAGTTTGAAGAGAATTTGTTCCATCATAGAAAATGAGATTACTCGCTGAAGGCGTACCGGCGTAAAAATTATTGTTATTAGAGGTAACAGAATAAGATGTAAGCGTAGTCGAGGATCGACGATAAGCAACCGTTAAACCTGTGCCATTAGGTGTCGAATTATTCACAAAAATGTTGTTAATCATCTCAATAACAGGAGTTGTTGAAACACTCACCGCAGACGACCCAAAATTAGTTCCTGTGCTTGTTGCATCTAAATAAACAGTGTTATAATATAGCCCAATACTTGAACCCCCCGAAATATAAATTCCAACCAATCCAATGGTACTCCCTGAAAAAGGCACTTTAAGTTCACCCACTATGTTATTAAAAACATAGTTGGTAGTTGCCCCGGTAATATAAATTCCATCCATTGTTACACTCGTGGCATTGGAAAAGAGTTTATTTACCTGGTTGTTGTAAACTTGACTAATACCCGTACCTGCATCATATATACCATATACACTTGATCCCGAGGTAGTTATATCAGAAATAATATTATTGTAAACATTTGGGTTAGTTCCAGTAAATCGAAGTGCATAAACTGCTCCTCCAACATTTACATGATAAAAAATGTTATTATAAATGTTGTTGTCAATTGTAGAAAGTAAGTAATAACCATAGGTTGAGCCTGTACCTACTGTCCAGTTACTTAATGTGTTCCCCGAACAAGTTCGAGTAGATACACTCGTCGAAGTATAAGAATAAATTCCATATAAGGAACTTGAACCTGTTACGGTAATATTGCTGAAATTATTGTTTTGTATATTCTCCGAACCAGAAGTGGGAGATCCATAGTTGTAATAACAATAAAACGAACCACTTGCACCAGTCCGATTGATGCTCCCACTTATGGAATTGTTATTGATATTCACTTCGGGAGTACCATTACTGGCGTAAATGAGATACACAGTCCCCGTAGAAGAAAGCGTTCCGGCAGCAAAGGTATTATTGTTGAAGGCTTCACTGGTAACTGTATTTGCATTATAAATAAAATAAGTTAACGATGAAGCCGAATTATTTGCCAAGGTAAAGGCATTATAATTCCCTTTGACTATTCCACTTACTGTAGAATAAAATACCCCATAAAGGGTTGATCCATGCGTGGCACTGGTTATCGTGTTGTATTCAACCGTCGGATTGTTTACATAAATAAAGTAAATACCATAAGTTGCCGAAACATTCCCACCTCCAAAATTGGTAATGGTATTCTCCGCACCCAATTGCCCAATGGTAATGTCCGAATCGTAAAAACCAGTAGCACTTGAACCTCTAATGTAAATTCCCGCATGTACATTGGTAATGGTATTCCCACTTATAACAATATTGGAATTAATACCTGAGGTGGAAGTAACCGTAACCCCTGTTACTGCTGAAGGAGAGGTTGGCCCATTGCTTATATAAATGCCAATGACATAAGCACTCGTTCCCTTGGTCATCGTAACTGTAGAATTCTTAATGGTTACATATTGACACCCATCCGTCCCTGAAGGCTTGAATGTGTAATAACCATACTCTATTCCCTGATTATTAGCCGTAAGGTCAATTCCATTAAAAGTGATATAGTCGGTACCGCTTAATTTGATGATGGCATCACCATCAGCACTTAAACTTGAAGTAGATATTGTACCAGCATCCATCCGTGTAATTAAAGGATTAGCCCCTGTACCGCTCTTTTGAAACACAATAGGCGCAGTAGACGTTCCTGTCGCAGTAATCGTAAGCGTAGTTGTCGCACTTTCTGTGTGTCCAGCCAGTACATTGAATGTAACCCCAGGAGCAACAACTCCTGAAGTATTGAGTGCATCAATTGCAGCCGCAATAGTGGCATAGTTGCCTCCTGAACCTACAGTATAAGTTCCTGATAACTGACTCCAGAGAGAACCAGATACCAACAGCAACACAAAAAGAAGAGTAATTGGTTTTTTCATAAGAGGTTGATTTTAAAATGATTATGGAATGGAATGCTATTAAGTTAAAGGGAAAGAAAAAGTAAATTATTGGATAGTTATACTAAAAAATTGGCGATAAAAGTAAGCCATTAAATTGGATTTGTCAATAGTTTTAGAAAAAAATTTATAAAAAAACAAGATTTTGAAGATGAAATATCAGAACATTGGAAAATAATAAATTAACGAAAGTTGCTTACAGGATATCAAATAATAGCAGACAATAAGCACATCCACACCAGGCATCCCTCTCGGCGTCCGAAATAAGTTAGTCATTATTGCCGGCTTTCCTCTTTTAATCACCATCCATTTTTAATCACCATCCATCTTGCACTATATATCACCTGATCACAGAACTCTTATCCCGCCATACTTTTTTCTTTTCGGGAATCACCATTCCCCCATCTCACAAATTAGCAAAGATGATAAAAAAATCACACCATTGTAATTTATCGACTTGGCTTACCGCTCGTACTCAATTTTCAGCTCACGCATTATATGATTACTCCGGGCATATTTATCGATAAGAAACAATACGTAGCGAATATCCACATTAATGGTACGTTGAAGTTCAGGTTCATAAGCAATATCACCGCTCATAGCCTCCCAATTCCCATCGAATGCCAGCCCAATTAATTCTCCTTTCCCATTTAAAACTGGACTCCCACTGTTTCCACCCGTAATATCATTATTGGTAAGAAAACAAGCAACAACAGTATCGTTTTTATAATAAGGCGAAAAGTCCTTACGGTTAAAAACCTCTTTCAATCGTTGAGGAATTTGAAAATCAGGATTCGAAGGTTCTTCTTTTTCCAAAATCCCGAAATGTGTCGTAAAATAACTATACTCGATAGCATCGGCCGCCTGATAATCCAATACCTGACCATAGGTAAGACGCATGGTTTGATTGGCATCGGGATAGAACGGATTACCAGCTCCCATTTGCTGAATGCCTTCCATATATAGCCGTTTGCTTCTTTTTAATTGATCTTTAGCCTGAATGTTCATTGCTTCGATTTTCCTGCTGATTTCTCTAAAAGCCAGGGCAAGCTGATAGACAGGATCATCCTTAAGGGATGAAGCTGAGGGATTTAACAGAAATTTCGAAAAAGCTTCCATACTCGAAAACATCGATTTTTCATACACTTCATCTGCATATTTGTCCCACTGGCCTTTATATTTTTTATTGGCATTCGAAAGAATGTTCGGAATGAAACCAGGGTCTATGTCATTATAATACATATTCATCATAGCAGCAAAAAGTTTCTTATCCGTTGCAAGGTCGAAGTTTTTGAAGAAAGAATCACCCATTCCCTTGGCGTTAGTATGAAGATTGGCTGCGTTAATGTCTTTACTATCTTTCATCTCAGTAGAAGCAAGGGATGCGAATCGAGAAGCAAAGGCAATGATTTCAGGGCCAAAGGCAGCCTCTCTGATGTAAACGCTAGGTTTTGCCGTTTGGTTGAGTAGTCTGTAGGCCTGTTCAAAGCTATCGAGAACTTCACCATATCTGTTAAATCGGTAAGTATCGGCCGCTATCCACTCGGCAAATTCCTTTTCCTGTTGTTTTTTCTTTTCATAGATTTTTAATCGTTTCAGACCCTTGTTTTGGCCGATGTAATATTTCCAATAATTAGAAATGCTAGCGTATTTGGCAGCATATTTTATTCTGATTTCATCGCTCGTTGCCATGCTGTTTCGAATGATTTCGAGTTTCTTGTCGCGTATTTTTACTATGGAAGGATTTGTGATATTCAAAGCCTGATCCACTCCCCAAGAAGTAATGTATCGGTCGGTACGACCTGGATAGCCCATAATCATGGTAAAATCTCCTTCTTTAATCCCTCCGGCATTAATAGTAAGGAATCGATTGGTTTTCAGAGGAATATTATTTACCTGATAGGTAGTAGGTTTTCCGCTTGGGCTAGTATAAATTCTAAAGACGGAAAAATCGCCCGTATGCCGAGGCCACATCCAGTTATCGGTATCTCCTCCAAATTTTCCTATTGCAGTAGGAGGAGCTCCCACCAGGCGAATATCTTTATAAGATTGATATACAAAAAGATAAAACTGATTCCCGGCATAAAACTCTTTCACAACTCCACCCAACCCGTCCTGAGCCGGAATAGCCTCGAGAATATGTTTCTCATTGATTTTCAAAACGGAATCACGCTGAGTTTCGGGCATTTCTTCATCAACTCCTTCGAGCATATCATGTGTAACATCCTGAACAAACATAAGAAATTGGACCGTGAGACCAGATATTGGGATTTCTTCCTTGTAACTTCTTGCCCAGAAACCTTCCTTCAAATAATCGTTTTCAACGGAACTCGAACTCTGAATCGCCCCAAAACCACAATGATGATTGGTAAAAACCAAACCATCTGCCGATACGACTTCGCCCGTGCATCCACGGCCAAAAATTACTATGGCATCCTTCAGGCTCGAATGGTTAATGCTGTAAATATCTTCGGCCGAAAGCTTAAGCCCCATGGATTGCATGCGTACAATCTGAAGCTGATCGAGTAAATAAGGAAGCCACATTCCTTCATCAGCATAAAGGCCAGTACAAAAAACACAACAAGCTATCAGGGTTAAATACAGTTTTTTAATAAAAATCATATTCAAGATCTTTGATTACCGTTTAAGATTAATATATTTTCTCGATTTTAAATCATTCACTATGCTACGGATCTGCTGTTCATCATTCTTATTGCAAATCAGCAACATTCCTTCGTCTTCCACCACAATACAATTGTTCAATCCCTGTATTACTACAAGCTTTTCATCTGGTACATGAATGATGCAATTATGTGTATCGTAGCTCATAACTTGATTTCCAACGATGGAGTTTCCATCTGAATCTTTCTGACGTACTTCATACAATGAAGCCCAGGTTCCCAAATCAGACCAGCCGAAATCCGACATCAGCGTATAAACGTTATCGGCTTTTTCCATTACGCCATAATCAATGGAGATGCTTTTGCAATGGGTATAAACATGTTCGATGAATGCTTTTTCTTCGGGGGTATTGAAAATCTCTTTCCCCTCGTTGAATAGGGAGGCAACTTCGGGCAGATAAGCTTCGAGGGCTTGGAGAATCGTCTGCAGGTTCCAGATAAAGATGCCTGCATTCCACAGAAAATCACCGCTGGCAAGGAAAGCTCTTGCAAGTTCAAGATTGGGTTTTTCGGTAAAGGTTTTAACTTTCTTGATACGAGAATCTACTCCGGGAATAATTTCATCAACAAATTGAATATAACCATAGCCCGTATCGGGCCTGCTTGGCTGAATACCCAGCGTAAGAAGCCAGTTGTGTTCTCTTACAGTCCTTAATGCAGTTCCAATGACTTCGTGAAACCTTTGCATATCTTGAATAATATGATCGGAAGGAGCAACCACAATATTAGCCGAGGGATTGATACTTGCAATATGATAACTGGCAAAAGCAATACATGGAGCGGTATTGCGTCCCGATGGTTCGCACAAAATATTCTCGGGAGGTAGTTCTGGAAGTTGTTCCCTTACCATTGAAAAATATTCTTCGTTCGTGACCACAAAAATATTTTGCGTTAAGCATAAGGGCTTAAACCTTTGGAAAGTTTGCTGGATAAGTGTTTGCCCAGTTCCAAGAATATCTATGAATTGCTTGGGATGATCGGCACGACTAATGGGCCAGAAACGCGTTCCAATGCCACCTGCCATAATTACACAATAATCATTTGGATTCATTTCGCAATAATTTTATTTTTTGGCTGTTTGTGCAAATGTAACCATTTCATTTTTCTACAAATAAGGTTTTACAAAAACGGAAGAACTCATCCTATAAATCGTTCCTGTTTTAAGTTCTTGACAAAGTATAACATTGCCCTGACGGCTTATACATTGAAACGACCTCCCAGAGAGAAAAAATTTGCTTGAAACCGGCAAAGTACCCAGTTCGACCTTATAGCGATTTTGTTCGATTCCATTATACCTTTCAAGAATTTTACTCAATTTTTTATCGGCATAAGCGGAACCATAACGGCTCTTCAAATGTGCACCGAAAGCTGCCTTGACATCTAAGGGGAAAATATCATCACGAAGAAAAGGCATCGAAATTTCGCAGAAAGCAGCATGCCATTCCTTCCCGTGAGGTCTTACCTCTGTTTTGAATCTTTCCTGAACCAGCAAATGGGCAAATTCATGTAAAAGAGTGATTAAAAACTGATAGCGGTTGAGATTGATATTTATGCTGATGCGATGCCTGTTATTCTTTGTATTGTATAAATAATCGCCCAATCTTCCACTGCGGGGATATGTTACCACCAAATCGACCTGAAAACGGAACAATAGATCAACAACCTGATGAAGGGCAGCTTCAGGCAATAAAGGCGCCAGATTTTTCTCGATTGAACTCCGTTCCCTTATCGTCATAAATCATTGGGTTTACAACTCTCACTTGAGTAAACGACGGGCAGTCGCAATCTCCTGATTTCTTTTTTGTCTTTCTGTGCTGGGCCTTGCTCGAAGTCTGGCAAGAAACAACCCATACGAAAAGAAAAATCATACCTAAAAACCTTAGCCCTAATACTATTGTATGTGTTTTCAAATAATTTCGCAACGGTTTCTTCATGAAAAATATTTCCTTTATAGTAAATTTCCATTTAATTAACCACAAACGCCGAAAATTATTATGATCGCAAGAATTAATCGCTGGATGAAATTTCATCTTCTGGCAGGTGGTCAGAAAAATTCTGTTTGGGGTTTCCCATACCTGAGCGCTGGAGATAAGATTTCACCTGCAGGTCATCTTCGGGTACGACAGGCGGCCCAATTGGGGAAATCAGTTTGGCGCCTTCAGCCTTGGGAGATTTAATAACCGGACTTATAGGATAAGCATTCATCAAAGAAGCGTCATAGGGTTCAAGCATGGCAGTCATGTCGGAAAGTGGCAAGCTAAGATCGAGCCATTTCCTTTCTTCAGCAGGGGTTAGAATAACCGGCATGCGACTATGGGGAAGCTTCAATAAAAGTTCGTTAGCTACAGTGGTAATGATGGCAAAAGAACGCACAATTTCTCCAGTTTCCGGATTTTTCCACTCGTCCCAAATACCTGCCATAGCAAAAGGTCGAACTTTATTCCGGAGATATACTACGAATGGCTTATTCAACTTTTCCTGGATAGTTCCTTCGATAAAAGCATCGGCAATCACCAAGCAGCGTTGTGAGCGGATAGGCCTGCGAAAGGCAGGTTTTTCTATAATTCCTTTCGCACCCTTGTAATGTGGTAAATTTTCGCTATTGTGATCTCCTTCGGCTCTGGCATTGATGAAAAATTTATCGGTCTTCGACCAGAACGGCGTTATACCAAAACGCATCAATTGCAAATGATGAGGATCATCGCTGCCGATAATGGGAACCCAAGCACCTGCAGAAATATTGTATTGAGGCTTTAAAAGAGTATCGAATGCAGCGGTTACATTGAACCTTTTTTCGATATTTTCGAGTTTCTGCACCAAAATATACCTTCCACACATTCTTTCCGAAGAATTGAATTTGAAAAAGTAAAATTAAACCAAAAGCCAAAAGTTTATGATTAAATTTGTATTTTTATTCGATAATCATTAAAAATTAAAAACATGATGAGTTTTTTGGATCTTGTAAAGGCGAGACATAGCACTCGGAATTTCGAGAATCGCCCTGTGGAACGTGAAAAGCTCGAATGTTGCCTCGAAGCTGCAAGGCTCGCTCCTTCGGCAAGTAATTCGCAGCCCTGGACCTTTATTGTTGTGGATGATCCTGGTTTGAAGGAAGAGATTGCAAGAGAAACTTATAGCCCTCTGGTATCATTCAATAAATTCGTCTTGAAGGCGGGAGCTATTGTGGTGATTGTAATCGAAAAGCCGAAAATGATAACTCAGATAGGTGAATCTATTAAAAAGAAAGAATTTCCGCTGATCGATATAGGAATTGCAGCCGAACATTTTTGCTTGCAAGCACAGGAAGAAGGATTAGGAACTTGCATTTTAGGATGGTTCAACGAAGCTCCCATAAGAAGTCTTTTACGCATACCTCAATCGAAAACCATTGGACTTCTTGTAGCTGTGGGTTACCCAGGGAATGAAACTCTTAAAGAAAAGAAGAGAAAGCCTATGGAGGAGTTCAGAAAATACAATTCGTACCACTAAATTCTAAAGATCAACGCCATATCCAACCTCTTGCAGTATTTTTCGGGCCAGTATTCTATCTTCCTGCAATTGATCTTTGAGTTGATCAAGAGAATCGAACCTGATTTCATCCCTTAGCCTGTCAATGAAACTAATATTGATCATTTCATCATAGATTTCTTCATTGAAATCAAAAATATGGACTTCGATGGCAAAGGAGTGGTGGGCAATGGTAGGTCGAATTCCGATATTGCTCATACCTCCATAAATTTTACCTTTATATTCGACTCGCGAAACATAAACTCCATTGGCCGCAATCAGAGCCAAGCTATCGTCGGCCAAAATATTGGCCGTAGGAAAACCGAGCCGATGGCCCAGGCGATTTCCACGAATCACTTTTCCTGAAATGGAATATTCATATCCCAAGAGTAAATTAGCCAGCCGAATATTCCCGGCGTGGAGAGCGTTTCGTATTCGTGTAGAGCTCACTACCTGGCCTTCTATAAATAAAGGAGGAACTTCTTCGATATTCAAACCCAGTTCGTGGGCAAAAGCCTGAAGTTTCGAACGATCGCCTTGCCGGTCATGCCCGAAACGGTGATCATAACCAACTACGAGATAGGATGTGTGAATCTGGTTTATAATATATTCGCGTATAAAAACCTCCCAAGGAGTCATCGAAAATTCCACGCTAAAGGGAAGAATAATCAAATGATCTATACCCAAGTCGGATAAAAGCTGGTATTTCCGATAAGTGGAATTGATCAATTTTACCGGGGTTCCATATTGGGCCAATACAAGCCTCGGATGAGGCTCGAAGGTAATTACTATAGTTTCACCCTGTATTTGCCGGGCAATTTCTTTCAAACGATCGATGATCCGACGGTGGCCAAGATGAACTCCATCAAAAGTACCCACAGTAACTACCGGTTTATTGAAAGCGGGTAAATGATCAGAATACCTATATATTTCCAATTCTTATTGAATATATTTTCGATTGACAATGTATTCGGCTATCTGAACTGCATTAGTGGCGGCTCCTTTCAATAAGTTATCGGCTACAATCCATAGATTGAGTGCTTTTCGACAAGATTCATCATGGCGTATGCGCCCTACAAAAACTTCATCTTTTCCTTCAGCGGTCAATGGCATGGGATAAATGTCTTCAGAAGGACTATCTTGAACCACAACGCCTGGCGTATTTCTCAAAATCTCGAGAGCATCATCAATATCGTAATCCTCAACAAATTCGACATTCACGGCTTCGCTGTGCCCTCCCTTTACAGGCACCCTCACCACCGTAGCCGTAACCTGTAGCTGGTTATCGTGTAAGATTTTTCGGGTTTCGTTCACCAGTTTCATTTCCTCGGTAGTATATCCATTGGGCAGAAAATTACCTCCGTGTGGAAAAAGATTGAGATCGATGGTATGAGGATAAGCAGGTTCGGAAACAATCATCCCGGTACGTTCATTCATCAACTGGTTCAAAGCCCTAACACCAGTGCCCGTAACAGACTGATAGGTAGCTACCACAATCCTGCGAATACACCACGCTTTATGAAGCCCTGATAAGACCAAAACCATTTGTATGGTCGAGCAATTGGGATTTGCTATCAAGCGGGTTTTGGAGGTAATGTTTTCGGAATTGATTTCGGGTACAACCAATGGAACGTCATCATGCATCCGCCAATAACTGCTGTTATCAATCACAAATGCACCCTGCCTGACAAATTCTCTGGCATACTTCTCCGATACCCAGTTTCCAGCCGAAAACAAGGCAATATGCGGTTTTTGTTCTAAAACATTTTCTATGCTGCTAACTTTCAAAGTTTTCCCCTGCAGAAAAAATTCTTTCCCGTACGACTTTTCACTCGCGGCTAAAAATACCTCAGCATCACGAGAAATAAATGAAGACCCGAGTTTTTCAACCATTTTCCGGCCTACAAGCCCGGTAGCTCCTATAATTGCTATCTTCATGAGTTGGTTCTGTCTATTGAAAATATATTCCTTCCGAAGAGAGATTATTATTTATTTTGTGAAAGCCAAATGATACAAATGGGCAAAATTACTATATTTACCGATGTAAAGAGAACCCAAGATTTATCAAACTTTTCTCAAGCAATGAAAATAATAAACAGGGCGCATAAGAAAGTAAGCATGCTAAGAAAACTCATGCTGGTAACGTTTTGTCTTGGATCCATCCAAATATTGGAAGCACAATTTACCGATGATTTCTCCGACGGGGACTTTTCAGTAAATCCATCATGGACAGGAACTTCTAATTCTTTTATTGTAAATTCCGCCAAACAGTTGCAGCTGAATGCACCTGTGGAAGGTATTGCCTGGCTCTCGACTGCTTCTTCGAGCGTAGAAGCTACCGAATGGAGATTTTGGATCAAACTGGCATTTAGTCCTTCTGCAAATAACTTCGCCAGAGTTTATCTGATTTCCGATGAGGAAGACCTTACTGGACCCTTGAATGGTTATTATTTGCAGTTTGGAGAAACAGGTTCGAATGATGCTATCGAACTCTTCAAACAACAAGGCACAAATACTACCTCCATTTGTAGGGGAACCAATGGTAGCATAGCATCGGCCTTTGCTATCCGCATAAAAGTAGTTCACAAGCCCGATGGTGAATGGTTAATATATTCTGACCCCGCAGGAAATGAAAACTTTCAGTTACAGGCTATTGGCTCAGATGTTAGTATCACTGCAGGAAACAGGTTTGGAATATTCTCAAAATTTACCTCGAGCAATATCACCAAAATGTATTTCGACGATTTTTATACTGGACCAATCATCATAGATACCATTCCTCCTGTTTTGCAGTTGTTAACAATCACTTCCGACAGCAGCCTTCTGCTCAAGTTTTCTGAACCCTTAGAACCATCATCGGCTCAAAACACGACGAATTATTTGCTTTCTCCCGGCGATATTCATCCGTTCCAGGCAAATTTTCTACCTAACGATGCGAGTTCAGTTCAACTTATATTTTCACATATTTTTCAGTCAGGCGTGAATTATACTCTATCTATCAATAATTTAACAGATTTGTCGGGAAACAATACGGGCATGATTCAACACCATTTTTGCTTGTATTCGGTAAAGCCTTACGACATCGTCATCAACGAAATTATGGCAGACCCCGAACCTTCGGTAGGAATGCCTCTGTGGGAATACATCGAATTATTCAATACCACTTCGGTTGAAATCTCTCTTAAAGATTGGAAATTAAAAATTGGTAATACCTTGAAAATACTTCCCGAGGTTAGTATGGGCCCTCAATCTTATTTGATATTGTGCCGGCCAGAGGCTCAAACTGAACTATCGGCCTATGGTATCACCGCACCCATTACTTCATTTTTACTCAATAATACGGGGCAAGACCTGCAGCTTTTAGACAAAAGCAATGTTTTGGTATCGAAAGTAAGTTATACCGACAAATGGTATCGCGATGTCACCAAAAGCAATGGCGGATGGTCGCTCGAACAGATCGATCCTTTATCCCCGTGTCTGGGAAGTAAAAACTGGATAGCATCAATAAATATTTCAGGAGGAACACCAGGCGGGATCAATTCGGTTTATTCCACCAACCAGTTATTCCCTTTGCCCGAAATGGTTATACCTATCCCTCCCCATCAGCTTAATGTGGTTTTCAACCAGAGCATGGACAGTCTTTCTTTGACGAATCTTGCAAACTATTCCCTTTTGCCCAAATTCGGAAATCCTTCCAGTATAGAATTGGTAGACTCCGACTTTACCACGTTAATCCTCTACTACAGTGAAAGTTTCGATTTATCAGGCTCTTACCGTCTCGTTTTTTCCACCCAATTGTTCAATTGCATAGGCCAGGCCATACCGGAAAATATCTATTGGGATTTTAATATCCCTTCTCCAAGTAAGATTTTCGATGTATTGATTACCGAAGTTATGGCTGACCCCGATCCACCCATTCATCTGCCCAATGCAGAATATGTCGAAATCTACAATTGCTGTGATTATACGGTCGACCTTTCGGGTTGGAGCTTTAGTATAGAGAATACCGATCATGTTTTCGATCGATATTATTTAAAAGCCAACGAATATCTCATACTCGCCCACGAAAAATATGCTTCTGATTTCGCAACTTATGGAAATTTCTATGGGTTTAGTAGCTTTTCGCTACCTAACACCGGGCAATCGTTGGTTTTGAAGAATGGAAAGGGAGAAGCCATTCACTGGGTCGACTATGACCAGAATATGTATGGTAAATCACCTAAAAAAGATGGAGGGTGGTCGCTCGAAATGATAGATACCGAAAACCCCTGTACTATTGAGAGCAATTGGATTCCTTCCATTGACCCACATGGAGGAACTCCCGGACGAAAAAATTCGGTTTCGGCTTCATTGCCCGATACGATTTCTCCTCGTTTTTCACGAATCTATCCTCTCAGTCCGAAAAAAATATGGCTCTATTTTTCAGAACCGGTAAAACAATTCGAAGCCACTAATCCAGAGAATTATGTCTTGAGTGATGGACTTACTTTCTTGAAAATTCAAGCCATAGATCACAGGAATAAGGTTTTCGAAGCCGAACTTTCGAGCGAGCTTAAACCCGCAATTATTTATACGGTTTCTGCTAAGAATGGCATTACCGATTGTGCTGGCAATTGCCTTTCAAATAATAAGGAAATAATATTTGGTCTACCCCTGCGACCAGCCAGAGGGAAGCTTGTCATCAACGAAATTTTGACAAACCCATTAGAGGGTGGAAGCGATTATCTCGAAGTATATAATTCCTCCGATACTTTGAGTGATCTTGGAGAACTAGCCTTAAGTTATATTTCTTCATCAGGAAGCTCAACCACCATATTTCTTCCACCTTTTCTTTTGTTGCCTTCCGAATATTACTGTCTTACACGCAATCCTCTATCAGTAATCAATCAATATCCTCTCCATCAAAAAGATAACTTCGTACAGGTGAAAAATTTTCAAGATCTGTCAAGCTCGGGTGGTACGCTGATTTTATATTTAAAGGAAGATAGTACAAAGGTGATCGATCGATTTTCGTATTCATCGAGCATGCATCTCCCAATTCTTAAAAACTTCGATGGAGTATCCTTGGAACGCATCAATCCCTTACGGCCGACTGACGACCCAACCAACTGGACTTCAGCTTCAGAGGCCTCGGGATTTGGAACACCTGCTCATGAAAACTCGCAATATTCATCTTTACCTGTTGCTAAAGGCAGCTTGACCATAGAACCCGAAATATTCTCACCAGACGGCGATGGAATTGACGATATAGTGAATATTACCATTCAACCTCCTGCTGAAGGTTATATTACGAATGTGACACTTTTCGATTCCAGAGGCAGATTAGTAAAACATCTAGTAAAAAACCTGATTGTAGGCAACAAATGTACAATTTCATGGAACGGCATGCGCTACGATAATTCGAGAGCACCTGTGGGATTTTATATCATTTATTGCGAGTTGTTCGATACTAATGGAAGTACCGAAAAACACAAGGCAACTGTGGTGGTAGGAGCTAAACTCTGAGAAGCTTTATCCAAATCTTACTTCTTACATAAAAATGAAATTTATACATTCGAAGACCAAGGTTAATTTTTATCAGAAATTGTCTGATATTTATAATAAAATGTCCTGCCATGATAAGAATATTTTTTGAAAAACATACTCATGCTTAAATTCAGAACTCTTGATCCCGTAATTGCCTATCGATATTTTACAAAAGTATTATCTTAGAAACGCTAACAAAAATTATTTCAAATCGTTAGTTCACTTTGCGCTTATGCATACAATTCTTTTCCCGCTAACAGGCTAAGAACCTTTTAGATTTTAACGTCGGGAAAAGAAATTCAAAAAAGAATTAGCGCTTGCAGATGATGGGAGTCAACCTCAAGAGGATGAAAAGAGGGATTATTTAGAGCAGGTAATCCTTTAACGCCATCTTCAAAACCACGACAACCTGAATAAAACTGAATCAGGATTTTTGAAACTGACTTGGTGGTTTACTGTGGTTTGTCCAACGAACCATTTGGTGTCGGGCAAGTCGACATTTAAAAAAATATATTTAGATGCGCTTGTTCGAAGAGAGGCAGAGTAATAGAAAAACATAAGAATTATCGAAAATTCCGACTTCATCTTCTTTTCGGTACAGCCAAAATCAAAGCCTGGCGCAGTTCGGGTTCCTTTCTCAAAACAATAATGAAAAACAATACGAATAGTATCCCTTTTATTACCAGATCGAGTCCGAGCCAAGGAAGATGAATTTTTGAACCTATCAGAAAAAGGGCAATGGAAAGAGTTAGATACAGGAAGAATTTATCGAGACGATACGGGATGGGGTAATGTTTTTGGCCATAAATAAACGACAAAAGCATCATCAAAAGATAACAGCTGAAGTTTGCCCAGGCGCTGCCCATAAATCCAATTCTGGGTATAAGAAAAATGTTCAGCCCAATGGTTACTGCAGTTCCAATCAGGCTAAACAAAGCCCCATACATCGTTTTACCGGTAATTTTATACCAAACTGACAGATTATAGTAAATTCCCAGAAAGACATGCCCCATGAGTAAAAGGGGAACTATGGGCAGGCCTGCGTAATACATAGGCCCGACGAAATACTTAATGACATCTATAAACAGCATAATGCCTGCGAACATTCCAAAACAGACGATGATAAAGTAATTCATCACCATAGCGTAAGTCTCGGGAGCATCCTTTTCCTTTGCCTGCTTGAAAAAGAAAGGCTCGGCCGCATAACGAAAGGCTTGAATAAAAATTACAATAAACACACTGAATTTGAAACACATGCCATAAACACCAAGATCATGTATAGCAGTCTCGGGAGGAAGAAAATGCTTCAATAGTATCCGGTCGATAGTTTCGTTGACAACCCCGGCCAGATTATAGACAAGGAGCGGAAAAGCATACAGAAACATTTCCTTCCAGAGCCCTAAGTCGATAGTTAAACTTGCCTTGCGGATAGCCGGCCAAAGCAGCAGCAATGTGGCAAAGCTCGCCACCATGTTCGAAATAAAAATCGCACTCACCTCGGGTTTCCCTCCTGTAAATATACCAAGCCAGCTCCATCCATACTTATTGTATAAATATGGTAACAACAGGATAAGAATGAGATTTAGGGCAATATTAATGAAAATATTCGCCAGTTTTATTCCAGCAAAAGTCCATGCCTTTTGCTGGGCTCGTAGCCAAGCAAACGGAATGGCACTCAATGCATCGAATCCAAGAATAAGTAAAAAATAAATGATGTATTCTGTTTTACCCTCGTAACCAAGCCACGAAGCAATGGAATCGCGAAAAGTAAGGGTAAACAACAGGAACAGAATGGTTGTTATGACGATGGAATTGAATGCAGTACTATAAACCATCTTTGGTTTTGAATGGGTTTCGGAATAGCGAAAGAAAGCCGTTTCCATCCCATACGTAAGAATAACAGCCAAAATGGCCATGTAAGCATATAGTTCAACATAAACGGCCGATTCGTGGGGTAGAAATACTCTGGTATATAAGGGAACCAGAAGATAATTCAATATCCTTCCTAATATGCTACTAAGTCCATATACTGCAGTCTGCCCTGCCAATTGCTTTACTTTTCCCATTTATCAGGCTGATATGAATAATCCTTCGATCTCGAATAATCCCAGAACGCAGATAGAAAAATGCAAAAATGGTATTCCATCTGAAATATCTATATTTTTCTGTGATCTGGCCAAGTTTCTCATCAAACTATATAGGTAATATAAATCTTTCATTTCGCGTTATGTTTTTCATGCTATCACAAGGCCGAAATGTAAACCGCCAAGGTAGTGCCCTTATTTTTCTGGCTTTCGACCAAAATCTCAACTTGACGATAACCCACGAATTCTTCAGAAAAATCAAACCCAAACCCATTGGTTCTTCGCCATGAGTGCCGGCGGAAGATCGAGTGAAATCAATCCTTGACAAATTTTCCAAGTTTTCTTCGTATATCCCAATGCCAGAATCGGTAAGTGACGAAAGGATATTTTCCTTGTTTTTCCCGTCTTTTACGACGATTCCTCCTCCTGAATATGAAAAATCCCTAGCACTCGATAAAAAATTATTCATTTCAGTGGGAATAGAAGGTTGATTGTATCCCACAAAAGTAAGGACAATTAAACTTTATTGCCTGGTTTTTTAAAAGAAGAAATGTTTTACAAACTTACATAAAAAAATAATTTTCATACGTCGCACAACAAAAATCAAGGCCATGATTGTTCTATAAGTAATCAACGTACTCAATAAGTAGTACAATTGTTTAATTTAAAACTATTTATATATGAGAACAGTCAGTGGCCTTGACGGGCACAAAGATAGTGTATTTGTATGCTTTTTGGACGAACAAGACAAAAAAATTTTAGAAAAACATTACGGGACGCTCACTCCCGATTTAACGACCTTGCGTGATGCACTGATAGAACACGATTGTGGAAGCATTGCAATGGAGAGTACCAGCATTTACTGGATGCCTGTATGGCATGTTCTTGAATCAGACTTTTCGTTAAAATTGGTCAATCCCTATTTCATCAAACAGTTACCCGGCCGCAAGAGCGACGTAAAGGATGCTCAGTGGATAGCTACAGTTTTACATAAAGGGCTTTTACGCGGCAGTCTGATCCCCTGCAAGGAGATAAAAAAGCTTCTAAAATATAATCCTGTTACCTGGGTCGCTTTGTTTCGGAGCGGAAACACAATGCACCATTTGCTAAATGGCCTGTAAGTTTTATTGCCTGTTTTGCTGTAAGCCCTGCCTTCTGTAATAAACCGACCTATAAACACTGTTTTATTAATGTTTCGTCCTTTGTTTCCTTGTGGTGGAACTGGTCGGAGTTATAGCCGATTTCGAGTTTTTAATAATCCAGCTTGCGGCTTTCAATATACTGTTTTGCTGGCGGGCTGTTATGCACGGCGTTTTTAAAGTAGGTGAACATCTTGGTTAGTATATCAGCCTTGCTTACCGCCTGGGCTGTGGCTGCCGGGACGGCATGGCCGTTCAACATTCCGGCTGCTTTTAAAATTGCATTGTGTTTATCATGGTTCTCCCGCTACATGATAAAATCAATAACATCAAGGCTTTTGCCGTGGGTCTTGCAATTGGAGATAAAACAGTATGCCGTGTGGGTTTTAGTAGTAAACCTACATGCTCGGGGTCTTATCTTCGTGGAAGAGGCAGCAGATACGGTTGTGCTTGTCGGGTTTAAGGTTGTAATACTGCAACACGGTTGCCATTGACAGCCGTTGTTTTATC
>MWFC01000016.1 GCA_002071415.1 Bacteroidetes bacterium ADurb.Bin012
CGCATACCTCACCCATTGAATCACAACGAGAGAATATCCCGAAAAGCATCACAATTAATTCATCCCACGAAAAAAGGTCTTGTAGTAGCGATCTCTGCCATATTCTTTAACTAACAAATCGAACCGTTCGCGCGGCAGCATTTTTATTAACTGTTTGAAGATCGGCTGATCGACTAAATTTTTTGTTATATCTTTGCCCATGGTTGTTAATTTAGGTTTACTACACAAATTTACAACTGGGGATGAAACTTCGGTTTTGTCCCTCCTTCATTTTATTCAATTTTTTTGTCGGTCAGTAGTGAAAAAGAATATTAAATCCATCTATAAAACAGAAGAGATGGTAAAAAACGGGAATTACGAGCTCATTATTACGGTAAAAACACCTGTTTCGCAAGTAGTAAGTAGCGAAGTGGTATAATACAGAATCAACCTAGATTGATACGGCCACTCCTCTTTTCTTTCTTCATGAACCATCAAGTCATCTAGTGATTTTAATTAAATCCATTTATGTTGTCATAATATTTTTCTAATTTTATCCATTCAAAAAACCACTTGGTCAGCATGCGAGTAATCATAGTTGACGATGAAAAATTAGCACGTGATGCCATCATTGAAATAGGTACGCGCCGAATACCCGATTTCGAGGTAGTTGCCGAAGCTGCCAGCATTGCCGAAGCCAAGCAGGCCATCCTGAAATATCAGCCCGATCTGCTTTTGCTCGATATTCAGCTCCTCGATGGAAGTGGTTTCGATTTGTTAGATCAATTCTCTCTGCCTTTGAATTTTAAAGTCATCTTTATTACGGCTTACGAAGAATATGCCATAAAGGCATTCAAGGCAAGTGTACTGGATTATTTGCTAAAACCTATCGATGCCGATGAATTTGTAACAAGCATTAATAGGGCTAAATTTCAGTTGAATCTCGAAAATTTTAATAAAAACCTCCAGACTTTCATCCATCTTTATCATGGTTACAATAGTGAACAAAAACAGGCCATAGTGATTCATTCCAGATCATCGCTCATCTGTCTCAACCATGATGAAATTCTGCGTATAGAAGGAGAAGGCAACCACGCAAACATATTTTTATTATCTGGCGAACTAATAAGAGTATCCCGTACCTTGAACAGTTTTGAAGAAGAATTGAAAGGGAAGGGTTTTTTACAATCGCATAAATCGCATCTGGTAAATATTCGGTACATCAAAACCTTCCATTCCAGTGAATTAAGTTTATTAATGATTGACGGCACAAGGGTTCCGGTTGCATTTCGCAGGCGTTCACAGGTATCTTACTCCATTGCTAACTGGTTTAAGTAACAACTTATGGACAATCAATCTGCCGTCAGTAAATATTCCGTTTTCGACGATACTCTGAGGTTTTATAATGCTTTATTATCGGATATAGAAAATGCAACAAAATATATTTATATCGAGATTTACCGTTTTAGTTATCATGGTCTTGGGAAAAAGTTCAGAGATGCCTTATTGAAGAAAGTTCATCAGGGTGTTGAAGTTAAAATTCTATTAGATTCGTGGGGAACCAGCCCCAATCACGATTTTTTCTCCCCACTCACAAAAGGCGGCGGAGAAGTAAGGTTCTTCGAGAAGATAAGGCTCAATCTGGATTATTTTACGCGTAGCCATCGTCGCAATCACCGCAAAATCATTGTCATCGACGATGAGATTCTTTATCTAGGCTCGGCCAATATCACCGATTATAACGTTGTCTGGCGCGAACTCATCGTAAGAATGGAAGGCGAACTTGCTAGTGTTTTCAAAGACATCTTCCTATCCATGTTCGAGATATACAATCGTTATCATCTTTACTCGCCCGAGCTTACCGCGCCCATTTCTTACGGAGGATTCAACATCATTCGCGATGCACCCTCGCAACGCCACCAGAACATCAAAAAACACTTAATAAAATTAATTCGCTCGGCTCGCAAGAATATATTTATCGAAACTCCCTACTTTCTGCCTTCTTTCCTCCTACGTTCAGCTTTGATAAAGGCTGCCCGAAAGGGAGTCAAGGTTTTTGTCATTCTCCCCAAACATTCCGACGTCCGTTTAGTCGACTTGCTTCGAAATAAATATCTCGGCCCCTTAACCGAAAAAGGAATCAAATTTTTTATGTATATCCCTCAAAATCTTCATTCAAAACTCTTACTGGTCGACGATAACACCTTTGCCTTTGGTTCACCGAACTTCGATTACCGCAGCTTCAGCTTTCAACACGAAATTTTGCTGAGCGGCCACGACCAGCGCCTTATAAATCTTTTGAAAGATCATGTCAACGAAACCTTACAGGACTCAGAACCCTTCGATTATTTGAGATGGAAAAGACGACCATACATCGAAAAGGTTTTCGAATGGCTCATTGTTCCTTTCAGACAATTACTCTAAATAAAAGGAATTGATTTTGTTCATTATTGAATGACCTCTTTCAATATGAGAATTCATCGTTGGATCTCGAGGGAAGATGGGAAATACTCTACGGCCTTTTCAATAAGAAAGGTTTTTTATTTTCCCGGCTTTAAAAAATCTCTGCTGAAAATAAGGTTCATCCATACTGCTGATCATCACTCCTTTAGTGGATGAAGCATGCACGAATTTGCGATTACCCATATAAATGCCAACATGAAATTCCTTTTCTTTTTCTATTTCATAAAAAATCAGATAACCGGGTTGCAGATTTTGCTCACCAACAGTTTGAACAATGGGGAGCAAATCGTTAGTAGAACGTGGCAATTCGATCTGATAAACTTCTTTGTATATTTCACGTACCAAACCCGAACAATCCACACCAGATCTCATTGTACCTCCATAGCGATAAGGAACCCCAAGCCATGTTTTAACCACACTATCCAAAACTCCAGCTTCTGCAGTCGTTTCCTTCTGTTTCTCAATTTTTTTCATCTCGTTTTTCGACGAAAAAATCTTCCCACCAATCGAACAACCCGAAATCATCCCCATCATCATAACCATTGGGATTATTAAATATAATCTCTTGCCATTCAAAGCATTGAAGAGAATTCTATACATTGATAAACAGTAATCTTGCATGGCAAACATTCGTCATGCAATAATAAAAAAATGGGATGTTTCAGCGAAACATCCCACTCATTAAGGATCTCGAAACTTACTGGATAGCAACCTGTTTGCTAATGGTCAATTCTTCACGTTTAGGCAGAATCACATGCAAAATGCCATCCTTGTATTCGGCCGAAATCTTTTCGGTATTGATGATATTGGGAAGACTGAATGAACGAGCAAATTTGCCATAAGCAAATTCCTGACGTAAGCATTCCATCTTCTTTTCTTCTTTTTCTTTAGCCTTCGAAACGTCCGATGCAATCCTCAATACATTGTTTTCTACCGTAATTTTGAAATCGCTTTTCGAGAAACCAGGAGCAGCTACTTCGAGTTCGAAAGCTTTATCGGTTTCGATGATGTTGACGGCAGGAACAGTGTAGTAATAATTGGTGCCTTCTACTTCCTCTTTTTCACGATCAAAAAGACTATCGAAAAAGTCGAAGAGATTAGGATAATTTTTCCAACGCATCATAGCCATAATTTTTCCCTCCCTAATTTTTAATGTTAGACATTGTATTTATTTGCGAAAAAAAAAGGTCAATTCCTGTGCCATGAGAAAAAGTAAAATAATTTGCGCCATTATGGCATATAAATCCATTATGCTTACTGCCTTAATGTCGTGTTTATAAAAAAATCAAATCAATCGATTAGTAATCAATGGATATTATTTTTTGCTTCTTTACAGATGATTGCTAAAGTCAAAAACGATCAGCATCATTTAGACAATGATACTTTTTCAAATTACAAATAACAACATTTCTTTTCTCCTTGTCTCTCCGTCTCCTTGTCTCCCAGTCTCCTCTCCTTCCTCCCTTCACTAATCTCCTATTGTTTTCGAAGTACTCAATATATGCAGGTAGAGATCGAAAAGTTGCCGAGCTGCCTTATAGGGACTAAGCTCACTATTCATCACTTTTTTTTGTAATTGTTGGTATTTGTTTTCGATGGAAGGATTCGAAAAAAACGACTCGAGCAAGTATTCATGAAGTGTGTCGTCCATTGATTGAAGAGATTGACGTTTACGGTTTTCCCAGAAATATCCATTAGTTTTGACCACATTGATGTATTCATTGATCATGTCCCATATTTGGCTTATGCCTGTTTGATAGATAGAGGAACAAAGTACAACTTTTGGTGACCAGCTCGATGTTTTAGGTGGGAAAAGATGCAGTGCACTTTCGTATTGACTTTTAGCCTGTTCGGCTTTCAGGAGATTATCTCCATCTGCCTTGTTGATAACGATTGCATCGGCCATTTCCATTATTCCTCTTTTGATGCCTTGGAGCTCATCGCCAGCCCCGGCCAGCATCAATAACAGAAAAAAATCGACCATAGAATGAACGGCAGTTTCCGATTGCCCTACACCAACGGTTTCGATGATGATAACATCAAATCCTGCTGCTTCGCATAAAATAATCGTTCCACGAGTTTTACGGGCAACACCTCCAAGCGAACCTGCCGAAGGAGAAGGCCTGATATAAGCATTGGGATCAGCCGATAACTTCATCATTCGGGTCTTATCGCCCAAGATACTTCCTTTCGAGCGTTGACTGCTGGGATCGATGGCCAAAACGGCAACCTTATGCCCTGTTTGGGTAAGCTGTTTCCCAAATGCCTCGATGAAAGTACTCTTGCCCACTCCCGGCACGCCCGTAATCCCAATTCTCACCGAGTTTCCTGCCTTCTTCAAACAACACTCGATAATCTTTTGCGCAAGTTTCTGATGAGTCTTTAGTGAACTTTCGACTAAAGTAATGGCTTGAGAGAGAATAGAACGGTTCCCCCCAAAAATTCCTTCCACATAATATTCGGCAGGATGGATATCCTTTCGTTTCAACGGCTTTTTCAATAATTCTTCGTTGATGGAAGGAGGAGGCTCGATACCTTCATTCACTTTCAAGGTATTAACGCACTTTTTCTTTTTACTATCCATTCATTGGAATTTGTTGTGCAAAATTAAACTTGCTTTTCATTAAGTTTTTGCTAAGATAAATCATCTTTAGAAAGATTCTGTAAATTGAAATTAATTTTCCCCAGTTTTTCGGGAATGTCCCTTATTCAAAAAGATTGACTATTATTGAGTAAATTATTAGTGGATGGTGATTAGTGGATGGTGGATGGATAAGTTAAAAGTTCATAAAGTTTAAAACGGAAAACGGAAGAAGGGAGACGTGGGGACGAGGAGAGGAGGGGACGAGGAGACTGGGAGACGAGGGGACAAGGGGACTGTTAGATAGTGGATGGTGATTAGTGTGTGTGTCGATGTCTAAGGATATCGCAGAAAAAAGCTTTCGCAGGAGCACACAGAAAAATATCAGCGTAAATCAGCGGATTAAATCTGCGTCAATCAGCGAGAAAAAAGTTATCCGACTTTGGCGGTTCCCAAGTCTCCCTGTCTCGCGGTCTTCTTATGCTATTTCGCTTTATTTCTGTTTTACTAACTTACCGGTTTTTAAAAAACCTTCGGAAGTGATGCGATAAAGATAAATCCCTGGTTCGCAGGCCGAAGCATCCCATTGCGTAGTTCCTCCGGCAGTTTCTATTTTTTCTATCTGTCTGCCCGAAATGTCGGTGATTTGTATTGTATATGAGGCTGAAGCCGGTAGCTCGAAAATGAATCTATCATTGGAAGGATTGGGCCATACACAAAATCCTTCCTTATCTGGTTCTTCCATGCCTACCACATTTACCGAAATCTTCAGCTCCGACGACCAAGGCCCTATACCACAAAGATAAGTGCCCCTTATCTTCAAACGTGCAGTTCCCCAGAAATTTGGATTCCATACTACTTCTATCGTAGTATCTGCTGGCGTCATCAACCAGCCAGCTTCTGGTGGATTTAATTCCCAGGTGTACGACAATGCAATTCCATCGGGTGTGAGCGAATAAAAGGAAGTGGTAGTAGTATAGGTATTGATTTGCTGTGGCCCTTTTGGCTCTGCAGGCGCTGGTGGTATCTGTTCTTCATTACAATCCTTGATACGGTAAAACCAAACGTCAACCCAATTATAAAGTGTTGGAACATTAATTAGTAATATATAATCCCCATATTCAATTTGAGCAGCCGCTCCCCAATAAGTACCTACTACATTAATACATTTTTCCTTGATGATACTCCCATCCTGACCATTGAGCAATACCAGCCACATATAATAATAATCACTAAAATTTGAATTTACGTCTCCATCATGAGAATCAGTCATAGAGAAAATCATCAGATTGCCATCTTTTTCTTTGAACATTTTATAAACTATTTCTGTGCCTGATCCTCCAAGACATTTCGTCCAGATGATGTTTCCCTCGAAATCCGTCTTTATAACCCAGGCATCATTATAACCCATAGCGTTATTGTGAAAACCAGTAACCAATCCACCACCTGCGCTTGCATAACCTCCCAATACATATCCATCTGACACTTCGAGTAAACTAGAAAATCCATCATACCCAGGCCCACCGTAACATTTCGTCCAGCATACGTTCCCAACCGAATCCAGCTTGATAAGAAATGCTTCGGCATTCCCATAACAGGTATCACAGAACAGATTGCCCAGACCAGGCTTATAATAATCGAAAGAACCCCCTATCAATAGACCTTTATCAGAGGTCTCGATTATGGTAGAAACGATATCGATAAAATGATTGCCAAAGACCTTTGACCATAATATTTGGCCCTCATCGGTAAGTTTTACAACCCACACATCGACGGCACCAAAATTCTGACCCACATCTCCATCATTAGAAGTTGACCATACCACAAAGACAAAGCCTCCATCATAAGTCATTACTGCATCCTTTAATTCATCAGTTCTATTCCCTCCATAAATATGATTCCATACAATATTATTGCTGCTGTCGAGTTTTAATGCAAATGCAGAAATGCCACCTAAATATGGATTGAAACTAAATATATCATCACTGGAAATGGTACTGCCCAGTAAATATAAACCAGAATCGGGAGCTGGGAAAACATTGTTGAAATATTCAAATCCACTACCTCCAAACCCCTGGGTCGATAATATATTCCCCAAATAGTCGGTCTTAAGTAACCAAGCATCTCTCCCTCCATTCGGTGTAGTACCTAAATTCTTAGAAGAAGAAGATCCCACAATATAAGGAGAGTTATCTATTATTTTTATATTATAAGCATAATCATTGCCCCATCCTTTATAAGGATGCCCTACAACTATTTTCCAGTTTTGTGCTTGTAATGGAAGATCGGAGGTTATTATAATAAAAAGACTTGCAATCAAAGTAAAAAATATTTTTTTCATAATAGTTCGTTTTTTAGTGTGAGATATAGGGTAGCAGCGTTTTATGCTGCTCCTCTTTAAAAATATCAGTTTTTAATTATAAAAATTGATTTGGCCGATACAAGCAATCGTCAAATTGCTTTTCATTTTGTTGATACTATTAAGGAAGAGAATCTAATCACTGCTGTTGAGTTAGATTCCTCCCGGCTGGTAATACCCATTCCCGAAGACTTGCCCTAAAGGAGAGTCAAGTTTAGAATCAGAGATGAATATGCAGCGGGGGAGTGATAAAATATTGGTATTCATTATATAATATATTCAGGTCGTTTTTCGTTCATTAAATTTGAATCATCTTATATATGTAAGAATCATTTTTGAGGGTAGAAGTAATCCTTATAGATAAAAATTTTCCAACAAATACAAAATTTTTTCAGAATCTTGCTCTTCATGGTTTGGTAAAATTTAGACCCTCAAAGATAAAACTAAAATTTTAAAAAACAAAGAGAGCTGAATTCCGAATAATGGTGGAGGTGAAAAATTAAGTCATGAGATTTGATAGAAGGGAATCCTCCTGTCGTACACAAAGAGTTTAAAGCTCCGGAATTGTCAAAGATCAAAATATTTCCGATGGATAGAGAAAATTATTAAAATTTGCAAAAGAATTGTTGTTGACTCATGAAAAAGATTTTTTTATTTATTGCTTTGATTTTGAGTCTTGAACAGGCCGTAGCCCAAAAGCACTTTTATTTTGAATTAAGGGCTTTCGATAAAATTCAGATCAATGGTAATATTGACGCACAGATTAGTCGTGCGGGCGAAGAAGATGCCACCCTCAGTGTTAATGGAATCGAGCCCGATAGAGTTTCCATAGAGGTTGAAGGCCGTACTTTGAAGATTAAGATAGGATTTTTCGAAGGAAGGGATGCTCTTGTGAAGGTTTGGATCAATTACAAAGAAATCAGGGAGGTAAATGCTTCCAATGGTGCGAGTTTGCATTTTACTGAGCCCATAAAATCAAATTATATGAAGATATCGGCTGGCACGGGAAGTTCAATCGATGCACAAGGCGAGTTTAGAATTCTCGAAATCAAAGCTTCTGCCGGAAGCAAGATAAATATAAGAGGCAAGGCAGATATTGCAGACATCAGTGCAAATACCACTGCCGAGGTTCAGGCTGAAGGTCTGGTTTGTCAGGAGGGCATTTTAAAGGCCTATACCGGAGCAAAGATTACCATTCAAATAGAGCAGAGCCTCGAAGCAACCTCAGCCACTGGAGCCGAAATCACCGTAAAAGGGAATCCTGTCATTGAGAAAGTCTCTACAAGCACAGGTGGAATTTTAACTCGCATAAAACTCTGAAATGACCGAATGGTGACATTGAATTTTTTCGATAAAAAATATTTCGATTTTCTACCGAAAACTATAGTCGGTTTCCCGGTTTTTTGAAAGAGAAAGTTTACCACTATAAGCGTCCTTAGTTAATCTTAAAACAAGCATGATTTGGGTTTCAAATTTTTCCGATCGATTGAATGCTCATTTTCGAACTTTTTCCGGTTTATAGTAATTTCCTTTAAAATTCTTTTTGGCCATTTTTCGATTCTGTATATTTATCGATAAGATAGGTCTGCAAGGCTTTATGGAGTGCCATAACTACAAAATATTCATCTTCAATGGTTTGCGATTCTATGAAACCCTCTCATTGGAAGACCATCTTCCAATAATTTATGCTCCAGTTTTCCGGAATACACTTTTAATTGAGCCATGAAATCAACGAAATGATTTGCTTACCACATTGTTAGATCGCCTTAATCGAACAGACTACTTTTTTGTTGAGGATTTGCTTGTCAAAACTGACGAAAGCAAAACCCACTGGTGGTTGCTTGTGTTTTCTATTTATTTTCAGTGACGGAGGTAGAACATTCAGCTATATTACCATCTGCCTGTCAAAAATCATCGGGAGTAGTTTCTTCGAGCACCTTTGGATTTTACTTTCACCTAATGACGATTCTGATTTTCGAGCATTGGTTTCGACTCCTTCCTTGGCCAGAAACTTACGAGCAGCTTCTTCATGATTATTGATAATCGGAATAATAGTATACAAAATTCTGGACCCCGATTTTTCTATAATCGAAAATCATCGTGCAGCTAAAAGTTTTTAGAAACTCCGAACTAAATTCAAACCATCCGCTGCCGGGTTTTATCCAAAGGCAGTGCAAAGGCTTATAAGCTCAGGAAAGAATCCATACCCGGCGATTTGTCCTTTTTATTCGTATTGTGCGAAAACACCAAGAGTGCGCCACCAGCAAGCATCACAAGGCCAACGATAAGCGACAGATTATTCGTTTTCGATAAAAATACAAAAGGATGGAACAATTGATTGGGGTTAAGTTTAAATTTCAAGGTCGAAAATATCTGGTAAATGTAATCCATGAAACTAAAATCGCTCGTAAAGATGAGGATTCCGAAAAATCCAATGGTTAAAGCCAAAGCAAGCAAGGTGCGAAATCCCAAATTGAAATTTGCATTGATAGATAGTTTTTCGACATTCTCTCTGGCAATCTGATCCATTACCTTCTGTGTAAAATCTTCGGAAGGAGACTCGGAAGGGATTTTACTGAACACCTCCCTGAGCAGGTCGTCGGACTTATTGGTTTGTATATTCATGATTTTGAGTTTTTATATTCATAGGTAGAGGTGGACTGATTGAGAAGAAGCTGAACACCCGCAAAAATACGTTTTCGTATTCGGTGAAGTTTTACTTTAACGTTAGAGACGGAGAGCGAGGTGATATGGCTAATTTCTTCGATATTCAATTGTTGATTATAAAACAAATTTATCAAAGCAGCGTCGTCGCCTGGTAATGATTTCAGAACGTGCTGGACCAATTTAAGCTGTTCATCGGTATCGAGCATTTGCAAACCGGCTACAAAATTGTCTTCAGAATAATTTTCTATCAGATGATGGTCGATGGCTACAAATTCCATTTTTTTCTTTCTTTTTTTCGAGATAGCCGTATTGTAAACAATTCGATAAAGCCAAGTACTGAATTTCGATTCGAATTTGAATCCCTTGAGCGCCTGATAGGCCTTAACGAAGGCATCCATAGCTATTTCTTCGGCATCTTCGCGGTTACCCGTAATCTGATACGCAATGCTAAAAGCCGTTTGTTTGTATTTTTCGACTATTTGGGCAAATGCAAATTGATCACCTCGAAGAGTACGTTGAATTAATATTTCGTCGTTGATTTCTGCCATTGGGAGTTTGACGCCTTCATTTCGGGTTGGTTACAAACTTAGCAGTAAATATTTAGGGATTCAACATTTTCGTCTCAGGGGTGTAACCGGTTTGGATTTGTTGCGTCAAAAACACGTGGACAACAAATGCTGACATTGTTAATTTTAATATTATCGTGATATGAATGGCGAGATTTTAATTCCCTTAGGTTTTTTTGCAATGGTAGTAGCCATTGTTTATCTGGCATTAAGGCAAAGAGAGCGTATGAAGATGATCAATCAGGGTATGGATCCAGCGGCAAGCAATACGGGCTTGGAGAGCACGCTTCAACTTCGTCTGGGGCTCATTTTCATTGGAATTGCTGTTGGTTTTTTGCTGGGAGATATCTTCAGTTCGCTTCACTGGCTTAAGGAATGGGTAGCGTACATATCAATGGTTACTATTTTCACGGGCATTGCCCTCATCGTGAGTTATTACCTGATTAACAAAATTCCTCCACGCGATAGGAAAGAATAATGATCCATTTGAGGATTATTCGAGTGTTAACGGCTGTAAAGGGAAACTTTTCAGGGTTTTATACTGAGGTCCTAAAGGCGTGAGTGTGCTCCAAATAAGCAATACTTCACGAATGGCAAAAGGATTGAAAACATGTTGAGATGATGATTCCATTAGGTTTTTCAGCAAATCGGGCTGGCGAATGAATTTAGGACGTCCCAGGGTGAGGTGTGGTGTAAATGAATTATTCTTTTTTGATGGGTCAGTGAGGAAGGCATGCTCGATCTCTTGAGCTAAACTTTCGAGAGTTCCAGTGGATTCATTGATGCTTAACCATAATGCTCGAGCTTGTTTTAGGCTGCCAAAAATTCCCAATTTATTGGGCTGAATCTGAAACGATTCATATTTTTTAGTGATTCCATCTAACTGATGGATAATGGAAGATATGTGGTCTTCAGGAGTATCTCCAAAAAATTTCAGTGTAATGTGAAAATTTTGAGTGGCCGACCATGTGATGTCTTCATTTCTTAGCTGACGGCGCAAGAATGAAAAATAATAGAGGAAATCCGAATCGGGTTGGTAATCGACGGCTATAAAAATACGTTTTAGTGTCATTTTAGTGCCAAATGTAAATATTGCATTTATTCATCTTCTGGATTCAGTTTTTTCATGATCTTGATTCTTTCGTCCAGTAGCTGATCTTCTTCTTCCTGATTTAGATTACCTTCGGCCAATAGTTTATCGATTTGTACCAGGCGCCGTGTAAGCGTGCCAATAGAAGGTTTTTCTTCTTCGGGCAGGGGTCGAAGTAAGGTTTCCCTTTCTGATTTTTTGGGTATATTAACAGGTTCGCCAAGTTGTTCGGAAAGATTTTTAATAAAAAGATTCAACATATTTTCAAAAGGTTTACCCATTTGTTGAAATATACTACGCGCCTGGGGATCGTATTTCATTCTCTCAAAATTGCTGATAAGGAAATCGAGCTGGCTCATCATGAAGGGATCGAAGCCCGCAATCGTTTCCGGCTTTGCTTGTTCCTTCAGCTTCTTGAACAAGCGGATGAGTTTTTCGATTTTATCTTCGAAATTATCGTCTGATTCCATGTATTAATCTTTCGTGATGTGAGCAAATTGAATATAGAACTCAGAGATGGTTTCTATTCCCTTGAAGAAGTTCTTTACGGAGAAGTTTTCGTTGGGTGAATGAATAGCGTCAGATTCGAGGCCGAAGCCTAAAAGTAGTGATTTTATTCCCAATACTCTATCGAAGGTACTGATGATGGGAATAGAGCCTCCACTGCAGGTAGGAATGGGATATTTGCCAAAGGTTTTCAAATAGGCTTTTTGAGCTGCCTTATACGCTGGAATGTTGGTGGGTGCTAAATATGGATAGCCTCCGTGCAATGCGGTTACTTTTAGTTTCACTGTATTGGGAACCATTTCATGTAAATAGTTTTCGAATAAATTGGCGATTTTTTTGGGATCCTGATCAGGCACCAGACGCATGGAGACTTTAGCCGAGGCCTTCGACGGTAATATAGTTTTCGATCCTTCGCCTGTATATCCTCCCCATATTCCACAAACATCAAGAGAGGGCCTAATTCCTATACGCTCCAGAGGTGTAAATCCACTTTCACCCCAGAGGCAGTTAATTCCCAATGATTTTTTGTAAGATTCCTCATCGAAAGGAGCAAGATTGAACTCTATTCGTTCTTCTTCGCTCAGTTCCCTTACATCGTCGTAAAATCCCGGAATGATTATACGGCCATGGTCGTCGTGAAGGTTGCCTATCATTCTGGATAAAACATGAATGGGATTGTGTACGATTCCTCCATAAAGTCCGGAATGCAAATCACGATTTGGCCCCGCAACTTCAACTTCTATGTAAGCAAGGCCTCTTAATCCAACTGTAATAGAAGGAGTATCCGGAGCAATCATGCTGGTATCGGAAAGCAATATGATATCTGCCTTAAGCATGTCTTTATGTTCTTGGCAAAAGTCTTCTAAATGCGGGGAACCAATTTCTTCTTCACCCTCTATCATAAATTTTACATTGCACTGCAATTGACGGGAATTTACAAGGTATTCTATGGCTTTTACGTGCATGAATCCCTGTCCTTTGTCGTCATCGGCACCTCGTGCATAAATCTTCCCTTCCCTGATTTCAGGCTCGAAAGGAGGTGATTGCCATAACTCGATGGGATCAACTGGCATGACATCGGCATGGGCATATACCAGCACAGTTGGAAAATCCGGTGATAAAATTTTTTCCGCATAAACTACCGGATGGCCAGGTGTGTCGAAGATTTCGACTTTATCCATGCCGGCTTTCAAAAGAGCATTTTTGTAATACTCGGCTGCGCGATACATATCATCTTTATGTTCGCTCAGGCTGCTGATGGATGGAATCTTCAGAAGCCCGAATAATTCTTCCATGATTCGGTTTGAATTTTTTTCGAGGTATGTGGTAATATCTTCCATATTATAGGTTTTCGCTCATGCTAAAGCCATCTTTGTTCCTGTCGGTATCGTATGCAAAGATAGCAAAGCTCATCCATCTGTTCAACTTTTTTTGCAAGCCCTCTGAAGGTTGAGACGAAAGAATATAATTGGAAAGATTTTTTCAGATATCTGGCTTCCATCTTTTTGCTTCCACCACTGAGCCATCGAAAGTAAGATAGCTAAAATGCGTAATCCAGTCGCCAATATTGAAATAGGAACAATTGTCAGTAAGTTGGAGAGCTACAGGCAAATGCCAATGTCCGAAAATAAAATAACGTATATCGGGTATTTGTTGTAGAATGTGTAAAGCATATTGAGGAAGAGGTTCATTCAATAGCCATTGCTGATCATCGTATTTTCCATCTTCGCGTTCGCGTGATTCCCTTTCGAGATTGGCATACCGGCTTCTTCCCGACCAGAATCGAGCCAATGGAATTCCCCAGTCTGGATGCAACTGCCTGAATAACCATTGATTTATTTTATTTTCGAATACTTTTTTGATGAATTTATATCCACGATCTCCAGGACCCAGGCCATCACCATGTGCCATATAAAACTTCTTCCCATCCAGTAAAACAATTTCGGGCTGCCGATGCATAATAAATCCCAATTCTTCTTCGAAGTAATAAAATGTCCACATGTCGTGATTGCCACGATAATAATGGACAGGAATTCCGGATAAGGTGATACGGGCAAGAGCTCCTAATAAAAGTGTGTAACCCTTTGGAACGACTGCTTTATAATCGAACCAGAAATCGAACAAATCGCCCATCAAATAAATTTCTTCGGCTTCGGGTGCAATGTGCTCGAGCCATTCGATAAAAATTCTTTCCCTCACTTTACTTTCTTTGGCAGTGGGTGCACCAAAATGCTGGTCGGAGTTGAAAAATATTTTTTTACCGTTTTGCATCTTCATGCAAATTTATCAAGAAATGTTTTGGCCATTATTGATTTTGGCCGAGTCATCTCGGGCTGGCTGAAAAATAATCGGATTATTATGTGAAGATGTTAGTGCAAAAAAAAATAATGATAAGGAAGATTTGTTAATCTTGTTTTGTTTTATGCAATGTGATTATTCTTCGTTCTGACTCATTTTGCTCCATGAATCTTTCAAAGATACGGTTCTGTTAAACACGAGGTATCCTGGACATGAATCAGGATCGAGATAGAAATATCCAATTCTTTCGAACTGATAATGTTTGTCTGTGGTGGCATCCATTAATGCGGGTTCGCACCAGGCATTCATTATTTTGAGTGAATCGGGGTTCAGATAATTGATAAAACTTTCGCCTTCAGCTACATCGTCGGGATCGGGTTTTATGAAAAGCCTGTCATAAAGTCTGATTTCGGCCTTTAGCGCATGTTTTTTCGATACCCAATGAATAGTTCCCTTGATTTTTCGGTTGGCTGTTGCTCCACCGGTTTTCGATTCAGGGTCATAAGTGCAATATACGGTTTTTACCTCCCCTGATTCAGGATCAGTTTCGTAACGCTGACATTTGATAATATATCCGTATTTTAGTCTAACTTCCGAACCGGGATAAAGACGGTAATATTTTTTGGGAGGATCGATCATGAAGTCGTCTCTTTCGATCCACAACTCGCGTGAAAATGGGATTTTGCGAATGCCTGCTCCTGTGTCTTCTGGATTATTGGCAGCCGGAAGAAGTTCGGTTTCATCTTGGGGAAAATTTTCAATGATAAGATGTAGAGGATTCAATACAGCGAGTCTTCGTTGAGCGGTTTTGTTCAAGTCTTCACGCAAGCTAAATTCCAATAGCGAAACATCGATGATATTGTCTCGGCGGGCCACACCGATTTTTTCGGCAAAATTGCGAATAGATGCTGGGGTATAACCGCGGCGGCGTAAACCACAAATGGTAGGCATGCGTGGATCATCCCATCCTTTTACATAACCTTCTTTTACAAGCTCCAAAAGCTTACGTTTACTCATGATAGTATAAGTAAGGTTCAGGCGGGCGAACTCGATTTGTCGAGGCCGATATTCAGTAGTGACTATCTGATCTAAGAACCAATCGTATAAAGGGCGATGAATCTCGAATTCGAGTGTGCAGATGGAATGAGTTATGCCTTCGATGTAGTCGCTTTGACCATGTGCATAGTCATACATGGGATATATGCACCATTTGTCACCTGTTCGATGATGGGAAGTATGAATGATCCGATACATGATAGGATCGCGCATGAGCATGTTGGGATGCGACATGTCGATTTTTGCCCTCAAAACACAATGTCCATCAGGAAATTCACCTGCCCTCATTCGGCGAAACAGGTTTAAATTCTCTTCCACACTACGGTTTCTGTAAGGGCTTTCTATTCCAGGTGTCGTGATCGTTCCTCTCTGACGGCTGATTTCTTCGGCCGATTGATCATCCACATAAGCTTTCCCTTCAAGGATGAGTTTTTCGGCCCATTCATATAGCTGATCGAAATAGTCAGAAGCATAATAATCTCTATCGTCCCATGAAAATCCAAGCCAGCGAATGTCTTCCTTAATGGCATCCACGTATTCTTCGCCTTCTTTGGTGGGATTGGTATCGTCGAAACGGAGATTGGTAAACCCTCCGTATTTTTGAGCCAACCCAAAGTTAAGACAAATGGATTTAGCATGCCCAATATGAAGGTACCCGTTGGGTTCGGGTGGAAAGCGCGTATGCACTCGGCCTCGATTTTTCCCTTTGCGTAAATCTTCTTCTATGATTTCTTCTATAAAGTTCAATCCTGTTTTGTCTGGCTCGTTAGGAGAATTCTCCTCGAAATGATTCGTCCTGCGGTCGTTCATCCAAAAATTGTTGTTTTGATGGCTGTAAAGCTTTGTACGAGTGGAAGTAAAACTATAGATTTCGCTTGCAAAAGTAATTATACTTGAAGGATTGGACAAGGAAATTACAATGGAATAAAATATATATTATAGATATTCAATAGATTATGATTATAACGCAAAGTATGATTTTGTTAATCGAGTGGTTTGTCCTAATTTTGTCCTTCCATATTTAAGGTCTCGTGGCCGAGTGGCTAGGCACAGGTCTGCAAAACCTCGTACAGCGGTTCGAATCCGCTCGAGACCTCAACATTGAGATAGATTGCTGTCATATTGAAGTAGCAATTTTTTAATCCACATTGACTTGGGAAGAGCTATGACTATATTGAAAGCAGCGAATGCTCATTTCATAGAGATAATTTGTTGTGTTAATTTATACCTTTTCGATGACCCTCTGATATAGGAACGGAGGATTCTTTACTTAAGGAAAGTGAATCTTTCAGTCAGTGAATGAAAATTTTAAAAGAAGAAATAACTCGTGCGGGAAGAAGGACAGCAATTTTTAGAATTAAGTTTTTTAGATTAATTTATTGCTTTTCAATGCTTTATATTTAATTTTCTATTCTATGGATAGGATTCGTGAAGAAGGTGTAATTTTACAACCTGAAAACAATCATGGAAAAAGTCTGGGTTCATAAACCTGCGGGAGATGCTGAAATCATCCGTAATTTGCAGAAGGCCTTGAATATAAATGGGGCTTTAGCATCTTTATTGGTTCAGCGGGGAGTTCGTACTTTTGATGAAGCCCGGTCATTCTTTCGGCCTGATCTCGACGATCTTCACGATCCTTTTCTGATGAAAGACATGGATCGAGCCATTGAACGGATCGATAAAGCTATCAGGAATCAAGAAAAGATTCTGGTGTATGGTGATTACGATGTTGATGGCACTTCGGCCGTAGCCTTGGTTTATACTTTTTTTCATGAATTTTACGACAATATGGGATTTTATATTCCTGATAGATATGCCGAGGGTTATGGAATTTCATACAAAGCCATAGATTATGCTTCGGAGAATGATTATAGGTTGGTTATTGCACTCGATTGCGGGATTAAGGCCGTAGAAAAGATAAAATGTGCCTGCACAAAAAAAATAGATTTTATTATTTGCGACCATCACCGCCCCGGAGATGAGCTTCCTCCGGCGAGTGCCGTGCTCGATCCCAAGCGCTCCGACTGTACTTATCCCTATAATGAACTCTCTGGATGTGGAGTAGGCTTTAAACTTATACAAGCATATAGTCGTTTTAAAGGATGGTCATCCCAAGATCTGGTAAAGTACCTCGATTTGGTTGCCGTGAGCATTGCGGCAGATATTGTGCAAATTACCGGAGAAAACAGGATACTAGCCTATTATGGATTGAAACTAATCAATTCAAATCCTCGTCCCGGTATCGAAGCTTTATTGGGAATAAGTGGAATTAAACGGACCAACGAAAAACCCGACAGGATTTTTACCAGAGAATTGAATATAAACGATCTGGTATTTATTGTGGGGCCACGCATAAATGCTGCCGGGCGAATCGAAAGCGGAAACAATAGTGTAGAACTTCTTATCTCTCAATCATTAGAAGAAGCCCGAACACTTGCCGAACAAATCAACAATTGCAATACAGAACGGCGTAACCTCGACAGCCTCATCACACAGCAAGCTCTGGATATGATTGACGAACAGGAGACTCTGTCAAAAGCATTTACGACCGTGTTGTATCATCCCAACTGGCATAAGGGGGTGATTGGAATTGTGGCTTCGCGTCTTACCGAAATCTATTATCGACCTACGGTTATTCTTTGCAAATCGAATGGATTAATTACCGGTTCGGCTCGGTCTATTAAAGATTTTGATATTTATGATGCCATTGATGCTTGCAGCGATTTGCTCGAACATTTTGGAGGTCATACGTATGCTGCTGGACTTAGCTTAAAACCCGAAAATCTTCCTCGCTTTACTTCAAAATTCGAAGAATATGCGAGAGAAAAATTCAATGGCAACCATCCAGCACCCGAAATCGAAATCGACCAGGTTATCAACTTAAGCGATATTACGCCTTCTTTTTTTAATATTCTGAAACAGTTTGCTCCTTTTGGCCCTGGAAACATGTCACCCATTTTTGCCACGCATAAACTAATGGATACGGGCTATTCGCGTATTGTTGGGAAAAATCATCTCAAATTATCTGTGGTTCATCCTCATATCAGCGGATACCCTGTTTCGGGAATTGCTTTCGGTTTGTCGAAATATTTCGAAGATATACAAAAAGGACAACCTTTTAGTATATGCTATCATATCGAAGAAAATGAATGGAACGGAAAAACAAACTTGCAGCTTAATGTAAAAGACATTAAATTCGAGCCTCTGGATCATGAGTTTTAATATTGGCCAGAACTCAACCCTATACCAATTCTTCTTTCATCCTTATACATTTTTGGTTCTTTTAAGTTTTGATTTCCTTTGCAGTTGCTCATAGCATCTTCGACTGGGAAACCTAAACAGAATATTTTATTGGTTTTGAACACATTTGACGATATTGCTCATTTCATTTATGAAACAAATCTTACCATCTATCATTATCCTGGAAAATAGAAAAGCATGCAGGCAAATTCCTGCATGCTTTAATAGATAGGCAGAAGAAATAATGAAAAAGACCTCAGCGATGAGAGGCCTTGTCGGGATGACTGGACTCGAACCAGCGGCCTCCACGTCCCGAACGTGGCGCGCTAACCAACTGCGCTACATCCCGGGATAAAGAATGTATTCGTACAAAACAAGCTTAAATCGCTGAATTGTGCGCCCACCTGGACTTGAACCAGGGGCCTACTGATTATGAGTCAGTTGCTCTAACCAACTGAGCTATGGGCGCAATTTTTTTTAATAAATTTTGAAAACCCGAGTGCAAATTTACATCTTTGCTCAAAAATATCAACATGAACTTTGATAAATATTTAAAATGTATTGAAAATGAACCCTGTTAACAACATTATCTTCGATTTCGGAGGTGTAATCTTAAACATTGATTATAAGCGTTCTTTGAATGCATTTCTGAAGCTAGGAATTCAATGGGAAGACTCTGCTCTGGAAGGATTTAATCGTAGCGACGCTTATATTGGGCTCGAACTTGGGAATATATGCCCTGAAAATTTTTTCGATGAACTGAGAAAATACTTTCCTGAATCTGTTAGCAACAAACAACTCAAAGACGCATGGAATGCCATCTTGCTGGATATGCCTCCCGAAAGAGTTGAATTATTGAAAAAAGCAAGCCGGCACTACCGCCTTTTCTTGCTTAGTAATACCAATCAAATTCATTTCGAAAAGTATACCAGAGATTTTAAATTGCGTTATGGTTACGATTTTGAAGATCTGTTCGAAAAGGCTTATTGGTCTTTCAGAATTCATCAATCCAAACCCAATCCTGAAATTTTTAAATACGTGCTGGAAGATTCATGTTTGAATGCTGCCGAAACTTTATTCATCGATGATACCCTTGAAAATGTGCTCAGCGCCAGAAATGCAGGATTAATTCCTTATCATTTGAACCAGAAAGATTTGACAGATTTGTTCGATGAATCGGGAGTGTTAAAACCTGATTTATTTTTAGAAAATAAATGAAGGAAGTCTATGTGATGACTTAATTTCGCAAATATGCAGATTCTTATTAATCATCCAGTAAATGCTTGCCTTACCGACTCTTAATTATGCAGCTACTTTTTTCGCTTTGACTTTGTATTTTTAAAATAAGCCATTACAATTTATTTTAGATATTTTTTCGAGCGTTTTCCTGTAATGAGAATGCAATATTCAACGGGGCTGTCTTCTTTATTGGCTCTTACACCATCGATATTTGTGGGTTATTTCTTTCAGCGGATTCTATTCGATGTATTGTTTTGCGGTTTCTTATACCCATACTTCTATTTTCTTTTCGGTATTCTTTTTATTCTATGTGGTAATATTAAGATAAAGCCGGTTCTCATGTTACGGGTCCTTCCTCATATACTCATAAGCAACCTTGTGAATGATATTCTTAGCCACAGCTATGTTTTGCTGTCCGCTTACGATGATCATTAGAATTCTCGAATTATAGCTCCTTGATTTCCTCGAAAAGTTATGATCCCAAGTGGTCAAGTAAATAATATTCGTGCGAAATTATATTAGGTGCTTCCGGGAGACGCTTTAAAAGCTTTTTACCAGAAAACAGGGACACAATTTCAAAATCCCATTCCTTTCTTAAGGCTTCGGAAAGAATTTTTGGTGTAACCATACCATCTTCTATTATAAAAATTTAACATATCATCATTTTGATGCTGTTAGTTTTACATAATTAGAAGGAAATGAAGGGATATAGATAGGAGGTAGGGCTATTAATAAATTTTGAATATACCATTGACTGTGTTCTAATTTTCTTTTATAGAAGTCATTTCAGGTGAGGCCGGCCTGCATAACATTCTGTAAGAAATCATCAATTTCATGGAAATAATTGAATGTCATCAGTTGTGTTCGGATTTTCTTGAAGTTGGGCATTCCCTTGAAATAGCCGCTGTAGTGTTTTCTCATTTCGAGGATAGCTCTGCGTTCGCCTTTTATTTGGATGGCTATTTGCAAATGTTCTATCAAAACGTTGATTCTTTCATTAATATTAGGAGGTGGAAGCAAAATTTCAGAATTGAGGAAGGTTTTTACTTCGTCGAATATCCAGGGATTGCCAATAGCAGCCCGTCCAATCATTATACCATCTACATGGTAGCGTTCGAGCATGGTTTTAGCGAAATGGGCCGATACGATATCGCCATTGCCAATAATGGGAATTTTTATGCGTGGATTTTCCTTTACTTTTCCGATAAGAGTCCAGTCGGCTTCTCCACTAAATAACTGTGAACGAGTTCTGCCATGAATGGTAATACCGGCAACTCCGGCATCCTGCAGTCTTTCGGTGATCTCGACAATGGGTTTGTTCGATTCGTCGTAGCCCACTCTGGTTTTGGCCGTAACCGGCAAATGAGTGGCCTTCACTACGGCCTGGGTGATTGAGATCATCTTGGGGATGTCGTTAAGAATACCAGAGCCAGAACCCTTGCCTGCGACTTTCTTTACGGGGCATCCCCAGTTAATATCGATCAAATCGGGTTGAACCGTGGTTGCAATTTTTGCTGCCTCTACCATGCTTGTTGTTTCATTCCCAAAGATTTGTATTCCAATAGGCCTTTCTTCTTCTGAAAATTTCAGTTTTTCTAAACTTTTTTCTCCTTCCCTTGTTAAACCTTGCGATGAGATAAATTCTGTGTAAACCATATCGGCACCCAACTTCTTGCATATCCTTCGAAACGATGTATCCGTGATATCTTCCATAGGAGCAAGTGCAATAAATGGATAGCTGATTTCCAATGATCCTATCTTCATAAATGAAACAGTCGCATAAGCATTTTAATTGCTAAGATAGTAAAAAGAAAAAAGCAGCATGAATTAAGAGGTAGAAGGCATTTTGTAGGTTGGAGAAAAATGTGAAAAGCATTGCGTGAGAAGTATTCCGTGGTCCGGATGGCGAGGTGAAAGCAGATGATGAGATTTTAAGACTGGAACATTTTGAGATTGGGAAATTTTCCGACCTCCGTTTCACGTTCTTTTGACCACTTCATTAGGAGTGTGACCGTTTTGAATATAAATTTATGGGAGTGTAAATCATTGAAAACTTATCATAGGAAGTTTGAATTCTTGCCTAATAAATATTTCGAAATGTCGTTAATTACTAGCCATTTGATTGATTTTCACCAGATTTACATAGTTTTTTTTTTGACTCTTCAACTATTAATCATCAAAATTTGAATTCCAACTTCTAAAATTTACAAATTACTTTCAAAAAAATAATTTTTATATTTGCACCTTAGAGCATAGAACCATGGAGGTTTATTCGAAAATATCGGTCAATAGTAGCGAAGGTAAGGGGATGTTTGCCATTTTGATAGATCCCGATAAGATTCATCATAATAGTTTTAGAACAGTAGCTCATAAAGCTGCTGAAGCAGATGTAGATTTTTTATTTATTGGAGGCAGTTTGCTTAGTGCCGATATTATGGAAGAATGTTTATATGAAGTTCGATGCGAAACCGATATACCTTTGGTTATTTTCCCGGGCAGTGTTTTCCAAATAAACAAGGCAGCCGATGCCATTTTGCTCTTAAGCTTAATCTCGGGGAGGAATCCAGAGATGCTTATTGGGAATCACGTAGTTGCCGCACCTTATCTCAAGGCCAGTCAATTAGAAATCATTCCTACGGGTTATATGCTAATTGAAAGTGGCGTTTCGACTACAGCCTTGTATATGAGCTGCACCTTCCCCATCCCCCATTCTAAAGATGAGATTGCAGTAAATACTGCTATGGCCGGTGAAATGCTTGGATTGAAATTGATTTATTTGGATGCAGGAAGTGGTGCTACTTCGCCAGTTTCAGCTTCTATGATAACCAAAGTAAAACAAGCTATTGGTATCCCTTTGATTGTGGGAGGGGGAATCGATACACCCGAAAAAGCTCGTCGGGCCAGAGAAGCCGGAGCCAACCTCGTAGTAGTGGGTAATGCCATCGAAAAAGATTCGGGGTTAATCCATGAAATAGCTTATGCGATACACGAAATTTAGCATGTGCCTGAAATTGTATGAACAACGATAGAGCTCCCGATCTTTTAATCATTCCCGACTGAGAATAATCAACGCTGACACAATTTATAGAATGATTTTTTCCCATTCAATCCAGCCTTCCATGATTTTTTCGAAAAATTTCGAATTGGAATTAAAATTGCTTCGTGCATCAAGTGGGAATGGATGATGTATGATTGAAAGGGTTAACAAAAAAGAGACTGCAGTTTTAATAGGATTGATTACGCCGGAACAGCCGGTGGAAAAATTGAATGAATATCTGGATGAGCTCGAATTTTTAGCCGATACCGCTGGAGCCGATGTTAGAAAAAGATTCGTACAACGTGTTCCTTACCCCGATCCGAGAACTTTTGTCGGGAAAGGTAAATTGAAGGAGGTTTTCGATTATGTAGTTGAGAACGCCATAGATCTGATTATTTTTGATGATGAACTTACTGCCTCACAATTACGAAATTTAGACAGGGAACTTCCGTGCAAAATATTAGATCGTAACAATCTGATCCTTGACATCTTTGCACATAGGGCACGCACCTCCCATGCCATTGCTCAGGTGGAGCTTGCACAATATGAATACATGCTGCCTCGTCTTGCACGTATGTGGACTCACCTCGAAAAGCAGCGTGGCGGCATTGGATTGAGAGGACCTGGAGAAAAGGAAATCGAAACTGACCGCCGTTTGATTCGAAAACGTATTGCCTTGTTAAAGAATCAATTGGAACAAATTGACCAGATAAAGCAAACTCAGCGCAAATCACGCACTAATCTGGTGAGGGTGGCTCTTGTGGGTTATACGAATGTAGGAAAATCTACCCTGATGAATGTATTGAGCAAATCGAGTGTATTTGCCGAAGATAAACTTTTTGCAACCCTTGACACCACGGTTCGCCGTGTGGTAATTGATCGAACCCCTTTTTTACTCTCCGATACCGTGGGATTCATCCGAAAGTTGCCACATTCGCTCATCGAATCGTTCAAATCTACCTTGGATGAAGTGAGGGAAGCCGACATTTTGCTTCATGTCGCCGATGTATCACACCCTGCTTTAGAAGAACAAATCGAAATCGTAAAACAAACCCTTATGGAGATTGGAATCCATCAAAAAAATATTATTACTCTTATGAATAAGGCTGACCTTCTTTTTAAACAATCCTCTGCCGATGATTTGACCTCAAAGGCCATACCCCGCTGGATTATTGATGAAAACCAGCCTTGTTTGTTAATTTCGGCAGTAAAACAACAAGGAACTCAGCAATTAAAGGAAATTTTGGCAGAAAGAGTACGCCAAATTTATCGCCTTCGCTATCCTTTTAAAACGCGATACGACGATCTGGAATGAAAACCCATCGAAAACTTAGGAAAAGAAATTGGCTTCCAGAAAATTTTCCAGTTTGATCAAATCGTCCTTAAACCGTCGGATTCCCTCAGCAAGCTTTTCGGTTGCCATTGCATCTTCGTTAAGATCCCAACGAAAGGATTTTTCATCTGCCGGCAAAGGAGCAATATCCAATTCGGCAGATTTTTTTACGTCGAGCCTGCAAACAACCTCCCGCTCCGTATTTTCGAGTTCATATAGTAATGCAGGCGATATGGTCAAAAGATCACAACCAGCTAGGGCAATTACCTGATCTATATTTCGAAAACTGGCTCCCATGATTTCGGTAGGATACCCAAATTTCATATAATAATGGAAGATGTCACAAACACTTTTTACTCCAGGATCCTCTTCGATTGGAACATACGTAAGCCCTTTCTCTTTTTTGTACCAGTCGAGGATACGGCCGACAAACGGAGAAATAAGGGTCACATGAGCTTCAGCGCATGCCACTGCCTGAATTTTCGAGAAAAGTAAGGTGAGATTGCAATGAATGCCATCCTTCTCAAGGGCTTCGGCAGCTCTTATCCCTTCCCATGTACTCGCAATCTTGATAAGAATACGTTTTCTATTCATTCCCGCTTCTTCATATAGATCAATCAAGTGCCTTGCCTTGGAAATGCTTCTTTGTGTATCAAAAGATAATCGGGCATCAACTTCGGTACTTACTCGGCCGGGTACAATTTTTAAAATCTCCAGTCAAAACAATAGGGCTATTTCATCCAGACAAATACTCAATTGATGTTTTGGATCAAACGACTTTCGTTTGGCTATAGAAACAGCTTTTTCGACCAGATAACGGTACTTTTCCTGACAGGCTGCCACATAGATCAATGAAGGATTTGTTGTTGCATCTACAGGGCGATAAGCCAAAATAGATTCAAAATCACCTATATCGGCTACTACTTTGCTGTATTGTCGAAGTTGCTCAAGGCTGTTCATTGCACTTTTAACCAAAATTGAGTTATAATTCGTTGCAAAAATAATGAACCTCTTTCGATTACTTCGAATCATTCCTATCAGTATGGAAAACCCCATATCTTTGAACCCAAAAATAGAAGGATGCAACTGAAAAAATGGCACTTGGCTCTGCTGGCTCTGCTGGCGGGTAGTCTTCTTGCACTTTCATGGCCATCGAGGGGATTCCCGGGATTTCTGTTTGTGGCATGGGTTCCTTTATTTTTTATGGAACAATATTTTCTTGATTGTAAAGATAAAAATAGCAGCTGGAGCTTATTTGGCTGGGCATTTTTGGCCTTTCTTATTTGGAATACCCTCACTACATGGTGGATTTGGAATTCAACCAAAATAGGAAGCATTGCAGCAGTTCTACTCAACAGCTTTTTTATGGCCGTTGTATTCGATCTTTATCATATTACACGTCGGAAATTATGGCAAGGGCAACAGTTTGGCTGGCTCATCCTGTTTTACTGGCCTGCATGGGAATACCTTCACTTAAATTGGGATTTTTCGTGGCCATGGCTTAGTCTTGGTAATGGTTTTGCTTCTTATATAAAATGGATACAATGGTATGAATATACGGGTATATTGGGGGGAACCTTCTGGGTCCTGGTCTCCAATTTATTGATTTTTATTCTGCTGAAAAATATTTTTACCCACACTATCTCGCCATTTAGGATAAGTATATTGGGTATTGCAATCATACTTTGGATTTCTGTTCCGCTGCTGATTTCTTTTCACAAATATAATACCTTTACGGATCAAGGCCCTGCTACCGGAGTGGTTATTGTTCAGCCAAATTTGGATCCATGGAATGAACAATTCGAGATACCGGTCGAAGAAGTATTCCGTCGCAGCATTGATTTAGCCATTCCCTTCCTCGATTCGAGTGTTGATTTTCTGGTAGCACCCGAATCTCTCCTACAGGAAAACATCTGGCAAAACCATCCATGGAATGCCAAGAGCATACAATTATTAAGATACTTTGTTGCCCAACATCCCGATCTCACAGTATTGATGGGTGCTTCTACATTCAAGATGTATGAACCCGGAGAAAAGCTTTCTCCTACAGTAAGAAAGTTTACTGACGGAAGCGGATATTATGATGCTTACAATACTGCGCTTGTGATCGATACCGGTAGAGAGCTCGGATATTATCACAAATCGAAATTAGTCCCTGGCCCCGAGAAACTTCCATTTCCACGGCTTACTCGGCCCATCCAGGAAGTCGTGTTGAATTTTGGAGGGACTACTGGAAGTCTGGGTATTTCTTCCGAGCGTACAGTATTTACACATCGGCGTACCGGAGCACGATTCAATGCCGCTATATGTTACGAATCGGTTTACGGAGAATTTATGACAGGATTTATCCGAAATGGTTCTCAGCTCATATTTGTGATGACAAATGATGGTTGGTGGGGCAATACCGAAGGACACCGCCAGCATCTTACCTTTTCATCTCTTCGTGCCATCGAGACCAGACGCTGCATAGGAAGAGCCGCCAATACAGGAATCTCGTGTTTCATTAATCAAAAAGGGGATATTCTGCAATCCATTCCATATTGGACCAAAGGCGCCATTAAGGATCAACTCCATTTGAACGACAATCTTACCTTTTACGTAAAATACGGAGATTACATTGGACGCATCTCGGCTTTGGTTACGATTTTGTTTTTATTCCTTGTTTTTTGTTATAATTTGATGAAGAGGGGCAAATCAAAATTCTGAGTTTCTTTAAGCAAATCTCAAAATGTCGATCGCATAGCTTCTACAGGATCCATGCGAGCCGCAGAATAAGAAGGAATTATTCCGGCTATCAATCCTATAATAATCGAAACCGTAACTCCCAGAATAATATTGGCAAATGTCAGAATCAGCCGAAAATCGAAGGCATAAGTACTGATCAAGGTAAAGATGAATATGATGAATAGGCCTAAAATACCGCCCAGCAAGCTTAAAAAAACAGCTTCAAATAAAAACTGCAGGAGAATGAAATAATTCTTGGCACCCAGAGCTTTTTGAATGCCAATCATATTGGTTCGTTCTTTTACCGATACAAACATAATATTGGCAATTCCAAATCCACCCACTAGCAATGAAAAACCCCCAATAACCCATCCGATGACTGCCATTATGCGGAAAAATTGGTCGAATCGGGTACTAATGGTACTGATTTCGTTAATGGAAAAATTATCTTCCATTCCTGGCGATAATTTGCGTAGCGAGCGCATAATACCAGTAAGCTCATCGATGAGCTCCTGTTTTGCAATTCCTTCTTTAGCAATGACTGCAATGGAACCATCGCGATCGATATTGAGAAAATTTGCAGCAAAAAGAACGGGCACGATCACCTCCTCATCGAAGCTTTCTCCCATATTATTCCCTTCCTTTGCAAGGACTCCTACGACTTCGGTATTTAATCCGTAAATCTTTATTTGTCGCCCAACTGCCGGTTCTCCATCAAACAACTTTTGTGCTATGGCATTTCCTAAAATCGTCACATTTCTTCCATTATTAGACTCAAGAGGCGAAAAATAACGGCCTTCGCCAATTTCCATATTGCGCAGCTTGAAAAAATCATACGAAACTGCCAAAACCGTCACATTTTTCAAACTATGTTTCAAACTTTTTACCGTCCTGTTTGTACCAGTTAAAAAGGCCATTGCTTCGGCAGTTTGCGACCGCTCCTGCAGCTTCTTCAATTCTTCCAATTTGGTTTCGGGCCTGTTCACGTATTTCCACCAGGGATAATCATCTCCAAATAACCAGGGCCATTTCTGAATGTAAACCACATTATTTCCCAAAGATTCTATGCTCGATTTAATTGTGCTTTCCATCGAATCGAATACAGTAAAAACCGAAACCACACAAAAGATCCCTATGGTAATCCCCAGCAACGATAAAAAGGTGCGCGTCTTATTTACACTTATTTCAGCTGCTGCCATCAGGTAGCTTTCCCTGATTAGCTTAATGATGATCAACATATAAAAATTCTATTGTTATGATTATGCAAACCTACATGAAAAGAGTTTATCTCAATTTGAAAAGGACAAATTAATTTGCATTTCGAATGGAATTGTTTGCCTTATGAATGCATTTTGGTTAAAATTGCAGCCGCATTCTCATTTTTTATAAATGGGTCTATTTAAGTTGTTTTCGTGAAATTTTATCCCTTATGAGAATTCATAGAGCCTTAATTTCGGCATTCCACAAAGAAATTCTCCTTCCGTGGGCCGAAACTCTCTTTTCCCATGGAGTCGAGCTTCTGGCAACGGATGGATCATATCGCTTCTTGAAAGATAAAGGGTTTGAAGTTCAAAGTATAGAATCTTTAACAGGATTCCCTTCCATTTTTAGTGGCAGGCTCAAGACGCTGCATCCCACGATAATGGGAGGCATACTATATCAGCGTGATCATCCCGACGACCTGAACGAAGCCAAATTATATGGTATTCCTGCCATTGACCTTGTAATAGTGGATTTGTATCCCTTTGAACAAACCGTAGCAAGCACAAATCATCAGGAAGAAATTATCGAAAATATTGATATTGGGGGCATTTCGCTAATTCGAGCGGCTGCCAAGAATTTTAAATCTGTAGCCGTAGTGGCCGATAACGCAAGCATGAATGAAGCCCTCGAATGGTATCGAAAAGGGGATGGCTCTTTTACTGAGGAGCAACGCATGATACTTGCCACACGTGCCTTTGCAGTCAGCTCACGCTATGATGCGGCTATCCTATCCTATTTCAGCAATCAGACCGGGAACCACTACCTCAGAATTACAGAAGATCATCACAAAATATTGCGTTATGGTGAAAACCCACATCAAAAGGGGATTTACTTTGGCAGATCGAGTTCGTATTTTGCTCAACTTCACGGAAAAGAAATTTCTTACAACAATTTACTCGATATAGATACGGCATTAAGTCTGATATCTGAATTCACCGAACCCACCATTGCTATTATCAAACACGGTAATTCATGCGGAATAGCTTCTCATGCAGAATTAATGACCGCTTTGGAAATGACACTTCGGGGAGATCCAGTATCGGCCTTTGGTGGTGTGATTGTCAGCAATAGTACCATAGATAAAGAAACAGTGGTAAAAATTAATTCCTTGTTTTTTGAAGTTATTCTTGCTCCGGGATTTGAAAATGAGGCTCTCCAGATGTTGAAATCTCGTAAAAACAGAGTAATTTTGCAAACTACCGGCAAAAGTTTACCCGATAAGCTATACCGTTCGGCTGCAGGAGGTTTTTTAATGCAAGACAGAGATAGCTTCCCCGACGATCCTCGACAATGGGAATGCAAGACTCGAGTCGAGCCTACTCCGGAACAAACAGAAGACCTGTTGTTTGCCAACAAGGTAGTAAAGCATTTGAAGTCGAATGCCATAGCCCTTGTAAAAAACAAACAACTTATCGGTATGGGAGCCGGGCAAACTTCGAGAGTAGATGCTCTGAGGTATGCTATAGAAAAGAGCCATAATTTTGGCTTCGACCTTGAGGGAGCAGTGATGGCCTCCGATGCCTTTTTCCCTTTCGCCGATTCAGTTGAATTGGCTCATAAAGCAGGGATCACTGCCATTATCCAGCCCGGGGGTTCTATTAAAGACCAGGAGAGCATTGATTACTGTGACCAGCATAATATGGCCATGGTATTTACAGGCATTCGACATTTTAAACATTAACATATAAATCGTTTTATGGGCCTTTTTTCATTTTTAAGCAGGGAAATCGCAATGGATTTGGGTACGGCCAATACCATCATTATACATAACGATCGAGTAGTAGTAGACGAACCAAGCATTGTAGCCATTGAACGCTCTACGGGCAAGGTGATTGCCGTTGGCAAGCGAGCCCAAATGATGCATGGGAAAACCCATGAAAACATTAAAACCATACGTCCATTACGCGATGGAGTAATTGCCGATTTTCAGGCCGCCGAAATCATGATGCGTGAAATGATACGAATGATACCCGAAAACCATAGTATCTTTCCTCAATCACTCAGAATGGTCATTTCGATACCTTCGGGTATTACCGAAGTTGAAGAACGTGCGGTAAAAGATTCAGCCGAGCAGGCAGGTGCAAAAGAAATCCGTCTGATTCATGAACCTATGGCCGCTGCTATTGGAATTGGTATCGACGTTCTAGAACCTACCGGAAACATGATTGTTGATATTGGAGGTGGTACTTGTGAAATTGCTGTTATAGCCCTTGGTGGAATCGTAACCAATGAATCTATTCACGTAGCCGGAGATGATTTTAACGACGATATAGAAGAGTACATGAAGAAACAGCATAATATCAACATAGGGGAACGTACTGCCGAAAGAGTGAAAATTGAAGTGGGAGCTGCGATCACCGATTTGGAAAATCCCCCTGCCGACTATGCGGTTCATGGCCGCGACATGCTTACCGGAATCCCTAAGGAAATAAAAGTAAATTATGTCGAAATTGCCCAATGCCTCGATAAATCAATTAGTAAAATTGAGGCTGCCGTTCTCCATGCACTCGAAATGACACCTCCTGAGCTTTCGGCAGATATCTATCGTACAGGTATCTATCTGGCGGGTGGCGGAGGGATGCTTCGAGGCCTCGACAAAAGAATCACACAAAAAACCAAATTACCCGTTCATGTAGCCGAAGATCCTCTGCGCGCCGTCGCCCGAGGCTCAGGAATAGCTCTCAAGAATTTCGACAAGTTTACATTCCTTATTAAATAATATTAGGAGAAATATTTTTACGAAACCGGCCGAAAGATTATGAATAACATCCTGAGGTTTATAGCTCGATATCATTTCTTTTCCCTCTTTTTATTACTCGAGATAATATCCTTTTTACTCATATTTTCTTTCAATTATTATCCTCAGGCTGTTTATTTCAAACTAGCTACTTCTTTTAATGGAAAAGTTCGAGAAATCAATGCTTCCATTGCCAATTTCTATAAATTAAAATCTACAAACCGACAGCTTGCCATCGAAAACTCCATCCTGCGCAGCTCCCTTCCTTCGAGCTTTCTGGCTGTCGATACCAACGTCTTCTGGCATCATGATACCCTTTACAGGCAAAGATACAAGTACATCACAGCCCATGTCATCGGTAACAGCCTTGGCAAACGCAACAATTACATCATGATTGACAAGGGAAGTAGAGAGGGAGTTGGCATCGACATGGGGGTCATAGGACCTCAAGGAGTAGTAGGAATTGTTGTGACTGTTTCCGACCATTTTGCTTCTATTATGCCTGTGCTTCACAGTGCTACTATGATTAGCGCAAAACTGAAAAAAAATAATGAACTTACTTCGGTTATCTGGAAAGGAGGGAATCCATTCAAAGCCAGCCTGATCAACCTACCGGGACAAGTTCAAATTTCAAAAGAAGACAGCGTGGTTACTAGCGGCTATTCTTTGATTTTCCCCGAAGGTATCCTTATCGGAACCATTGATCATTTTCATCTGAATACCGACGATAATTATTATGATGCCGATATATTACTGAGTACGAGATTCGGCAGTCTTTCCTATGTTTATGTGGTTCAAAATCTTCTGAGAGACGAACAACTGCAACTGCTGAAAAAACAAGATGAAATTATTTCTGAAGAAAATTAATCTCATTGGTCAATTATTTAATTATCAGCAATTTATTTGACAACAGGGCTTTATTTGCTCAAGGGGTGGGGGGTATGTAAAAAATAATCTATAATTTTAGGCCATCAAACTAACCTTTTCTTTATTTAATTTATAAATTGATTTTTATGACTAAAAAAGTATTTCTTACATTCTTTTTAGCCTGTGGTTTTATTTTGGGCAGTTATGCATGTACCAATTATATCATTACCAAAGGCGCATCAGTTGATGGAAGTGTAATGATTAGTTATTCGGCCGATTCGCATGTTCTTTATGGAGAACTATATCATTGGGATGCTGCTACCTGGCCTGCAGGAACCATGCTTGAGGTATACGAATGGGATACGGGCAAGTATCTGGGTAAAATTGAACAAGCTCTTCAAACCTACAATGTGATCGGGAATATGAACGAATATCAGGTTTCTATTGGTGAAACCACTTACGGAGGCCGTGAAGAACTGTGGCATCAGCCGGGTTCTATAATAGATTATGGCAACATGATCTATATAGCTTTGCAACGATCTCGCACGGCGCGTGAAGCTATAAAAGTCATGGTCGAACTATCCGAAAAATATGGTTACGTGAGCGAAGGTGAATCATTCTCGGTTGCCGACGCGGAGGAAGCATGGATATTAGAAGTTATTGGAAAAGGGAAAGAAATTCGCATCGATGCCAGTGGCTTACGCAAAGAAAGCAAGGAATTTCAGAGAACCCTAAAACCCTTCGTGGATAAAGTATTTTATAGTGACCATGATTTTCTGAAAAAATTGGAAGAAATAGCTGGGAAAAATTTTGCAGAAGAACATGGCAAGCGCCTTATCGAAGAGTACCAAAAGGGAATAAAAGGAATGGTATGGGTAGCCTTGAGAATACCCGATGGTACAGTTTCGGGCCATGCCAATCAGGCTCGTATAACTACCTTCCCACTGGCCAATGGAACTACCTCCATAACTTCTCAGAATCTCGATAAGATTTTAGACCCTCAGGTTGAATGTGCTTATTCATACGATGTGATATCTTTTGCCCGTCAGCGTGGATATATCACCGATGCTATAACTGACGAAAAATTCAGCTTTAGTGATACTTATGCCCCTCTCAACTTCGAAGCAGCACGATTTTCTGAGATCAGAGTCTGGACGATGTTCAACAAAGTAGCTCCCGGCATGAGTAAATATTGGGAATATGTTAAAGGCAATATAGAATTCGATCCAGTTACGGGTTATGGGAGCAATCGTATGCCTCTTTGGGTTAAACCCCAAAAAAAGGTCAGAGTAAGAGATATGATGGATTTTATGCGCGACCATCTGGAAGGCACCGAGCTCGATATGAGCAAAGACCTTGGGGCGGGCCCTTATGGCAATCCTTACCGATGGCGTCCATTAACTTTTGAGGTAGATGGCCAAATTTATTTGAACGAAAGAGCTACTGCGACACAGCAGACAGGCTTCTCTTTCGTTTCGCAAATGCGTTCATGGCTTCCTCGTGAGATCGGTGGAATATTCTGGTTCAGTGTCGACGACGCCGACAATACCGTTTATTATCCTGTTTATTGCTCGTCTACTCGTGCAGCCGATAAATATGCCCGCGGATATGGAAGTATGATGGAATTTAGAGATGATGCAGCCTTCTGGGTATTCAATCAAGTAAGTAACTTCGTCTATACCCGTTATCGCGATATACACCCTGAAGTAAGGGTCATGCAGGATAAGCTCGAAAATTTCTATATTGATTTTACCCCCACTATAGATTCTTATGCCCTGAAACTATACGGAACCGACAAATCGAAGGCTATTGATTTCCTCACCGATTACAGTGTTAATATAGGGAATAACCTTGTAATGCAATGGAAGAATTTTTATGCCTATTTGTTTACTAAATATATGGATGGAAATATTAAAGTAAAAGATGGCAATAAGAAGAATCCCAAAGTCAGTCAACCTGGCTATGGTGAGCAATGGTATCGTTATATCGTTGAAAAAACCGGCGACAAACTGAAGTACAAGCAATAAATCATTCGCTTTTGTTCGATAAAATTGTCTTTAGAAATAATGTAGGAGGTAGCCGTAGGCCACCTCCTACATTATCCTCCACTCCGGCCGATCCTGTATGAATTTCCTAAATCTTACTTCTTTTACCTTATCCAAAAGCTACATCCAAAAGCATCATCAACGCAAAACCTATAATTGTACCTACAGTCGAAAGATCGGTCTCATCTCCAATTTGCGATTCGGGAATCAATTCTTCCACTACCACATAGATCATCGCACCAGCAGCAAACGATAAGGCATAGGGCAAAATAGGAGTGATAGCTAAAACTAAATAGACACCGATTAATCCGGCTATGGGTTCAGCAAGACCAGAAAGCTGGCCATAGTTAAAGGCTTTTAATCTCGAAAAACCTTCCCTCCTCAGTGGAATAGAAACTGCCGCTCCTTCCGGAAAATTCTGAATGCCAATACCTAAAGCTAAAACAAGCCCACCCATTAGTGTACTTATTTCGGGATTGTTGGTTAAAGCTCCGAAAGCTATTCCTACAGCAAGCCCTTCGGGAATATTATGAAGCGTAATGGCTAAAACCAGCAAAACACTTCTCTGCCACGAAGTCTTTATCCCTTCAGCTTTACTGGTTGCTAATCCCATGTGTAAATGGGGCAAAACCCTGTCGATGGAAAATAATAAACCTCCTCCTGCTAAAAATCCGATTATCGCAGGCACCCATGCAAGCATCCCCATCTCTTCAGCCATGTCGATAGATGGCTTTAATAACGACCAGAAACTTGCTGCTATCATCACTCCGGCAGCAAATCCCAACATGGAATTAAGTACCTTCTTATTGATGCTTTTGAAGAAAAATACCATGGACGCACCCAATGCCGTCATCAGCCATGTAAATAATGTTGCTATAAAGGCAAGTAAAGCTGGATTGTATTGCAACAAACTTTCGTACTTCATACCCAAAAACAATTAAAATATTTCTCAAATCTAAGAATCTTCATCCATACAATAATCCTAAACTATTTATTATGGAAGATATTCTAATGTCAATCAATAAAGAGGATAAAATACAATGAATTGGTTTACGGTATGATATATAAAAAAAGTACCGATTCGACCTTCTCAAATGTCGGAATTCCCGATCTTATCATTACCCGTCAATATTTTACAAAAGTACTTTCTTAGAAACACTATGAAAAACTACTTCAAATCCTTAGTTCACTGTGCACCTCTGCCTGTTATTCTTTTCTCACATAAGGAGAACCTTTTAGAATTTAACGTCAAGAAAAGAAATTTAAAAAAGAATTAACGGTTGCAGATGATTGGAGTAGGTCTCAAGGAGTGATAAGACTGATAGTGATTATATAGAATAGGTAATGCTATAACGCAATCATCAAAATCACGACAACCTGATTAAAAACGAAGTAAGAGTTCTGAGTTTAGAGTCAGTCGCTTCGCCCACGTGGAAACAATTCGTCAGAATGAAGTGATCAGGAATTTTTTCAAGGAAGAGAAAGCCCGGCAGTAAAAATTATCCGTATCGCCTGAAAGAACTAATAATCTGGATTGTTCTTTTGGCCTAACTTCTAACCGAATTTTCAATTCGAAGATTCTAGATCATAATGCGTAAGGAATGCTTCACTCCATTCGAGATGCGATATGCTCGGTTAATTTTCCCAGACAATTTACATAGCTGCCAAATTCATTATCATACCATCCCATAATTTTTGCATGAGTGACAGGGATATTTATTTCGTGGATGTCGGGAATACCTAAGGAGGATATGGCATCTTGGGGAATTTTCAGAAAGCCCGTTCTGGTATGAATATCATTTCCTTCGATCACTATGGCTGCTGCAAAACCAAGTAAATCGGCCGATACATTTTGTTTGGTAGAGAAAACCAATAACCCTTTCTGATTGCCATTGGCTGCAGTTTTATAAATCTCTTTGATGCTATTGGCATTAATAGAAGGCATTCCTTTCTCATCAAGGCTTGAGCTGAAAGTGATATTGAGGGCAATCAATGACACGGTGTTTGTGGGTATTCTTATAGAATCTGCCATAAAGCCGAAGTTAGTGACTTGTGGTATGACCATTTCGAGTGTTTTAGCTGCTCCAGTTGTCGAAAGAATAATATTATTGAATACCGACCTGTTCTTTCGTAGATCTGTTGCTCCGGCTGCAGGGACTGAATCGAGCACGCTTTGTGTATTGGTAGCGGCATGGACTGTCGACATAGAAGCTGTAAGCACATTACTGGTTTCTTTATTCTCGAGAAGAGGCTTTATCATGTGAGCAAGTCCGGTAGTAGTACAGCTGGCTGCTGAAATTATATGATGTCTTAGAGGGTCATAACTGGTATGGTTTATTCCATAAATGAGAGTAGGGAAGCTATCGAGATCATGGGTCGAAGCATTTTTAATTTTAAATGGAGCGCTTGAAATTACTTTTTGCGCACCAGCAGTCAAATGACCACATAAGGCATCCTTACCTTCGGCAGGTGAAATGGTAGGGTCTAAGAACTTTCCGGTGCAATCCACTACGATTCTTACTTTCTCGTTTCTCCAGTTGATATTTTGAGGGCTTCTTTCTTTATTGAGGATTTTTATTGGAAATCCATCGATGAAAACTATTTGACTTTCATAATCTGGAATTTCAACCTGACATTTTTTCCCCGAATGCCCATACAAAAAATGATCGAGCCTACCGTAAGTTGAATCGTTGAGAATGATTTGAACAAGATCATCAAGACTTTTGCCTACTTCTCTACCAATATTAACGACAATACCGTCGAATTTTCTTTGAATGAGATGATACCATAAGGTTAGTTTTCCAATACGGCCGAGGCCATTAATTCCTAATAATTTTTTTTCATTGATAATTAGTGACATAACGGTTTATTTTGGTTTATTACAAAATTATCTATAATTCCTGAATCTTGATAGGATAATTTCCTTTGTATACCAACCCTTTGTTTCCGTCGATAGCAATGAGATCAAATGAAGTAAAAGTATTTCCATTAATAATACATTTTTTTTCTTTTTCAAAAACGATCATGCTATCGCAATTTACTACACCAATCTTCCCTAATGATGCTGCAGTAACGGCTGCATGTGAAGTGGCTCCTCCTTTTGCTGTTAATAATCCTTCGCATTCAAAAATCATTTCTATATCATCGGGGACAGTATCTGGTCGTACCAAGATTGCATTTTTGTGAGGACTCTCCTGTTTGAGTACTTGCAGATCATGCGAATCGAATACAATGACTCCATTTAAAACTTTGTTTCCAATGCCTATTCCACATCCTACGAGTTGCATTTTTTTTGCGGAAGTAGCAAAAACCTCAACAGAATTTTGTTTCATAACTCTCATGTCTCTTGACTGTAGGATGTATAAATCTTTGGGGTCGGAGGTTTCGAATGTAAATTCTAATTCTTGATGCCCAAATCCATGAATCTCTATCAATTCGTGAGCAATTTCTTTGAGTCTGCAATAAATTTTGGGAAATTTTGTTTCGAGCGAGAAGGGGCTTTTGTGATAAAATTCCTTGCGTTGCTTTTCGCTGATGGGTAAAGTGTTTACTAATCCAGCAACAATATCTTCGCCTTGGCTTAGAAAAGTGAAATCGCCGGACAGGCTGATACCCGAAGATGGATCATGAACATCATGGGTAAATACGACACCTGAACCAGATTCATTGTGTAGATTTCCGAAAACCATCTGTTGAACTATTACTGCGGTTCCCCACTCTTCGGCAATGTGCATGTATTCTCTATAAACCTTAGCTCGCGGCGTATCCCATGAATAAAATACCGAAATAATGGCTTTCTTCAATTGTAAGAATGGATCTTCTTCGAAGTAAATGTTATTATCTATAAGTAGTTGTTTATAAGCAAACGCAATCTCACGCATCATTTCCGGAGAAAAGTCGATTTTTTGAGCTACATTGTATTTTTGTTTATAATCGAGCATAATCTGGTCGAAATCATTTCTATCGAGGTTGTGAGCCATCCCCCATGATTGTAAAAGACGACGATAGCAGTCCCATGAAGTCCACCCAAAATTGTTGCATTTGCTCAAACTTTCGGTTATTTCGTCGTTTAATCCAACATTCAGGAGAGTTAACATAGCTCCTGGCATAGAAATGGCTGCACCTGAACGCACACTCAATAATAATGGTTTTTTGGTATCTCCAAATTTTAAACCTGACATGTTTTCCAGCTCAGTAACATAAGTTTTGATAAACTGGTCAATTTCAGAATTTAAGGAAGGTAATTTCAAGATCAAATTTACTCTTCTGAAAACTTCGGTACTGAGAACAAATCCTGGGGGAACAGGATATTGATTTAAATAAAGCTTTTTAAGGAAATAAGCTTTTGACCCTATAAAAGCCTGGTTGTCCAAGGCCGGTGTCTCATGGTAGAGTGGACTTATGACCATATCGGGATCGTAGCTTAACATGCTACGGATTTCTGTATCCGAGAGATTGTTGATTAGGTTTCTCAAATTGTTCAGCAGAGCTCCTATAAAGTTATCCAGATATTGAATGAGGAAGGCTGAAGAGAGTAGCTCCCTATAAAATATCTCCGATTTTCGTATTATCAGTTTATTGAGAGCATCTGCACTCATGGTATTCGATTGAGGTACGTATTGGGGAATAATAATTTTCAAAAGAGATTCATAAGGACTGATAAAATATTTATTGATGATTTCTTTGATATTCATTTCCATGAACTGGAAGATGTTGATGTACTGATTGATGGTGAAACTTTCGGAAGTGAGGCTGTTTTGGAATATTTTTAAATTGGAATCGAATCCCTGGTCGTAGATTCCATCTAAACTCAAACCCTCTCTTAATAGCTGCAAAATCGAATAAATCTTTTTTAGTGTTTTAGCAGTAAAATATTCTGTATTGATTTCGGAGATTATAGTCGAAACTAATTGAGAAGCCACTTTTTCGAGCCGGAAAGTGAGCCCCAGGGCTTCGAACTTCGTTTCGCGATAATAACCATACATCGAAGGAATACCAGCAGCTACATGCCTTTTATAAAATATTGATTCCCAACCTTCACTAATTTCCGGATCAAATATTATTTCATTCAATTTTATCATTAACGAATAAATTTCTTTTAAGGCTCCAATAGGGTCATTCTGGTTCAAATGAGCCTCAAGGCTCTCGATGTCGTCATTCGTAATGAAATGGTATCGTTTTAAAACAGCAATTATCTTGGTAGTTTCGAATCGATATTTTTCTTTTAAAAGCCTGTACAATTCAAATATCAAAGCCACTCTTTCCAAATCATCCTTATCGTCGTGATTTATGGATGAAAGGAATATCTCTATATCGTCTTGTTCCTTTGTCAATAATTCATCGAGGGTGCAACCAGAGAATTGGGAAATTTTTCTAAGAACTTGATGAACTCCCTTTACCCATTTCCCTTTTATTTCTATTGTATCGAGTACATTGGGAGGAATTATTTTTCCGAGTCTCTTCTTATCTAAATCATACCAGAACCTTATGATTTCCATGGTTATCTGTACATGTGAACTATTTCCCTCGGTATGTATCTGTTTGCGTAGAAAATGTATAAGCTTGTCGTTTCTATAAGATATCTCGTCAATTTTTGTGGAAATTTCGCGTATTAAGCCTTCCGCTCCTATCTCATTGTAATACACAGGGAAAATACGGCATAGTTGTTTAATTTGTTTATAGATAGGAGATATTTTAGAGTTGAGGAGTTTGGATACATCTTTTTGAAAAAGATCGGAATCGTAAATAAATATACCGCCAATACGCAAATTGATGATTAAAGCAGAGAGAAGCTTTTTCATCATCTCGGGGTTAAATTCGATCAGTTCGAGCCATACCCTGGTGTTTTTAACATGATTTGGATCTACCTTTAACTCCCAATCATTGTCTAAATAGGTAATTCCCGGACTAACAAAACCGAATTCGATTATCCTGTCTTCGAGATAATGAATTATCTTTTTATTGTTTATATTGATGATTTCCTTTCCCAAAGCCAGAATGGAGTCTAAGATAAGACTCATATGCGTCTTATTGAAATTGGAAAAAAGAGAAAATAATTTATCGATGGATTCGATGCATTCGTCTTCGTTCAATTCCTTGCTTATTCTTTTGATAGCCCTGTTGAGATCCATCAATAGGAAATCTTTATGAAAGGCCATGCCAGGGCACTGCAATAAATAAAAAATATAAGAAAATTGCTCGGTAGCTTTATTAAAATTTTCTATTTTGCTTCTGAATTCTTCTATAATATCGGAAAACGTAAAAGCCAGTTCACACAATGATTCCCATGAATCGGCTTCGTTTAATTTCTGATAATAATCATTGAAAAAGTCCTTCCCTAATGATTTTATTACATCGGAATAATCGGCCGACATCTTATCACTATTATTCCTGTACCATTCTTCGATTCGAGTTGTAGTATCCCAAAAAACAATATTATTTTTTATGAGTAGCCTCATAAAATCAATTACAGGTCCAGAGGTCGTTTTATTATAAGCTGCTTTTTGAAGACTTTTTTTGAACTGCCCAATATTACTTAAATAGCTCAACGATCTTTTTTCGTAGTTTTTTTTGAGAATATCGATAAATTCAAACACCAACTTATCCTTTTCGCCAAAAGAATTATAGTTTTTCGAGAAAAAATCGAGGAAAACATAAACTAAGCGTTTTGCATTCTCTTCTGATAAATTTTCCCCCAACAAAGAATCGAATATTTCATAAATAAATTGAATAACTTGATGTTTATCGGGTAAATCCTTATATATCCAGAAGTCACTTATACAGACATCTGTCAAAAGGTCGATCAATTTTTTACTATTATGATCTGGTTTCTTGAGTTCCTCGAAAAAATCCTGTGTTCTTTTATGGATTCCCCAATAATTTTCGGAAAGCGATAAAAACCACGAATATTTTTCTGGAAGAGCATCTTTCTGTAAGTAGGTAAACACGGCTAAGAGATATATTTAATCAAATCAATAATTCTTGCAGAGTAGCCAAATTCATTATCATACCAACCGAGTATCTGAATGAAATCGCCTGCCAATACTTTTGTAGCCAGCGAATCGAATATGGCTGAATGACGATTATTGTGTATATCACTGCTTACTATTGGATCGGAACAATATTCCAGGTAGGCATTAAGATTACCCTCAGAATGTTTTAAAAATGCTTGGTTTACAATATATTTCTCGACATTTTTATCCAACTCGGCGATTAATTCGACGAATGAACATTCTGCCACAGGAACACGCGTTGCAAATCCATCGAATGTGTCCTTCATTTCAGGGAAGATAATCCTGATTGCATCAATAGCGCTCGAGGTAGTCGGAATTATATTGTTGATAGCAGATCTTGCCCGACGGTAATCAGTGTGATATCCATCCTGAATGTTCTGATTGTTGGTGAGGGGATGAATGGTATTCATGAAAGCTTTTTTCACCCCAAATTCATCTTGTAAAACCTTCAGCATTATTGCTACACAATTGGTAGTACATGAAGCATTGGATATGATTCTATCGGAGGGTAAAATTTCTTTATGATTCACCCCCATTACTATGGTTCGCTCGATCGAATTATCTAAGGCTGGGCAAGTCAAAATAACCTTTTTCGCTCCATTGCGCAGATGTGCTTGCAGTGAGGTGCTGGTTTTAAATTTTCCGCTTGCATCTATCACAATATCCACTCCCGTGTGTTTCCATGGAATCGCATCCGGTTTCTCACAGTGCGTAACCAAAATCCTCGAGCCATTAACTACCAGATGATCCTGCTGACAACTAAGATCAGCATTTAGCTTTCCATGCAAGCTGTCGTATTTTATTAAATGACTCATTAAGGGAGTGTCCATCATATCATTCAAGTGAACTAATTCTATCCCAGGGGTTTCGATGGCTAACCGAAAAACCAGCCTGCCGATTCTTCCTAACCCATTGATGCCTATTTTAACCGACATGACCGTTGAGTAATGAGTTAATAACCAGAATGTAGGATATACAAACGGATCTTCAGTATATCAGTTTTTTACTATATCTGATTCAGCAAGCAAATTTACGCATTTATTCCATGATGACACGTATAAAAGAACCTGTATGCCGATGGAAGAATTTGGATCTCTTTTCATGGAATTTAATCAATGGCATCATACTAATTTAAAATAGGAATACTTTACTTTTGAATTAATTCTATTCAGCTAATATCCACCTTCCTTATTCGCATAAAAATTTCAACGGCAATTATTCGAAAAGCTAAAACATCATTTTTTGAAAACTGAGGGAAACAATTTCAACTTACAAAGCTAAATATTGAAGATAATTCAGTAATTTTAGCCCTACGAAAAATTTTAATTGTTGGAAGATTTTTCCTTGAATGGAATAAATTTAGCAATGCAGTATCTGTCTGATTTTGCCGCTCATTAAATTACCATTCATGCTTGAAAGTGAATTGATATGAAATCCACATAAATAAGTTATATGACTGTGAATTTTGAATTTTTTCTTTTTATAGTATCCATATTGCTCTTTTTCAGTATCATTGCAGGGAAAGCAGGATACCGGTTTGGAATTCCAGTATTGCTACTATTCTTAATGGTGGGTATTGTGGCGGGGAGTGATGGTTTAGGGATAGAATTCAGTTCAGCCCGTCAAGCACAGTATATTGGAATCATTGCTCTTAACATCATTCTTTTTTCGGGAGGAATGGATACCCGTTTTTCCGAGATTAAACCCGTATTGAAACCAGGAATAGCCATATCGATTGGCAGTACCATTCTAACGGCATTCATCACTGGTTTTTTTATTTATTGGTTTACCAATTACATTTTCGATTCCGTGAGATTCAATCTTGTAGAAGCATTACTATTGGCCAGTATTATGGCTTCGACCGATTCGGCTTCGGTTTTCTCCATACTTCGTTCAAAAGGCTTAACCATTACGCAAAACCTCCGACCCTTGCTCGAACTCGAAAGTGGCAGTAACGACCCCATAGCTTATATGCTGGTTATTATCTGCATTGAATTATTGAAAAATTCGTCAATACATTTTGGACAAATAATGCTATTATTCGTTCAACAGATAGTTGTCGGAGTCCTAGTAGGCTTGATATTCGCCAAACTGGTAGTTCATATCATTAACCATATCCATCTCGATTATGAAGGCCTATATTCTGTTTTGCTACTTGCTGTGGTATTTTTCCTGTTCAGTTTTTCCACTATTTTAGGTGGGAATGGTTATTTGGCAGTTTATCTTGGAGGATTACTCATTGGGAATCATTCTTTTGTACATAAACGTAGCACTTTAAAATTCTTCGATGGTTTAACCTGGTTATTTCAAATCATCATGTTCTTGACCCTCGGACTTCTTGTAAACCCTCACGAATTGCTGCCAATAGCCATACTGGGCATCATCATTGGAATGTTTATGATTATCGTTTCGAGGCCTCTTTCTGTTTTTGCTATATTGACGCCTTTCAAGAAAATTACGTTCAAAGGTCGTGTATTCGTTTCGTGGGTGGGGTTGCGAGGCGCCGTACCTATCATTTTTGCCACTTATCCCCTCATTCATGGAATAGAACAAGCCCAAACCATGTTCAACATCGTTTTTTTCATTACTATTCTTTCACTTGTATTGCAAGGTTCATCCGTTCCTATGGTCGCCCGATGGCTCGGTTTAACGGCTCAAACTACCAAAAAAACCAAACCCCAACTCTACGAGTTTGACATGGAATTCCCAGATGATATCAAATCGGCTATCAGTGAAATGACGATTACCGAACAAATGCTAAAACATGGCCGACGATTGATGGATATTCGCTTGCCCGATAAAATACTCGTGGTTATGATAAAACGTAATGATAAATATTTTATACCCAGAGGCAATACACACTTAGAACCAGGCGACGTTGCTCTGCTAATCGCCGACAACGAGGAAGTTTTAAAAGAAACCTATCGTCACTTGGGAGTTCCTTATTAATTCCTCTCTCATTTTTTATAATTACCCTCTTTTCATTACCTTAACCCCCTTCCTGTTTTCCGCATTGGGACACCCTAAAAATTTTTACAAACAATTCGGTACAGTTCAGCTTGCTCCTCATCCA
>MWFC01000017.1 GCA_002071415.1 Bacteroidetes bacterium ADurb.Bin012
AACACCCAAAATTATAAAATAATTATTGATATTCAAATACTTATAAGGGTGTTGCAAAAAAGTGCGGAAAACAGGGGACATTCACGGCCGGAGTATTCTTGTTTACGGCACTATTACCGGAACTCCCAGGCGTTCCGTTAATGCACGCTGTTAGAAGCAATGCTGAAATGCCAATAGACAAGATCTGAAATAAATTACGGGTCTTCATTGGTTATATTGTTTTTATTTGCTTGCGCGCGGGTATATTTGGACAAATTTAATCATTTTGGAGCAAAAGCGTATAAAAAAGTGTAATAGAATGAAAGACAATATAAAAAAACACCTCCTCCCAATTTAGGGAAGAGGCTATTCAATTAGCTTTCTCATGCACTTAGGATGCCGAAAAGAGTTGGTCGAAGAACTGGTCCAATTTAAAACTTTTTTCAACAGAACCGCCTTGAAAAAAGAGGACTAATCGGATTGACGTATTCTTGATGAATTCTTTTGCTTGATCATTCGTCAATTCGATAGTAAAACGGCCAAAATCAATTCTTTCCCCTGGAAATAAAGGAGCTTTGCCGATTGAACTAATTTTAACGCCATCTTTCCAAAAGCTCCGGGTGTTATTTTCCTCTAAAGTGTTCCAGCTTATGCGGTTTATTTTAAGCCCCCCTGGTGCTGTAACATAATAATTCATCTTGTAAACGGTCTCAGGAACTGTTCCGCAATTAGCAATGCTCGAATAAACTTCTATCTCATAATAGTCCTCATTCTTCTGATCATGTGTATGCAGGAAGATATTGTCTATCTCCAACTCAGCTTTGTTTATACGGTAAAACAGGTCGCGGACTTCATATTCTTCCATCGGAACCGAGGTGGTGCCATATCGCCTGTAATACTTATGATCGCTGCACATATGAGGGGCACGTATGCTACGAGGAATCTTTACAACGTAAACTGACTTCCTTAAATCCCCATCAAAACGGACCGGAAAGATCTGAATACCCACAACTCGCTCAGATATTTTTGAATTGATAACCTGCTCCAACCATTCTTTAGTGAATACCTCTCCATCGATACAAGAAAGAGAACCGGCACAGTGATTACTTTCAGATATGCCATAAACAATTATACCACCGTCGGAATTGGCAAAAGCAGAGACATCCTTTGATATGTCTTCCTTCTTTTTATCATTTTTTTCAAGTGCACGACTTTCCTTGAAATCCAGATGAATAGACTCCTCAACACTGTTGTCAATCAGGCTTTGAATATCAGCCTGAGAGTATTCTTTTAGATCAATAAATGACATATTGTACAGTGTATAAAACGAAATATGTGGGTTGAGGTTTCAAACGGCTATTTATCTAAGTAAAGATTTAGAGCATAGCCGATATCAGGAAGGTGTGGACTACAATGAATTGAGAGATTGATTCTTGCTGGCCTTAATCTGATCGTCGTACTCAGTTGATAACTTCAAAAGGAGTTCCTCAAAAACAGGATAGCGCTTCTTGCTATAAATTATCATCGAATGCTTGAAATCTCCAGAAGGCGAACGATTGGGCTCCATATGGAAGTATTCGTGCTTCTCATACTCAAGGGCCACAAGTTCATTCTCCCAGGAATGCTTCTCGTCAAAGGTTTTGGTGACTGTGAGATTTGAGTTACTGTCGGACTTGGTAAGATTATAGGAATAAAGTTTGCCACGACCGTTACCGTATTTTTCTTTGTAGTGAGCAATAACCTCATCTTCTATCTTGTCATCTGGATAGAAGAAAATAGCTACCAAAGTGTCATTGAGGAATGCCATATCAAAAGGGTCAAACTTTAGCTCACCAAGTGTAAGCCCGGTGAAAGAACTGGAAGGCAATTGCTTCAATTTCGGTCCCGTTTTAGACTTCATCCATTTCTCTTTGGGGTCTCCTGGAAGTACATAATTATCTCCTTTTTTGTTCCAGAAATCATTGCCCCAGTGACCGTTGTACATATTACTTTGCCGGTCATATACCGAAGTGGCAACTTTCTTGAAATCCTTATCTGCAAGGACCTGCCTGAACGTTGTTTTGCCAATGATGAACTGCCCGACTCCCTGAAGTTCGGCGCATGCAGAATAGAGTTCATCATCGGTAGGCTCATATTTCTCATCTATGACAGTTGGCGCAACCGACGGATTAGAGCCACAGGATGCGATTATGAGAGCGATTATTGGGAAAAGTATTTTCTTCATATGATTAAAATACTATTGCGTGAATACTATCTCGATGGGTTTCCAGACTTTATCGTTTGTCATATCTTCTGTCCAGACTGTGTTGCTTATGTAAAGCTGGGTGCCAACGGCACGGACGAAGCCCCAGTGGAGTTCGGGGTGGCGGGAGCAATACTCTTTCAGTGACTCGAACTTCTTGCCGGCGTACTTGTCGATGTTGTTGGATGAGCCGTCTGCGGTCATGCCGCCTTTGGCCTCCAGAATCCATATCTGGCCATCCGTGGTCTGAATGATGTAGTCAGGGTAGAAGTGGTTGCGGCGGAAAGCACGGCGGTAAACGATGCTGAAGAAATCCTCTCCCTTGTCACCGTTCTTGTAGACGTGTTTCACCTTGTCGTAGCCTTCGCACCACTCTTCGAACATTATCTCGGTGTAGGTGCGGTTGGGGGCAATCAGGATGTTGTTGCCATAGTTATCATACACATTCTTCTGATAGACCTTCGTAGCCTTCATCTTCTTGTGCTGATTGTAGTACTGGTAAGCCGGGATGCCCCAATGAGATTTTTTGATGGTGGTTTCCTTAATCTCACCAATCTCGTTCAAGCTGATCTGCTCGAAGACTTCGATAAGCCGTTCCTTGTTGTTGACCAGGAAGGCATTGTATTCACGAAGAGACATATCCGTGAGGAGTTTGTTCTTGCGCTCGAACTCTTTCTCCTCGTCAGAGAAAATGGGGTTGTAATAGTCACCGGGGCCGAAAAGGACACGTAGGGCATTGTTGGAGATATTTTCATCGACACCGATAGCAGCAGCGATACGACGCTTAGCATCACGGATGATAAAGCCATCATCGTGGTTGTTTATCTGGTGTTCGCCTCCGAAGATGCTGTTCAGTTTCAGCATATCGTGGGTCGTACGGGCAACGCCTTCAATTGCAGAAGTCTTCAGTTTGGTGCCGAAGATATAGCCCTTCGTCTTCTCCATCTCATCCTTTTCCAGGACTCCGTCGCCATTCAGGTCGCAAGCCTTCAACATAGCCTTGCGCACCACTTTGACAACAGCCTCAGGGTTGACGGCAAAGCGGTCGCTTCCGTCCAGTGCTTCTTTCTCGAGAAGGAGGTTGGGGGCCGTCAGTTTGCGCCGGTACTGATAGGTGTAGAAAGAATCCGAGAGACTGGTAGTCATTCCCTCTGTGAACTCGTTATCGAGCGTATAGAGGTAGCAATTATCCAACAGCGCGAGGCCGTAGTGCTTACGTTCAGGCATACGACGAATGCGCCCAATTGTTTGGATATTAAATCGCTCTGTACCACCTTCGCGAAGCTTAACGAGAATCTTGGCACGAGGGCAGTCCCAGCCAGTTGCGATGGCTTGCTTGAATAGCAGGAAAGCATACTGGCCGTCGAGGTTGCTTATTTGCTCAGGATTGTCGGGATGGTCGCCACTGAACCATGAAGCAACAAGTCCGGAAGTCTCCGGATAACCCATATCTGTGAGGGCATCTTTCACTCGCTTAATCCAGTCTTCCCGACCATTCGGGAACTGTATCAAGACCAGGGGGCGAATCTTCAGCCCACGCTTGTCATATTCTGCCAGGATCTCTTTGCGCTTCTTGTCTGCCAACTCAAGTAACTGGAGGTCATCATCCAGATTGTTATTCTCCTGGATGGCTTGGGAGACGCCTTCATTGATGGAAATGCCGGAAGCAATCAGGCCAGCAGCAATGACTTCATCGTCCTTAATCTCCTCTACCGCGTCGCCTTTGCTGACCGGAGTGGCGGAGATGCGGAGCACGTGGACCGGTTGGATGTTGGCAACATATTCGTTAGCCGTATCGCGATATTTGTGCTCCTCGTCAATGAGCATAAAGATGTCAATCCCGTCGTTGTGGCAATGAAGAACCTTCGTCATCAGGTCTTTATGCTCGCCTTCACGCAGGACAACATTAGATTTTTTGTTGATTTTATCCCAGTTGATAAAGAACACGTGTCCACGTGGATCGGGGTCGTTGATGAATGAATATACATCGCCATCGGGGATGCCGGATGTAACAGCTTCAAAGGTGTCCTGGGACTGTCTCTCCAGGCCGCCGGCGCCAGGGCAGAGCCAGAGAAAGACCGTGTTCGGATTCTCGTCCAAGTAGTCATCAATGAAACGGCTGACAAGGACCGTCTTGCCGGAGCCGGTAGGGGCATAAAGGATCACTTCGTAATGGTCAGCACATTTGCGAAGAAGACTCTCCTCGTGCTTTGACTGGAAAGGAATGATATCGCCTGTAAACATTATTCTGCTGCCTCCCTAAGTTCTTGTCCGAAGAATTCCCTCGGAATGTATTTGTAGCCTATTTCTTTCAGCGCTTTGAGGTCCTCTGTGCTGAATATGATATTCTGGTTTACCCATACTCTTTCAATATGGGGACGTACGTCTTCGTTGAGGATAGTGCGTCTGAAGTCCTCCTTATTGAGGATAAGGACGTTTTTCACGTTATCCACCTCGATGGCGTTTTGGAGTTCAATCATCTCCTTTATATGCAGGCACAGAGCGTTGCTGAGGAGATAGTCTTCCGGCTTGCGAGGAGTCCAACTGCACTTGAAAAACTTGACATTGGAGTTAAACCCTTCAGAGCATTTGATCTCCGTGCCCATACTCGTCGTATATGTGCCCTTTATGGGGTCCCCATCAACATCGTGCCCTTCTATGCAACACACTGTTCTGGGCCAAGTGACAAATTTCGCTATGCCATATTTTTCCCACTCATCATCACCCGGCTTATAACCTTTATCTATTAATTCTTTTGCCTCATTGACAGAGACCTCATTATTTGTAACCATAATACATTTCCTGTTGCCACCGTCTTCTGCATTTAGAAGGTTAACGGCATGAAATGTTGTTCCCGAGCCTGCGAAGAAGTCCACTATTATGGCATTTGGTTTATCTGCCGTCATGAAGCGCAAAGTATCCCGGACAGCGTATAATGACTTTGGGAAATCAAAGCGTTTTGTTTTGAGAACGGTCTTAATCAAGCTACTACCACCTGCGCCACCGGCTTGATGTGTTGGCACGTGCCATTGTGTTCCAGGCACCCATTTAGGGGAATAGTTTTCCGCCGATATTATCATCGCCCCATTCTCTTTATGACCGACTACTTGGTACTCTCCCTTTTCTATCTTTTCGAGTTCTCCAGGTTTTAGATATTTCAATGTTGTCTTTCCATCCTTTATAGGACTCCAATCAAAGGCTCCCATAGATTTTAGTTCAAGAGCTTTTTTTGCAGAGATGCGCCAGCACGCCTCGCTCCCATCTGATGCATAAGGGAGTATTGCAATTGCTCCAAGAGGGGGTATGTAATCAGCGCCAGAAACTTCCAATGGAACAGGTTTATCAAAGCCCAGAAATTCACCGGTACTCTCATCGAAAAGGGCCGGGAAGAACAAATTAGGACGGTCGATGCGCCGACCATTGTTCCCAGACCGCAACATACTCTCCCAACGAACATCTTGTTGACGTTTTGTTCCATCAGACTGCCATTCTGAACCAAGTGGAACGGCAACTGGAGCGGAGGAGCCTACGAATACAAAGAAATAGTATTCATCTGTCCGAGAGAATTCCGACCGTGCAACGCCCGAAGAATGGATGGCAACGCTAACCATTTGAATACGAGCGTCCGGAAATACCTCTTCAAGCAAACAGCCTAATCTCAGGTACTCTTTCTCGTCTATCGTGCAAATAAGTACAGAGTCCGCGGGGTTAAGCAAGTTCTTGGCAAGAAGAAGGCGATTCTTCATCATAGATAGCCACTTGCTATGCCTGTAAACATCACTTCCGTCCACATAGTCGTTGTTGTACTTCCAATCCCTTGCACCGGTGTTATACGGAGGGTCAATGTAGATGCAGTCCACCTTGCCCTTGTGCGTCTTCTCCAATAGATAGAGCGCCTGCAGGTTGTCACCCTCAATGATGAAATTCCAGGGCAGAGAAGCATCCTTGCAAAGGCGACGCTCCGGATCTGCTGTAAGAATCGGAATGTTCTCCTTTAGGAGGTCATCCACCTCTTCGGAATGCTCCTCCCAGACAAGGCCGTATTTCTTGTCTCGGATATGATTCTCTATCTCGTTGAAGGCCTGGATGGAGGCATCGTCGGAGTGGGACTCCTTGAGGCTCTCCAGGAAGGCAATCATCTGGTCTCGTTTTATTTTGGACAGGTTGGCCATAAGTACAACTCAATGTTGGGTTAGTTCTATAACTTACAAAGTTAAAGATTTTGCCCCAAATAACCATAAATAAGGTGTAAGAGAGAGAAAACGGAAGTAAAAAAAACCTCAACTCACTGGCGAATTGAGGTAAAAAAACAAGAGTAAAAAGAACGCTTACCATTCTGTTCTCATTGATGGAAGGAATTCACGTAATCAATGATTCCCTCCACGTGAAGAGCGACGATTGCCTTCTTCCCTTCCTCTGATTCCAGGAACTTGAGAGAGACCTCACAATCCATGAAACCATTCTCGGTGAGCACTGCCGCACAGTACGTGTGCTTCAGGATGTAGAAGGGCTTCTCGAGGTCCGGATCACCGTCAGAATAGTCCGTGCGGAGTCGGTGACCGGGCAGATGCTTCTGGGCGGCTTTGTACAGGCATGTGGCCAGTTTGTCACTCTCTGTGTGACCCGGGAATGTGTAAGCGCACCAGCCGGTCGCGTTGTGCCACATTGCGCCGCTGCCAGCTGCATTGACGTGGATACTCACCACGAAGGTGTCGTTGGGTTCGTGGCCGTGGCGGATGGCGATGCGGTTGATTCGCCTGCAGCGTTCCTCCAAGGAGATATCCTCATCCTCCGGAACGACCAGAGAGGCGTCATACCCCCTGCACTGCAGATGCTCCACGATGGCGCGGGCAATAAGACGGTTGTAAGCATACTCCCGGAAGCGTCCGTCCGGAGAGCGTTTGCCAGGAGTCTCTACTCCGTGGCCATTGTCAATTAGAATCTTCATTTTGTTGAGGTATTAGTTGGATTGAAGTGATTTGAAGGTCAAGGTCTTCGATGAGAGCGGCGACTTCGGGATTCTGTAGTATCGTTTGTATCGGCTGTATCGGGTGTATCGGTATGTTTATCGGCTTGCCGGATAGACGATACGCGATTAGTCGGTCTGCGATATCGGCCCCTGAGGCGCGTTCTTCATCGGTTGCGGTGATCTGGAGATAGTCGGACACCATGATGGAGAGCCAGGGTCTCTCTTTGAGTTTGGCGGTCCAGGTGTCGAAGGCGTCGATGTCAGGGTAAGCAATGACACGTCGGCCGTAGAGGGCATCGAGCCGGTCTCCCAACTGGCCTTTGCCGCCGGTGGCCAGCCACAGGAATTCCGGAAGGAAGCCGGCACAGATGACGGCGGTTTTCTCGGCCTCAACCAGGCAGACGGTTGCATCCGGTCGCGTGCGCAGGAGATGCTGGCCGAAGAGGCACTGGGTGAGCTGCCAGGATTCCGGAAGGTGGCCACTCTTTTTGAGGCGGGTATGCACCCAGTCCACGGGGACGGAGGCATCCTTGATTCGGTGGCCAGTCTCGGGATTGTAGCGGATAATCTTGCCGGCTCGGCAGTGGCCGCTCTCGTCTATCTGGTAGAAGATGGCGGAGAGGTCTTTGGTGACGCCGATGCGGTACTCGTTCACCAGGCGGACGATGGTCTGCTCGTCGAAGAGTGTCTGGAGGAACTGCAGGAGGAAGCTGCGCGGATTCAGCCGTAGAGTCCTGCGGACGATGTCATCCGGAAGGTAGTTCGCGGGCTTGGCAGGAGCTGGGGCAATCTGGCGTTGCTTTGGCGTAGATTGCAGTTGAGGCGGCCGTTGCCAGCGCCAGTCAGGCTCCCTGAGTTCCGGGTGCTCTTTGAAGTAGTCGGCCGGGGTCTTGTGGTAGGCGCAGGAGGACTCGTGGTCGCATCGGCCAACGGTGGGATCAAGGACGTTGCCGGCATCATCGACGTAGGGACTGAAGCAGTGTGGCCGGTTACAGTTGGGGCAGGTCAAACGGGACGCCTTGCCCTTGTAAGGTGCTAATCTGTAGGCGTATTCCATAATTCTTGCTGGACTGGTGAATCGGTTTCTTCTTCATTTTCGGTGTCCGATACGGCCGATACATCCGATACATTCGATACAGGTTTGTAGCCCATCTTCTCGGCTTTTTTGAGTCGGCGCTGGACGAGGCCCAGGGAGACATTCAGCTCCTCTGCGATGGCGCGAAGGGTCTTGCCCTTTGCGTGGAGGTCGGCGATTTGCTTGACGTCTTCCGGAACTTCCAGGGCGTCACCGATGGTCTCACCAATCTGCTGGGCTTCGGTGCTTGGCTTGATGAAGTCGAAGAAGGTGCGGCCGTTTTCCTTGACGATTTCGTAGACCTGGACGTTGGATGCGTCGTAGTGCTTCTCGCCTGCGCGGTATTTGACCTGCTTGACGTATCGGTAGTTCTTATTCTCGGCGGAGAGGCCAATGGCAATGGCGCTGTCAAAGAAGTTGATGAGCTGGGCGCTGCCGGCAAGGCTGTACTGGGACATTACCTGGTAGCCGTGGACCTTGGGCGTATGAGCCAGAACGATGATTGTGAGGCCGAGGGTCTTCTTGAGTTTCACCAGGCGCTTCATGAATTCGGAGGCTGCGGAGGCTTTCTCGGAGTCACGGGCGATGAAGGTGATGTTGTCGATGAAGATCTTGCGGATGCCGAACTTGGCTGCTTCCTCAACGCTGGCCAGGATGGCTTTGTCCATGTCGGAGCCGTCGATGTCTTCCGGGTCGATCTCTGCCCTGAGGAAGTTTTCCGGAAAGACGTGGCGGATGCCCAGTTCGGTGTCTGTGTAGCGGAGCTGGAACTGTTTGTCGGAGAGTTCGCAGTCGATGTAGAGGACGGGCTCCTCGGCGGCAATTTCTTCGGCCAGCTGTGTAGCAAAGATGGATTTGCCGGCGTTTGATACGGCGAAGAGGACGATGTTCTCGTTCTCGACGATGAGGCCTCCACAGAAGAAGCGTGGGTCGGGCCTGGTTAGGGATTCCTCAACCCACTGATTGGCCCGCTTGACGGAAAGGGCGCCAATCTTGATGGGCAGGGCCTGGGCCTTCCGGCCTTCAGCTGCCAGAGCTTGGATGGGGTTGTCTTCCATTGCTGCGGGGTTTCATCGGGTTATGCCTGTGGCTGCTGGGGACGTTTCTGGCCGTAGAGTTTGAGGGCGTATTCGACGTCGGTCATGATCTTGCGGCCTTCCTGTTTGATGGCAGGCTTGAGCCAGCTCTTCTTCCATTCGCTGGCGGTCTTGTTACAGACGTCGAACAAGTCGGCGATGCCTTTGATGCCGTAGACAAGACGGCCGGTGAAGGTGGGGCCTTCTTTGGCTTCGGCGGCTACTGCAGGTTGAGGCTTGGCCTGGACTTCCAGGGCGGGCAGGTTCTCTTTGAGAACTTCGATGAATTCCTCGACATTGAGGTGGAGGATGTAGGATTTAGGGTCTGTTTTCATAACGTTTCCTTTGTTAATGATGTATCTGGCTGCAAAGGAAACGACTTGACTATCAATAAAATATGGATTACCGTGAGGCTTACGGTAACCCATTACGTGATGTCAGGTAATCGGGTGATTACGCCCGGAAGACGTCCATTATTGTCTGGATCTTCGGCGTGAGTTTTTGATTCTTGCGGTTGTTGTATTCGCAATAGGTCTTGGCGTAATTGCGGTAGGGCTGCCACTGGTCAAAGGGTGACCAGCGGATCTCCTTGAAGAGGGCCGTGGAGAAGGTGGCGACGAAGACGGTAAGCTCCGTTTTGGTGCCGATGAAGTGGAAGTGATCATCCAGGAGCTGGGCGTCTTGGGCGCGGTGCCAGTAGCGCATGGCCTCGGGACTTGAGAGCTCGGTTGGGATGTCGGCGGTAGCTGTCCTTACTGGGTCGGTGGCCGGCTGGTCGTCGATGGCTTCCTCGTCCCACTTCAGGGGCTTGGCTTTCTTGATGAGCTTGTCGGTGAAGGACTTGATCTTGCCGGTGAGCTTGAACATTTCCTCGCGGTTGTAGCTGGGATGGACCTGCTGCAGGAGTTCTTTGATGCAGTGGCCATTGCGAAGATAGTAGTAGTCTAGGGCGGCGAGGGTGTGTTCTATGGCGCAGTAGATGGCGTCGGCAAAGGCGAGACGGGCGCCTTTTGTCATGCGGCCGAGACGGGAGGGAAATTCCTCGAGGGTACGGAGGGTGGCGAAGAGTTCGGCACCGTTCTCGGGCATCTTGGCCTTGGAGGCGAAGCTGTCAATCCGGTCGATGAAATCGTCAAAAGTAAGCTGCTGTTCGCAGGGGCATCCGGCTTTCTCGTAGAGGGCCATCGCGCGTGCTTCGTGGGTGGTTTTCTGGTCGGCATTTTCGGTAATAGCGGAGGCTTCAGGTGTCAGGAAATTGCAGATCCAGGGGCAGGTTCCTTGCCTGCACTTGCTGCATTTGACGCATCTGTTCATATAGTCCCGTATGACCTCGATTATGCTTCCCAGCGTATCCATTGGCACATTATGCTCCTATCCGTTTTGCTTACTCATTGATACTCAATTGGTTGGTTTTGGTTAATGGTGAAAAAAGGCCCTCCCGAGGCGGTGAGGTCTCGGGAGGGTGTCAGGCTCTGCCCCCTGGCGGGAGCTGTGGGCTATTTGACCTCCATGAGAATCCTCGTGGCTCGGTTGCGGGCGTCCGGCACAGCGGTGAGTCGCTGCGTCGCGCCCACCGGCTCGTTTCCAAAATTGGCCGTCGGAATTCTCATATTAGCTTTTGTGTTTGTTGGGGTCAAATACCGATTACAAAATTAAAATTTTTGCCTCGTGTATGCAAGAGACTGTAATAGAATGTGGTGGAAAAGTTATCAACAATGGCCCTCCAGGGGTCTGGGGGGCCATTTCGTTGGAACTATGGTAATTCGAACTGTTATTCACCCTGTTCGGGCACCGGAATACCCTCTGCACGAAGATATCCTTCGATTGCGTAGAGCGGGAGATTCTCCATCCAGTCCTGGTCGATGTAGTTCTTCATCGAGACGCGGAGGCCTTTGAGAACTGGATGCTCGTCGATGTATGTCTTGAGCGATTTACCCTTGACGTTTTCTTCAGCCTTGGCCTCTATAGGAATGACTCGTTTTTCTGTCTGGACAGAGAAATCTATCTCGCACTCAGACTCATTGGACGAATGGTAGAAGGTGGGGATCTGAATGCGTGCGAGCTGCTCGTTGACGTAGCACTCCGTGAAAGCACCTTTGAACTCCTTGAAGATGTTGTCGCCCACCAGCATCTGGGAGGCCGGCACATCTGTCATCGCGCCCAGTAGACCCACATCCAGCGGGAAGATCTTGAACACATCGAAATCTTCGTAGAATTTGAGCGGGTACTCGATCTTGGAGACGCGGTGGATTTTGTAGATGAGACCGGCATCCTTGAGCCAGGTGATGGCCACTTCAAAGTCTTTGGCCCTGCCACCTTTTCGAACGGCGCCATAGATGAATTTCTTGTTTTCCTTGGCCAAATGCGATGGCAGGGAGTCCCAGACCATCTCGATGCGGGGAACCTCTTTCTTGGGTGCATGTTTGGAGAAGTCCTTACGGTATCCAGCAAGGATATCTTTCTGGATCATGCGAACGGCATTGAGGCCTTTCCCTTCGATATAGCCGGCTACGGCCTCGGGCATGCCACCAACGTAGTAGTATTGGCGCAGGAGGTCAATATACTTCTGGCTAAGGGTGTTTACGGCGGGCCAGTCACAGCTGAGGAGGAGCTGCGTGAGTTTCTCATTTCCGGTGGCGTTCAGGAACTCGTGCAGGGACATCGGGAACATTCGGACCAGTTCCACCATGCCGACCGGGAAAGACTGGTCTTCGTGGATGGAGATACCCAGCAGCGAACCGGCGACGGCGACGTCGTACTGCGGGAAGTCTTCCTTGAAGTATTTGAGACAGCCGAGGGCGGCGGCGCTTTCCTGAATTTCATCAATGATGATGAGGGTGTCCTTCGGCACAATGTCTACGCCGGTATGTGCGGATAGAGTGCGAAGAATGCGCGGTATGTCGTGGTCCGGCTCGAAGATGGACTTGGCCACGGCATCTTTGTCCAGGTTGACGTAGGAGAAGTTTTTGAACTCCTTGCTGCCAAACTCTTTGAGAATGTAGGTCTTGCCTACCTGACGGGCACCGTCAAGGACGAGGGGCTTATGGTCTCTACGAGACTTCCACTCAAGTAGTTTTTCGTATATTTCTCTCTTCATATTACAAAAATTCTGACGAATATGAGATTGTTTTTAACATAAATTCGGACGAATCACGGAGGCAAATATACATTTATTCCGACGAATACGGAAATGTTTTCAACAATAATTCCGACTATTTCTTCTTAAAAGCCTCCTCCATTTTCTTGATGGCGTCTTTCTTGGCGGATTCAGTAATGTCGATGTAGGGGCGCATGGACTTGTAGTCGCAGTGGCCGGTGAACTTCATGACCACATCAGGAGCGATGCCGTTGGAGAGAGCGAAGCAGATGAAGGTCTTGCGGCCGGTGTGGGTGCCAACCTGGGACCATTTGGGGAAGACGTCATCGTGCCGTACTCCGTTGCGGTAGAGGGTGATCTTGACGGGCGTATTGAATTCGCAGATCTCGCAGAGGTCTTTGAGGCAGCGGTTCATCTGCTGGTTGGTCATGTACGGGAGGGCGCGGTTGCCGGGGAATTCTTTGTCTTTGTACTTCTCCAGGATAGCCAGAGCGTTTTGGTGGAGGACGATGGGCAGGCGGTCGTGGGTCTTCTGGGTGGTGATGGTTAGGACGCCATCGTGGATGTCAGTTCGCCTGACCTCAACGACATCGGAGTAGCGGAGGCTGGTGAATGCGCAGAAGCAGAAGAGGTCGCGGGCGATGGACATGCCTTCGTGCTCGATGACTTTCTTCTCGTACTCCTTGCCGTTCATATCGTGGAGTTTGAGCTTGGTGCCGGTCTTGGGAATCTCGAGATTGAAGACTTTGTCCAATTCGTCCTGCGTGAGGAAGATGACGGGCTTTTTGACGGTCTTGAAAACGGGCTCGTAGGACTCTATATCGCGCACCTGCGTGTATTTCTTACGTATGGCCCAGCGGAGGAACCAGGCGAGGTTCTTGTAGACTTTTTCGGCTGAACTCTCCTCCAGGCCGGCAGTGGAGCGGAGGTAATTGATGAATTTGTCGATGCCGTTCTGGTCATAGAAGTCCAGGCCCACGTTTTTCTTGAACTTATTCAGGTGGTTCTTGAGGGACTTGACCATCTTGCGTGTCTCCATGCTCCACTCTTTGATGCGGCTCTCTTCGTTGATGAATTCGTCCATGTAGTCAACGGCCGGCTTTATCTTCACCTTAGGCTCCTTTTCCTCAGCAGCCGCTACCTTCTTTTCGATGACCTCCTCGCTGTCTTTGCTGCTGATGGCGGCGATCTTTGCTGCGTTTTTGTTCATGACCTTCTGAAACTCCTTCAGCATAGCCTCCGAAGTGGGCTTGTCATCCAGGGTGAGGTCGTACGTTGTGAAGTGGGTGCGGATGTCCGTGATGCGGGAATTGATGACGCGGTAGTCCTTGCCTTCTTTATTGATGGCGCCGTGCTTGACCTGCTCTTTGACGTCATCCCATTTGTCGGCGCTGCAGGTGTAGCCGATGAGCTTCTGCAGGCGGGTGCCGCGGATGTTTATGTCGGCCCTGATGGGGCACTCTCCCGACTTGTTGATGTCGTTCTTTTTGAGGTAGAATCTGATCTTCATACGCTTCCTTTTTGGCTTCCGGTGTAGTGTTCAGTATTACGTAGTAATACCAGGGGTTTTGGGTTGTCCGTCCCAGTTGGGAAATCGGCCTTGTAGCTACGTGAGAGGGCGATTTTGGGGTTAATCTGGGACGCTCCTGGGCTTCCGTCCCAGTCCGTCCCACTTCCGTCCCACTTTTTTACTACACGCAAAGTTAGCGTATTACTTTCTAATTCGCAAATATTTCTGCAAAATGTTGTGTTTTCGGCAGTTACGAGAATTTATTTGCGGTTGTTTACCGTCTGTTATTTTCAGTTCGATTCTTCCTATAACTAGAAATGGCAAATCTATGGTGCTCTTGAAATCTTCATACACGAGATTGATGGTGCTGCTATTTGCATGATAGGGCTTGTCGAATTTTGAGTGAATGTTGAAAGAATCTGAAATTTTTCGATTGAAGGAGAAAATTATGCATGGTATGGGTTGTTTCATGAAAAAAATAATTTATTTTTGCGCCAGAAAATAAGGTCATCCAAAAAGACACTAAAGGGCCATATAGTTGAACAGGTTAATTGAAATCCTTACAATAAAAACTCTCCTATCGGGTCCGATCAACAGCAATGGCTTACAAGATGTCTTATCATAAATGCATAAACACTCAGGAATGAAAAAAAGTTTCAACGCTTACGGAGGTATTTTTATTCAGGTTCTTCTATTATCGATGATGATGATTTCGTGTGTACCTCAGAAAAAAATCAAATATTTTCAATCACTTGCCAAGGAAGATACACTCGAGATTTTCGAATTTTCCCCAAAACCCGATTATCGTTTGAAGGTGGGCGATAACCTTTACATCAAAGTTCAAAGCCTGGACGAAAAAACCTATAAGTTCTTCAATTATGAAGACATGGGTAGAGCGACCAATATAGGTTATAGTGATGCAAACATATATCTTACAAGCTATACCGTTAGCGATTCGGGCTACATTCATTTTCCTTTCGTGGGCAAAATTTTTGTCTCGGGGCTCACTGTAGATGAGGTGTCGAAAAAACTTCAGGACATTGTCGACCAATACCTGGTTGAAACCACTGTAATCGTAAAACTGGTCAATTTCAAGATTACCGTATTGGGAGAGGTAAAAAATCCCGGGACTTATCTTATTTATCAGGATAAAATCAATATTTATGAGGCATTGGCTAAAGCTGGCGATCTTACCGTATTTAGCGACCGAAATAAAGTGGTGCTGGTAAGGCAAGACCAAAACGGTGCCAAATTGCATCGTATTGATTTGACTAAAAAGAATTTTCTCGAATCGCCTTACCTTTATTTACTTCCTAATGACATTGTCTATGTTGAGCCTTTAAGAGCTAAACAATACGCTTTTGCTGCCTTCCCGTACGACCTTCTTTTTTCTACTATCACAACAACATTGCTCATTCTCAATTATTTCAAATAGAATCTTAAAAGTATCGAAAAGTGGATAACAACGTCAATATGCCCGATTATCAGCAACAAGAAGAAAATATCGATTTCAAACAGATTTTTTTCAAGTTCTTGAGATACTGGTATCTGTTCGCACTCGCCATATTTGTTGCTTTGGTGATTGCCTTTTTGTTCAACAAATACACCACCCCCACCTATGAGGTTTCTACCACAGTATTGATTCAGGATAAGGGCAATAAGGAAATAAATGCCCAAGCACTGATGGGCCTCGGTTTTATGAATTCCCAGCAAAATATTCAAAATGAACTGGGAATTCTCAGTAGCTACACACTTACATCCGAAGCCGTGAAAGTATTAAATGTTGATGTAACCTATTATTCCGAAAACAACTTCATCGTAAGAGAACTCTATAGAAAATCTCCTTTTACAGTATTCTATGATTCTATCCATCCACAACCCGTACATCTGAGATTTTATGTTACTATACTTAATAATAGACAATTTAAACTCGAAACCCAGGGTGAAAACATCAAACTCTTCGATTTCGAGAATAATAAATTTATTGAGGAACAACAAGACGGAGAGACTAAAATAAAAACCATCAAACTGAACCAGATTTATGATTTTGGAACTACCATTTCGGGCCCTTATTACAAATTCAGAGTTTTACTCAACTACAACTTCAATTCGAAAGAACATGTCAATAAAACGTTCTTCTTTACTTTTAACGACCTGCCCAGTCTGGTAAAAGAATTTCACAATATAAAGATAGAACCGATTAATCGTGAAGCATCTATCCTCGAAATTAAGGCCAAAGGCAGTCAAGTAGAAAAAACCGTAGATTTTCTCAATACACTCACCAGTAAATATCTTGAGCGCGACCTGGATCAAAAAAACATCATCGCCACAAAAACCATAGAATTTATCGATCGTGAACTCATCGGCATTCGTGATAGTCTTTCGATTGCCGAATCTCAGCTCGAAGGATTCAAAAAGGAAGCCAAGATCATGGAACTCGATTTCGAATCTCAGCAGGTATTCCAATACATGAAAGAACTCGACAAGCAGAAAGCAGACCTGTTGGTGAAAAACAAATACTATAATTATTTGAAAGATTACGTGCAGTCGAAGAACGAGATGAACGATATTATCGTACCATCGGCAATGGGTATAGATGATCCCGTGCTGGCCGAACTCATCAAAAACCTTACCAGCCTTTATGAAGAACGTTCGGGTCTGTTGTTAAGCTCTACTCCACGAAATCCGGCTATCATACAAATTGAAAGTAAAATTGCCAATGCCAAGGCTAATCTGGTAGAAAATATCAACAACATCGTCAACACTTCGAATATTGCCCTGGCTGATATCGAAAAACGTATTCAAGATTTGAATCAGCAAATCAGCCAGTTGCCCACCAGCCAACGACGTTTACTCAATTTCGAACGGGAGTTCAACCTGCAAAATACCTTATTTACTTTTCTTTTGCAAAAACGAGCCGAGGCTCAGATTACAAAGGCTTCCAACCTGCCTGATAACCAGGTAATCGATGTAGCTCGTGCTGAAGGTAAATCACCCATATTCCCCAAGAAAAGCCTCAATTATCTGATTGCAATTACATTAGGTCTCGTTATTCCTGGCGGTTATGTTTTCATCAAAGATTATTTCAACGATAAGATTATCGAGAAAAAAGATATTGAAAAAATTACCAGCTTGCCTATTATCGGGTATATTTCTCATAACACAAGAGAAGCTAAGATGGTTGTGGCCGAATGGCCTAAATCAAGCATTGCCGAAGCTTTCCGTGCCTTGAGGACCAATATTATCTTTCGGGCACAGGGAAAAGAAAAACAAACTATCCTGATTACCTCCGATATTGTTGGAGCCGGAAAAACATTTATAGCCATCAATCTTGCCACCGTTTTCGCTATCAATGATAAAAAAACATTGTTAATGGGAGCCGACCTGCGCAAACCTAAGCTTCATCAGGACTTTGGACTGGCTAATACCGATGGAATTACTTCATTCATCATTGGTAAACACAAAATTGAAGAAATTATCCATCCTACGAAAATCGAAAATCTCGATGTAATATTGGGAGGTCCAGTTCCTCCTAACCCGGCCGAATTACTGGCTTCGCCCAAAACCGACGATCTATTCGATTATCTAAAAAAACATTACGATTATATTATCCTCGATACTCCTCCCGTAGGTGTGGTTACCGATGCCTTCCTCCTCATGAAACATTCCGACCAGAATATTTTTATCATCCGCCAAGGCGTAACCAATAAAAAGATCTTCGGGGCTATTATTAAGGATATCGAAAACCGCAAACTTCCTAATTTTTCTGTTCTTGTAAATGATATCAAAATGGCTAAGAATATTTATGGCTATGGTTACGGCTATGGCTATGGCTATGGCTATGGATATGGATATGGCCATGGTTATGGCTATGGATATTATTCCGACGACAGGGAAGTTGAAAAAGAATCGGCGTGGAAACGTATTTTCAAGAGATCCTAACATTAGTGTTAGGGAATGGGGTTTGGAGAATAAGGAATGGTTTAATGAGGCAAATTAATGGCAGTGTAACGAGCCTGAAATAGAAGGATGGAAGCCGATCAATCGTCGAGGCTTGGTTGAACAAGAAGAATTTGTTGCTTGATTTCGAAAGCCGTGAGATTGCCAAAACCTTTTTTCTTTATATAAACTCCATTGTCTAATGGGATAAAGTGATATTGTTTCTTACGAATGGTGAAATCGATAAACTCATGGCTTACAGGCACATGCCCATGAATAATGATTTTGTGATTTATTTTTTCGGGAGAAACATTGAAATCTCTAATCCAGAGCATAGCGTCGCGATCGTCGAAAATAGAATCTGTTTCGAAATTAAACCCTGCATGCACAAGATAATAGTCTTCGAGCTCTATGTAATATTCCAGTTGGTGCATCCATTCTATGTATTCAGAAGGGAAGTACCTCAAGTTGGTTACCTTGAAGCTTTTAAGAGTTTCTTTGCCTCCAAACCTCATCCATTCGGCTTTTTGAATATTTGGTTTTTTCAAACCCAAAAAACTCTTCTTTAGCTGCAATTCCTCTTCGTATGCTCTAATGCACCATTCTTCATGGTTGCCCTTCAACATTCGTAGTCGATAACCATCGTCCTTTAAATGAATCAAGTAATCGATCAAACCTTTCGAATCGGGGCCTCTGTCGATAAAATCGCCCAAAAAATAAATCTCGTCAAATTTCGAAGGACGAATCTGCTCTTCTAATAATGCTCGAAGCGTTTTTAGATAACCATGCGTATCGGGTATAACCCACTGTTGAGGCATAATTTTTCAAAAATTTTACTCGGCCCAATCAAGGCTCATGATTTCGTCTATCCATTTATCTGCAAATATTGATGAATTTTTGAAATAAAATTTATACTCTTTTGATTGATAACAACCATAATGCATTCAATGTAATCCGATATAAATATAAAGGGTATTATTTTTTCTTCGCTTGATTGGCAACAGCTTCCATTGCTTTACGAATTTCTTCTTCATCGCCAAGGAAATAATCCTTTTGCAGATTCATATCATCATCGAATTCGAAGATGTAAGGAATGCCAGTAGGCAGATTCAGGTCGATGATTTCCTTTTCGTTCATATTTTTCAGGTATTTGACGATTCCGCGGAGACTATTGCCGTGTGCTGCCACAAGTACTTCCTTATATTGACGGAGTTTTATACTCATTTCGTTTTCCCAGTAAGGGACAATACGGGCAATGGTATCTTTCAGGGCTTCGGTCAGTGGTGCATCATCACCTATTTCTGCATAGCGCGGATCGAGCCGGGGATTGCGTGGATCATCGGGGCTGAGGGGTTCGGGAGGAATATCATACGAACGCCTCCATATCTTGACCTGTTCTTCTCCATATTTTTCGGCAGTTTCTATTTTATTTAGGCCTTGTAATTTACCATAATGCTTCTCGTTGAGTCTCCATGTTTTATATTCCGGAATCCACATCAAGTCCATTTCTTCCAGAATAATCCACAGCGTTTTTATGGCGCGTTTCAGATATGAAGTATAGGATACCTTAAAGTCAAAACCATTTTCTTTTAATACCTTACCTGCCTGATGGGCTTCTTCTACACCTTTTTCCGATAAATCGACATCTGTCCAACCTGTGAAACGATTTTCCTTGTTCCACACACTTTCACCATGACGAACCAATACCAGTTTGAGCATTTCTAAAAATATTTTCTCGGTTATTACACTCGTTGCAAAGTTATTATTTTTCGCCTTTGCAGTTGCATCTTAACTTTTTCAGTAATTTCGCCGATATTAATTTTCTCCTCTCGGCTTCTCATGAGCTTTTCGTTTCAGAAAATCGATAAAATCCTCGGCTGGGAGATTTTTTTTATAGCTGCCGCTGTTTATATTTCTACCGTCGAACCAACAGCAAGTTATTGGGATTGTGGTGAATATATCAGTACGGCTTATAAGTTGCAAATAGGCCATCCGCCGGGAGCTCCATTGTATCAACTTTTAGGGCGATTATTTTCTTTGCTTTCTTTTGGAGACATTTCGAAGGTAGCTTCCAGTATCAACCTCATGTCTGCCATAGCCAGTGCTTTCACTGTAATGTTTCTATACTGGAGTATTACTTTACTGGTTTCGCATTTTCTTTCGAAGAATGATGAAGTGAGAGCCGAAAATGAGTATCTGATTTTGGGAATTGGTCTTAGCGGGGCTTTGGCCTATCTGTTTACCGATTCATTCTGGTTTTCGGCCGTTGAAGCCGAGGTTTATGCCTTATCTTCATTTTTTACTGCCATTATGTTTTGGGCTATCTTGCGGTGGGAAAGAGGATCTTCTGATTCTCATGGCATTCGCTGGCTGATATTGATAGCTTATCTCATTGGTTTGTCCATTGGAGTCCATCAATTAAATCTTTTGACCATTCCCGCTATCATATTATTGATTTATTTTCACGTAAGAAGGCCAACTGTGGCCGGTGTCATCGGAGCATTGGCAATTTCGATGGTTTTGTTAACCTTTATTCTTTATGGTCTTATTCCTGAAATACCTGGCTTATTTGCCCGGACCGAGTTATTTATGGTAAATCGATTAGGGCTGCCTTTCGGAAGTGGTTCTTTCTTTTCGGCTTCACTTATAGTAACTATGCTGATTTCTGGAATTCTTTTTACACATTATCCCAATCATTTTTTCCGTGGTTTGTTCCTAATGGTGAGTTTATTGGTTCTAATCATTGTCATGACGGGCTCTAAAACCTTAATAGAATTTATAATACGAGGTTTCATTGTTTTAGGTTTGGGATGGGGTATTTTGTACCTGATGAAGCACAGGCAGGTGATGAATACGATTCTGCTTTCGTTGAGCTTTATAATTATTGGCTATTCATCGTTTTTAATGATCATTATCAGGGCTAATGCCAATCCTCCCATCAACGAAAATGATCCTAAGGATGCCTTAGGGCTTTTGTCATACCTTAACCGGGAGCAATATGGCAATTGGCCTTTGGTTTACGGAGCCGATTTCACGGCAGATATTGTCGATTATAAGGATGGTGAGCCAGTTTACATGAAAGATTACACGGCTGGACGTTATGTTGCGAAAGATAGTAGGAAGGCTGCGAAACCGGTTTATAATTCTCGAATGTTTTTTCCAAGAATGTATTCTCGTTCGTACAAACATATTCAGGAATATAAGATTTGGGCTGGTATTCCCGATGACGAAAATTACAGGCCTACTTTTGGAGATCATTTGGGCTTTCTGATAAATTATCAACTGAACCAAATGTACTGGAGATATTTTTTATGGAATTTTTCTGGTCGCCAGAATGATTCTCAAGGATTCTCCGATAAAGCCAATGGAAACTGGATTTCGGGGTGGAATTTCTTGGATAAATGGAGAGTTGGCCCTTTGAGTCACCTGCCCGAACATAAAAAAAGCAGGGCATGGAATCGGTATTATCTTTTGCCTTTGTTGTTTGGTCTGGTTGGTATGGTATATCATTATAAGAACGATTGGAAAAGCTTGATGGTGGTTTTGGTGTTTTTCATTATGACGGGAATTGCCATCATCGTTTATCTAAATCAATACAGTCCGCAGCCCCGTGAAAGAGATTATGCCTATGTGGCTTCGTTCTGCGCCTTTGCCATCTGGATAGGAATGGGCACGGGTGCGTTTGCCTCAGGTATGACAAAATGGATAAATGGCAGAAAGTCGATTCTTCTGACCACAGGTTTGAATCTTCTTTGTGTAACCGGTGTGTTGGCCGCCCAGGGGTGGAACGACCATAACCGCTCGAACCGATATGCCACTACACAGATGGCTAAAGCCTATCTGGATAGCTGCGCATCCAATGCCATTTTGTTTACTTTTGGCGACAACGATACCTTTCCTCTTTGGTACCTTCAGGAGGTAGAAAATTACCGTACCGATATCAGAGTGTGTAACTTGAGTCTTTTGAGCCTCGATTGGTACATCGAACAGATGAAACGCAAAGTTTATGAATCAGCACCCCTACCCATTCAACTTGATTTTTCTTTTTATAAGCAAGGAACACACGACTATATTTATTTTATTTCGGATGATGATTCGCTGACCGATACGCTAAATCTGTGCAGTATATTCGAGCAAATGTCGGTGGAACCTCAAAAATTCAAATATGTCATCGAAACCGATACAATAGATTATTTACCATCGAATCGATTTGTATTGAATATCGACAAGACTGCAGTGTTGAATCATGGTGTTATCGACTCTGATCAGAAGGATAGAATCGTAGATCGAATGTTTTTCGAAATACCGGGCAGGGAATTCGAAAAAAATACCTTAATTGTTTTGAATATCTTAGCGAATAATAACTGGGGAAGGCCGGTATATTTTGGTTTGACGGGAAACACCCGCGAGTTTTTAGGACTTGAAGAGTATTTTCGTCTCGAAGGCATGGCCTATCGCCTGGTTCCTATTTTGATGAAATCAAGGCATGATCGTATGGGAGGGATTGATTCGGAGATTCTTTACGATCATTTGATGAATCGTTCGCAGGTGAAAATGAATAATCCTGAGATATATTATTCGGAAAATCATTTGAAAAATTGCACTTTGCTACGCAATATATTCAGAAGTCTGGCCGATACCTTGTTGAAGGAAGGGGAAAAGGAATTGGCGGTTAGAGTATGCGATCGATGTATCGTAAACCTTCCGAATTCCGTTATTCCTTATGATGTTTTTTCTTTGGCGCTTGCCGAAGTGTATTATGGGGCAGGTGAGATTTCGAAAGGCAACGAAATAATGACCGTGATGATGAATCAATCCTCGGCCGAGCTCGGCTATTATTTCGAGTTGTTGCCCAATTTGCTTCATCGCTACGAATACGAAATCAACTTGAATCTTGGCATATTGAATTATATTGCTGAAACTGCCTGCAAATTTGGGCAGGAGGAAATTGGCGATAAAAGCAAGGAGGCTTTTGAGAAAAATTTAAAATGTTATTTTACTCAGATTTATCAAAACTTCGAACCTTGATGTTTATGATAAAAGCGACGACGTGTTTTCCCAGGGCTGTCGAATGGATATTTGCTCCATTTGTAATTACTCGTATGCCTCGGACAGGTCAATGCCTCTATCTAACCTTCGATGATGGCCCTCATTCACAAATTACCCCGAAAGTTTTGGATATTCTCAATCGCTTTCAAGTAAAGGCCACTTTTTTTTGCTTAGGGAAAAACATTCGAGCTTATCCCGAAGTCTTTCAGGAAATAAAAAATAATGGGCATAACATAGGGAATCATTCATTCAGTCATAAAAATGGATGGAAGACCTCCAATAAGGAGTATTTCAAAGACATCGAGGCTTGCAGGGAGCTAATACCGACGAATCTATTTCGTCCGCCATACGGAAGGATGAGGGTTTCACAGGTTAGAGTGCTTTCACGACAATACCAAATCATTTTGTGGACGTTGCTGAGCGGTGATTACAATCGAAGCCTTTCATCGGAAGAAATACTTCGAACCCTGCTTCGACGAACGCGATCGGGCGATATCATCGTTTTTCACGATAACGAAAAGGCATTTCCTTGCCTAATAGAGGTTTTACCATCATATCTGGAGGCCATGCTCGAAAAAGGTTTTACTTTTGATGTAATTCAGTCGAAACTTTAAGTATGGAGTCCCGAAGATATTTTATAAGAATTCTAAAGAAGGCGATTGATAATGCCATGCTGGCGCTTGGTCTTGGCCTGTTGCTCTTGATGTGTCACTGTGCTAATCCTGTGGTACCACAGGGAGGGCCAAAGGATACGGATCCACCAAAGTTGCTTTATGCCGTTCCTCCCAATCTAAGCACTCACTTTACAGCATCTCACATTAAGTTAACCTTCGATGAATATGTGGTTCTGAAAGAAATAAACAAAAAATTTCTGATGTCGCCTCCTTCACTCAATCTTCCAGAGTTCAAGGTAAAGGGGAAATCACTCGAGATCGACTTGAAGGATACTTTAAGGCCCAATACCACCTATTCTTTGTATTTTGCCGATGCCATCACCGACCTTCATGAGAATAATCCTCTGCCCGATTTTCAATATGTATTTTCGACCGGTGCAGTGATCGATTCATTAACTATGACGGGTTCGGTTGTAAATGCTTTCAACCTGAAACCCGTGGAAAATATGGTCGTTATGCTCTATTACGCCAATAACGATACCCTTCCGCTCGAACAACTTCCTTTGAAAGTCCCACCTTCTTATGCAGCCCGCACTCGCAAGGATGGTTCGTTCAACCTCAATTATTTACGCGACGAAAAATATCTGCTCTTTGCATTGATTGATCAGAATTACAATTATTTTTTTGACCTTGCAGAGGAAGAAATTGCTTTTAGCGACACTTTGGTAAGGGCATTCTATATTCCTCCTGCCCCTGATACTTCATTTGTTCCAAAATTGGCTGTGTCTATGCCTGACAGCCTGCTGCACGATACAATTGCTCATCAGGAACTGAAAGACTCAATCCAACACATGTTATTTCAGGATACGCTTCGACAAATTCAACACTTACGTGATACAAATGATACAGCGCCTTCCGATACCCTCGCGAAAGTTGTAAGCCAAACAAAGGAATATTTTTCTTCTCTGCCAGATACCCTGGCTAAGAATGATTCTACTGTTGTTAGACAGCCCCATTTATCCTTCGTATCTTATCGGTTGTTTTCCTTTGTTGAAGAAGATACGGTTCAGCGCTTGCTTCGACGTGAAAACACAGGCAATGGTCAGATTTTTTTGAATTTCAAGAGGTCAATCGAAGATTTTTCTTATCGACTGTTGCCACCATTCGACAGCTTGTATCAACCTTTATTAGAAATCAATAGAAATCAGGATTCCATAAAGCTCTGGTTTCCATCTTGTCCTTTCGATAGTGTCAAAATATGTATTTATACCACAGGAATTCAGCCCGATACTTTGGTGCTTCCTTTGAAACGCGAAACTATAGGTACAAGAAGTAAAAAGACCAAAACCGAATCCTTGATGGTAGAAACCTTATCAGGCCAAACCGATGCCTTCAAACCTTTTATTTTGAAGTTCAATCATCCTGTTGATTCTGTGAAATCGGACTCATTACTTTTATTCACAAGCAAAGATACCTTATGGGTTAAATTCGAATTTGCCGATAGCCTCAAACGCAAGGCTTTGGTCAAATATTCTCTCGATTATAATTCTTCTTATCAGTTGATTATTCCTTCCAAGACTTTTGTGGATATTTTCGGACTGGCCAACGATAGCATTACCGCACGCTTTACTACGCGTGCTGCCGATGCTTATGGGAGTTTTCACCTGAAGTTGATTTCTCCTGCCAGCAATAATCAATACCTTATTCAATTGCTCGATGAAAAAGAAAACCTTGTCCGCCAGGATATTATCAATGATTTAGTTTGTGAAATAGACTATGGAATGTTGCTGCCAAAAAAATTTATTTTGAAAGCTGTCTTGGATTGCAATCGAAATAGGAAATGGGATACAGGAAATTACAGAAAAAAACGTCAACCCGAAAAAGTACAATACTTTAAGGCACCAATAGAAATAAGGGCCAATTGGGATTTACGTGAAGAATGGATTTTGGAATAATGCAGTTCTTGCCTGGTTTTTTTATCGAGATAGATTATTGCAAAGAGGGAAGAAGTGTTCGGAAATAGCATGAAACATGAAATTTTATTTTTGGTGGCCGAGAAGGGAGAAGCCCTTCTCGGCCACTTTTCTTTCCCATTTGCCAACTGTTTGTCAGGATAGATCGAAACGATTTCTTTTGCAGTTCTTCATAGATAATTTGGGATAACCCGAAATTTGCGAATGATGAATTACTATGAAAATGTCGCTTCATTTTCCTGTATTCTTGCCTCTCAATTTTCCGTTCATCTTGTCTATTGGTACCCTGTATCTCATTCCATTTTTTTATCTTATTTTTTTCGCTTTTACCTTTCAATTTACTATTACCATTTCTCCCGCAACTCAGAAGCGGTAACATTTACGACGGACTTATTCGAAAACGATTCTGATGCTGTCGTCAATGCTAAGGCCAAGCAATCCTGAGGCGTTTCCATGATTAATGGCAATCTGCAAAAGCCCTGTACTCGAAAATAGAGCTACAATTTCCCCTTCAGGAACATCCCCATAAGAATCGGAAATCCGGTTGATCTTATTTTTGATATACCCCAATTCGATCTGGAAATGTCTTCCTTTTATCACTTGCTGAAACATTTCACGACTTATGTTAGTGAAAACATTTTCATAAACATCTACATAAATAACCTTACCCGTAATAGCATTTTGAGTAATAACAGGTTGGAAGGAAGCACATGGTGTTAGGCTATTTCGAGGTATACCCAGGTCTTCAATAGAATTGCCTTTTAATAGATGCACTGCGGCTTTTACAAAGACATCCCTCGTCGAAAAAGTGAAATATTCACTATCCTGCGCTATTTCGATCTCGATAATGCGTTCGGGCTGCTTGTCGAAAATCAGGCTGAAAATCCCATTATCCGCACCGATAAAATAATGCCCTTCCATTTCCACTGCGGTATGTGGCGATTTAATCCCAGCCTCGGTGTTAATTCCAATAATATGCACTGTACCTTTGGGAAAACCCTTCCAACAATTTCTTATGATAAACGAAGCCTGATTTAAATCGAATGGCGGGATTTGATGACTGATGTCAATAATTATCGTCTCGGGCAGGCGACTTAAGATTGCCGCCTTTACCACTGATAGATAATGATCCTTTAGTCCCCAGTCGCTTGTAAGTGTTATAATTGACATTTAAAATTATGGTGAATGCGTGGTTTTTTACTGTAATTTTGCAAATCCCAAAATTACAAAAATCACAGTTTTATATTTTAAGAGTAGCCCAATCAAGCTGAATGAACGAAAGAATCATTTCCATCGAATCTTATAGCCCGCTCGAAATATATGGTCCTAACGACCAGTATCTAAACCTAATAAGAGATCGTTTTCCTCAATTGAAAATTATAGCCAGAGGCGATGTAATCAAGATTATTGGAGAGAAATCGCAAATTGATCTTTTCGATCGACTTTTTGGACTCTTATTGGTACATTACGATGAATTTGGCAAAATCACCGAAAATGATCTTTTCGAGATTTTTAGCAACGAAGGAGAAGAAGAGTTTAATCAGGTTAGGCCGATAGAAGGGAATGATATTTTGGTTTATGGAAATCATGGGTTACAGGTAAGGGCGCGTACTATCAATCAGCGATTGCTGGTCGAAAGCAGCCAGAAGAACGACATGGTATTTGCCATTGGGCCGGCAGGCACGGGAAAAACCTATACTGCGGTTGCACTTGCCGTTAAAGCTTTAAAAAATAGGGAAGTAAAGCGAATCGTTCTGACACGTCCTGCCGTCGAAGCTGGTGAAAATCTTGGCTTCCTCCCCGGTGATTTAAAAGATAAACTCGATCCTTATCTTCAGCCACTTTACGATGCACTGCGCGATATGCTCCCCACGCAGAAATTGCTCACCTATCTCGAAGATGGAACCATCGAAGTTGCCCCCCTGGCCTTTATGAGAGGGCGTACCCTCGACCATGCCTTTGCTATCCTCGATGAAGCACAAAATGCCACTCTTAACCAATTGAAAATGTTCCTCACGCGTATGGGACGCAGTGCCAAATTTATCATTACTGGCGATATCACTCAGATCGACCTTCCTCCATCCCAAAAATCGGGCCTTGTTCATGCCACTCAAATCCTCAAAGGCATTCAGGGAATTGACTTCGTCTTTCTTGACCAACGCGATATTATCCGACACCGTCTGGTAAAAGATGTTATAGAAGCTTACGGCCGTGATAACCCTCAACATTAAAAAAACAATAAAAACGAAACCCCACTTTAATTCATCATTATACTTTTTTTAAAAAATATGTATAACGCAGTTCTTGAAACGAATTACCACTTCCCCGGACAAACAAAAATATATTATGGCAAGGTGCGCGATGTCTATTTTGTGGATGATCTACTGGTGATGATAGCAACCGATAGGATTTCGGCCTTCGACGTTGTTTTGCCAAGAGCCATACCTTACAAGGGAAAGGTTTTGAACCAAATCGCCGCCTACTTTCTGGATGCCACGTCCGACATCGTTCCCAATTGGAAGATTGCCACCCCCGATCCCATGGTTACTACAGGTTACTTATGCAAACCGTATCCTGTAGAAATGATCATCCGGGCTTATTTGACAGGAAGTTCATGGAGAGCTTATCTAAAAGGAGCCCGACAAATTTGCGGAGTTCCTCTGCCCGAAGGCATGAAAGAACATCAACCATTTCCACAGCCTATCATAACTCCCACTACTAAAGCCACTGAAGGACACGATATGGACATCACTCGCAATGAAATCATCCAAAATGGATTAATTCCCGAAGAAGATTATCTACAGATAGAAGAATATACTCGCCGCCTTTTCGAACGAGGTTCGATAATGGCTGCACAAAAAGGACTTATTCTGGTGGATACAAAGTATGAGTTTGGCAATAGGGATGGCAAAATCTACTTGATCGACGAGGTTCATACTCCCGATTCATCGCGATATTTTTATGCCGAAGGTTACCAAGAACGTTTCGCTAAAGGTCTTCCACAGTTGCAGCTTTCGAAAGAATTCGTAAGAGAATGGCTTATGGAAAGAGGGTTCATGGGTCAGATCGGACAGCGAGTTCCTGATATGGATGACGATTTTGTAAATAGCGTGTCGGAAAGGTATATCGAACTTTATGAAAAAATTACAGGAGAAAAATTTGTCAGGACTTCTCTCGATAATATAGAAGAAAGAATAGAAAAGAATGTTCTTCAATTTCTCACCGAGTACAAAGGGATAAATTCATTAAAATAGATTCGAATTTTCTTTTGGGGAATTTCGAAGGTTTATCATGAAAAGTTCTGAACATATCGGGCTCTAAGAGTTTTTCAGTAAAAGTCTATATCCTGTTCCGTGGATATTTTCTATCTCTACATTGGGGTCTTTGCTCAGATACTTGCGTAATTTGGTAATAAACACATCCATGCTTCGAGTTGTGAAATAATTGTCATCTCCCCAAATTGTTTTCAATGCAAGTTCACGAGGAACGATATCGTTCATATTCATACATAGCATTTTGAGGAGTTCAGCTTCCTTTGGACTGATCTTGCGGCTTTCGTCATTATGGGTAATGATTCGCAGAAATGCATCAAATTTATATTCGCCGATCTGGAATTCTCGCTGTTCTTCCTTTTGAGAAACTTGACCGTGCCTTTTCAGAATGGCTCTTATCTTATAAAGTAAAACATCGCTATCGAAGGGTTTTGTAATATAATCGTCGGCGCCCAGTTTAAACCCTTCTAAAACATCATTTTTAAGTGTTTTTGCTGTAAGAAAGATGAGGGGGATGTCGGGGCGAAAATGTTTGATTTCCTTTGCGATGCTAAAACCGTCAATATTGGGTAGCATCACGTCGAGAATACAAATGTCGAATTTCCCTTGATAAAAAGCTGTCATGGCATCCTTGCCATCGTTCACCCATATTACTTCGTAATCATTGAGCTCGAGGTATGATTTAAGGATAGCTCCAAAGTTAAGGTCGTCTTCAACCAGAAATATTTTAATCGATTGTTGATTCATCGTCATTGTTTATTTGAGGCAGTTCGATAATAAATTCGCTACCGTTTCCAGGTTCACTTTGTATATGTATGTTTCCACCGGAGGCCATTATGATGGCTTTTACATAACTCAAACCCAATCCAAATCCTTTGACGTTATGAATGTTTCCAGTAGATTTTCGATAAAATTTTTCGAAGGCACGATTTCGGGTTTCTCTATCCATACCCATTCCATGATCTTTAACCGAAATGAATAAAGAATGATGGCCATTCCATGTATTTACCTCTATTTGAGGAGATTGTGGAGAATATTTGTTGGCATTATCCAAAAGGTTGAATAATACATTCAGGAAATGAACTTCATCAACTTCGACGATCGGATTTGTAGCCTGCAAATCGGTATGGATCTCACCTCCTCGTTTGTGAATCTGGATGGAGATATTTTGAACAGCCTGAGCCATCAAGTCGTGTGCATCCATAGGTTGCAGATGAAGTGAAAAGTCTTTTTTCTCCAGGAGTGCCATTTGCAGCATGCTTTCAACCTGTGTGTTCATTCTTTTGCTTTCTTCCTTAATTACGCGGGTGAAATAATGAATCTTTTCGGGATCATTGATAATACGTGCGTTAACGAGGCTATCTGCGGCCAGAGAAATCGTAGCAATTGGAGTTTTAAATTCATGCGTCATATTATTAATAAAATCTGATTTAACATCGGAAATTTTTTTCTGACGCAGAATCACCAGAATACTTATGATAAAGGTAATAACTATTATCAGGGTAAAAAGCGCCGATCCTGTGATAATCCAAAGCATAGAACGCAGCAAATGGGTGCTGCGATCGGGAAAATACAAAGCGATATGATCGGCCGATTGGAAAAAACGATCAGTAAAGAGATTAGCCTCATAGACTTTAGTGCTGGATAAAGGGTTGAAGCGAGGGCTTCGGACGAGGGTATCCCTTTCCTCATCAAAGATGGCATATTCAAAAGGTAGATCGATATTGTGTTTTTTCAATTCTTGTTTCAAAATTTCATGCGAAGCTGGCACATCAAGCCGTTCACGAGCAGGCATTTCGAGTTGTTTTATTTCGAAAATCAGACGATCAAGCGCATCGCTAAGTAGAGTGGTTTGCGATTGAAGATCTTCGACTTGCTTCTGAAATGCGGGATTTGGATTAAGCTTCTGAGGCCGTGGTTTGGGACGATCGGAAATTATTCTCCCTTGATAACGCATAAATACTGAATCGAATTTATCCATCATCTGTCTTTGTTCTCTAAAAAATCTTTCCTGACGTCTGATGATCGCATTATAATATTCATCTGCAGAGAGATTGGCGAAAGGTAGCATACGTTCGAAACGGGGATCGAATAAAACCGACATATCCATCGAAGTTAATGTATCCAATTGGTTCTCAGTTTCAACAATTATTTCACCTCTGGCATTTTGCTGCACCACCCATTGACGATGTTTTAGGTTAACCCTTCGACGAGGAGGAAGACTATCGGGCAGAATTGAATTCATGTTTGTACTGGTTTTATTGATCGTGGCCGTACGATTTTTCGGATGAGTTGAGGCAAGGATCGTATCGGTTAAAGCTTGCATTCTGAGTCTGTTCGAAACAAAAAACATGGTCTGATCGCGTTCGAGCCGCCGTGCAGTTTCGGCAACGGCTGCCATTACATCTCTATCGAACTCGTTCTCACGCATTTGCAGCATATTCTTGAACCATACAAACTGCAGTATCACCAAGCTTACCAGCGAAATGCCACTCAATATAATAACAACCCGTATAACTGATTTATTCATAATGCAAAATTAAATTGATTTGCCCGCCTATTTGGCTATTTAACTTTTCTTTAACAAACTTTAACGGCATATTAACATAATGATTATGAACAGCTTGGTAATTTTGTTCGTTCAATAATTAAAACAAAAATGTCATGAAATCTTTAGTTCGTATTTTAAATTGCCTGATGATTCCTTTCGTATTAAGCTTAATTTTAGGCTTTAGTTCGCTGGCATTTGGACAGAATCAGCCACCATTTTCTCCACCATCTAAAAATCAGAATCTTTCACCCGAATTTCAGTCATTGCCAGATAAGGCAAACTGGGAAGAAATCATGAACGAATTGGAGAATTTGTACATGCTTTTCCCAGCCGAAGAATGGAATGATGAACCGATGGAAGAATATCTTTCTGATTTCAGGGATTTTATGCAAAGAGAAGCTCCCCCTATCCCTGAAAATCTCATGGAAGTTAAGCGACATCTCGAAATGGCAATGCGTCAATTAGACGAAGCCATTCGTCAAATGCCTGAATTCCCTCGTCCTGACCTTAAGGGTTGGAAGTTTAGAGAACATCATTTGTCTGATTTTCATTCTTATGGTTTTCACCACTTGCCCCAAGGATGTCCTTACGGAACTTTTAGAGATGATTCCTTAGTTATGGATACTGCCGGAAAATCAATTAAAATTATTAGAAAGATGATTGTAGGACGCGATACCCTGACCAAGGAAATCGAATGTATTCGCATGTCTACTCCTAATGGTCGAGTAGATACTCTTATTATTTTCAAGGATGGTAGAAAGACAATTGATAGTATTGTGTGGAATCGCTCCCGGCAAAGAGCCGATTTACGTACCTTCCGCCAAACTCCGCAAAGCTGGAGATATTCAGAAAGGAAACCGAAATCCAGAACCCTGTATATGGTTGATTTGAACTCCGATGATCTGAACAAACTCTCCCATTCGGCGTTGAAACCCTCCCAGGTCAAAGAACCCTTAGACCTCGACAAACTCAGCGTAAATAAATCGGTTCGCGGTAAAATACGTCTCCGCTTTACCACAGAGCAATCAGGAGATATAGAAGTATCGGTTTTCGACGAACAAGGCAGCATACTTCATCATGAAATCTTGAAAAAATTCTCAGGAAATTATGATCGAATCATCACACTTCTTCCGCAACCGGTTTATTATTTGAAGATTCAGCAAGGGAAAAAAGTGCTGCAAAAAAAGATTACAGAATAATTTCAATACTTTGGAAGCATAAAATATCTTCGCCATATCATTTGACGCAAAGCTTCGATCGAAAAATCTTTGTTTTGAATTCTTAATTAACCTTATCGCCTTGATTTGTTACCAACCCTTCATAGTGCGGTTAAAAAACAAGCAATAAGGTTAAATATTTTGAGTCGGATCATTGTAAAATTTTTCCTAATATTTATAACTAATTGATAAACAACCATCAAAATATGATATTTACTTGCATTTGATAAATAAGTATATCATTTGTAATTGGGAGATATTATTAGAATTGAGAAATATTTTTTCTATAAGTTTATATCTACAACATGAGATAAAATATTAAATTTCAATTCTTTGCATGATAAATTGGTCATAAGTCATTCAAAAAAGGAATTTATCTTGTAAATTCAAGTAATTAATGCAATTTTTTCAGGGGAAATAAAAGATAAAGAGAAATTATTTTTCAAGGCAAAGGAGAAAAAAGATTTCCCCTTTGCCTTGATGGAATAAATGCTTTTCTTTGGTCTCTTCCCCTTAAAAAGTTACAAAGATGAAACATTTAACCGTAGAACAAAGATACGAAATCTGGGCAATGATACTACAAGAATGGAAACAAAAAGACATAGCGTTGGCTATCGGGAAAGACAAATCGGTTGTATCACGTGAGCTCAAGCTTAATTGCGATAATCGAAACAGGGAATACAGAGCAGATTTAGCACAACGAAAATACGAAAGAAGGCAGAAGAATAAATGCAAAAATTTACGTTTTACAGAAGAAGTCAAACAATATGTAGATGGGTATCTTGTAAAAGATTTCAGTCCTGAACAAATAGCAGGAAGAATTGCATTGGAAGGCAGGGAATGTGTCAGTCATGAACGAATTTATCAATATGTATAGAAGAATAAAAAAGAAGGTGGTGATCTTTATACTCACCTTAGGCATAAGGGACGCAGATATCGAAAACGTGGAAACGCCAAAGACAGCAGAGGAATTATTAAAGAGAGGGTCGACATAAGTCAAAGGCCAGAGATGGTCGAAAGAAAAGAAAGATTGGGCGACTTGGAAATCAATACGATGATAGGTCAAAATCACAAGGGAGCGTTGTTGACGATCAACGACAGAGTAATTAGTTATGTCGCAATTGAAAAGCTCAATAGCAAGGATGCCAAAGAGCTTGCTCAAAATGTCATAGAACGATTGTCTCCCAGTAAGGGAAAGATTCATACGATCACCGCCGATAACGGAAAAGAGTTTGTCGAGCATAAAATGATTAGCTCAGAATTGGAAGTGGATTTCTTTTTTGCTAAACCCTATCATTCATGGGAAGGAGGGGCTAATGAAAATACAGACGGACTTATTCGTCAGTATTTTTTTAAAAACCTCTTTTGAAAACCTCTCTGATCAAAATACAAAGCGGGTAGAAGATATTTTGAATAACACATCAAGAAAAAAATTGAATTTCTTAACACTAAATGAATTTTTATTACGAAATTTGTATAACTAAAAAGTTGCATTTGTGACTTGAATTCAGCTTCTTGAACCACCACATAACGAATAAAACGACCAGCAGGTAGATAATATGAACATGGAAACCATCCATAACGATTTGAGCCAGGTGAATTTGGCCGAGACTCTGGCTCCCCAGGAACAACTAAAACCAGCAGCTCGAACCATAAAACGTTTTAGCATTGGTATTCCTCGTGAAATAAGTCCCGACGAAAATCGAATTGCCCTTGTACCTTCAGCCGTTCAGGAACTCGTACAAAATGGGCATACGGTTTATCTGGAAAGAGGAGCAGGCAATAATGCAAAATTTACTGATGTGGAATTTTCAGAAGCAGGTGCTAAAATTTGCGAAACCACCGAGGAAGTTTATCAGGCTGAGATCATCGTCAAGGTGGCTCCTCCCAAAAACCAGGAAATAGAATTTCTCAAGCCCCGTCAGGTATTGTTTTCTTCTGTACAAACCTTTATCCAGCAAAAGAATTATTTTATTTCGCTGTTGCAGAAAAAAATTACTGCCTTCGGGTTCGAATATGTGAAGGATGATTCCAATGCCTTTCCGGTTATGCGTTCGATGAGCGAAATAGCTGGGACGACCTCTGTGCTGATTGCTGCGGAGTATCTTAGCCATCCGGTTTTTGGTAAAGGTTCTATGTTGGGAGGTTTTCCAGGGATCAATCCTTCCGAAGTCATTATCCTGGGCGGTGGCACCGTAGCCGAATATGCTGCACGCACGGCTTTGGGCATGGGTGCACTGGTAAAAATCTTCGATGATAAGATTTATAAACTGCGAAATATTCAATATCAACTGGGGTCGAGAATTTTTACTTCTATTATTCAACCCAAAGTTCTTTTAAAAAGCCTTCAAACAGCAGATGTAGTCATTGCTGCCTTGTACAGCCGTGAAGGGAGAACTCCTGTTATCATTACCGAAGAAATGGTAAATCAAATGAAAAAGGGTTCTGTTATTGTTGATGTTAGCATAGACCAGGGAGGTTGTGTGGAAACTTCCCGGCCTACTTCGCATTCACATCCCATATATCAGGTCAATGGTGTAACCCATTACTGCGTACCCAATATTGCCTCGAAAGTGCCTCATACGGCTTCTTATGCAATAAGCAATGTGTTTTCTCCTCTCATTCTGAAGATTGGTTACACAGGTGGCATCGAAAAGTATTTAACAAGAGATCCAGGTTTACGACAAGGAGTTTATATTTTCAATGGCATTTTAACCAACAAAACCATTGGCGAATATTTTACACTTCCTTTTAAGAATATCGAATTATTAATGGCTGCATTTCGTTAATCCAAATTACTTACTTGCTTAGATTTTTCAAGATGTAAGTGAACTACATCTTGCTATTTAGGAAAGTTTTCTATAAGAAAATTTGGCCAGTATACTTTTTATCAAACCACAATCATTCAATTAAAGTATTATGGATCATTGTGATATCTTTTATAAAAAATTTTCGTTTTTCGTAAAAGATGAAGATATAAGTTGTATTTTTGCGCCTCATTTAAAAATCTGAATTAGCTAAATTGAATCATTTTGTCTAATTTAATTCACTTACTTTAAAGATGAAAAACAGATATATTGACCTTATCGAGCAAACTTTTGAGTTCCCTAAAGAAGAGTTCAATGTGATAGATAATGAACTTTACTGGAATAACATTCCATTAATGGATATCATTAAACAGTATGGAACACCTGTAAGATTAACTTATCTTCCACGAATTTCGGAACAGATCCAGAAAGCCAGAATCAATTTCAATGTGGCTATGGCTAAAACTGAATACAATGGTGAATATAATTATTGCTATTGTACAAAGAGTTCTTATTTCTCCTTTATTCTGGAAGAAGTTCTGGAAAATGATGTTCATATCGAAACATCATCGGCTTTTGATATCAATATTATCGAAGAATTATATGATACTGGTCATTTAAAGAAGTCGAATTACATAATCTGCAATGGATTCAAACGACCACAATATATCGAAAACATCGTAAATCTCATCCACGAAGGTTTCGAGAATACTATTCCTGTTCTGGATAATAAGTTCGAGCTTGATAAGTATATCGAAGCAGGATTGAAACGAAAAACGAAGATTGGGATTCGAATTGCTACGGAAGAAGAGCCGCAGTTTCAGTTTTACACCTCTCGCTTAGGGATACGCTATAATCAAATTATTCCGTATTATCAGGAGAAAATCCAGAACAATCCTTTGTTTGAATTGAAGATGCTGCATTTTTTCATCAACACTGGAATCAAGGATACGGCTCATTATTGGAATGAGCTTTTGAAAGCCGTGAATTTGTACTGCGAATTAAAAAAGATTTGTCCTGAATTGAATGCCTTGAATATTGGTGGAGGTTTTCCTATTAAAAATTCGTTGGAGTTTAATTACGATTATGAATACATGGCTGAAGAAATTATTTCTCAGATAAAGAATACCTGTATGCAGCATGGAGTGCCAGAGCCGGATATATTCAGCGAGTTTGGAACTTATACCGTAGGGGAAAGCGGAGCCATATTGTTTTCTATTGTCAATCAAAAGCAACAAAACGATCGCGAACTCTGGAATATGATAGATGGTTCTTTTATGACGACTTTGCCCGATACCTGGGCGATCAGTCAGCGTTACATTCTTTTGGCAGTCAATAATTGGGACGTTGAATATCAAAGGGTTCATCTGGGCGGGCTTACCTGCGATAGCCAAGATTTTTATAATGCCGAAGCCCATTCGAACGCTGTCTTTTTGCCAAAATTTAATGATAAAGAACAATACATTGGATTTTTCAACATAGGAGCTTATCAAGAATCACTCTCCGGTTATGGTGGACTTCAACATTGCCTCCTTCCTGCTCCCAAACACGTGATCATCGACCTCGACGAGAATGGCGAATACTACACAAAATTATTCGCAAAAGAACAAAGCTATAAATCAATGTTAAAAATACTTGGATTTTAATACTTTAGATCGCATTGTTTTAACTTTTAACTTTGCAGGATCTTTTTCTCTCAGTCAATCCTCGGAAATTTCCTTTATATTCTATTAATTGCAAAACAAAATGGACAAGAAAAATTTTTTAAAGGATGTCATTCAACATGTTGACATTACTGCTTTCGATGGCCGACCCATCATTGATGCCATGCGTGGAATGTCGTTCTCTTCCCGCGATACAGCACAGGCTGCTGATATTTTTAACCTCATGCTAAGCGATGAAGATTGTTCCATTATTCTCACCCTTGCGGGGAGTACCAGTGCGGGAGGTTGCATGCAGGTATATGCCGATATGATTGAATATAATATGGTTGATGCTGTAGTTGCTACTGGTGCAAGCATAGTTGACATGGATTTTTTCGAAGCGCTTGGCTTCAAGCATTATAAAGGTTCTCCTTATGTCGACGACAAGGAACTCCGCAATCATTATATCGATCGGATTTATGATACTTTTATCGATGAAGATGAATTACAAGCATGCGATGATACCATACAACAAATAGCCGACAACCTCGAACCAAGGCCTTATTCTTCGAGAGAATTTATTTATGAAATGGGCAGGTATTTAACCCAGAAAGCCAAAAAACCTGGTTCATTGGTTCAAATAGCTTGCGAAAACAATGTCCCCATATTTTGCCCTGCTTTTAGCGATAGCAGTGCGGGTTTTGGTTTGGTAAAACATCAATGGAATCGTCCCGATAGGCATGTTTCCATCGACTCTGTAAAGGATTTTTTAGAACTGACCCAAATCAAGATCAAAGCCGACCAAACAGGCCTATTTATGATTGGAGGTGGAACGCCCAAAAATTTTGCCCAAGATACAGTAGTGTGTGGCGAAGTTTTAGGATTCAATCTACCCATGCACAAGTATGCTGTCCAGATTACTGTTGCTGACGTTAGAGATGGCGCTTGTTCGAGTTCGACTCTCAAGGAAGCTGCTTCGTGGGGAAAAGTAGATACGGTTTACGAACAGATGGTGTATGCCGAAGCAACAACTGTTGTGCCTCTTATAGTTAATTATGCCTACCTGACAGGGTACTGGAAAAACCGAAAAAGATATGAATGGGTCAAAATTTTCGATGGAAAATAATAACCCATCATCTTTTATAAAGTTAGACCTTCTTATTGCCAAACTTTTCCCACGACACCTTTGATGGATCATAAAATCCTCTTGCAGGAGGTTTTTCATTAGCATAGCCAATACAAACCATAGCAAAAGGGTGAATATGCTCTGGAAGTTGAAATAAATGGGATAAATATTCCATTCTTTCTTGTCTTGGATAAACGCCCAACCAAACACTTCCCAAATTGCGCGCCGTGGCTTCGAGTAGAATATTTTCGGTAGCAGCCGAACAATCCACAGGCCAATAGTTCTTGTGCGTTTCGTGAAGTGAATCGCCACATACAAGAATAACTACGGGAGCCTTAGCAGCATGAAATGAATAGGGCCCGGTTTTCGACATTATTTCACGCATGGCTTCATTTCTTACTACAATGAACTCCCATGGTCGCTGGTTGCCTGCCGATGGTGCATACATTGCGGCTTCTAACATCCCTTCTATATCTTCATTCTTCACTTCGTCGGGAATATACCGTCGAATGGAACGGCGACTTCTAATAATATCCATTTTGAATTCCCTTTCTTTTTTGCAAATTTATTGCATTCAATCTGCTGTTGTCTTATCCTAAGTAATATATTGGAGCATGTTTCTCGCTCAATGGCTCTATAATTGGTGCCATTCAAGAATTTAATCGCCTCAACCAATCGCTATTGGAACCTCTATTTCTCTTCGAATATCCTCTCCTTATGCACCGAACGTCTATATCGAACTCAGATTATGCGAATGGTAAAAAAATTGAAGCTATCACAATTGACGCATCAACGAATGAAACCTTATAATTTTCAGCAAGAGCTATTTTTATTACGTAATATCCTATTGGCCAATTTGTTTGTTCAATATAAAGATTGACGGCAATTAAAAAAGCTGTACATTTGCACTCAAATTATAATTTAATTAAAACCAATGATTTATGGCAACAACTGCAGATTTCAGGAATGGACTCTGTATCGAGTTTAATGGAGAACCTTATACGATTGTTGAGTTTCAGCACGTAAAACCTGGCAAGGGCGGAGCTTTTGTTCGAACAAAACTGAAAAATTTGCGCACTGGAAGGGTGATTCCCAATACTTTTACGGCTGGTGTAAAAATCGACATTCTCAGGATTGAACGACGCGAATATCAATTTCTTTATGCCGATGGAGAAGATTATTATTTTATGCATAATGAGGATTTCGAGCAGATTTCATTACCAAAAGATTTAATAGATGCTCCTCAATTTTTGAAGGAAGGAATGATATGCGAAATTCTGTTTTTAGCCGATAACGAGCAGCCTATTTCGTGCGAGCTTCCTACGCATGTTGAGCTGGAGGTAACTTACACTGAACCGGGAGAAAGAGGAAATACAGCTACTAACGCCTTAAAACCGGCTACCGTGGAAACCGGTGCTATCGTTAAAGTTCCTCTTTTTATCAATACGGGTGAAATTATCCGTATTGATACTCGGATAGGAGATTATGTGGAAAGAGTAAAAGACTGATTTTGAATTCCTCCTATTTTATTACCTTATACCTCCTTTAAATTCATGGATTTTCCACAACTTATTCCACTTCACATGTTGGCCAATTTATTGAATGCTAAATTGGAAGGCGATCCCCAAACTTTAGTTAAGGGATTAAATGAAATCCACAAGGCAGAACCCGGCGACCTCACCTTTGTCGATCACTCCAAGTACTATCAGAAGGCATTCAATAGCCAGGCCAGTGTTATTCTTATCGATCAAAAAGTCGAATGCCCTGCCGGCAAGGCTCTGTTGATTCATCCCGATCCTTTCGAGGCTTATATTTCACTGGTAAGGCGTTTCCATCCCTTTCAACCCTCCTCTTCTATGATTTCACCTTCGGCTATAATTGGTGAAGGAACTATCGTTCAACCCGGAGTTTTTATTGGGAATAATGTTGTAATCGGAAAAAATTGTATAATTCATGCTAATGTGAGCATTTACGACCATACCATCATTGGCGACCGGGTTATCATTCACTCCGGTAGCGTATTGGGCGCTGATGCGTATTATTTCCAGAATCACGAAGGAAGTTACCGCAAATTGGAATCATGCGGAAAAGTAGTCGTGGGCAATGATGTCGAAATAGGTGCTTTATGTGCCATAGATAAAGGAGTATCGGCCGAAACCTATATTGGCGACGGAACAAAAATGGATAACCATGTACAAATTGGGCATGATACACGCATTGGGAAAAATTGTCTGATTGGTGCCCATTCAGCCATTGCTGGCGTTACAACCCTCGAAGATAATGTGGTTCTTTGGGCCAGAGTATCGCTAAATAAAGACTTGGTCATTGGGAAAGGAGCTGTTCTATTAGCCACCAGCAGTGTTTCGAAATCACTCGAAGGAGGAAAGACTTATTTTGGTGCGCCTGCTATAGAAGCTCGCATAAAATGGAAAGAACTTGCTGCCTTGAAACAATTGCCCGATTTACTTCAAAAATTACATTCCTTGCTAAAAGATTAAAATTTGACATGCTTTTGTCAAATTGAGGTATATTAATTACTGTATATACTATTTTATTTTTCTCTTATAAATTTGAGATGCATCGCTATTTATTAGCTATACGTCTATAGCTTGTTAGAGATGATAGTAAGTGATACTTTCTCTCTTTGATTAATGCTGATTTTCTGCGATATCTGCGAGGGCTTTTTTCTGCGATATCTGCGAGAACATTTTTATTTTTCTCTCTGATCCACCCTCTTTTAACAACTAAAAACTACAAAATTCCAAATTCCAAATTACAAACAAACTCAAACGAACAACTGACAACGAACAACTAACAACAGACAATCAACAACTTACCAAATTACAAATTTCATTCTCTGTTACACCGTCTCCTCGTCTCCTCGTCCCCCAATCTCACTTCCTCCCTTTCTCCATTCTCCGTTCTCCCTTCTTCCGTTTTTCGTTTTAAACTTTATGAACTTTTAACTTTTTACTTTTAACTTACTAATCACCATCCACTAATTACCACGTCTCCCAGTCTCCTCGTTTCCAAGTCCCTAAGTCCCATTCTCATTCCACAACGCCCATCTCCTAAAATCAGCTCAAAAGCGGTCAATGTTATTTAGGCATTGACACATTTCCTTATGCCGACTTATTGGCTAAGGTGGTCGAAACAGAAACCATCTAAATAGGTTTTTATATCTTTCTTGGATTTTTTATTAAATATGTTATCTCTGCTACTTCAAGAGAGATGGTTTTTGTTTTTTAGAAGCGAGATGCTATGATTTGTTAAATTTTCTCTATAAATCTCATAATTCTTTTTTTAAAAGTGGCTTATAATGAGCAATTATAAATATATTATGAATCACTATTAACCGACAAAATTCTAAAAGTTCCTAAACATTTTTTATATACCACTTATTCAGTTAGTTATACATTAGCTTTTCCTTCTTTAAAAAACCTACCCCTTATCAAAATAAGGACAATTGTACGCTTGTCGGACTCTTATTCCGGCTTGAAATACGTTTAGCATATGCCCGCCTGCCCTCGGTTACAACCCAC
>MWFC01000018.1 GCA_002071415.1 Bacteroidetes bacterium ADurb.Bin012
CGCAATTCGCAGATTTTAGGGATAAGAATGGAGCGGTTGTAAAGGTCTTCGGTTTCGTTGTAGAGAATTTTAAGTCTGACCAGTGCTCGCTGCAGGCGAATATTCGAGCGCACTATGCCCACATAGCTGCTCATGATGCTTTGGAGTTCGCGAATAGTTTGGGTAATGAGGATCATTTCTTCGTTCAAGACCATTCCTTCGGCGTTCCAGTCGGGGATATCATCGCAAAAGGGGACTTTTTCGATGAAGGGGATAGAATCGATAGCAGCACGGTGGGAGAAGACGAGGGCTTCGAGCAAACTATTCGAGGCCAGTCGGTTAGCACCGTGTAATCCAGTTCTGGCACATTCTCCGGCGGCATAGAGATGATTAATTGTAGAGCGTCCCCATTTGTCGGTTTTGATTCCACCGCAGAGGTAATGCGCTGCCGGGGCAACGGGAATCATAGTATGCGTGATGTCTATGCCAATACTAAGACATTTGGCATAAATAGTAGGGAAATGATTCATCAGATCGTCCTTGGGCAAATGACGGCAATCGAGGTAAACATATTCTTCGCCATGAATTTTCATTTCGTTATCAATGGCTCTGGCCACGATATCGCGAGGAGCCAATGGGCCCCGAGGATCATATTTATACATGAATGCTTCACCCTTATGGTTTCGCAATTCGGCACCAAAGCCCCTCAAGGCTTCCGAAATGAGGAAGGCAGGTCGCTCAGGTGGATTAAACAGGGCGGTAGGATGAAACTGAATAAATTCCATATCTTCGATAACCCCTTTTGCCCGATAGACCATGGCTATACCATCACCCGTTGCAACCGGAGGATTGGTCGTAGTGCTGTAAACATTGCCGGCTCCTCCTGTGGCTAACATTGTTACTTTGGCCAAAACCGTTTTAATTTCGTTGTTTTCCTTATCGAGTACATAAGCTCCATAACATTCAATAGTAGCTGTACGCCTTGTTACTTCCTGTCCAAGATGATGCTGGGTAAGTAAATCGATGGCAAAATGATTTTCCCAGATTGTAATATTTGGATTTTCGCTTACTCGTTGTAGCAGTGTTTTTTCGATTTCGAGTCCGGTTTGGTCTTGATGATGAAGAACGCGGTTTTCGGAATGTCCACCTTCACGTCCCAAGTCGAAGCGCCCAGCTTCAGTTCGGTCGAAGTTTACCCCCCATTCCATCAATTCTTTTATTCTATCTCGCGATTCAGTGATGGTTATACGCACTATTTCAGGGTCATTCAATTCGTCTCCTGCTATCATGGTATCACGAATATGTTTTTCGTAAGTGTCAGGAGTATACATTACTGTCGCTATGCCACCTTGAGCGTAGCGGGTTGCAGCTTCATCGGCACAGCTTTTCGTAACGACCAGTACTTTCCCATGTTGTGCAACCTTCAGGGCGAAGCTTAATCCTGCAATCCCAGAACCAATCACTAAAAAATCAGTATGTACACGCATGATGATATTTTTCGCAAATTTACTTAATTTAAACTTGAACATGGTTTAATTTTCATAACTACCTTGTACATTAAAGTCCTTTATTTCTCTTTGGATACCACAAATTGACAACTAATACTAACTCACTGTGTGATTTGGAATTTGGTATATTGTTAGTTGTAAATTGAAAACTTTAAACTGTTGATAACTGCTAACTGAAAGCAAATAAACTGCCATTCATTTTTATTTTTAAGAGGAAACAATGATTGCTTGATTTTGAGCGTTTATAAATTCGTTTAACTTTGCAGGGAGTTTTGAAGAAAGCGTTCATGCATATAATTCAAAATTCCTTGATAAGATTGGATTTTGTTATACATATAAATAAGTTGGAAAATAATTGAAAAAACAGCTATTTTCATGAAACAAGAGATTATTGATAATATAAATAATCCTGAAAATTTAGAAAAATTATATCGGAACAATAAACAAGCCTTCATTAAATCATTTGAAGAGATTTCAGATGATTATAATTCAGATTTGGTCAGGTTTTGGAAAATTCGATTAGCTTCTGAGAAAGAGCCTGCGTTTAAGGGTTTTTTAAAATCTGATTTATTAGTCGTTATATCCCTTTCACTTATTACGGGGTTATTAGTTAAGTTGCCCGAAATTTTTTCTCAAATACAAAGTGAGTTCTTTTATACCCGAGATTTGGCCATAATTGTATTCAATGGATTAATTCTTTATACATTTTGGCAAAACCGGCTTTTTAAGGGAAAACCACTTCTTATCTATAGTTCTATTATAGTTTTATTAACTTTATTTGTAAATTTTTTACCAAATACCCAGAGCGATTCTGTGATGCTTTCAATGATTCATGTTCCATTGTTTTTATGGTGTTTATTCGGTCTGTCATTCGTATCATTTGATTACAAAAACATCCAAAGACGGATTGAATTTATTCGTTTTAATGGAGAACTCATAATCATGACTGGTTTAATCTTAATTGCCGGCGGGCTGCTTACCGTGATAACCATACAATTATTCTCAGTAATAAAAATAAATATTGAAAACTTTTATCTACATTATATCGCTGTTTTTGGAAGTGTTGCTGCTCCTATAGTTTCAAGCTATTTAATCAAATTATATCCAAATCTTACCAACAGGATTGCACCTGTGATTGCAAGGGTATTTTCACCCTTGGTTTTGATTACGCTTGCGGTTTATTTGGTTTCGTTAATTTTCTCAAAAAATAAAATATTAGAGGATAGAGATTTGTTGATATTATTGAATATAATGCTTCTTGCTGTAATGGCTATTATTGTTTTTTCCGTGTCGGAACTCGATAAATCAAAAGAAAAAAATATTAATGTTCTTATATTGATTTTATTAGCCGCTTTGGCTATTGTAGTAAATTCCATCGCTTTAATTGCTATTATTTCAAGAGTAACTATGGGATTAACACCCAATAGAACTGTTGTATTGATTTCAAATATCTTGATTTTTATTAACTTAATATTAATTACAAAAAATCTCTTTGAATCATATATTAAAAACGAACCATTAGATTCGGTCGAAAGCACTGTTGCCAAGTATTTGAATATTTATTTTTATTGGACGATTATCGTAATATTTGTTTTGCCTTTTGTATTTGGATTAAAATAAGTAACATTTGCTAACCTTGGCTTTCACAACATTTAGAGTCAAAGTAATAAACTATGCTTCGTTCTTGATTGCAAGGCTTGTGCACGGATGAAGGAAGAATGTCCACGGTGTCTGCATGTTCGCATAGCCTCTTCAGTTTGCGTTTAAGGTCAGAACTCCTGATTCGGTGTTAATCAGGTTGTCGCAGTTTTGAAGACAAGTGTCATATTTGTACCGGGGAAAATGGTTTGTGTGTTGTTCAATAACTCACAGACTTTTTGAACTGCCAGGTTATCTTTTTTTGTTGCCAGAGAATAAAGTTTAACGGTTAGAGTTTTATTTACTTCATCGGGAATCAAATCTGCTTTCGAAAATATTACACTCTTTACCAGTTAAAACCTAACAGGTTTCCAAAACCTGTTATGTTTGGACAAGACCCTATATATTCTTGACGTCTTAGCGAGAAAAATATTGCACACGGAGGCGTCAAGAATTAAATTAATTTTTCTTGATGTCGCTACAATCTGTCAGGTTAACCTATCTAAAAATTTTTGCCAGAAAATACGCCCAATTGAAATTCGGGGTTAATTTTGTCCCGTCATAACTAACGGGAGTGATATGCAATTATAGGATCAGAAGTTCTGAGATTGATAAATAAATAGTTGCAATAAAATAGATGGGATGACAGCATCAAAAAAGGCAGCTGTGGCTGCCTTTTATAGATGGAAGATTGAAAGGATGAAATTATTCATCCACGAATTTTACCCCAGGGAGTTCTTTGCCTTCAATATATTCGAGCATGGCACCACCGCCAGTGGAAACATAACTTACCCTATCGGCCAGTTGATATTTATTGATCGCAGCTACTGAATCGCCTCCACCCACTAAGGAAAAAGCGCCCTTGGCAGTAGCCTCGGCAATGCACTGTGCAATAGCCACTGTGCCCGTTTCGAAATTACTCATTTCGAAAACACCCATAGGTCCATTCCAAAGCAAGGTCTTCGAATGAGTAATCACGTCCTTGAAGAGTTCGATCGTCTTGGGACCAATGTCGAGGCCCATCCATCCGTCAGGAATTTCATCGGCTTTGCAAACCTTACGATTGGCCTCATTATCGAATTTATCGGCAATTACTATATCCACCGGAAGAAAAATCTTTATACCTAATTGTTTTGCCTTTTCAAGAGTTTCGAGGGCAAGAGAAATCAGTTCATCTTCGACAAGTGAATTTCCTACCTTGCCTCCCTGAGCCTTGATAAAGGTGTATATCATTCCTCCGCCAATAATCAAGTTATCGACCCTTTTCATCAGATTGCGAATTATGTCGATTTTTCCCGAGACTTTGGCTCCACCTAAAATGGCAGTAAATGGATGTTCGGCTTCTTCGAGAACCTTTTTCAGAGCGGCCAGTTCGTTCCCCATCACATAACCGAACATTTTTGCTTGTGGGAAGAATTTGGCAATAACAGCCGTAGAAGCATGCGCCCGATGGGCTGCACCAAAAGCATCGTTCACGTAAACATCACCCAATCGAGCTAATTTTCTGGCAAATTCTTCGTCTCCTTTTTCTTCTTCCTTGTAAAAACGTAGATTCTCTAAAAGTAAAATTTCGCCAGGTTTCAATTCTAATGCCATCTTTAACGCATCCTCTCCAACACAATCGGGAGCAAATTTCACCTCTACACCCGTAACCTTTCTCAAGTAAGGCAGCAAATGCCTGAGGCTATATTTATCTGATGGTCCATCCTTTGGCCTGCCCAAATGCGACATCAAAATCACGCAACCTCCATCATTCAGAATTTTTCGAATCGTAGGTAATGTAACATCGATTCGGGTGGTATCGGCAATTTGAAATTTATCATCCAGCGGAACATTAAAATCGACTCGCATAAGGGCCCGCTTATTCTTGAAATTAAAATCATCTATGGTCTTCATATAGTAATATTTTTAAAATTAGGCCACAAAGATAAGATTTTTAGAGCATTCAATTGTTGTTGAATATATGCAGGCCGGTGCCTTCTATGACCACTTCGAGCTGGTTTTCAGAAATTGTTCTCATCACCTTCCGGCAGAATTAATATTGTATTGTCTGCATTAATTATCGAAAAGGAAAGATGAAGAAGAATTTTCGATACTTTTTATTATTGTGCTGTCAAGGCTCTGAGCAGGAACACCCATTCGAAGGCAACTTCTTTAAGAGCATCATATCTGCCGGTAGCCCCTCCATGACCTGATTCCATGTTGGTTTTCAGAAGTATAATATTATCGCCGGTGTTGTTGGCTCTGAGTTTTGCTACCCATTTGGCAGGCTCATGATAACGAACTTGAGAATCATTGAGTCCAGCGGTAGCCAGAATAGGCGGGTAATTAGCCGGTTTTATATTATCGTAAGGAGAATACGATAAAATGTAGTTATAATCTTTCTTTTTATTGGGATTTCCCCATTGTTCATATTCCTGAGTGGTCAAGGGTAAGGTTTTATCGAGCATGGTATTGATTACATCGACAAAAGGTACATCGGCAACGACTGCGCCAAAGAGGTCGGGTTGCAGATTGAGCGCAGCGGCTACCAATAGTCCACCAGCACTTCCTCCCATGATACCGAGTTTTTTAGGTTGGGAATATTTTTTATCGATAAGAAATTGTGCACAGGCAACAAAATCGGTAAACGAATTCTTCTTTTTCATCAATTTTCCATCTTCGTACCATTGTTCGCCCATCTCACTTCCTCCACGCACCTGAGCAATCGCATACACAAATCCCCTATCCACCAGACTGAAAACTGAGGTACGGAACCATGCATCGGTGCTGTAACCATAAGCTCCATAACCATACAACAAGGCAGGATTCGACCCATTCAATTCGAGTCCCTTCCTGTATAAAATGGCCATGGGCACATCTGTACCGTCAGAAGCTTTGGCAAATCTACGTTCCACTGCATACTTATCAGGATCAAAACCTGAAGGAATTTCCTGAACCTTGAGCGTTTGCACGCTATGGCTATCCATATCGATTTGGTATATGGTGGTCGGTCGATTGAGCGATGAATAGGAATACCTGAATACCTTCTGGCTGTACTCAGGATTCGTATAAGTGGAAACCACATAAACCGGTTCGGGGAAAGCCACATTATGAAACTTGCTTCCGTCCAGATCGTAAATTCTCAATCCCGTCAATCCATTGCTGCGTGTCTGTATTACCAGATGATTCTCGAAGACCTCATAATTCTCTATCTTTACCTTTTCATCGTGAGGAAAGATAACTTTCCATTGTTTCGGATTGGAGTTTTTGCCGAAAGGTGTTAGATAAACCATTCCATTTTTACTTTCGGGAGATTTGTAATAGACATAGAACCCTAAATTTTTATGATGTTCCACACCATACATGACATCCTTTTTTCGTGGCAAAAAAATCTGGAAATTCCCGTCGGGTTGATCGGATTCGAGCATTCTTACCTCAGAAGTTGTAAAGCTAGCCGATTCAATCAATATATAATCGTTTGACAAGGTTTTGGATACGGAAACATTCAGCAATTCGTCATCTTCCTCGAAAACAGGAGTATCTTCGGCGAGAGTTCCTGCAATATGGCGTAAAACCTTATATGGGCGGAGGGATTCATTTCCAATGGTATAGAATAATGTTTTACTATCGGCTGCCCAAGTAAAGGACTGAACATTTTCGATCTGCTCGGGTAAATCTTCTCCACTTCTTAGATCTCTTATCTTAAGGGTAAATTCGGCAAACGAACCGGTTGTGTTATAGGAATAAGCGGCAAAATTATTGTCAGGGCTCACTTCATAATCACTAAAAATAAAAGCTGGCTGGCTCTCGGCCATGGCATTTACGTCGAAAATTAGCTCTTCTTCTGCTTGTGGAGTCATTTTTTGACGATAATACAAGGGATATTGCTTTCCTTTAAGCGTACGCGTAAAGTAATAATAACCGTTGTCAGGAATTTTTACGCTCATATCTTCTTCTTTGATACGCGATTTTATTTCATTGAAGATTTCTTCCTGGAGAGGTTCAGTTTCTTGCATAACCAGTTTGCAATATTCATTTTCGGCGTTCAGGTAAGCAATCACCTCGGGATTATTGCGGTCTTTCAGCCAGAAATAAGGATCGATTCGTGTATTTCCAAACTCACGAAATTCTACAGGGCGCGAAGCGGCTATAGGCGGTGCAGGATAAAGATATTGCTTCAAAGGACGCAAATTTTGCTGAGCGTCGAGTTGTAAGTGTGTCATAAAGATGAATGTAAATAAAATAGTGGTGAATGGATAATGAAATGTTTTCATGATGAATTGAAGATTATATGTGATGCATTGTTGCAGTGAGTTTTTCACTAAAAGTATAAGGCGTCGTTCGCTTTCAAAATATTTTGTTGCAAAGAAACGAAAATCTATAATCTATAATAAAGTTTGCAGAGATGAATCTTCGACTTTCAAGGATGCCAAAAAGTTACACTTTCCGATTATTTTCTTATAATTTTATTGCTTATCAAAATAATCCATGCAAGCTGGCATTTATTTTTTCGATGACGCTGGCAAGGTCTTCGGTATTAGAGGCAAAATCGGTATGATCTACATCTATGATGAGAAGTTTTCCGGCTTTATATTGTGAAATCCAGTCTTCATACCGTTCATTCAATCCTTTGAGGTAATCCAGGCGTATGCTTTCCTCGTAAGGGCGGCCTCGTTTCTGAATCTGACGCACAAGAGTCGGAACGGTAGCTCTTAAATACACTAAAAGGTCAGGGGGTTGAATGAATGAAATCATCAGTTCGAAGAGGCTTTGATAATTTTGGAAGTCTCTGGTATCCATAAGCCCCATGTCATGCAGATTGGGGGCAAAAATGTAGGCATCTTCGTATATTGTTCTGTCCTGAACCACATTTTCACCCGATTTTCTAATTTCGACGATTTGACGAAAGCGGCTGTTGAGAAAATAGATTTGCAGATTGAATGACCAACGCTGCATATCTTCATAAAAACTCATCAAATAAGGGTTTGTATCTACATTTTCGAAATGAGGTTTCCATTGAAAATGTTTTGCAAGCAATGCAGTGAGTGTACTTTTTCCCGAACCGATATTTCCTGCAATAGCTATGTGCATAAGGCGAAATTTTTAATAAGATAAATTCTATAGAATGAGTTAATGGTTTGTTTTAGTGGTAGGTTGCTGAAGCATTTCGAGAATTTCTTCGATGATATTTCTCTCGTTGGCTAAGCGAGGAACCTTGTTTTGTCCACCTAACTTGTTGCGATTTTTCATCCATTGATAGAATGTTCCTCGAGGGACTTGCTGAATGATAGGACTGGATAACACCATATCATGGAATCTCTTAGCCTCGTAATCGGAATTCACCGATTGAAGGGCTTTATCGAAAGTTTCGACGAAGCACTCGAAATCTTCGGGTGTTTTTTCGAATTCTACCAGCCACTGGTGAGCGCCATTTCTATTTTGGCTAAAATAGACCGGTGCGCCCGTATATTCGCTCAATTGAGCATTACATTCTTTACAAGCAATTTCGAAGGCACGTTCAACATTTTCGGCTATTACTTCTTCTCCGAAGGCATTGATAAAATGGCAGGTGCGGCCTGTAACTCTAAATTTGTATGGATTCTGACGGGTGAAAATTATAGTATCGCCCAGCATGTAACGCCACAATCCACTATTCGTAGAAATGAGCATGGCATAATTTTTCCCTAATTCGGTTTGCCATAGTGGTAGAGCATATTCGTCAGGTTGATCGATTTTATCTAAAGGAACAAATTCATAGAATATGCCATAATCCAGCATCAGCAGCATGGCCTTCTCCGACGAATCATCCTGAATACCAAAGAAACCTTCTGAAGCATTGTAGGTTTCGACATAATGGAGGTGTTGGAGTGAGATGAGTTTTTCGAACTCTTGCTTATAAGGTCTAAAGCTGACTCCTCCATGGAAAAAAACTTCCAATCGAGGCCATAACTCACCAATATGTTGCCTGTTCGTATCTTCAAGGATTCTTTTCAACAATACAAGCGTCCAGCTCGGTACACCAATGATGCTGGTAACATTTTCTTTGATGGTAATTTGGGCCATCTTGGCAATTTTCTCTTCCCAGTTTTTCATCAGGGCAACCTTAAGTTCTGGGGTGCTCCTTTTTGCAGCCCAAAATGGAAGATTTTGCATGAGGATAGCTGAAAGATCGCCTTCGACAATTTGATGATGATTCACCCGGTGCAAGGTTTGCGAACCTCCCATTACTAAACTTTTCCCTGAGAAAAGACGGGTCTGAGGATAATGATTCACATAAATCGACAGCATATCCTTACCTGCCTTAAAATGACAATGATACAAGGATTCTTTGCTCAAAGGAATAAACTTGCTCTTATCGTTAGTAGTCCCCGATGATTTGGCAAACCACCTGATAGGCGTATTCCATAATACGTTATTCTCGCCTTGCCTAACTCTTTCGATGTATGATTTTAATGATTCATAATCCTGAACAGGGACTTTCTTTCTAAAATCTTCATAATTATGTATTCGTTGATAATCATAAACTTTCCCCCATTCGGTATTTTTGGCAGATGTAATCAATTTCTCCAAAACCCAATTTTGAACTTCATACGCATGAAGCTCGAAATAATTGATTCGCTCGATTCTTCTTCTTAAATACCTCGAAATTAGAGTGTTTGTCAATGACATCCTTTTATCCCGAATTTTCAGTCAAAAGTAATGATTCCTGCGATTATATAAAAAGTAAAATTTCTGGCTCAACCATTCGACAAATTACAGTTGAACTCATTATTTATTCGAAATGCACAGCATGGGTACGGTTCTTCACTGGAAATTACTTTCTTACCCAAGCTACCTGTAAAAGGGCTTCGCTTCAACATCCATAAGCCTGCTATTAAATTTATGCTGATTTGTGATTCTAAAATTCTTATTTTTGCAATGGAGATTCTTTCGGTGAATTACAGCCCAGATTCTGTAAAATTCAATTGCTCTAAGAAAAGAGCATCAAGTTAGTATTCGACGGGCTGGCCCGAATGAAGGATTATTATACATATCGAGTGAAAGATTTTTACAATTGTAAAGCTAAACAGCAAATTTTGATTTGAAATATACATCGAAAAATGATAACTGAAGAAAGTCTTCGACAATTTGGAGTTTTGATTCACGAGGTGAGGAATGTAAGTTCGGATGAGGCACTGGCTCTTCTATCTGATGGGGCTGTTATACTGGATGTAAGGCCATTGTTCGAATCGGAATATCGTAGATTCGACGTAAAGGATGTAATTTACGCACCAGCCGAAGGATACGAATATTGGGTAAAAAATTTGCCCTTCGATCGTTGCTTAATTGTAGCCGACGCCAGTGGCCTAAAAAGCAGAACCATTGCCAGTCGTTTACTTGCCGATGGATTCCGGATGGTGGTAAACCTTAGTGGAGGATTGGTAGATTGGGAAAGAAGAGGTGCACCGGTAATTGTGGATAAATCGAAGCAACTTATGGGTTCCTGCCTTTGCCAGCTTAAACCATTCTATTATAAAAAAAGAAGGGAATAGTTTAAATTCATTATTATACAGGATAGTTTTTTAGCAAGTATTGTTATGGTTTAATTGTTTCGAGGCATGAGCCGCGAGAAGAACAAAAGTCAAAAAAGACGCGAGGTGAAGGGAATAGTGAACAGAGTTTGGAAAATACAAGATATGAGCGATCTTCTATACCAAATACACAAATTATTTTTCAATATTGCCAGAACCATTTTTAAATGTGACGGATTCTTTTACATTTAGGATTTTTGGAGATAAAACGGAGTTCCATAAAGAAACTCAAATAAGTTTATTTATGATTCCAATAATAAATTTTATTTCTTCAAGTGATTTAAATTGTCGATTCTTTTGTATTTATTTATAAAAAAAATGGTTCTGGCATAAGCAAACTGCTCGACTATAAACCCGATGAAATAAAAACTCAAATTATTGGCAAGGTAAGAGATACACTTTTAATAACAAACATAAACCTTATCAATTTAATAATTCCAACGATATGATGTTATATACAGTTGATTTAAAACATGATGAACAAATAGATAATATTAAACTTTCAGTAATAGCTTTTTAACAACCTGGTCAATTGTTTCAAAAATAAATTGTAAATAGAGGCTCATTTATGGTTTATAATTTTAAGGGAAAAACTCTGCCACTAAAAATTAATTTAGCATTCAATAATCTATTTTGATAATTAATATATTAATGTCCTAAAATAGAATTCATTATGCAAATCCAAAATTAATATAGTTTTCGAATAAATAAAATAAAGTAAAATATTTTTCAAGATAAGGATGAAAAAATCATTCAATTATGTTGTGCAATCAATTTATACAGTCATTTTCGACGATGGAGGTTTTGATGAAGCGGTTTGAAAACTTATTAAAAATTCTTTAAACCTGATTCCAGGCATTCCACAATTTTCTTCTTCAGTTTCCAGCAAGTCATTTGTCGTAGATTAAAATATCTGGCCAATTCATAGCTCGAAATTTTGGGATTGTGGCAAACGATATTGGCAAATCGAAAGGCTTCCGGCAAAGGTAAACGGCAATAGTGAAAAATTGTATGGGCCTTGGCCGATTCTTCACGTTTACATCGCGTACACCGCCTCGAATATGGTGTATTCCCCTTACAATAATTGTTATGCCCGCAATTGCGACAAATATATCCGCCTTCCCATTTTTTCAAGGCTAAGTATTCCAAGCAAGATTCCTCACTGGCAAATTTTTTGCAGATGCCATTAAAATCAGTGTGATGAAATATTTCAACAATTCCATCCATGACAACATGTCATATTTAAAGTTCCAAATGTAAAATTTTATCTACTCGCAGTTTATTCAATAAAAACTCTATTCGTTCGAACATAAATGCATTTAATTTGTTTTTGGGATGTTAGTCTCATATCGGTCTAATCTTTGCAAAGATAAAAAAGTGATAAAAATGCGATTTGATTACAAGAATTCGTTTAATTTTGCTACCTCAAAACCAAGTGTCGATATGAAGAAAATTTTTCTCTTTACGGGAATTGTTTTTATCTCTCTGTCATTCGTTTCATGTGGAAAGAATCAAAAGACTGAATCGACTGAAAGCAAATCGAAGGAAACAACTTCTCCCGTACAGATAATCAAGCTCGACAATGGACTTTTTTGCAAGACAATATGGGATTACACGAATTCACCCGATCGATGGAAATATAGAGGTAACAAGCCGAGTGTCATAGATTTTTATGCTGATTGGTGCAAACCCTGTAAAATCGCCTCTCTCATTCTCGAAGATTTAGCCAGGGAATATGCAGGGGAAGTGAATTTTTACAAAATTGATACTGATAGGGAAAAAGAATTAGCTACTCTATTTGGGATAAGGACCATACCTTCGTTTCTTTTTATTCCCAAAGAAGGCGAGCCCCGGATGACAGCCGGTATTGCCCCAGGGGAAGAAGCTACGCGTAAAATGTTCAACGATTATATTCAGCAATACTGTCTGGGAAATTTTAGCGAAGCACAATAGTTTACCAATTGAATACAAATTTGATATACCAATCCAAAGGCCTGGAATAATGAAAAAAATAAATTTAAAACTCATACTCACCATTTTTGTGTTCACCTTCTCGATTCTGGATTTTTTTGGTCAAGCATCAACGAAAACCATTTCAAACGAAGGGAAAGTAATTTATCTAACTTCAGCCGAGTTTAAAGAAAAGGTATTTAATTGGGAAAAAAGCCCTGAAAACTGGGTATTTGAAGGCGATCGGCCTTGTATTGTAGATTTCTATGCCGATTGGTGCAAGCCATGTAGAATGGTTGCTCCTATTATGGAAGAGTTAGCCTTAAAATATAAAGGTAAACTAACCATTTACAAAGTGAATACGGATAAAGAAAAAGAGGTCTCGAGCGTATTCGGTATTCGCAGCATTCCCTCGGTTCTTTTCTGCCCCACGAAAGGGAAGCCACAGATGGCTACGGGTGCTTTACCCAAAGACACTTACATTCAGGTTATCGAGGAGTTTCTTCTGGGAAATAAAAAACAGACCCGATAACAAGAATCTAAATAATTACAATTCATTACGGTAAAATACATAAACTCATTTCTATTCTATGGAAAATTTAACGAAACAGACCTTTCTCGAAAAAGTTTTCGATTATGAAAAAAACGATCAATGGAAATTCGAGGGCAAATTGCCATGCATCATTGATTTTTATGCAGACTGGTGCGGCCCTTGTAAGGTGGTAGCACCTATTCTGGAAGAATTATCGAAAGAATATGCTGGCAGGGTGAATTTTTACAAGGTAGATACCGAAGCCGAGCAGGAACTGGCCGCAGCTTTTGGCATCAGAAGCATACCCTCTATTCTGTTCTGCCCCGTTGATGGTCAACCACAAATGGCGGTGGGTGTATTACCAAAAGATAGCTTCAAACAAGCCATCGAAGATGTACTTTTAAAAGCATAAAATATCTTTCTATTTGCAACAACCCGCATAAAGATTCAAATATAAATCGCATGCGGGTTTTTTATTGTGTTCGACACTGATATGGAAATAAAGAGACACATTATGGAATTCTCTATATTTTAGCATTTTCGATAATATTGCCTATCGAGAAATATCTTTTTAAAAAAAAATTCGAGAAATGGATGTGTTGCTGAGTACTGCTTATTTCCCATGCATTGAATATTTGGCTGTCATAGGTGCGGCCGATCATATCTGGATTGAAAATCACGAAACGTACACACGGCAAACTTACCGTAACCGGTGTTATATAGCGGCTCCAAATGGCCGTCAAATGCTGATTATTCCGGTTATCAGGCCTTCAGGAAAACACACCTTCATCAATGAGGTTTTGATCGACAATAAGCAGCCATGGCAAAAAATTCACTGGCGTTCCATCGAAACTGCCTATAATCGGTCGGCTTTTTTTCTTTATTACAAAGATGAATTGGAAACTTTATTCATCGAACCCCAATATAAATTAATAGAATTTAATCAAAAAGCAGTTTATAAAATATTAAAATTACTTCATTTAGATAAAAATCTCTTTTTCACCGAAACTTATAGGCATAAAACAGGATCGGAGGTTCTCGATTTAAGAAATCGAATAGAACCCAACCGTCAGGGCCTATTGTCCGAATATCATTTCATCGACTATTTTCAACCTTTCGGCCCAAAATACGGTTTTCTACCCAATCTGAGTGTGATAGATCTCTTATTTAATCAAGGGCCATACAGTTCTGATTATCTTCATAAAATGGCTCAGTATATCAAGAAAACAATCGAGAACGCATGAGGTTTTAGGTGGGATATTCTATTCGAAGATGATAAATATGCAACAGGCGCTGTTTGAAGATTTTTTTTGCCTGACTGATATCCTTCAGGGTGATGTTGGAATTATCGAATTGATGCGCTTTCATCATCGAATCGATCAATTGTTCAACGAGGGTTTCTATGTGGGTTTCATCGGTTTGGTGTAAACTTCTCGAAGCGGCTTCGACGCTGTCGGCCATCATCAATACGCAGGTTTCTTTCGAAAAAGGCACGGGACCCGGGTAAGTAAATGCCTGTTCATTTACTTCCGATTCTAATTCCATTTGCTGGCTTATTCTATAGAAATATTCAACTCTTCGTGTTCCGTGATGGGTTCGGATAAAATCAATGATCTGCTCAGGCAGCCTGTATTTGCGTGCTTTTTCTATTCCATTTCGAACATGATTCAAAATAATTTCAGCACTCTCTTCGGGTGAAAGTTCTTCGTGAGGATTAAAACCAGTGTATTGATTTTCGATAAAATACATCGGCATATCCATTTTCCCAATATCGTGATACAAAGCCCCTGCCCTCACCAGAAGAGGATTCCCACCGATTTGATGAATCACCTCCTCGGCCAGATTGGCTACCTGTATGGAATGGTGGAATGTTCCGGGTGCACGTGAGGAAAGCTCTTTTAAAGGTTTATAATTCACATCGCTGATCTCGAGCAAGGTAATATCGGTGAGCATTCCAAAAGCCTTTTCGAGAACATATACCACTGGGTAAGAAAGAAGTAATAAAGCAGAAGCTCCGCCAAAAAGAGCAAAGTTGAATGACTTCAAGCCTGAAAAATGCCCTTCCTGAATGAGATACAGACCAAAATATACTGCAGAGTATGCCAGAAATACATAAATGGCAGTAATTACAAATTGCTGCCGCCTGTGAAAGTTGGCCACACTAAATATGGTAATCAATCCTGAGATAAGCTGCAGAAAGATAAATTCAAAACTATTGGGCACAAGAAATCCGATCAGGATAATGGTAATAATATGTACATAAAGAGCTACACGCGTATCGAAAAATATTCTTGCAATCAATGGCACCATACAAACCGGAATGGCATAGAGCAGAAGGGGTTTGTTGGACAGGACCAATGAAGTCAGCCCGACCATCGAAATGATGATGAGCAGAATAAGGCCTACCTGATGGTTATCGGCAAAAATATGAGGCCTGAAAAAGTACAAGAACAAGCCCAATACGAGCATGGCAAGACTAACCAGAATCAACTGCCCGATGAAAACCGCAAATCGAGCATGCCCCGTGCCCAATCGTTTCTCGGTTTCAATACGTAAGGATTCAAGAACCTGAAATTTCTCTTCATCGACCACTTCACCCTTCGAAATTACTTTTTCGCCTTGTTGTATCAATCCTTTTACTCTGGACAAATTAGCCAGCAATTGTCGTTGCGATTTTTCCGTGAGTTCCTTATCGAACCGAATATTATGAGCCAATCCCATCTCGAGAGCCTGTCGGACTTTTCTTCTATAAGCAGAGTCAATTCCCGATAAATGTTTCACTATGTAGGCATCGGCAGATTGTACCGTAAAGAAATGTTCAGGATAAGCTTCGGTGGCTATATTGCCTTTGACAATCATGATGGATTGGCCGGAAGGCAGGGCAATAAGTTCGGGAACCATCTGAATTATTCCATGTCGAAAGATGGTATCGGCTATTTGAATAGCTTTTCGATAAACTTCGACAATAGGTTTGCCGGAAAGAGTATCAGAAGGCGACATCATTAAAAAATCGATCAGGGCCTGAGCAACTATTACTCTCTGATTGGCAGTAACTTCAGGTTGATAGGTAAAATACAAACGGCTCTTTGCCAATAGCCTCTCTTTCTGCAACTCATATTCTTCATCCGTTTTCAATACCGAAAAATCGAATGGAGCAATCAAATCTTCGTGAAGCCAGGGTTTTCCCTTCACATATTCATATTTGAACTTTCCTTCACGCGGGAAAAATAACAGAATAATTATCAAAGCACATAAAAAAAGCAAGCCCTTGCTTACATAATACAGATGATCGGTGAACAAGCGCAAAGGGTTTCTCATGCAATTTCAAATTGAATTTCAAATTCTGGTGGATAAACTTGCATAGGGACAAGAGAATTTGAGAAATAGCCAAATCGATAATCCTGAAAAATAGAAGACATTTTTCAAGGATGGATTTGCCACGAAAATAAACAAAATCTCCTATTCTTCGGTTTTATTTTCGCGTTTTCGTTTCAAATGATCGAGAATAATCTTGCGCATTCTGATGGCATTTGGGGTTACTTCGACGTATTCATCAGCTGCAATGTATTCGAGGGCTTCTTCGAGAGAAAAGATGCGTGGAGGTGAAAGAATGGCCTTTTCATCACTTCCGGCTGCTCTAATATTGGTGAGTTTCTTCGTATGTATGACATTGACCACAAGGTCGGTACTGCGACTATTTTCGCCGATAATTTGACCCGCATAGACATTTTGCCCTGGTTCGATGAAAAAAGTTCCACGATCTTGAAGTTTATCGAGGGAATATGTGATAGCCTCGCCTGTTTCCATAGCTATAAGAACTCCGTTTCGTCGATGAGGGATATCTCCTTTCCATGTTTCGAATCCCTTGAAACGATGGGACATCACCGCTTCTCCCTCGGTAGCAGTCAGCACTGCATTGCGCAATCCTATAATTCCTCTTGAAGGTATGCTAAATTCAAGATAAGCCCGATTATTACGTGTACAAACCCCTTCGATTTCTCCCTTGCGTGAAGTTACGATATCGATAATTTTACCCGTAAACTCTTCGGGTACATTAATAGAAAGAAATTCAATGGGTTCACATTTTTCTCCATTCATTTCACGGATAATTACCTTAGGCTGGCCTACCTGAAATTCGTACCCTTCCCTTCGCATAGTTTCGATGAGTATAGAAAGATGAAGCACTCCTCGACCGTAAACCATATAAGTGTCGGGCTGAAATGTTTCTTCTACCCTTAAGGCAAGATTCTTTTGCGTTTCGAGGAACAATCTATCACGAAGATGGCGAGAGGTAACATATTTTCCTTCCTTCCCGTAAAACGGGCTGTTATTGATGGCAAAGATCATGCTCATGGTCGGTTCATCCACCTTGATGGGAGGGATGGCTTCTGGGTTTTCGAAATCAGCAATCGTATTGCCAATTTCGAATTCTTCGGGTCCTAAAACAGCCACAATATCTCCGGCTTCGACGGGAGTTTTTATCCTTTCCTTACCTAAACCCTCGAAAACATATAATTCTTTGATATGTGATTTATAAACGCTGCCATCACGGCGAACTACCGAAACATTCTGCCTGGCCTGTATTGTTCCTCTGTGGATGCGGCCTACGGCAATACGACCCAGATAACTGCTATAATCCAAAGAAGTAATCATCATTTGCAAACTCCCTTTTTCTTTGTGAGGTGGAGGGATATATCTGATAATAGTGTCGAGCAAATAGCTTACATCTTGAGTGGGCCTTTCCCAGTGGTCGGACATCCAGCCCTGCTTGGCCGAACCAAACACAGTTGGGAAATCCAATTGATCGTTCGATGCTCCCAATGAAAACATCAAATCGAAAACGGCCTCCTGCACTAACTCGGGTTCACATCCTGGCTTATCTACTTTGTTGATTACAACAACAGGTTTCAAATTCATCTCAAGCGCCTTTTCGAGTACAAAGCGCGTTTGGGGCATGGGACCTTCGAAGGCGTCCACCACAAGCAGAACGCCATCGGCCATATTCAACACTCTTTCCACTTCTCCCCCAAAATCGGAATGGCCAGGAGTATCAATAACATTGATTTTTACTCCTTTATATCTCACCGAAACATTTTTGGCCAATATGGTGATGCCCCTTTCCCGTTCCAATTCATTGGAATCGAGGATTAATTCTCCAATCTGTTGATTTTCACGAAACAACTTTCCCTGATAAAGAATGCGATCGACTAAAGTGGTTTTGCCATGATCGACATGGGCAATGATGGCAATATTGCGTATTTCTGTCATGCAATTTATCGAATCGAAAAAAGTTTGCAAAATTACGGTAAATTGCAACAAGATATATTCCGAAATATTTCAAAAAAGGGAAAAGGATGGAGGAATTTGGATGAAGTAATTATCCTTCGAGTTTTACGAAGTGATAAACGATATATCCTTTTTGCTCGGGATCGGCATTAGGGTTGGAAGAAAATTTCGATTTAAGGGCGGCTTCCCGTGCAGCTTTCCATAGTTCCTGGTCGGTTGTATTGGTTCCGATAGAAGTATTAGGAACTTTTTTCCCAGGAATGGCACGGATTACATTTCCCTGACGGTCTACTGTAATTTCGACCACGACTGTTCCCTGCTCCATTGAGTTGTATGCAGGCTGATAGAGGAATACCTTGGTTCGTCCACTCAAATAAACTCCAGGTCCTTGGCCTGTGCCTCCAGTTCCTGTATAGGAATTTGATCCGGTTGTTCCGTCGGGTCTTCCCTGATCGCCTATTCCTCCTGCAATACCTTGATTGGTTACGGTTCCCTCCCCATTCAATTTCCCAGTATATAAGGCATTTGGGTTGAGCACGGGTTCTTGTGACTTTTTTTCACCGGTTTGTTCTAAAGGAGTAGTTTGCTTGTTCTTTTTTATATTTTTTTCTTTATGGCTTAAAGAAGGAATTTCCTCATCATTGGTAGTTACAATTTCTTCATCCTTTATCGAGCCTAAAGGTATCACCGCAGCTCTTTGGCCTGCAGGAAGTTCTGCAGCTTGGATACTTCCAAAACCCTCGTCGCTATAGCCCAAATTCACCTCTACGCCTTCTTCCTCTGGTAAAGGAAGCGGGGTACGCAAAGCCATAGTAAACATCAGCAAAAGGAATAGAGCGTGGAATACTATGGTGGCCACAATGCCAGATACTTTGTTTTTTTTCTCGTTCATTGAATTTCCTTAACCGGACGAGTAGCCAAAATCACCTTGTATTTGCTATTGAGTTGGGTATTGATGTCATTCACTATATCGAAGAGTGAAACTACATATTGGACAGGTACAGATTGATCGGCTCTCAAAACCACCGAAGCGTCAATATCCTGTTTTTGGAGGTTTTCGGCCAAAATTTGCTGAAGTTGTGGAAGATTAACTGGTACAGCATGACCACGACCATCGGGATCGACAAAATACTCGAAATGATCATTGATATAAACCGTAATGGCTTGCTTGGCCATTGTCTTACTCTTACTGGAAGGCAGGAGAAGTTTAATGGCATTGGGACTTACCAAGGTAGAAGAAATAACGAAGAAAATCAATAAGAGGAATACCAGGTCTGACATGGGAGCCGGGTTAAAGGCAATATTCAGCTTATTTCTTTTTTGGATGGCCATATTTTAGGAATTTATGCGGCGGGTTCCTGAAGGAGATCCATAAAATCGGTGGCTCTTGCTTCAAGATTAAACACGAGTTTTTCGATTCGAGCAACCAGAACATTATAGCACACATAAGCGAGAATTCCAACGATAAGACCTCCCACCGTGGTTACCATAGCTTCATAAATGCCACTCGAGAGTACAATCAGGTCGACATTGTTGCCTGCCATCGACATGTCGTAAAATGCTCGTATCATTCCCGCTACGGTACCCAAGAATCCCAACATAGGTGCAGCTCCTGCGATCGTTCCCAGGCCTGCTATATTTTTTTCGAGCCTCGAAACCTCGAGCTGTCCCACATTTTCAATGGAGGCATTGATATCATTGAGAGGTTTGCCCAAGCGCAACAAACCTTTTTCTATCATACGAGCAAGAGGATTGTCCTGTGCTCGACAAAGAGCAACAGCCGCATCTACTCTACCATTATGAATAAAATCGCGGATATGGTTCATGAAATTCTTGTCTTCCTTCGAAGCTCTCGATATTGCCATATATCTTTCCACAAAAATATACACGGCAATAATTGACATGATTCCCAGAATCACCATGATCCATCCGCCTTTAACGGCTAAATCCCATACCGAAAGCGAAATTTGCTGGGCTTGGGGAACAGTGCTGCCCACATTCTGTGGTAATTGCTGCAGTGACTTCATCACCGGAGTATCCTGCAAAGCTGCCAATAAAAAAAGCATATTCAATTTTTTTGCGAATTTACACTAATGACTCGAATTGCTATATAAAAACAATAGAAATGTTGTTAACATACTCGTGTGAATAATAACTTAAACCCTTGCATATTATTGTCATTCCAGTCATGCAATATTTTTTAATTCGAAAACTACCAAGACTTTCTATTCTTATTTTTCCAGATTAATTTCTTTTCGAGGTGCATTTTTGGCTATGGAAAATTTCTTCTCTTCTCCTTTAAGAAGTCTTCGGATATTGGATAGATGAGTGAAAGGGATAAAAATAGCCACTAAAATACTCAGGACGAGAAAAGGCCAGTGTGGTCGAGGTTGATAAGGAAGAAAAACCACAAGGAATGGGAAACTGATTCCTGCCAGAATTGACGAAAGGGATACGATGCAGGAAAGGATCATAAAGATGATAAAGACAACAACGGCGCCCATAGTAGGATAAGGGAATAAAGCGAGGCCGATTCCCAGTAAAGTAGCCACACCCTTGCCCCCTTTAAATCTTGAATATAATGGGAAGATATGGCCTAAAACAGCCGCAATGCCGCAAGCAATCAATAAGAGCTCCTGTTGCAGTTCACCTAAAGGCTTAGGCATAAGCCATGCGGCTAATTTCACAGCTATCCATCCCTTCAGTGCATCCAAAAGCAAAACCGGAATGCCTGCCTTCCATCCAAGAACCCGCAAAGTATTGGTTGCTCCTGCATTCATGCTGCCATATCGGCGCACATCAATGCCATAAAACCATTTCCCAATCCATACTGCCGATGAAAAACTCCCAATTGAATAAGCAATAATAATTAAAACAATGGTTATCAACATTAAAAAATATTAATTGAATAGCTTTACCTTTTCCATTTCGGCTCTAAAATCAATGGCTTCGGCTCTATTCACCGGGGCCACACGAAAGGGCTGCCAATTCTTGGCCGGGTTGTCCTTCTCCATTTGTTTATTGAAACTTTCTCGTTCTTTCACCACAAGGTCGGTAAATTCCTTATTCGTACTGTAAACCCTCAACACATTACCTCTGCCATAATCAATATAAAAATAATGATCTTCATCGGGTCTCAGCAATATCCTCAACTGATCTTCACGGGCATTCTCCTGATGCTTAAGCTGAATGTATCCCGGAATTTTCCGACCAATGTAATTCCCCTTGATATATAACAGGCTTATTGGCCCACGATAATTAAAAACTTGCTCCACCGAATCCCATACAAAATGAATATCTGTCATCAAGATTGAATTACCGACAACCGTTGAAATGGTTTTTCCGCTTTGCACCTCATTTATCATTTGTGTGTAGCCTTTCTCGCCAAATAAAGCAAGAAGCTGTTCCTTATATCGTTTATCGTCCGCATTCACCAAGGGATTATCCAGAGAAAACAATTCGTTGACTATAATTTTCCATACTTTTTCAAAGAAAGGGAAATCAAAAGCAAATAACAGATTCATCCTAAGGCTATCGGTTTTTAAATCATAAATGGCATTGCCGGTCGTTTCGATACGCGAAACAGGACTGAAGCGAGGATGGAGATTTATTAGTCCATGGACCATAATTTTGCATTGTTCTGGATGATATTCAAAAAGAGGGTTATCCATATTGAAAATCTCACTGTTTTGATTTTTAACGACTTTATACTTATTTTCATTCTGGTCCCACAAAATTTTCCCTGAAGCGGTAAAAACGGACAAGTCACGGGGATCTAATAAAGGCTCGAGGAAACGAGCATATACTTTACCGCCCGTTCGGTTCATAAAAATACCTGTAACCAATTCAATTCCAGTGGGATCAAAACATCTGGCGGGCAAGGGTAAAATTACACGATCGGGTTCAACAAGTGTATCAAATCGAATCCATGAAGCAGACAAGCCGCATCCACTTTGAAGGATTCGATAATAGCCTTCGAATAAAAGGGGTTTGGTGTCTGATGAAAAATCTACCTGGCCATAAAAATCAAACCATGGATCGAGTATAAAGGATGAAGTATCATTAACGGTAGCACTACCGTGTGTAATGCTCGTAAAAGGGTCAGGTTTTATTTGATCGAAGAAAATCAAACTCGTTTTTTCTTGACGATCCAGTGAGAAATAAGTTGTTCCTTTAGCTTGGAACTTTTTCCCGGAGATAATTTCTCCGTTTACGTGAGAAAATTCACGTCGTATGTCGTTACGAGAAGTAATAAGGCGAGCATTTTTAAAAGAGACAGGAAGGTTTTGCGGGGTAATCTGAATTTGTTTTTCTGAGAGGAATATATAAGCATCAGCTGATTTTATGAAAGGGATGTCAGTAAAGTTCAACAGGTTATTCTGGATTTCATAAGAACCCGAAAACGAAATAAACTGCAGAGAATCCATATTGGGCTGCAAGGCAACGAATGTAGGCCCTTTAAGTGTATTTTCTTCGAAAGCGGTTATCAATTCATTTGGTTTTTGAAATGCCATGTATTGTTTTTGAGAATCGAAATCAGGAGATTGAAGTTGTATCTTCTTTTGATTCATATCCCACAGAAACTGGCTGTGATTAGAATAGCAAGAAAAAACCGGGAAATCTATCCGTGCGATGCGTCCTGCATTAAAAACAGCCCGGGCACTGTCGAAATCCACAAATGCGTTGTAATTGACAGCTCGAATGGCAACAGCTTTTTCGTCAGGGGTATTTAGCAAAAATTGGGAGCTATCGGCTTTTAAGGTTCTTCGTCTAAACTGATAAAAATCCGAATTTAAGCTTGCCTTGTCGAAGCCAGCTTTCCCTTGTCCATCGAGACCATCGGGTTTTAGCATAAGGTTTCCTTCAAAAGCCATCATGCCGTTATACATCGAAAAAGGATTCTTAATGCTTTTCAGGTTCATCAAGTCCTTATAGGGATACCAGTCTTCCTTTATTCGTCTTCCTTTTACCGAAGGAATTTCGATGTCTTCGGAAGATTCGGTTATGGAGAATGACAACACAGATGCTTGAGCTCTTTCGGGGAAAAAGACGAAGTCCGTCGAATCGGTTCGATTTGTAGTATCGGTAATTGAAATGCTTTGGAGGTAGTTAAGCTGGCCATCGCCGCGAAATCCCTGATGGCTAAGGTCGAGGCGGCCTGCAAACCATCCTTTGGGCTGGCCGCCATGCAAGTAAATAGCCTCACCCGATTTACCTGTATGTATATCTATTCCAAGGCTGTAATCAGGTCGAATGATTAAAGGTTCTTCCATAACCTTGAAAATATTGGCCGAGTATAAGGTACCTTTCAAATTCAGGCTATCCAGATAATAATTATCGAGGTTGTTGAGCAAAAAGGGTTTTACTTTATAATAGAAACTTTTGTGAGGATATTGGGTTTTGTATCTCCCCTTGCGATCGTAAAATACATACGAAGGTGTGGAATCGGTTTTAAAAACCGGATAAGGGATCTTAAGGTTTTTACGCCCTGATTTGTTTTGAGGATGATCTATCTGCAAGGTGCCCGATACCTGTTCGATTTGAGATTCTATCTTCACTAGTTTCGGGTTGATTTTTCCGGTTTTAGATGATTTAGGAATATCGATAGCCATGAACTGGATAGAATCAATTTCGGGCAGTCGTAGCTGGAATTCCTCATATAAGAATAAATTTCGTCGGTTGCTGTAAAAATCGAAATAACCGGCTTTTGTTCTGCCGCTAAATGCGAAATTACGGTTCTCTTTCAGAGTGATCGTATAATTATAGGGAGTAACCATTACTTTTTGAGAATCGGAAAGTATCACCTGATCGACACTAAAAACCTGCAAATCGAGATTGTGGAGATTCAATATTGCGTTGGTATCGGTTTTACTCGATAGGATGACAAGGTTGTCGAAATCAATATCCCCATAATAAGAATCGACCCAATGAAAAAGTTTTTGACGGAGTATAATTTCTTTTTGTTCAAAGTCGTAGAGTAAAAATCCTCTGGCGGCCATTTGAAGAGCGAGACGCTCGGCTTGATCGGCCGAAAGATGAATGGCACTTGCATACTCATTCAATCCGAATTGTGATTTATGAAGTTGTTTAGCAAGTTGATACAGACGTATGAGAGGGTTTACGGGGTCTATGCCCTGAAGGGTTCTAAAATCTTCTCCCCTGAAATAATTTTCTGAGATAAAAACGGCATCATTTTCTCGCACAAGTCCGGCTCCTTTTTTAAAAATCATGAGCGAATCATCGATATTCCATAAAAGTGTATTAGCCTGAATTTCCATTCTTTGATAGGAGCTAAAAAAGGGCAAAGATGATAGAATGCTATTGCCTTGATAAAGATTCAATTGTCGTTTGTTCTCGTCATAAACAAATGAAATGGCGGGATGAAAGATAGAATCGAACCGATATCGAATAGTCGCATTGGCGTCGAGAGCCGATATAAAAGGATTTTTGAAAAAGAATTGCTGAGATTTTATGACGACTCTATTTTTCTGTGGAGTATAAAAAAAAAGCCGGGCTGGTCTTCCGGATTCACCAATTCCGTTAAGCTGGTGGGTCTCTAATTTTACCCCCCCCTCAAAATCGACATTCTGAGAAATTCCGGGGATTTTAATATTCCGATCATAAGATACAAAACGCGGCAAACCAGGTTTATTACCAGGTTTGAAATTATCTTCGAATTTCCCCATTACTCCCGAAGGGAAATAGGTTTTATGATACAACATCGCCGAATCGGCCTGGATATCAGTCCCTTGTAGAAATATTCCATATCGGTCGAACTCAACATAAACAGAATCAGATGGTATATTGTTATTTACCCAGGGAGTTTGTCCACCCACACCTTTCCATTCGCGTGAAAAGGGATCATAAATGCCTAAAGTCTGGTAAATTTTACGCCGTGAAGAACCCATCTGGCAAATCAGGTCGATGTCTTTAAATTTGAAACGAGGTGTTGGATAATTAATGATTTCGAATCGTATTTGACTGACTTTCCAATTGATGTTCTTATAGCGGCTAAGCAAGCTATCTCGAAGCAAGGAATTGGAAATGTGATAAAAATCGTTCAATTGAGAAGGACCGGGCTGATCAAGAAGATAAGAAACTCCATCAAGGAATGGTTTTACCTGCCCCTGCTCAGCATTGAGAATGGCAAGATTTACGATAGTCGTAAGAAAAGGAGCAATATGTTCATAAGGCTTCAAGCGTCGTTCCAACATCTTTTCGACCAGAGAATTCACTTGTGGGATCATTTCATCGAGTTCGTAATGTGATTGCCAATTTGCCTTTAACTCGTTTACAAATACCTGACCCGAAAAAATTACCTCTTTATCTTTGTTTTTCAGTTCGATCTTCGAAAAAAGCGCATCCACTCGCAACCAGAAGGCTTCCTGTTCATTTAGTTGAGGAAACAGACAAAGTGATTGGAAGAACAATAACGTAACCAGGAAAACTATTCTTTTCATCTTATTAATCTAAGGCTTACAATTCATTCAAACAAATTTACATGATAATTTCCAATCGGCACCCCGACGGATAAAAATTCGCTTTTATCGAGAATGGGGAAGAGTGAGTAAAAAGTTAAAAGTTGTCAATGCTTGAATAACAATGACGGTTTTTGAGCCAATTATGGGTAAAGCGAGAAGAAAATGCCACTTGCCATCTTCTCTAAAAGCTGTAAGCTGATAGCCAATAAACAATGATCCATCTTCGGATTCATGGGAAGAAATAATCATTTGCCTTAATATGATCCATAAGGATGAGAGATTCGAGGATAAAATTGGTGAAGGACTTCTTTTTTTATAGGTTTTTCGATACGAAAGATAAGTTTCCAATCATTAAGGCAGAGTTTTCAAATAAACAGCAGCCAGCCAACTGTTTCTTTCTTTTATTCGGCAAGATGCGAGGCCTACTCGGTGAAAAGCATCATCTATAACTGGTAGATCATCTTTGTAAAAACCGCTTACGATCAATAGACCGTTCTGTTTCAAAACCTTCATGTAAGCGGGAATATCATTCAAAAGAATATTACGGTTAATATTGGCCAAAATGACGTCAAATTCATTCATAGTCGAAAGCAAAGATGCATCTCCTTGTTTTACGACGATTCGAGGTGTATTGTTGAGTTGAATATTTTCGAGAGCATTTCGGTAGGCCCATTCATTGTTATCAATAGCAACGATATTGACGGCTCCTATCTTTGCCGAAAGAATGGCCAGGATTCCAGTACCGGTTCCCACATCCAGAATGCTTTTCCCCATCACATCGATTTCGAGCAGGTATTCCATCATCATGGCGGTGGTTTCATGATGGGCTGTACCAAACGACATTTTGGGTTCGATGATCAGTTCGATGGGATAATGAGGCTGAGGAAAGTGAAAAGGAGCTCTTACAAAGCATTTCTCAGCGATAACGACCGGTTCGAATTGGCTTTCCCAAACAGCATTCCAGTTTTGTTCGGGAACAGTCCGAAAGGTAAAGAAAGGAGCAATATCCAGTCTCTGCAATAATTCTTCTACGGCATGGCGGTCAAAATGAACTGAAGGGATATATCCCAGCAAAGAATCTTCTTCTTCGATAAAACCTTCAAATCCCAGCTCAGTTAAAATGGAAGGGAGTAATTCTTTGGTTTCGTCGTCAATAATTATAGGGATTCGCAGCTCAGTATATTCCATTTTTAATCAAAGGATTGCCTTGACAATCTCGATAAATTCATCGGCATTAAGGCTTGCTCCGCCAATCAAACCGCCATCCACATCGGGTTGGGCGAAAATTTCCGGAGCATTTTTCGAATTGCAACTTCCACCATACAATATGGAGGTTTCGTCAGCTACATCTTTACCATACCTCGATGCGATGAGGTTGCGAATGTAAGCATGCATTTCCTGAGCCTGTTCAGGTGTGGCATTCACTCCAGTGCCAATAGCCCAGACGGGTTCATAGGCAATGACGATGTTGTAAAACTCTTTTTCGGACAAAGGAAAGACGGCTTTCTCGATTTGTTCACGAACTACATCGAAATGTTTCCCGGCCTGACGTTCACTTAAAAGTTCGCCACAGCAGAATATAGTGATAAACTCATGTTCGATGGCCTGATCGATTTTTTTTGCAATGATTTCGTCGGTTTCGTTAAAATATTTTCTTCGTTCCGAATGGCCAACAATACAATAATCAACATCCATCGAAGCCAGCATACGGGCCGAAACTTCCCCAGTATAGGCTCCATTGTCGAAATGACTGATGTTTTGAGCTCCTACCGAAAAAACAGATTCTATGGCTATATCGAGGGCCATCTCGAGATAAGGGAATGGGGGACAAATTACAACCTCGGCATGCCCAAGGTCGATATTTTCAAGCTCATCGGCTATGGCGGAAATAAGATCTTCGGCTTCCTCGAAGTCTAAATTCATTTTCCAGTTACCGGCTACAATTTTTAGTCTCATGATAAAACAATTTTTTAAATTATATATTCAGAATGAATTAAAACAAAATCAAACGTGCGAAAATAATAAATATAACTGTTCACTGCCGGGAGCAAAGTAAAATTCTAAAATCTATTGGTAAACGAATAGCCGATCGAATCTACCATAAAATAAGAAACGCGCCATTCGCTCGGATAGTTAATTTGGAAAATCTATTGTCATTTTATGTTTCCAAGTAAATCATCATTCCAGAATTGTGATATGGAACCTGAACAATGAGCCTGTCCGAATTCGTAACTTCAGTTTCAAAGTCCATCAAATCATCCTCTTTATTTCATAACAAAAATGGAATATTTCCATCCTGTAACTTTTCCACAGGACAATTACCTTCGATTACAGGATGAATAGGGGAATTCGAAAAAAATAGTTATAGTAAAGGCATTGAAAGGCAAAAGGAACATGAGAAGTAATTCCTTCAGTTACTCCAGATAATATCGCCCGAGCCCTGTTTTTGAATGTTACGATTATTGGGATTCCCTTTTATTCTGATATCTCCCGAGCCATGGATTGAGCCAGTAATGGATTGTATCACCCAAAGGCTCACATCACCTGAGCCATAACAGTGTATTTCTGCTTTATTGCAAGGCAGTTCAAAACAGTGGATATCACCCGATGAATTAGAATAAATATTTACTTCATCGGCTTTACCGCTAAGTTTTATATCGCCCGACCCCCGATTGGTAATTTTCAGGTTCGAAAGTTGAAAATTCTTTCCTTTCATATCGCCCGAACCTGCTACATGGATCTCGCACGAGCCATTCACCCCTTCCACCAATAAATCGCCCGAACCATTCAAATAAGATTCAAATTCTTTGCATTTGAGCTCGAGCTCGGCATCTCCACTTCCATTGAGTGTTATACTGAAACGAGGAAAATTCAATTGATTCATGCTCACCACATCACCCGAGCCATTGATTCTAATCACATTCAAATTAGGCACAGTAATAATTGCACGCATCACCTTTATCTTTCTCAACCCGGGCCTTTTTTTTACATCAATGTAAAGTGTGGAATTTCTTTCTTCGGTATCGATATAAGAAATGATTTCGGAGTCGGCTTCAATCTTGACTTCGAAACTATTGCCCTGTAAAAGAAGAATATCTACCGATGAATTGTTTTGAATGGTTTGAAATGAACCCACCTGGCGTATTTCCGAAATTACATTCGATTGCCCAAAAGCAGGAATTATTACCATAATAAAACCTAAGGCCGCCACCAACGAAAAAACTTTTTTTCTCATAGCTTTTAATTTATCCAGTTTAAACAAAATTACGACTCCATAAACCTGCAAAAGTTACACATGAGACAAAATATTTTACAATTTGCCCAGATCGAAATCATTACTTTTGTACAAAATTAGAGTTATGGCTCTGCGACATTCTTTCGAGAAAACAGGTAATTTCTTTTTCCGATACCGTGGGCAAATACCCGTAATTATTTTTATTTCGTTAATTCCGGCGATGTTCTTTACCGATTATAGTAACCTCGATCCTTCAATTGCCAAATGTTTGACCGCAATTTCAATTGTTTTAGCTGCAACCGGGTTTTTAGTCAGAATAATAACTATTGGCACAACTCCGGCAGGAACTTCGGGTAGAAATACTAAATCGCAAGTAGCCGAAAAATTGAATACCTCAGGCATTTATTCCATCGTACGCCATCCCTTATATCTCGGAAACTATCTCATATGGGCCGGACTCACCTTGTTCGTTTTCAATTTCTGGTATTTTCTGGTTATTTCGCTCGTTTTCTGGATTTATTACGAAAGAATTATGTTTGCCGAAGAATGTTACCTCGAACGCAAGTATGACCAAGAATATATTGAATGGACATTGAAAGTTCCTACCTTTTTCCCCTCCTTCAAAAATTATGATCCTTCTGCATTACCCTTCTCTTTCAAATCGGTATTACGGAGAGAATATTCGGGTATGCTATCCATTGTGTTTGGTTTTGCCTTCATCGATTACCTGCGCTATTATCTGCTGAATAGAAATTTCCTATCTGTCAGACCTTCATTGTATATCCTGGTTGCTGCCCTCATCATTGCGCTGGTTCTTCGAACCATAAAACACCACACAAAATGGCTGGAAGAATCTGGTCGAACATAAAAGATGAGTTCCACCATAGAAAAATAAATTTAGGAGGGTTGTGGAAAAATGAACGAAATATGCCTACTGCCTGCAAAAGCTCGAGCGAGAGTAAATACTGTAAATATTTATAAAAGGCAAAAGACAAATATCTTACCCCTAAACTTTGGTTTTCTAATTACCATTGGCAGGATTGGAAACAAGAAAAAATGAAATGCTTTCTGTTATAAATGTTTTCCCGAATCAGTTTTGTAAAATCTTTTTGTTATGAAATACCCGAATAATTTCAGAACTCCTGATTCGACACTAAATCAAGTTGTCGTGGTTTTGAAGATTGCGATATAGCATCACCTATTCTCAATGATTACTTTCATCACGTGGTAAAGGCGCACTCCCTTCATCCGAAACCCACAATTTTTTAAGTTTCCTTTCCTGACCTGGTAATATCTATCAGACTCACTTAAGCCAAGTTATTTTAATGATAAAACCTAACAAATATCTAAAACCTGTTAGGTTTACACGAAAATACAACAATTTGAAATGCGATGCTGCTTTTGTCCCGTCATAACTAAGGGGATTGAAATGCAATTATAGGATAAAGAATTCTCCATTTTATTTATCAAAAAGGCAGGGAATGGCGATGTTTTTAAAAGAAAGTATATTCATGGACCGCGACCTGCTCGAAAATATTCTTAAACTCGATAACGATGAAATTGAATTGCAACTGGAAGAATATGGAGAATTAGAAGGGAGATTACCCAAGAAACACAAACGTTACAATATTGAAAGCTTTATATAAAAAGAACGATTCATCAACGACATTAAATCGGATTAACTCTTTTCGAGAAAATAATCGAAGAACTCGAGAAACAAAAACTGGTTGGAAACGACCCCAAGGCACTGAAACTCTATGAATGCATCAGAGCAAAAATCTTAAAAAACCTTTGAAAGAGCAACCTGTTAGCAATGGAATTTACTCTGTGAGTTCAAACTCCTCCTTCGAGTCGGTTGAAGATTTTCTGAATATCCGATTCAATCTCTTTACGCAGCTTTATCTCTCGGGCTATTTGCTGTTTAAGTTCCTCATTCTCATTCTGCCAACGAATGATTTCAGCATTCAAAGCATCGATTTGCTGGGGCAAAGGCGAAAGATTCACAAGCTGTTCTTCGAGACTGATTTTTTCGGTTTCAACACTTTGCAATTGAGCCTTGCTTCTTTCGAGTTCATCGCACATCGAAGATAGGCTTTCCATAACAAAGTTGTGCTCCGAAACAAGAATGTCCTTTTCTTCAAGAATATTTTTCAACCTTTCTTCAATTTCCTTGATCTTGTCTTCCAATTGTAATTGAATCTGCTGGGCGTTCTGTAGTTCCATCTTATACTTCTGTTCTCTTTCTTCCAAAGATTTTCGCAAAAGTTCATCGGAACTTTCAGTGACTTTCAGTAATTCTGATTTTAATTGCTCGATATTCTCCTGAAGCTCCAAGATTTGTTGCTTTAATTGAATATTTTCCGACTTTAGGAGATTGTTTTCGGTAATAATTTCATTTATAGTCGATTCGTCAGGCAGATTCTGGTACTTTTCAGCCTTTTCCTTCAATCGCTTCATCTCGTTCTGCATCTCTTGCTTCTCGTTCGATATTGTTTCTAAACAATCCTTCAATTGGTTATTATTTTGTTTTTCAGAAATTAAAGCCCTGTTCAGTTCGGTTATCTGTTGAAGGAGTTGTTCCCTTTCATTATAAATCCGAGCCAGTTCGTCGTTGATTTCCTCGAGCTTATTTTCATATTCGAGCTGTGTATTTTGGAAAGTTTCGAGTTCTTCTTTGGTTTTTAGTCCGGATTTGTTGGCTTTTTGAAGTTTTCTAAGCAAGATAAGTGCAAAAATTCCAAGCAAGATCAGGATGAGGGATACACCCAAAAGAATGACATAATCACGGGGGCTCAGGTCGTTTTCGGGTGATGAACTCTGTTTCATGTATTCAATTCTTCCCTTGAGGTGAGTAATGGTATCGAGCAGTTGCTGTTCCCTAACTGAAGGAATGCCCGCAGCCAATTGCTCAAGACAAGCGGCAATTAAAATGCTGTCGGATTGGATCACTCTGGCAGCAAGGCCATTGAGCATCACCACTTTTTCCCATGTTCGCACCTTGATGCTGTCGCGTTGCTGAATGTAATTCGAATAGTCTTTCTGGCGAGTTCTAAGCAACTGATTGATAATGCTATCCTGTGCCTGGCTATAAAAAAATGAGCCCAGAAAAAGAAAGGGAAGAATGAGAATTTTCTTTGTCATATTTATGAAGGAATAATGGGATTTTTAATGAGTTTAACCAATGCTTCTTCACAAAAGTAATATTTTTGTGGTGTATTTAAGGTAAAATTACATTTTAATTTTATTCATTAAGGCTCAGTCTATGAGAAATGTACTATTCATTCTTGCAGTGTCTCTATTTTCCGTGTTGAGCGAGGTGAATGCCCAAGGTTTTCAACTCAAGGTTAAAATAAAGGGTGCCAATGATGATTTCCTCTATCTTGCTCATTATTTTGCCGATAAGCAATACATGGATGATACGCTTCGAAAAGGAAAGGGAGAGTGGTTTGTTCTGGAAGTCGATTCAATGCTTACGGGGGGGTTATATATTATAGCCGGAGAAAAAAAGAACCGATATTTTGAGTTCCTTATGAATAATGAGCCTCGTATAAGTTTCGAAACTATTGCAGATGATCCTGTAAACAACATGCAAATAAAAGGATCATCAGAGAACCTTGCATTTTTTCGATACATTCATTATTTAGGGAAGAAACAAAAAGAGATCGAACCTTATCAGAAGATTTTCAAGCGGACCGAAGGTTTGTATCCCGATTCTGCCAGTTTGGCCAAAGCTTGGATGCAAAAGATCAATGATGAAGTGATGTCTTATATCAAGGAATTTATAGAATCACATGAAGGAATGTTTGCAGCTGATTTCGTGAAAGCTTCGCAGGAGCCAGAAATCCCTGATCCTCCTTTACTTCCTAACGGAAGGCCCGATTCTCTGTTTGCTTATAAATATTACAAGGCGCATTATTTCGATAACCTGCCTCTGAATGATGCAAGATTACTGAGAACCCCCTTCTATCATCAAAGAGTGAATACGTATTTTACGAAGATGGTATTACAACACCCTGATAGCATCATTGCCGAGGCGAAGCGTTTAATCCCCATAGCCAGTCAATCAGCCGACACCTACCGTTATATGATATGGTTCTTGACCAATTTTACCGAACGCAGCGAAATTATGGGCATGGATGCGGCTTTTGTGTATATGGTGGAAAATTATTATGCATCGGGTGAAATGGATTACTGGATCAATAATACTGTAAAAGAAAATTTAATAAAAAAAGCCAAAAAACTTAAGCCAATTTTAATTGGCCAGACTGCTCCTGAACTCATCATGCTCGATACCTTTATGCAACCCATTTCTCTTCATCAACTTAAAGCGAGGTATACCATACTTTTATTCTGGGACCCCACTTGTGGCCATTGTAAAAAAGAAATTCCAATGTTAAAGGATTTCATGACAAGAAAGGGTAAACAATACGACATAGAAGTATTCGCCGTTTGCAGTGATACTAATATGCGCGAAATGAAAAATTATATCCGTCAGTACGATATGGATTGGATTAATGTAAATGGGCCAAGAGCCTATACAGCCAACTATCATGATCTATACGATATTTACTCGACTCCTATAATATATCTGCTCGACGAGAAAAAAACCATTTTAGCAAAACGTCTAACTGTTGAACAAATCGAGTCATTCATAGAACATCACAGCCGTTCCGAGAGCGGTGGCGTGCTTCAAATGAAGCAGGAATACAGGAATAATAAATAAACATGTAAACATAAAAACAGAAACTCGTGTTATAGGCCATACCTCCAGCATATCACCTGCCTTCAACTTTTAACTTTTTAACTCACCATTCACCATCCTGCAAACTGAAGCATATTTTCTCATTCCACATGGAGACAGTATCTTTGCCAAAACGAATTCATTTGCATGAGCAATACTCCTTTCATTTCGGTTATCATCCCGGCTTATAATGAGGAAGAAGGCCTCAGAAATACTCTCGACAAAATAAACTCACTTCATCTGTTCGATCGGTTTGAGTTCATTGTGGTGGATGATGGCTCTACTGATCAAACTACATTTGTAGCTCAGCAGTATCCTGTACGTCTGCTCAAGCATGAAACCAACAAAGGTTATGGGGCAGCCTTGAAAACAGGAATCCGCAAAGCCAAAGGCGAAAAAGTAATCTTTATGGATAGCGATGGACAGCACGATCCTGCGTTCCTTCCCAAAATTGCCCAAATGTTGCAGGATTACGACATGGTTATAGGGGAACGAACTTCTGATTCCTATCAGGTTAAAGCTCGTACATCTGGAAAAAAAATCATACGTATTGTAGGTGAATATTTAGTTGAGCAAAAATTACCCGATTTCAACTCCGGATTCCGTGGTTTCGATCGCCAGCTCATCCTGTCGTTACTACATATCATGCCCAATGGTTTTTCATTTTCTACCACTTCTACACTGGCTTTCCTCAAAGAGGGTTATTCTATTGGCACTTTCCCCATCCACGTAAAAGAACGTCAAGGCAGAAACAGTACTGTAAAATTTCTAAAAGACGGCCCCAAGACCTTTTTATTACTTTTCCGCATGACCATGCTGTTTAATCCTTTAAAAATATTTTTCCCTATTAGTGTTATAGCTTTTATAGCAGGTCTTGGATGGGGTATCCATGGCTATGTTGTTTTCAGCCGGTTTCCAAACACAGCCACTATTCTCATCCTTAGCAGCATGTTTCTGTTTCTGATTGGTTTACTGGCCGATCAAATCTCGGTAATGAACCGAAGGAAATATTAAATCATGAAGTATAAACTGCCAAAAAACAAGTGGACCGATAAACAGGTCGAAGAGCATTGGGATAAAGTGGCACATAAGTATGTAAAGGAAAACAACAAGGTAAAATATGCACACGACCAGAGGTTTCGAAAAATGCTCGAATTGTTCCCTCCCTTACCATCGGGGGCAAAAATCCTGAACATTACCAGTCGAGACGCAGAAGCCAGCATTTTCTTGCAACGTACTTATCCGGGCATTCGGGTGATCAATGCAGAGATATCGCAAGGTTTGATGAATGAGGCTTTCAGACTGTGGCCAGATATCGAACAGATAAAAATTTCGACTTACAGCAGTTTACCCTTTGTCGATGAAGAATTCGACGCTATCGTAAGTCTCGAAACCCTTGAACACGTGGCTGAACCCGTAGCTTTTCTGAAAGAACTGCATAGAGTCATTCGTCCCTCAGGCATTCTTATTTTGAGCTGTCCGCCAGCTACAAGTGAATTTCCTTATCGTATTTTTACCTTTCTTTTTGGCGGTCATGGCGAAGGTCCACATCGTTTTTTGCCATCCAAAAAAGTAAAAATGCTGTTGAAGGATACGGGTTGGCAAGTTCTCCATCACGAAGGCACTTTGCTCATTCCTGCAGGGCCAGTATTTCTGCAGAAACTCGGCGATTTTCTTATTCGAAAATTTCAACATTCAATTATTCGAGAGTTAGGAATCAGGCAATTTTATGTTGGGAAACGCATCTAAACATCTGGAGTGCATCATGCGCGCGAATTTGTGCAACCGCTGTGGAACCTGTGTGGGACTTAGCAATGGAAAAATCCTTTTTCAGGATAGGGAAGGGAAATATCGGCCAAAAATTATTTCTCCTCTTACGCAAGAAGAAGCCGCAACCATCTGGAGCGCTTGCTCGGGTCATGAATTCCATTTCCCTGAATTCAACCAATGGCTGTTCGCATCGGCTTCGCATTTCAACCGTTTGATGGGAAGTTACGAAAATTTATACATCGGCCATGCAAATGACCAAATAGTCAGATCGAATGCAGGTAGTGGAGGAATTTTAAGCGCCCTGTTGATATATTTGCTCGAAAAAGGAGAAATACAGGGAGCGGTTACTCTGAGAATGTCCAAGGAGAAACCATGGCTGACCGAACCATTTATTGCCACAACAAAAGAAGAAATTCTCGAATCGGCTCAAAGCAAGTATGTTATTAGTTCGGTAAATGAAATATTACCACAAATAGCCAAATTTGATGGCAAACTGGCTTATGTAGGTTTACCCGGCCAGGTTCAAGCTATAAGGAAACTGCAAAAAATGAAGCATCCTTCAGTTGACAAAATTCTTTACATATTTGGCCCATTTTACGGCAACACACTGCATGTTTCCTCCATCCGCAGCTTTCTTGCTGCACACAAGGAAAAAGATTTGACATCTATAGAAAAAATCTATTTCCGTTATGGTGAGTGGCCCGGCCGCATGCGCATAGAAATGAAAAACGGTCGCATAATGGAATTACCAAAGTTTCATGCCAACTATCTCATCCCTTTCCATATTCTTAAAAACAGTCTATTATGTACTGATCTTACCAATGAGTTTACCGATATTTCGGGAGGTGATGCGTGGGCACCTGTTTACGAAGAAAGAGGAAAAGGCTTTTCGTTGGTTATAGCTCGAAGCAAACAAGGACAAAATTTACTCGAGGAGATGGCAAATCAACACATCATCACACTTTGGCCCATCGCCGAAGAAGAAGCCATCAAAATGCACTCTCATGGATATGATTTGAAAAAACGAGGAACCTTTATCCGCATGCAATTCAGAAGTGTATTGGGTTTAAAAAATCCCGACTATGGATATAAAATTTCCGGATTTAGCCTGGGTCGATATCTGATGGAAATTCTCATCGATTTTCTTTTCCTCCTTTTAGGGACAAAACCTGCACGTTATATTGCTGACCATATTCCTCAAAAAACGATGGGTTATATTTTCGAAAATGCCAGAAAATACTGGAAAAGAGCAACTTATTCCACAAAAAGGGAAAAACTTTGAAAACCGAACGATGAAATCTTTTAAAAACATCCTCTCACAACTCTTGAAAGCCATTATAGCGGTTGGTTTAATCTGGTTGATTATTAAAAGGACGGGATTTACTTTTAATGAATTTGTTGACATTATGAGAGGCATTAACCTATGGTTGTATTTACTGGCTTTGCCGGGTGTACTCATCGTTTTATGGTTAAAAAGCCGGAGATGGCATTATTTAATGAAAACAGAAGGCATACATTACGATACCACGAATACTTATAAATCTTATCTCACTTCTTATTCTATTGGTTTGCTTACACCTGGACGTTTTGGTGAAATCGTACGAGTTTATTACATACGTGACCTTTCCGAAGGCGGGCTGTTTAAGGCTTTCCAGACCGTAATTGCCGACAGATTCTTCGATTTGTACTTCGTACTGGGTGGAGGTTTGCTCTCGTACGCCTTGTTGCTCCAAACCGAAAATATTACCTTTCTATGGATTTCAGTGATGATTGTCATCTTTGGCTTACTGATTTTATGGGTTTTGCTCTATTGTTTCAGAAACAAGAATCAAAAACATAATTTTATATCATTCTTGTACGGAAGCCTTTATCCTATCACAGGCATTCATTCCATGAAAAATTGGCTTCTTACTGTTTTTGCCTATATGATATATTTTCTGCAATCGTATTTGATAGCCAAAGCCTTGAATTTTCACATTGGATTTTGGGAAATGGCCGGGGTCATCATCATCACGAGTGCTGTATTGCTAATACCAATTACATGGGCTGGGTTTGGGACCAGGGAATTATCGTTGGTAGTATTGTTGGCTCATTGGGGTATAAGTTCAGAATCGGCCATGGCGTTTTCGTTACTTCAATTTGTCGCTACCTTTTTCATTGGAGGAATCACGGGTTTAGTGATATGGTTTTCACACCCCATCCCCCGTGAAGCCTTGAAAAAAGATTATGAAAGCATTAAACAGTTTTTAAAATTCCGGAAAAATTAAGCTCTGGATTAAAATGAAAAAACTTTAATGAAATAGAAATTAGGGGGAATCTTGTTGTTTAAAGTTATAAAAATAAAAATCAAAATAAATATTATTGAGAGAAGGTATTAAGAATTAGCCAAAATAATTAATTTCTCCTAAAAATGACTTTTTTACTTTTTCATTGTTTAGTAAATTCTTTGCTGTATCATTCATGATAATTCCGCCTACTTCGAAAATATAGCCTCTATCGGCGTATTCCAAAGCCATCCGAGCATTTTGTTCCACAACAAGAATAGTTGTTCCTTTTTTATTAATTTCTCTTATTTTCTCGAATACAATTTTTACATTATTGGGCGAAAGGCCAAGAGAAGGCTCGTCCAATAAAAAAAGTTTAGGATTGAGAATCAAAGCTCTAGCAATGGCAAGTAGTTGTTGCTCCCCACTGCTTAGTGCGCCTGCCTTTTGTTTTCTTCTTTCTTTTAATACAGGAAAAATTTCGAATATATTTTTAATACTATTCTTTAATTTATTCTTTCCATTTACTGAATTTGCAATATTTTTCTTTAAAATATAACCTCCCATCTCGAGATTTTTCATGACAGTCATTGATGAAAACACTTTCCTCCCTTCAGATACAAGGGATAATCCTTTTCTAACAAGTTGATAAGGTTGACTGCCATTTATTTTTTTACCTTGAAATAAAATCTCACCAAAATGAGGTAAAACTAAGCCACAAATAACCTTTAAAGTTGTCGACTTACCCACACCATTTGGACCAATCATTGCAATAATCTCTCCATCATTAACATTTAGAGAAATATTATTTAAAGCAAGCAGAGATCCATATTATACACTTACATTCTTTACTTGCAATATGATTTTAGATTCTTGGTTTTGGATATTCAGATTTTCATTCATTTCTAATGTTGGAATAATATAAATTAGCATTATTAACCGACAAAATTCAAAAAGTTCCTAAACATTTTTTTATATACCACTTATTCAGTTAGTTATACATTAGCTTTTCCTTCTTTAAAAAACCTACCCCTTATCAAAATAAGGACAACTGTACGCTTGTCGGACTCTTATTCCGGCTTGAAATACGTTTAGCATATGCCCGCCCGCCCTCGGTTACAACCCACATCAAGTCCAAATGGCTGATTAGGTGTATCCGCACTAATGCAGCGATGGCAGAGAACGCTTTCTTGCTCTTAGATAAAACACTTATCACCTGGAGTAACAAATGTGCTATCAAAGTACACCAAATCTGAGTTTTTATGCCATTTTCTGTCTCAGAATAGAAAAAATGTAGCTGAAAATTCTGTTTCAACTTTTTGAAAGTGGTCTCAATCGTCCATCTATATTTATAAATCAACGCGACCTCCTCTGCCGTAATGTCCCAAATATTGGTGAGGAATTTGTACTTTCGACCTTTTTCGTCTTTATAATAGACCAAACGCAAACAAAGTGTTTTTTGTTGTTTGTTTTCCTTGTAATCCAAATGTATGTGCTCCACCCTGTAAACACCAAATTCTTCTTTTGAAAACGCTTTTTCAAACAAAACTTCCTGTAACTGTATCTTGGCATTGTCTTTCAAACGACATACAAAATTTAC